>JAZSCT010000009.1:0-81281 GCA_045530725.1 Clostridia bacterium
GGCATACTCTTAAAAACAGTAATTTTAAAAGGCAGAAACGATTACTTTCGTTTCTGCCTTTTGTCATAGGATCGATTCGCAAATCTTCAGTTCTTATCAAGGTCTTCAATCAAGACATGAGAACCGTCCCCGTGTCTTTTAAATCTTCTCTTTCTACCTTAAGCAATATATGTATATGATTAGACATAAGGCAATAAGCGAATACCTTGTATCCGCTTATTGCCTTATATTTTTCTAACGTCTCTATGAACTTAAAGTAATCCTCGTCATCCTCAAATATGATCTGTTGATTAATTCCTCTCAGCATTATATGATATATTCCACTTTCACTTTTTCGTCTTGGTGCTCTTGGCATATATTACCACCTCAACGCAAATATATCATATACCATCTTCTTTGTCAAGACAGGAGAACCGTCCCTATGTCTTCTCTGATATTTGCAGGTATTGTAATAAGTCAGATTAACTTCACTAAATGTAAATAACAAATAATGTTACAAAGACTGCCCCGTCCCCAAGTGTAACAAAAACAGTAATTTTAAAAGGCAGAAACGAAAAAAGAACTTTGATTTCTCAAAGTTCTTTTTTGTATATACATTATTATTTAACAACTGCTGCACATCTTGCACAAAGTGTAGGATGATCCTTATCTTCTCCTACTGTCTTTGAGTACATCCAGCATCTTTCACACTTTTCGCCTTCTGCCTGTGATACAGATACATAAAGACCATCTGTGTTTTCGCCTTTATAAGCATCTTCATTCTTACCTTCGCAAACTTCTGTATCAGATACGATAAAGATTGTCATAAGGTCTTCCTGATTTGCCTTTAAGAATTCATAAAGTTTTCCTTCTGCATAAAGACTTACTTTTGCATTGAGAGAATGACCGATTGTCTTATCTGCTCTTGCCATTTCAAGAGCCTTTGCAACGTCATTTTTGATATTTATAAATTTCTCGAACTTTTCGTCAAGATCTTTGTCATAAAGTTTCTCAGATACTTCAGGCATACCTGCAAAGAGAGGGCTTTCTGCATCCATAGACTTGCTCTTTGGCATTGCATTCCAGATTTCCTCTGTTGTAAAGCAAAGTACAGGAGCAAGGAGTCTTACAAGGTAATCAAGAATTGTATGCATTGCTGTCTGTGCACTTCTTCTTGCAAGGCTGTCTGCCTTTTCTGTGTAGAGTCTGTCCTTGATAATATCAAGATAGAAGTTACTCATATCGATTACACAGAAATTGTGGATTGCATGATGAAGTGTGTGGAATTCGTAGTTTCTGTAGCCTTCAAGAACCTTCTTGGTAAGCTCATTCACTCTCATAAGTGCCCACTTATCAATTTCCATCATATCTTCATATTTAACTGCATTTGTATCAGGATCAAAATCGCTTGTATTACCAAGGATATAACGTGCAGTATTTCTTATTTTTCTGTAACTTTCTGCATGTTGTTTCAGGATATCATTACTGATTCTTACATCTGTCTTATAGTCTGCAGATACAACCCAGAGTCTTAAGATATCCACACCAAACTGCTTAGCAACATCCAATGGATCGATACCGTTGCCAAGTGACTTACTCATCTTCTTGCCGTTGCCGTCAACAACCATACCGTGAGTGATAACTGTCTTATAAGGTGATCCAAGTCCCATAGCAACAGATGTGAGAAGTGATGACTGGAACCATCCTCTGTACTGGTCATTACCTTCAAGATAAAGGTCTGCAGGCCATCTCTTTTCGAAGTTTTCGCCTGTAAGAACTGCATAATGGCTGGAACCTGAGTCAAACCATACATCCATGATGTCTTCTTCTTTTGTGAAGTGTTCACATCCGCAATGAGGACATTTTGTACCCTTTGGAAGGATATCATCTGCTTCGGTTGCGTACCAGATGTTTGAGCCTTTTTCTTTAAACAACTCAGAAACAATCTTCATTGTCTCTTCATTGAAGTATTCCTTGCCACAATCAGCACAGTAGAAAATAGGAATTGGAACACCCCATTTTCTCTGACGGGAGATACACCAGTCAGATCTGTCTTTGACCATATTTGAGATTCTTTCTTCGCCCCACTTAGGAAGCCATTCTACACCTTCAATAGCCTTCACAGCATCTGCTTTGAATTTATCTACAGATGCAAACCACTGTTCGGTTGCTCTGAATACGATAGGATTTTTACATCTCCAGCAATGTGGATACTGATGGGCAATAGGTTCTATTGCAACAAGTGCATTAAGTTCTTTTAATTTCTCTACGATAGCAGCATTTGCCTTTTCGTAGAAGAGACCTGAAAATTCTCCTGCTTCATCATTGAGATGTCCCTTTGAATCAATGGGAACGATGATTGGAAGACCGTATTTCTGACAAGCCATAAAGTCCTCTGCACCAAGACCCGGAGCGGTGTGTACACAACCTGTACCTGCTTCGAGTGTTACATGGTCGCCAAGGATAACAAGAGAATCTCTTGCTATAAACGGATGGAAACAGGTGATGTTTTCAAGTTCGTCACCTGAGAATTCCTTCACGATTTCAAGATCTTCTATACCTGATCTATTTTCGAAATCGTCCATAAGGTCCTTTGCAATTACAACATATTCATCATTAGCCTTAATCAATGCATAGGTATATACAGGATTTATACAGATAGCCACATTACCGGGGAGTGTCCATGTGGTAGTTGTCCAGATAACAAAGGAAATCTTCTCCTTGTCAAATCCTTCGAATACACCCTTGTCGTCATTTACCTTAAACTTAACAAAGATTGAATTTGTTGTGTCTTCTGCATATTCGATTTCTGCTTCAGCCAATGCTGTCTGACAGTCAGGACACCAGTAAACAGGCTTAAGTCCTTTGTAGATTACACCGCTGTTTGCCATTTTGCCGAATACTTCTATCTGACGTGATTCAAATTCAGGAAGAAGTGTGATATAAGGATCGTCAAAGTTTCCTATTACACCAAGACGCTTGAACTGTTCTTTCTGGCTGTCGATATATTTCATAGCGAAGTCATGACAGATCTTTCTGAATTCAAAAGTGCTTACATCATCCTGATTGATTTTAAGTTTTTTGATAGCCTGAACTTCAATAGGAAGACCGTGAGTATCCCATCCAGGGATAAATGGTGCACGGTAACCGTCCATATTCTTAAATCTTACGATAATGTCCTTTAAGATTTTATTTAAAGCATGTCCCAAGTGGATATCGCCGTTTGCAAACGGAGGTCCGTCGTGAAGAATGAAATCAGGCTTGCCTTCATTCTTCTCCATAAGTTTGAAATACAATCTTTCACTATCCCATTTTTCTACCATTTTTGGCTCTTTTTCGCTGAGGTTTGCTCTCATAGAAAAGTCTGTTTTCGGCAGATTCAGGGTAGCTGAATAATCCATCTGATTTTCCATTTTGTTTCTCCTTACTGTAATATGTAAATATTAATTAATTTTCTTCTTTCTGAAGTTGATTAAGTACTGCGCTGAGTGATGCAACTGTCTGTGTCTTGAACATTTCTATTTCTCTCTGGATTCTTTCGTATTCAAGACGTATTTTGTTTAGTTCATCATTGGCATTGTCAATGATTTCTCTGGATTTCTGAGTAGCACGGTCAACGATTATATCTGCCTTTTCCTGTGCCGCCTGTTTTACATCTTCTGCAGTTTTTTGTGCAACAACAAGTGCCTCCTGCATAGTATGCTCCATATTTTTGTATGTATCAATACTCTCTTCAAGATGACTTATCTTTTCTTTCATGGTGAAATTATCTTTGTGTAGTGTTTCATAATCTGTAAGCACCTGATCAAGAAAGGCATCTACTTCTGATTTGTCATAGCCTGACAATGATTTTGAAAAAGTTTTGTTCTGAATATCAAGAGGTAAAAGCATTGCACATTCTCCTTATATATAATATTTTATCCTGATGTGTATCCTTCCCTTTTTTGTAAGGGTGTTATCTGTATAAATCTTTCCTTTGCCTATGCCTCTCACAGAAATAACATCACCTGATGAAATTTTCTGAGAGGGATTATCTCCCTGAGTGTAATTTAAAAATACTCTTTTTTCTCTGATACAATCACAGGCAAAAGTACGTGATTTCCTGGTAAAAGCACTTACCACACAGTCAAGTCTGAGACTTGAAACAGTATAGTCTTCTTCTCTGAACCTTTTGTTATCATCAAAAGTAAGTTCTTCATAGTATGGCTCAACGGTTACTCTGTTATTATTGACTTTGTCCAGATTATATATTATATAATCTGCCATATCTTCCATACAGATTACTATGGCATAGTCATCAAAAATAACAATATCCCCTATCCTTGATCTGTCTATCCCGAGAGATAGAACAGAGCCGAGATAATCTCTGTGGCCTGATACTTCCTTGTTCTTTGAATGAATCTTAAGTTTTACGACGGGATAGTTATGATACAAAGGATCAAACTCGCCGAATACGGCAATCTTTCTTTCCGCATCATCATACCCACCATAAAAACTCACAAAAGCCTCTTTGGAAAAGCACTCCTCTACTCTTATACACTCATATGGTGTAAGAAAATCAGAAAACTGAGGTTGATTTATCCTGTCACTTTTCGCACACAAATCATACATATGAGAGAGCATAAGTTTCTCATCTGTATCATTGGACTTATTTATAATATCTGATTTGTTCATCAGATATCTGATTCTTCATATGCTACTGATGTTTTAAGAGCTTCACCGAATTCGCTCAAAATGCTTACATTCTGAGGTGTAATAAGGATGATTCCTGCTGCAACCTTCTGCATACTTCCGTCAAGAGCACATACTGCACCTGATAAGAAATATATAATCTTTGATGCGATGTCGCTTGTAACCTTTTCCAGATTTACAACAACAGGTTTTCTTTCTTTGAGATGACCTACGATTTCCTGAGCTTCAGAATATGTAGTAGGCTGAAGGATAACAACCTTCATCTGTGATGATGTGTTCATCTGAAATACTCTTGGTTTCTTTGGAGCAGTTTCAGGTTTTGTTTCAACGATTTCTTCTGTTTCTTCAACTTCGTCATTTACAAGACCAAAAAAACTACCTACTTTGTTAATAATGTTCATTTTCTTTCTCCCCTTATATAAATTTATATTTTAAACATTTTGCTTCCTACGCGAATGATGTTTGCCCCTTCTTCGATGGCGATTTCATAATCATTGCTCATTCCCATAGACAAATACTCCATATAAACATTATCGTATTTTTTTGTCGATATGTCAACATAAATATTGTGCATTTTCCGAAAAATTTCTCTTATAACCACTTCATCTGCCATAAGAGGTGCCATAGTCATAAAGCCTGATACGCGAATATTCGGATATTTGGACATAGTTTTCAGAAAATCATCAATCTCATCAGGGGAAATACCGCCTTTTGATTCCTCACCTGAAATATTTACTTCCACAAGGATTTTCTGAATCTTACCAATCTTTTTTGCCTGTCGGTCAATTTCTGCTGCAAGTTTGTCTGTATATACAGAATGAATAAGTTCTGCTTTGTCAATGATATATTTCACTTTGTTTGTCTGAAGATGCCCTATAAGATGCCATTTGACCCCATCAAACAATGGATACTTTTCTTTCAGTTCCTGAGGTCTGTTTTCACCAAGTTCCACTACTCCTTCTTCTATAGCACATCTGATAAGGTCTTCGCCTATAGTCTTTGTGACACCGAGAAGAAGGATGTCTTCTTCATTTCTTCCTGATTTTTCACAGGCGGCTTTTATCCTCTGTCTGATACCTAGTATATTGTTTTTTACGTCAATCATTTTCATCACTCTTTATCTGATACTTTTTCCGTCATACAAATTGTCGCCTGAAAGTATGACCTCATCATAAAGCAAAAGGGCATTGTCCAGAGAATTGTTTTCACTTACAATACTGTGAGTATCATCACTATAGACAACCTTCACTTTCTTAAAGCGGACTATTGTATCTACAAGTACATATACTCCTGTCTCGCCGTTCACTTCACGGATTGCCTTATTTGATACTTTGAGTCCTGAGTATCTGTTCTTGATGAGATTCACATTTATATATCTCACATTGATAACATCAGGATTGTACTCTGTGGTATCAAGAATGATTACACATTCTCCGTTATCCTCTTCCGAAATACTTCTTACAGTAGCGGAATTTTCTTTTTCTGTGCCTTCGAAGTTTATAAACACTTCTTCTCCGATACTGAAATCATCGGCTCTTTTTTTGTCTGTTTTTACAGCAACACTCCACTCAAAGTTATCTATGATTTTGCACTTTGAGGGTGCCTGTTGTGCCTGAGATTCTTTCTGTTCGATTTTTTTTGCAACAGAATCAAATTCTTTCACACTTAAATCATTTGCACCTTTAAGCGTAAGCACTTCTTCAAAAGAATCAATATTTACGCTGAAATATCCTGATCTGGGAGAATAAATTTCTTCCTTGGACCCTGACAGTCTCCTTTCGTATTCTCGTTGTTCTTTGAGAAGACTGTTAAGTGTTGATGCAGTATCGGTTCCGCCTGAAATATTGATTTTTTTCTCATAAATGGCGTTGATCTGAGACTTTATTTTTGATGCTGACTCAGTATCGCCTATGTTGAGATAGTAAGTCATCTCTCTTACCTTATCGGCAATCTGCACGTCTATTTTGAAACGGTCATTGGTAAACATACCGTCGCCATTTTCCGCTTCGATAATCTGATTTATCTTATCACTTACCTGAGAAAGATTCTTCTGGATATCCTCATCCACATCTTTTTTATATACTGTGGCAATGTTTTTTCCGCTGGATACAAGTTCTCCTTCTTTCACAAGAGTTCTTATATTCCCGTCGGTTTCAGGAGTAATCACATATTCATTTTTGATAAGAATTGCAGGGTGGAAAGATGAATTCTCCATAGTTCCGCTAAGCACCGTTTCTGTTTCAACTTTCCCCGCCAGTCCAAGTATGACAAAAAGCAAAGCCAACAGTATAACAGATACTGCAATTATAAGTTTTGTCTTTTTCTGCATATAATCATTCCTTATTGAAACTTAATCTGAGTTAATAATCTTTATACACTCATCTGCCACTGCCTGAGTTGTCTTTGAGTCCAATGAAACCACATTGATTCCCTCACTTCTTGAAAACCAGGTAAGTTGTCTTTTGGCATAGCGACGTGTATCTCTTTTTATAAGTTCTGTCATTTCATCATAGGTTATCTCATCTTTAAGGTAACTTATTACTTCCTTATAGCCTATGGCCTGGGATGCAGTTGAACTGAGACGGAAATTCTCCATAAGATATCTCACTTCATCAACCAGACCACACTTAAGCATCATATCTACCCTTATGTCTATTCTTCTGTAAAGTTCTTCTCTTTCTCTTACAAAAAGAATTTTTGTAAAGTCATAGGGAGATTCATTGATTTTGTTCAGTTTGTCCAGTTTTGATTTGGTGACTCCTGATGTTTTGTATATTTCAAGAGCACGTATCACTCTTTTGAGATTATTGGGATGAATACTATCCGCACTTTCGGGATCTACCTTAGAAAGCATATTGTGAACATACTCATTGCCCTTTATACCAGCAATCTCTTCAAGTTCTTTTCTATAGGATAAATCCTTCTCTCCTTCGCCGAATTCCACTCCGTCAAGAAATGAATCGATATATAGTCCCGTTCCTCCTACAAGAAGAGGAAACTTACCACGTGATACAATGGATTCACACACTCTTTTTGCATCAGAATTAAAATCAGCCACACTATAGTCACAATCGGGACTCAAAAAATCCATAAGATGATGGACTATCCCCTGTCTTTCTTCCATATCAGGCTTTGCGGTGCCGATATTCATATATTTATAAATCTGCATGGAATCTGCAGAAATTATTTCTGCATCCATAAGTTTTGCAATTATCAGGGATGTTTCTGTTTTGCCCACACCTGTAGGACCTGAAACTGAAGCGATTTTTATCTTATTTTGCATATTTCACTCCGATTAAACTATTCTTTTGAACTGTTTTTCAAGTTGATATTTGGTCATTTTTATTTCTATAGGTCTGCCGTGAGGACAGGTGTTTATAGCATCAAGTGTCTTAAGTCTTTCTACAAGATGCTCCATTTCTTTAAAGGTAAGAGCATGATTGCCTTTGAGTGCTCTTTTGCACGCCATGGTATGAAGAGCATCGTATTCCCTTTCGGACGGGGTAAGATTTTTACTCTTTTTCAGTTTGTCCGCCATTTCAAGGATAAGATCCCTTATGGAAATATCGCCTGCATCTACGGGAATCTGTCTTACTATTACTGTATTGATGCCAAAAGGTTCTATATCAAATCCAGCCAGTTTAAAAAACTCAATATTTTCGTTGATTCCCGAATATTCATCTGATGAAAATTCGAAGGTATATGGCATCATAAGTAACTGACTCTGAACTGTACCCTCTTTGTAATCTTTGAGGAATTCTTCGAAATAAAGTCTTTCGTGTGCAGCATGCTGATCTATAAGGTGCATCTCGTCGCCCTTCTGAAGGATTATATATGTGTCAAAAATCTGTCCGATTATCTTATAATCCTTAATATCTTCACACACATTGGCACTTTGCATTTCATCTGTGCCGGAAGGTTTCTCAGTTGTAATAGTCTTCTCAGGGGTGATATCTTCTGATTTTGGTTCTGATATAACAGTATCAGGATTAACCGAAATTTCCTTTTCGGAAAATGGACTTTGTGTATGATTCTTCACTATACCGTCGGAATCTTCACTTACCAGTCGAGGGTTTTGCTCGCTGACTTTTACAAAACCTGTGTCTGTCCTTACAAATCCGAAGATATCGTCTTTTTTTAAAGAGGTAACAGAATTTGTCTGAGGTTTTGTTTCAGGTTTTATCTCTTTTCTTTCAATCTTTGCATCAGATGTTTCTTTTTTGTAATATGATTCATCCTTCACAAATGAATCCTTCAAAAAACTGATCCTTTTCTGTTCTATTTCCTTCGGATCGAAGTTTACGGGAAAAGTCTTCTTGGGTGCGGTCATTTCGGGGATGTATTTTTCTTTCTGCAAAGCGTTCTTGCAAGCCCAATAAACAGCATCAAAGATCTTTCTGTCGTCAGAAAATCTCACTTCCATCTTGGTAGGATGAACATTTACATCCACAAGATGAGCATTGATCTTCACACTTAACACACAGAAAGGAAATTTGCCTGTCATAAGGGAATTCTTGTATGCTTCACCGATAGCAGCACTCATAACCTTTGATACAATGCTTCTTGAATTTATAAAAAATGACTGATAACTTCTGTTGGGTTTGGAAAGGAATGTATCACCGATACATCCTGATACCGAGACATTTTCATCCTCATATGAAACCTCGAGAAGATGTTTCATATAATCTCTTCCATATACAGCATATATTGCATTTTTGATATCAGAATCCCCTGTGGATGAAAGTACACTCTTTCCGTTCTGAATATACTTAAATGACAAAGATGTATTACCAAGAACTGCCTTATTTACCACATCGGTAACATATGCTGCTTCTGTGGAATCCTTCTTTAAAAATTTCATTCTTGCAGGTGTGTTGAAAAACAGATTTCTCACAATGATTGTAGTGCCGTCTGCACAACCTGCCTCATTTTCTTCTGTTATAACTCCGCCCTCAACCGCTATCATATTGCCCATAGGGGCATCCTTCTGCTTGGAATATATTTCCACACGGCTTACTGCACAAATACTTGCAAGTGCCTCTCCTCTGAATCCCAATGTATAAATTCTGTCAAGGTCTTCCTTATCTTTTATCTTGCTTGTGGCATGAGGAAGGATGGCTTTTTTAAGGTCTTCTCTGTCCATACCCACGCCGTTATCCGCTATACGGATATATGTCATACCGCCGTTTTTTATCTCAACGGTGATATGGGTGCTTTGTGCATCTATGGAGTTTTCGATAAGTTCTTTGACCACAGAGGCGGGTCTTTCTACCACTTCGCCTGCGGCTATCATATTGTATATGGACTTGTCAAGGACATTAATTTTCCCCATATAATTCACATACCTTTTTCTGTAGTTTGTATATTTCATTCAATGCTTCGATAGGTGTAAGAGTAGATACGTCATAGTTTTTGATAGTATCCACAATATCATCGCAAAGTTTCTCTCCGTCTTCTTTTTCTTCTCTTACGGAGTACTCACCGATTATTTCACCGTTTTCGATACGTTTGAGCACTTCTTTTGCCCTGTCTGTTACTTCTTCGGGCACGCCTGCAAGTTTGGCAACTTCTATACCGAAACTGTCATCAGTACCGCCTTTGACAATTTTTCTTAAAAATGCTATATCATCGCCCTTTTTCTTCACAAGGATTGAATAATTTTTTACGCCTTGGATGGAGTTTTCAAGGGCAGTAAGTTCGTGATAATGTGTGGCAAAAAGTGTCTTTGCACCAATTTTTGATGTATCGCTTAAGTATTCCACTACTGCCCAGGCAATGGAAAGTCCGTCAAATGTGGATGTACCTCTTCCTATTTCATCAAGGATAAGGAGACTTTTTGCAGTAGCATTTTTTAATATATTTGCAACTTCGTTCATTTCCACCATAAATGTACTCTGTCCTGCTGCAAGATCATCTGATGCACCGACCCTTGTAAATATCTTGTCCACTACTCCCACACGGCAGTAGGATGCAGGTACAAATGAACCAATCTGAGCCATAAGGCTGATAATGGCAGTCTGTCTCATAAATGTGGACTTACCTGCCATATTCGGTCCTGTAATAATGCCGAAACGGTTTTCTTCTGTGTCAAGATAAGTATCGTTCGGTACAAAAAGACTGTCTGTCATAAACACTTCCACAATGGGATGTCTGCCGTCTTTGATATCTATCACGTTAGAATCATCAACTATTGGTCTAACATAGTTGTTGTTTGATGCAACAAATGAAAGTGCGCATATAACATCAAGCACAGATATAAGTTTTGCCGCAAGCTGAAGTCTTTCTATATTGTGAAAAACTGCATTTCTTACAGATGTGAAATCTTCGTATTCAAGGGCAAAGATTTTTTCCTTGGCACCAAGAATTGTAGATTCAAGTTCTTTCAGTTCCTGTGTAATATATCTTTCACAGTTTGTAAGAGTCTGCTTTCTTATGTAGTGATCAGGTGCTTTGTCAATATTTGACTTGGATATTTCGATATAATATCCAAAGACCTTATTGTATGAAACCTTAAGGTTTTTCACCCCTGTGGCTTCTCTTTCTCTTCCTTCGATTTCTGCAATGACTGATGCAGAGTTGCCTGCCAGTTCTCTTAAGGAATCAAGATTTTTGTCAAATCCTTCTTTGATCATACCGCCCTCTTTTACTGTGGTGGGGGCATCTTCTACAAATGCAGAGTCAATGAGTTTGTATATATCATCAAGAGGATCGAAGTTTGAATATATATTGGATATCATATCGCTCTTTGAATCAGAAATAAGACTTATGATATCGGGGATATATTTAAGAGAATTTTTCAAAGATACAAAGTCTCTTGCATTTGCACTCTGATATACTATCTTGGATATAATTCTTTCTATATCTGTAATACCTCTCAAGAGTCCTGCAAGTTCTTCCCTCTTATAAGGGTTTGATTCAAGTTCTTCTACTGCATCGAGTCTTAAGTTGATTTCCTTTGAATCAATGAGAGGCTGTTCCACCCATTTTTTGATAAGACGTGAACCCATCGAGGTCTTTGTCTTGTCAAGGATACCAAGAAGAGAGCCTTTTTTTGTCTTGTCACGAAGGGTTTCGGTGATTTCAAGGTTTCTTCTTGAGGAAGCATCTATCTCCATATATTCTTCCGAAAGATAAAATGATACTTTGTTTATATGGGATAAATCTACTTTTTGTGTTTCGTTTAAGAATTTGAGAGAAGCACCTACTGCTCTCTTAGCAAAGTGTCTGTCTGAGAGTTCGTTTGTACTCTGGGATGCCATACCGAATTTCTCAGATATTTTCCATGTGCTCATATCCTCATCAAATGATGAATCAGGATAATAAGACATATAGAAATTGAATTTATGCAACAGATTGTCAAAGAGTTTTCTGAATTTAACCGCTTTATCGTTTACAACAATTTCTGTAGGAGAAAAGCAGGCAAGTACATTTGACAGTCTTGCCTCCGCCATATCATTTCGTCCTTCTGTACAGAACATTTCCCCTGTGGATACATCTGTGAAGCACACACCGAAGTCGTGATCATCAAGATATACTACTGCAAGGTAATTATTGTCACTTCCTGTAAGGACTGCATCCATATTGGCAGTACCGGGTGTGATAATACGGATTACTTCCCTCTTGACAATATCCTTTGTCATAGAAGGGTCTTCCATCTGCTCGCATATAGCGACTTTGTAACCCTTCTTTACAAGTTTGGCAATATAACCGTTGGCGCTGTGAAAAGGAACACCGCACATAGGCGCTCTCTCTTCAAGACCGCAGTTTCTGCCTGTAAGAGTAAGTTCGAGTTCTCTTGATGCAGTCTTTGCATCATCAAAAAACATCTCGTAAAAGTCCCCGAGTCTGAAAAATACTATACAGTCTTTATGTTGTTCTTTTATCTCAAGATACTGTCTCATCATAGTGGTGAGACCTGATTTTTGTTGCATAACGATTCTCTCTTTCGTAAAAATTAACTACTAGTGGCAGCCTGAACAACTTGAACAGCCTGAACAGTTTCCGCCGCAACCTGATTCTTCTTCACCTGTAATGTAGTATGAAAGAATAGTGTTTACCTGATTCATAAGGTTTGAAAAATTCTGTTGCGCCTGAATATATCTCTGAATACTTGGATTCTTTA
Organism: Clostridia bacterium; assembly: GCA_045530725.1. Lineage (GTDB taxonomy): Bacteria > Bacillota > Clostridia > UMGS1810 > UMGS1810 > SIG435. The sequence continues at coordinate 12,794 of JAZSCT010000009.1, forward strand.
TAATCTTACCGAAAGCAGCCTGAGCCTTTACGTTAAGTTCTTCGTATTTTTCCTTTGTGATATTGGGATCTGCTGCCTCTTTTGAAAGTTCTTCCTGAGTATTATGATACTCCATCATAAGTTCTACTGCTTCTTTGTCATCAAGCTGAGCCGCTTCTGCTTCTTTGTATTCTTTAAGTTCATCGCTTTCCTTGATGAGCATTCCAAGTTCTTTTGCTTTTTCAATAATCTGTGACATTTCTTAAATCTCCTTTTGTTTTATTCACACAAATCTCCATACAATGACCATGTATGGGCTGTGGTGATTTTTATATTTACAATCTGTCCTTTGAGACTTTCGTCTCCCTTAAAGTGAACAAGTTTTCCGCCGTCTGTCCTTCCCGTAAGGTATTCGGGGTTGTTCTTACTTAACCCTTCTACAAGCACCGGGTAGGTGTTGCCTTCATATTCTTTGTTTATTTCGGCAGAAATTGTGTTTTGTACTTCAAGCATTCTGTCAAAATTTCTTTTCTTATCTTCAGCACTGATCACATCATCCATTACTGCGGCAGGTGTGCCTACTCTCTTTGAGTATATGAAAGAAAATATTACATCATAGCGCACTTTACTTAAAACATCGATTGTATATTCAAAATCCTCATTTGTCTCTGTAGGAAATCCCACTATAATGTCTGTGGTAAGGGTGATACCTGGGATTCTCTCTTTGACTTTTCTGATTTTTTCAAGGTACTCATCTCTTGTATATTTTCTGTTCATAGTTTTAAGTACACTGTCGCTTCCGCATTGGATGGGAAGATGAAGTTGTTTGCATACCTTAGGTGTGGTAGCGATTGTATCTATGAGTTTGTCGCTTAAGTCCTTTGGGTGACTTGTCATAAAGCGGATTCTTTGGATTCCATCTACCTTGGAAACTTCCTTTAGCAAATCTGCGAAATCAAGACCACCCTCTATATCCTTGCCGTAGGAATTCACATTCTGTCCCAAAAGTGTTACTTCTTTTACCCCTTTATCCGCAAGGAGTCTTACTTCTTCTATAATATGTGAAACATCTCTGCTTCTTTCTCTGCCTCTTACATAAGGTACTATACAATATGTGCAGAAATTGTTGCAGCCATACATTACAGAAACCCCTGCACACACACTTCCGTCACGATATACGGGAATCTCTTCGGCAATTCTTCCGTCAGAGTTCTCTGCATCTATGACCCTTTTCTCACCAAGAAAGGCATTGTGAAGAATTTCCGGGAAACGATAAAGGGCATGTGTGCCGAAAATAAGATTGACAAAAGGAAATGATCGTCTCATTTTCTTTACAATGTGTTCCTGTTGAATCATACATCCGCACACGCCTATGATAAGGTCAGGATTTTTCCTTTTGAGATTTTTGAGTGCTCCGATATTGCCGAAGACTTTCAGTTCGGCATTTTCTCTTACGGCACAGGTGTTGTAAATAATCACATCCGCCTTTTCCTTATCTTCTGTAAGAAGATACCCCATATCAAGAAGCATCCCCTGAAGTTTTTCCCCGTCGTTTACATTCTGGGCACAACCGTATGTTTCCACAAATGCATAGAAGGTTCTGTGTTTATTTTCAAGTATTAACTTTATATTATTACAAAACTGTTTTTGTCTTGAAATCTCTTCATCCGAGACTATAATTTCTTCTCTTTTTGACATTTTTATCTCCTGAAAGCATTATTAAGTAATTATATCATAAAATGCTTATCAAATCAACCTTTAATTAGTATTTTTTATCACGAAAAAATAAAAACCGATACAGAAAAAACTTCCTGTACCGGTATGTGAATCTTATATATTATTCATCTTTCATTTCAGGTTCTTCAAACATAATTCTGAATATTTCCTGATATATTTTTTCGTTATTATCTTTGAATATCTTGCAGCATTCTCTTGCAGTTTCAAGTCCGCCCACCGTAAGGTCCAGTTTAAACATCGGTCTGTCTGCCTCATTTATCTCAAGATGTGCCATATAAGTGTGATCATCAATGGGAACAGGCTCTGCTACAACCTGCTTTTCGATTTTGAGTTTTTTGTTTATATCTTCGCAGGCGGTGATAAGTTTTTCCCTGATACTGAACGGAAGTGAATTGTAGAAATATTCCACAGTTTCTTCGCCCTTATCCGTAAGAGAAAAGCCATATTTACCTTCCACCTTAAGTTCTTTGATATTGTCTGCTTCAGTTAACTTCTGGGCAGCATCTCCCACTTCAAAGAAATTGGCATCAAGGCATGAGGAAATACAGGATGAAACCATCTGTGCATCCACTATAGATCTAATATTCTTTATCACATACAAAACTGCAATCTGTAATTCAAATTCTGTAGGTCTGTATATATGATGTTCCATCTTATCCTCCAAAAACATATAGCGTCGATTACACGACGCTATAAATGTATGTAAACTTATTGTTTATCAATCTACGATATATGGTGCAAGTTCCTTCACAAGTGCATCTGCATCGCCGTTATCTGAAACAATTTCTGCCTTGATAGGCTTGGTAAGATCAAGACTGAAAATACCCATAATTGACTTGGCATCAACTACGTATCTTCCTGAAGCAAGATCCATTTCTGTATCAAAACGGCACACAATGTTTACAAAATTCTTTACATCATTGATTTCTTTCAATAAAATGTTAAATGTTTTCATCTCAAATGCTCCTCTCTGACTTTAAGTAAAGTGTAATACACTCATATTTAGATAATACAACAAAACCCAAAGTATGTCAAATGTTTTTTGTTGTTTTTTTGGTCGGTTTGTGTTGATTTATGTCAAAAAAAATGGTAGAATGCATAGTGTATATACTTGTATGAGGTGACAATCTATGAAAAAATGTCTTTCTGTCTTACTACTTGTGATTATTCTTGCAGGTTGCAGGCAGTCAAATATACCTGCAGGATACGAAAATACTCCTGCACCAAAACCAAAAAAAGAAACAGAATACACTATATCCCCCTTATCAAATGAGGACTCCGATCCAAAAAACTGGTCAGTAATATGGGAGATATTTGAAAACAATCAGCCTGTTGATTCATTCAGACGGGAAAAGGATATATATTTTGAACATGCAAACTATTACTATCTGAATGAAGGTGTCACCACATTTCGCGGAAACAATTACAGAAACAGTCCCACATACGGAACTGTGGATATAAAAGACAATTCCCTTGATATAATCTGGCAACACAGTATCGGCACTCTTGGCGACTGGTCAGGCTGCGGATGGTCAGGTCAGCCCCTTATTGTAAGATGGGCAAGGGAAACAAGAGAGATAATGAATATCTTTCCTGAGAAAAAGCAAAAGGAAAACCTTGCAGAAGTAATATATGCCACTATGGACGGAAATATTTACTTCTATGATCTTGAAGACGGAACACCTACCCGAGACAAACTGAATGTTGGTATGACTTTTAAAGGTACAGGCACACTTGACCCCAGAGGATATCCGATTATGTACATAGGCTCAGGCATTGCTACAGATGAAAAGAGCCAGAGAATGTATGCAATAGATCTTATAGAAAACAAAGTCATATATGAGCAGTCGGGTTTAGATCCCCAGGCTTTGAGAGGATGGGCGGCTTTTGACTCATCACCTATAATAGATGGGGAAACAGACACACTTATATGGCCGGGAGAAAACGGTATCCTTTATACAATAAAACTCAACACCGTCTATGATGCAGAAAACGGAAAAATCACCATCAATCCTGAAAATGTGGCGAAATGCCGCTACAGAACAGCCCTTACAGACAAGGGAAGATGGCACGGATTCGAAAGCAGTTGCGTAGCGGTGGGAAATCATCTCTATGTAACAGAAAACAGCGGAATGATGTTCTGTATAGACCTTAATACCATGGAACTTGTGTGGGCTAAAAATATCCTTGATGATTCCAACTCAACTCCTGTATTTGAATGGACAGAAGACTGCGAAGGTGCTATATATACTGCACCTGCCCTAAGATGGACTGCAGAAGATTCAATAGGAAGTACCACAATATTCAAACTTGATGCAAAATGCGGAGATATTCTCTGGTCAAATACATATCCTTGTGTAAGAAACGGCGACAATTCAGGTGGTGTGCAGTCATCCCCTGCCATCGGAAAGAAAGGCAGCGACATTGAAAACCTTATTTTCTTTAACATTGCATCCACACCTACCCCATATAAGGGATTGCTCATTGCATTTGACAAGGAAACAGGAAATGTGGTATGGGAACATACAATGAACAGTTACACATGGAGTTCTCCTGCCCCAGTATATACAAATCAGGGCAAAGGGTATATTATAATATGTGATAGCGCAGGAAACGTGAAACTTATAGATGGAAAAAGCGGCACATATCTTACATCTGTAAACATCGGCTCAAATGTGGAAGCATCTCCTGCAGTATTTGAAGACACACTTGTGGTAGGCACAAGAGGATGCAGAATATGTGCAATAAAAATAAAATAATATCATACCAAAAACTAATATCAGAAGGAATGAAAACTATATGAAAACTGTGGCTTTCTGTACTCTCGGATGCAAAGTAAACCAATACGAAACCGAGGTAATGGAAGAACTTTTCAAAAAAAGCGGATACCAAATAAAAAATTTCAATGAAATATCCGATATATATGTGATAAACACCTGTTCGGTAACAAATACCGGTGACAAAAAGTCACGTCAGATGATAAACCGTGCAAGAAAGAAAAATCCTGATGGGATTATTGCTGTTGCAGGGTGCTATTCTCAGGTATCATCTGATGAAGTGAAAAAAATCCCGGGGGTAAATGTAATTATCGGAAATACTCACAAGGAAGATATTGTATCACTTGTAGAAAAGGCAAAAACTGATAATCAGAATATCCTTATAGAAGATATCGCCAAGAAAAAAGAATATACCGAAATGGAAGTATCCACTCACAGAGAAAAAACAAGAGCGTATATAAAGATAGAGGACGGGTGCAATTCATTTTGCTCATACTGCATCATCCCTTATGCCAGAGGAAGAGTAAGGAGCAGGGATATTGAGAATATCCTTTTGGAAGTAGATAAACTCACAGATGAAGGGTTTTCTGAATTTATCCTTACAGGAATCCACATAGCATCCTACGGACTTGACAAAGACGGAATATCCCTTATCGATGTGATAGAGGAAATCGCAAAAAAAGACAAAGTAAAAAGAATCCGTTTAGGCTCAATCGAGCCAAGAATCCTTACAGAAGACTTCGTAAAGAGAATGGCAGATACAAATAAAGTCTGCAATCATTTCCACATATCTCTTCAGTCAGGGTGTGACGAAACCTTAAAAAGAATGAACAGAAAGTATCTCACTAATGACTATAAAATAAGCGTGGAAAGTTTGAGAAAATATTTCACTAACCCTGCCATTGCTACGGACATTATGGTAGGATTTCCGGGAGAAACAGAAGAAGAATTCAGGACTTCTCTTCAGTTTATGAAAGAAATAAACTTCGCAGATGCTCACGTGTTTTCTTATTCCAGAAGAAAGGGTACTGTGGCGGACAGAATGGAAAATCAGATACCCGAAAATATCAAGGATATAAGAAACAAAGAGATGTCCGATACTGTAAAGTGCCTTAAAAAATCTTATCTTGATATGCATAAAGGAAAAGAACTTCAGGTTCTTTTTGAACAGAGAACAAAGGACGGATACTTCGAAGGCACAAGTAACGAATACATCAAAGTCCTGGTGAAAACGGACAAAGATCTTACAGGCGAATACAAAACCGTACTTTGCAAAGACAATGACGGCGAAGTAGTATTTGCAACAATAAAGGAATGATACATTATGAAAACAAAAACACAGAAAATCGTTATGTCATCTATGATGGCTGCACTATGTTGTGTGGTGACAATGATAATAAAAGTTCCCTCCCCTATGGAAGGATATCTTAACCTCGGTGATGCAATCGTGCTTTTGTCAGGATGGCTTATGGGACCATTGTACGGGTTTATATCCTCTGCAATCGGTTCTTCTCTTGCAGACATATTTTCAGGGTTTGCACTATATGCACCGATAACATTTATAATCAAAGGTCTTATGGCATACGTGGCATACCATATGTATAAATTACTGGCAAAGCATACAAAAGATTTCACATCAAGAATACTCAGTGGAATAGTCTCAGAGATAATTATGGTTATGGGCTATTACATATTCGAAGGATTTGTGTATGGATTTTATCCGTCACTTATAAACATTCCTGCAAATGCCATTCAGGGCATCTTCGGTATGATTTTGGGTATAATTCTTGTAAAAGTGTTCAAAAAGAATCATATTTTATAACTTTAATTTTCACGGTTTTGTATAAGAATACCACTACAGAGGTGAATATGTGGAATGTGATGTTATCAGGTTTAAAAACAGAAATTTCACGGATCTGCACCCTATTCAACTGTGATGGCAGTAACACAAACCTGAAAAATCATACTATTACAGTTTAAAGAAGGACTACCTTATCCACTATATTGTTTCAGGCAAAGGAAAGGCAATAATCAACGGAAAGGAATATCACCTTACAAAAGATCATTACTTCATAGTGAAAAAAGGCGACAATATATCCTATGCATCTCATCATACGGACCCCTGGCATTACATATGGGTGTCCTTTGACGGAGATTTCGCAGAGAATTTCGCACATTTTGATACTGTGGGAAATATTTCCCCGGAAATATTTATGAATCTTATGTCTGCTTTTGAAAAAGAAAAATACACAGAAGAATACGTGATTTCTCAAATATATCTTCTCTATATTCAACTGTCAGACTCTCACGACATAAAAACAACTCCTGAAAAAAAGATTATATATACACAAACTATCAGAATAAACTTCAGATAAATGACATTGCGAAGGCATTTAGTATCAACAGAAAACATCTTACAAAGGTCTTTTCAGAAAAATTCGTAATACCTACAAAGAAATATATCTTATATATCAAGATGAACCATGCCGTTGCAATGCTAAAAAAAGGCGCTGCTGTGAAATATACTGCGGAACATCTGTCCTTTGACGATCCTTTCACTTTTTCAAAAGCATTTAAAAAAGAGACGGAATATTCGCCAAAAGAGATAAAAACCATATCAAAAGAGGATGTGAAAAACTTAATGATATGCACCTCAAAAGTTAGACACTTTTGGAGTGCATATCATATTTTTTACAGTTCCCTTATTTGTATTATTCAACAATCTTTTTAAGCGCATTGCCGAGAATCTTTATTCCTTCTACGATCTTTTCATCGCTCATTGTGGAATAATTCAGTCTGAAGCATGAGCATTTTTTCTCCATATCTACCATAAATGTAGAACCTGGAACAAATACCACATTGTCCTTCACAACTTCTTTGGCAATTTCGCCTGTGTCATAGTCTCCGCACATATCACACCATACAAAGAGTCCTCCCTTAGGTGATGTATGTTTTATACTCTTCGGGAAGTATTCTTCTATTGCATCAAGCATAGTCTGACATTTGTGTGCATAAAGTTTTCTGTTTCTTTCGATATATTCGTCAAGATTATATCTTTTCATAAATTCATACACAAGAAGTTGAGGAAGCATACTTGTGTGAACATCACTTACCTGTTTTGCAACAACCATCTTTGCAATAAGTTCCTTTGGTGCTATACAGAATCCTACACGAAGTCCCGGTGCGATAACCTTGGAGAATGAACCGCAGTATGCAACGATGCCATCAGTATCCATAGATTTGATGGTAGGGATTTTTTCGTCAGTAAAGGAAAGTTCACCATATGGATTATCCTCTATAATGAGGATATTGTTTTCCTTGCAGATTTCATATACTTCTTTTCTTTTATCAAGGCTCATTGTGTTTCCTGATGGATTCTGGAATGTAGGGATAGTGTAGAGAATCTTTGCATTTTTGTTTTCTCTGATTGCTTTTTTTAGTTCTTCCACACAAAGTCCGTCATCTTCCATAGGTACGCCTACAAGTTTTGCATTGTATGAACGGAATGCATTTGTAGCACCAATGAAGCTTGGTTCTTCTACAATAACCACATCCCCTTCATTGATAAGAACCTTTGTCACAAGTTCTATTCCCTGCTGACCGCCTGATACTATGATAAGTTCATCATCTTCTGTGCCGATATTTTCCTTTGTTCTGAGTCTTTCTTTCACAAGGTCTCTTAATGGCACATATCCGTCTGTAACACCATACTGAAGTGAAAGAACAGGGTTGTTCTCAAGAAGTTCCTTTGCGATTTCAGAAAGTTCTTTGTTGGGGAAAAGTTCCGGTGCAGGGTTTCCGCCTGCAAGGGAGATTACCTTGGGATCGCCTGCAAGTTTGAATATTTCTCTTATTGCAGAGCCTTTCATTTTTGACATTCTGTCAGATATTCCAAATTTCATTCTTATCAGACCTTTCTTACAGATTGTATCCCAAGTCAAATGCCTTAAGATTTACTTCAAGGAATTTCTCAGGAACGGTTGTTTTGATTGTTTCTATCCACTTTTCATAAGCGATATCGGTATTTTTTGCCATAACACCTATAAGTACAACATTGACTGCTTTCTGATTGCCTGCTTCCTTTGCAAGAGTCAGGGCATCAAGGTCCAGAAGATTTATCTTTGATTTAAGTTTTTCTATGATGTTTTCAGGGTATTCCGCCGCACCTGTGATAACGGGCATAGGATTTATCACCTGATCATTTACTATCATTGTGCCGCCTTTTTTAAGATATGGAAGAGCACGGTATGCTTCAAGTGTTTCAAAAGCAAGGATGATATCCGCTTCGCCTTTGCCGATAATCGGTGAATACACCTTGTCACCGTATTTTACATAGGTAACAACGCTCCCGCCTCTCTGGCTCATACCATGTACTTCTGAAACCTTCACATCATAGCCTTCATTTATTACTGTATTTCCAAGAATTCTGCTGGCAAGGAGTGTACCCTGACCGCCAACACCTACTATCATAATGTTTTTTGTCATAGTATTAGTCCTCCTTCTTTTCTATTGCACCGAACGGACATACATTTGTGCAAAGACCGCAACCGTTACACTGTGTCTTATCAATTTTTACAACATTGTCGCTTACAGAAATAGCAGGACAACCAAGTTTCATACACATCTTACAGTTTTTGCACTTATCCTGATTGATTTGGCACACGCCTGAATATTTCACAGATTTAAGAAGTGCACAAGGTCTCTGTGCAATGATTACAGAAGGTGCTTCTCTTTCTGTTTCTTCTTTTACAACCTTTTCGAATGCCTTTACATCAAATGGATCACAAACTGTCACGTGCTCGATTCCTACTGCCTTACAAAGGGCAATAAGGTCAACCTGACGTGTGGCTTCTCCTCTGATGGTCTTGCCTGTAGTGGGGTTATCCTGATGACCTGTCATACCTGTAATAGAGTTATCAAGGATAATAACTGTATTGTTGCCTTTGTTATATACAATATCCACAAGACCTGTAATACCTGAATGCATAAATGTGGAATCACCGATTACAGACACAAGTTTCTTATTGAATTCTTCTCCTCTTGCCTTCGCCATACCAAGACCTGCGCTTACTGATGCACCCATACAGATGGTAGTATCAACACTTGCAAGTGGTGCTACTGCACCGAGAGTATAGCATCCGATATCCCCTGATACTGTAAGGCCAAGTTTTTTGAGTACGTAGAATGTACCTCTGTGCGGACATCCCGGGCAAAGCACAGGCGGACGCATAGGTATTGCTTCAGAGATTTCTTCGAAGTCTGCACTTTTCTCTCCAAGGACTTTTTCTCCTATCATCTGAGGTGTGTATTCGCCAAGAAGTGTGAATACTTCTTTTCCGATTACTTCTATACCAAGTGACTTGACATATTCTTCGATGAATGGATCAAGTTCTTCTACAACATATATCTTACTGCATTTTGATGCAAATTCTCTGATTGTATCATCACATAGTGGATAAACCATACCGAGTTTTAAATAGTTTACTTTATCGCCAAGGGCTTCTTTTGAATACATATATGAAATACCTGCTGTAATCACACCGATTTTGGAACCGTTATCCTCAATTTTGTTTATATCGGTAGTCTTCACATATTCCTTTATAGCCTTAAGTCTTTCTTCTACTACCACGTGACGTTTGATAGCGTTTGCAGGCATCATAACATTCTTCGGAACATTCTTTTCGTAGGGTTTGAGTTCTTGTTCTTCTCTGTCTGAGATTTCCACCATGCTCTGTGAGTGGGATACTCTTGTGGAAAGACGGATAAATGCAGGCGAGTCAAACTTCTCTGAAAGTTCGAATGCAACTTTTGTATATTCTTTACATTCAGATGAATCAGCAGGCTCAAGCATAAAAATCTTTGACGCCTTTGCATAATGACGTGAATCCTGTTCATTCTGTGAAGAATGCATTCCCGGGTCATCTGCCACACAGAACACAAGACCGCCGTTTACACCCATATAACTTACCGTAAATACAGGGTCTGCCATTACATTAAGACCAACGTGTTTCATACAACTCATTGCTCTCGCACCGCCGACAGACGCACCTATAGCCACTTCTGCAGCCACCTTTTCGTTTGGTGCCCATTCACAATAGACTTTATCTGCATCATATTTTGCGATGTTTTCTGTGATTTCTGTACTTGGAGTTCCGGGGTATGATGCAACGACTTTTACACCGGCTTCATAAGCACCCTGTGCAACTGCCGCATTACCCAGCATAAGTTTTTTCATATTATTTCCTCCTACTCAATTTCATTCTGTTTAGCAACAAGATTTCCGCCGCCGTAAATCTGACGAAGTTTTGGCTTCTCGATTTTTCCGGTGGGGTTTCTCGGAATATCTGCAAATATATATTTGCGGGGTCTTTTGTATCTTGGAAGATCATAACAGAAGTCTGTGATTTCTCCCTCCGTAAGGCTCTTGCCTTCCTTTACCTCAATAATTGCTGCAGACACTTCGCCAAGACGTGCATCGGCAATACCGATAACTGCAACGTCTTTTACAGAATCGTGCTTTCTGATAAAATCTTCTATCTGTACAGGATATATATTTTCACCGCCGGATATGATGACATCTTTCTTTCTATCTACAAGATAGATAAATCCGTCTTCATCTTCCATAGCCATATCCCCTGTATAAAGCCACCCGTCTGAAAGGACATCATTTGTGGCATTTTCGTCTTTGTAATAACAAATCATAACGCCGGGACCTTTGACTGCAAGTTCACCCACATCACCTTTTGTAACTTCTGTTCTGTCAGGGTTTACAATCTTTGTTTCCCAACCGAAGCCTGCCTTACCGATAGCACCTACCTTGTGAGGGTTTTCCACGCCAAGGTGAACACAACCGGGTCCTATGGACTCTGACAAGCCGTAGTTTGTGTCATACTGATGTGAAGGGAATCTTTCGAACCATCTTTTGATAAGACTCTTTGGCACAGGCTGAGCACCGATATGCATAAGTCTCCATTGAGAAAGTTCATAATCTTCCATCTTAAGATCTCCTCTGTCAAGGGTGTCAAGAATATCCTGAGCCCATGGAACAAGAAGCCATACTATAGTACATTTCTCTTCTGATACTGCCTTGAGAATCCACTCAGGTTTCACACCTTTTAAGATAACAGATTTTCCGCCTACAAGGAAACTTCCGAACCAATGCATCTTGGCACCGGTGTGATAAAGAGGCGGTATGCAAAGGAACACATCATCCTTTGTCTGTGAGTGATGTGCCTGTTCGGTCATTGCCGCATGCATCAGGGCTCTGTGTGAATGGATGATAGCCTTAGGAAATCCTGTTGTACCTGATGAAAAATAAATTGCCGCTTCGTCATCGTCAGTAAGTTTGATTTCAGGTGCTTTGGTTGAGCAGTATGTAACCAGTTTGTCATAACTTTCTGCAAATGAAGGACAATCCTCACCTACATAAAACCACGATTCTATCTTGGGGATTCTGTCACAGATTTCTTCTATTCTGCCTGTAAATTCAGGTCCGAAGATGATGGATGTTGCATCTGCAAGATTGACACAGTATTTGATTTCATCTGCAGTATAACGGTAATTGAGAGGAACAGCAAGTGCTCCGGTCTTCAATATACCGAAGTATATGGGAAGCCATTCGAGACAGTTCATAAGAAGAATAGCCACCTTATCTCCTTTCTTGATACCTCTTGTAAGGAGAAGATTTGCAAATCTGTTTGCCTTTTTGTTGAATTCACTCCAGGTGATTTCTCTTCTGTAGGCTTCTTTGTGAGTTGACTCAATAAGAGAATATTCTCTCCAGGTCATTCTTCCGTGAGTTTCCTTCTCAGGATTGATTTCTACAAGACTTACATCCAATGGATAAAAGTCTGCATTTTTTTGCAAAATTTCTGTAATTGGCATATTTTTTTCTACCCTTTCAAAAACTACTCAAAGGCGTAAGAAAAATTCCTACACCTTATGGTATTATTATTTATTTACCTAATGATTCTTTTGACTGAACCATAACTTCCTTTTCGTAGCAGGAGAACATATCGTCAGTTAATTCTCCAGGAAGTTTCGGACTAATCCAACTTACTACAGGTACTATTATAAGTCCGCCAAGCATTGCAATCACACCACAGTTAACAGGCGACTGCAAAATAGCAGGGAAACTTGGTCTTAAAAGCATATTAAGTATCATAATTCCTGCACCGAATATGAAACTAGCCCAGACAGATGTCTTGGTTGCCTTTTTCCAGTAAAGACCGAAAAGGAACGGAGCAAGAAATGCACCTGCAAGAGCACCCCATGAAATACCCATCATATCTGCTATTGCACTAAGTTTGTCCTTATTGATAGCAATGAAAGCAGAAATCACAATAAACACGACAATAAGTATTCTCATAATGAGTACCTGTTTTTTCTCTGTCATATCTTTTATCACGTGACCTTTAATAAAGTCAAGTGTAAGTGTTGAACTTGATGCAAGAACAAGTGATGAAAGTGTACTCATAGATGCAGAAAGCACAAGTATAATTACAACTGCTATAAGGAAATCAGGAAGACCTTCAAGCATTGTAGGGATAATTGAGTCAAATCCGCCTACGATAGATCCGTCAGGATTGAATGTAAGTCTGTCTGTGAAGAGACGTCCGAATCCGCCAAGGAAATAACATCCTCCTGCAACTATAACTGCAAAAACTGTTGAAACAACTGTTCCTTTGTTGATGTCCTTTTCACTTTTGATTGCATAAAACTTCTGGACCATCTGAGGAAGTCCCCATGTGCCCAGAGATGTAAGAATTACAACGAAGAGAAGGTTCAGAGGATCAGGACCAAAGAACGAATTGAATACTCCCGGAACACCGTCAGAGTGTTCGATCATTGCAAGTCCGTTAAGAGACTCAACAAATCCCCCATTCATGGAAAGTACCGATGCAATAACTGCAACAATACCTATTATCATTATAATTCCCTGTATGAAATCGTTGATAGCAGTAGCCATATATCCACCTGCTATAACGTAGATACCTGTAAGAATTGCCATTACCACAACACATACGGAATAGTCAATACCCGGAAATGCCATGGAGAAAAGTCTTGAAAGACCATTATAAAGTGATGCAGTATAAGGAATGAGGAACACAAACACAAGAGCAGATGCTGCAATCTTAAGTGATGTGCTCATATATCTTTTGCCGAAGAATTCAGGCATAGTTTTTGTCTCAAGATGCTGTGACATAAGTCTTGTTCTTCTTCCAAGTACAATCCATGCAAGAAGTGAACCCAATACAGCATTGCCGATACCGATCCATGTGGATGCAATACCGAACTTCCATCCGAACTGTCCTGCATAACCTACGAAAATTACTGCTGAGAAATATGATGTGCCGTAAGCAAATGCTGTAAGCCATGGACCTACACTTCTGCCACCCAGTACAAAGCCTGACACATCTGTGGAACTTTTCTTACAATAGAAGCCAACTCCCACCATTATTGCAAAAAATAAAACCAACATACTAATTTTTAATACCATTTAAACCACCCTTTCTTCTGTAGAATAATAATGAGTCCTTAAAGGGTAAAAAAAAATCTCACCCTCCAAGAATAATCCTGAGGACGAGATAAAAAAGTCTCGCGGTACCACCTCTGGTTCGTCACTCCCTCACAGGAGTAACCTCATCAGGTACGGAGCATATAGCCATATACCTTAGTGCTATGACGGGCACACCCGTTGCAGCCTACTGTCATTTCGGTGCACAACTCGCAAAATGTATTCAGTGATATCCTCCCCATTGCCTCGCAGCAACCGGCAACTCTCTCAAGGTTCGAAATATCCCTACTTGTTTCTGGTCATCGTCTTTGTATGTATTAAAAACTATGTGTCTATTATATAACCTGCATATAAATTTGTCAAGAATTTTGTAAAACTTTTTTGCTTTTTGTTAATTTATTTCCTTATCCATTATAAAAGCGATGCAGAAACTCTGCACCGCTTTTAATGTGATATCAATTATCCAAGATATTTTGCTGAAAATTCTTCGATTTTCTTTTCTTCTTTCATTTTCTTGATAGAAGCGTTTACTTTTTCAAGAAGTTCTGTGTTGCCCTTCTTGATAGCAATAGCGTATTCTTCAACACCAAATGCTTCGTTGTCTTCTACAATCTTAAGGCCTTCGTTATCTTCTACATACTTGCCTGCTGTTGCAGAGTCGATAACAACAACATCTGCTTTGCCATTAACAAGTTCCATGATAGCGTCTGTGCCCTTCTTGAATGAGATGTATTCATATCCAAGAGTGTCCTTAACAACTGTTTCTCCTGTATATCCTTCGATAACTGCGATCTTTTTGCCTTCCATATCAGAAGCCTTTGCAATATCGGAATCTTCCTTAACAATCATAACCTGTGTTGCAACATAATATGATTCAGAGAAATCTACTGATTTGAGTCTTTCTTCAGTTACAGTCATACCTGCGATAACCGCATCTATCTGACCGTTTTCCAATGCAGCGAGAAGAGAACCGAATTCCATGTTTTCGATCTTAACTTCTTTGCCGATGTCTTTACCGATCTGATCTGCGATTGCCATATCGATACCATCGAAGTCACCGATTACGCCGCCTGCTTTGATAAACTCAAATGGAGGGAATTCAGCGTTTGTACCGAATTTGATTGATGCTGTTTCAGTTGATGAACATGCTGTGAATACAGCAACGAGCATAACAACTGCCAATACTACTGATAAAAGTTTTTTCATGTTTGTTTACTCCTTTTTTAAATAAATATTAATTAAAGAATTTACTATGTAAACTCTCAAATTACAATACTTTGCTTAAGAACTCTTTTGTCCTTTCGTTCTTTGGGTTTGAAAAAATTTCTTCAGGTGTACCTGATTCCATAATCACGCCCTGATCCATAAAGAGTACCCTTGTTCCCACTTCTCTTGCAAATCCCATTTCGTGTGTGACTACTACCATAGTCATACCGGATTTGGCAAGGTCTTTCATAACATCAAGCACTTCTCCTACCATTTCGGGATCCAGGGCTGATGTAGGCTCGTCAAAAAGCATTATTTCAGGCTCCATTGCCAATGCTCTTGCGATGGCAACTCTCTGCATCTGTCCACCGGAAAGTTGTGCAGGATAAGAATCTGCCTTATCTACAAGCCCTACTGTTTCAAGAAGCCCCAGTGCTTTTTCTTTCGCCTGTTCTTTGGTCATCTTTTTAAGAAGTGTAGGTGCCAAAGTGATATTATCCATAATGGACAGGTGATTGAAGAGGTTGAATCTCTGAAATACCATGCCCATTTTCTGTCTGATTTTGTTTACATCCACCTTGGGAGCGTTGATACATTCGTCATCTATGTAGATTTCTCCGCTGGTAGGTACTTCCAGAAGATTGAGACATCTTAAGAATGTACTTTTTCCCGATCCTGAAGGACCGATCACAACAACAACTTCGCCCGGTTTGATATGCTCGTCTATGCCTGATAGCACCTCAAGGTTACCGAAACTTTTGTGTAAATTATTGACCTTTATCATTTCTTTCCCTCCCGACTATCTGTTATCTGAACGCCTTAAGATCGCTTCTATGCGACCGAGAAGGATTGTTAGAATCTTAATAAGTACAAAGTAGATTATGGCTGTACCAATCAATGGCATAAATGCTGTATATGTAGTACTTCTTATCATATCGCCCGCCTTCTGGATATCCACAAGACCGACGTAACCTACAATGGCAGTTTCTTTGATAAGAACGATAAATTCGTTACAAAATGCAGGGAAGATATTCTTGGCAGCCTGAGGAAGAACGATTCTCATCATTGTCTGTCTTCCGTTAAGACCAAGTGAACGGCCTGCTTCTGTCTGACCGATATCTATAGACAAAATACCTGCTCTTATAATCTCTGATACATATGCACCGGAATTGATACCAAATGCAATCGCCGCAATAATCCATTTTTCAAGTTCGACAGATGCAAAGATAACAAAGTAGATAATCATAAGTTGTGTAACAGAAGGTGTACCTCTGATAACATCTGTATAAACTGTTCCTATTGAATTGAGAAGTTTATTCTTTGAAAGATTGCACAATGCAATAAGCAGACCTATTACAATACCGATTGTTATTGCAAGAAGTGAAACCTTTATGCTGACACCGATACCCTTTACCAAGAGCATATATCTGTCGTCTTCAATAAAGCAGAAAATAAATTTATCTACTATTCCTGCCCACCACAGACTTAACCATTCCATTTATCTTTCTCCTTTTCGTAAGGTATGTTTATGTATAAAATTTGAATTTATTCATAATCATACATATATTATCACATTATTATACATAATGCAAGGCTTTTCTACTGTATTTTCTCAAAATCCGATGCAGGATGCTTGCATAAAGGACAAATGAAATCCTCAGGCAAAGGCTCTCCTTCATATACATAACCACAGATTTTACACACGTAGCCCGTTTTCTTTTTTTCATTCTGAGGTTTTGGCTTCACATTGTCAAAATAATACTGATATGTCATAGATTTTGAGTCATTCAATACTTTTGTCTCTGTGACTTCGCACACAAACAATGTGTGAGTAGAAAAATCAACAGTTTCTTTCACATCACAACTTATATATGCATTTGTCATGTAAGGGATATAGGTAATGCCGTTGTCTGCTCTTTTTACTGTCATATTGGAAAACTTGTCTGTATCTCTTCCTGACTGAAAACCAAAATGCTTAAACACTTCAAAGGCACCATCTTCTGAAATGACGGAAACATTAAGTTTCTTTGTGTTCATAATCATATCATGAGTGTAGTTGGATTTGTTGACTGCTACAGTTATCATAATCGGGTCAACTGTTATCTGTGTAACGGTATTTACGATACAACCGTTATCCTTATCCCCTTCTTTTGCAGTCAGAACAAAAAGTCCGTAACTTAATTTAAACATTGCACTGTTGTCAATCATAATCATAATCCTTTCTTTTATGTTTTAGGGACAAATCCTATTTCGCATGATTTTTAAATGATGTGTCTATATATTACTATCTTGCTTTACTTTTGCAATAATATTCTTATGTTTATGATAGTCATATTCTTCCAACTTCATATTATCAAAAAGTTATATTTGTGTCAATATTTAACGGTTCAGGGACGGATCCTTTTTCGTGAAAAACAATCCCCCGAAATTTTTCGGGGGATTAAGTAAATTAAAATATAATATTTATCATCTGTGAAACTATCACAACTGCCACAAGTGCTATAGGATATGTAGCCGCATATGCCGCTGCAACATCCTCTGTACCTGCAACATGAATAAGTGTACCAAGTGCGGGTGTACTTGTCATACCGCCTGTGATAGAACCAAGAATATTCAGAAGATCAATCTTAAGAATATATTTTGCAAAGAAAAATCCTATTATCATCGGGATGATTGTCATAAGCACTCCGTAGAAGAAATATGCTATCTGGAATTCCTGAACAAATCTCTGTCCGCCTGAAATTCCCGCACCGATAAGAAACAGCATAAGACCAAATTCTCTGAACACCTTCAGAGTGGTAACAGATGGCATAACGGAAACTCTGCCGAATCTTCCGAAATGTCCCAGTACCAATGATACAAGAAGACATCCACCTGTAGTAGTGAGAGAAAACGTAGTTCCCGAAAGTCCATCTGATGAAAGGGGAATCTTTATCATTCCAAAAAATATTCCAATTATTGCCGCCAATGCAAAAGGCGCAATGCCGAAATCATCAATCTCAATAAGTTTCCCTTTATATGAATCTTCTTTTACCGTAGCGCCTGATGCTTTGACAAGTTTTGCCTTTTCTTCATCCATATTGACCTTGAGAATCTTCGGCATAAGCTGAACAAAAAGCACAACACCTATTACACCGAATATGTAGGCAATACCATACCCTACGGATACAATGGATTCAAGTTCTGATCCTGCAGTTGCCTTGGCTGCAGAAAAAGCAGGAGTAGATGTAAGAGCACCTGCAAAAAGTCCCGACATCATAGCACCCAGTTTGTCTGCATCTGTTTCACCAAGGGCTATTCCAAGATATGTGCATCCTATGGCAACAATACCACCTGCCACAATTATTACAAATCCCAAAAGCACATATGACTTAAAATTCTTTTTCATATTTGAAAAGAATTTTGGTCCTGCTATAAATCCTACAGATGTGACAAAAAGAATAAGTCCTATATTTTCAATAATCTTCAATGCATTTGAAACATAACTCATTGCCTCATCGCCTGATGACAAAGTAAGTTGTGCAATAAGATTGTTATAGAAAAAGCATCCGAAGATAAGTGCAACAAGAAATACCCCTGCAGTACCTAATGATACACCCTTGATTGTGATACGTCCTATTGCATATCCTATAACGGCGATTGCCATTACACAAAAGAGAAGAAATGTTATCCCTGTAATAGGAATAACTCCACCCAACAATGTCATTGTATTAAACCTCTTTTCAGAAATATTGTTTATTTTGTGGGATGCGGAATCTCCACACCCCACAAAACAGATTATCTTTTGTTTGTATAATCAGGAAGAAGTTTTGGTGACACTTCTTCTGTATTGATATTTGCTTTGAGAATTTCTTCTTCATAAGCATCAACATGACTTAATGTAAGTTTGCCTAAAGTTGTGGTCTTACTCTTTTTTGCAGCATTCTTACCGGCGCTTCTTCCAAATACAATAATATCAAGAAGTGAGTTACCCATAAGTCTGTTTTTGCCATGGATTCCTCCTACTGCCTCACCTGCAACAAATAGGTTTTCCACATTTGTTGTCATACAGTCTGCATCAATATCAAGACCGCCGTTCTGATAGTGAAGTGTAGGATATACGATGATAGGCTCTTTGCGGATATCTATGCCGTATTTAGCGAACATTCTCATCATAGCGGGAATTCTCTTTTCGATTGTGCCTTCACCACCGATTTTTTCTATCATAGGAGTGTCAAGCCACACACCGAGACCATTGCCTGTTTCCACACCATTACCTCTTTCATTACATTCACGAATAATGGATGCGGCAGAAACATCACGGGTTTCCAACGGATGCATAAACACTTCGCCCTTGGCATTTACAAGTTTTGCACCAAGTGAACGTACCTTTTCTGTAACCAGAGCACCGAAAATCTGCTCAGGATATGCGGCACCTGTAGGATGATACTGCAGAGTTTCTGCATAGAGAAGTTTCGCTCCTGCACGGTATCCCAGCACCAATCCGTCGGCTGTTGCACCGTAGTGGTTGGAAGTCGGGAATCCCTGATAATGCATTCTTCCTGCACCGCCTGTGGCGATTACAACGGTTTTTGCCCTTGCAACAAGGATTTCTTCTGTTTCCATATTAAGAAGAACCGCACCTGCTGCCTTGCCTTCTTCGTCAAGAATAAGTTCTATTGCTGAAGTGAAGTCAACCACGGGTATCTGTCTGTTTAAGACTTCATCACGTAGAGTACGCATAATTTCTGCACCGGAATAGTCCTTTGCAGCGTGCATTCTCTTTCTGGAAGTGCCGCCACCGTGTGTGGTGATCATTTTTCCCTCTTCATCCTTGTCAAACTCAACCCCAAGTTCTGATAACCACAAAATCGCATCAGGAGCATCACACACAAGTTTTGACAAAAGTTCTCTCTTAGCGGCAAAATGACCGCCACCAAATGCATCTACAAAGTGTATTGCAGGAGAGTCATTTTCTTTGTCAGCTGCCTGAATACCGCCTTCTGCCATCATAGTATTTGCATCACCAATACGGAGTTTTGTGACAACCATAACATCTGCACCTGATTCATGTGCCTCAATTGCGGCAGATGAACCTGCACCACCGCCACCGATAACCAGTACATCCACATCATAATCAGGATTTGTAAGATCTATTTCCTTATCCCTGATACGGCTGTGTGCCTGAAGAGTTGCCGCAAGTTCAAAAGGAACTTTATCCCCTTTATTAGGCCCGATTTTAAGTTCATCGAACTGATCTTCTCTGTAATCAGGATGAAATGCCTTTAGCAAATCTTCCTTTTGTTTTGCAGTCATTCTTTCAGGCTCAAAACTTGTATTTTTTTCTCTTGCTGCTTCTACAAGTTTAATAGATTCTGTAAAATTTTCTGAATACATAAAGGCACCTCCCTATTTCTCAATTTCTCTTGTATTATAAAGTTCTTTCATTTCATCAATCGGTTTGCCCATAAGACCTTCAATAAGTTCTTTGAATGTGCCATCATTGATTTCCTTTACTCTGTCTTCAAGGTGATCGCATTTTGGAGCAAGGTATTTACCGTTGATTCTTCTTGCAAGCATACCTACCTGAGGATGGGAAATACCTGCAGGGCATCTTGAAGAACAAACTCCGCACATTACACAGTCGAAGGATTCTTCTGCACACTTTTCGAATTCGCCTCGTTGTGCATAAGCAATGTATTGCATAACATTAAGCCCCTGAGTACAACTCTTGGTACATGCATTACATCCTATACAAGCATAGATTTCAGGATAAAGTTGCATCATAACAGATTCTGTAGTTGACACCTTTTCAATATCATAAACTTCCTTTACCAACGGGAAAAAAGGAAGTGTTGCAATATACATATTGTCTTCAACTTTGGTCTGACAGGCAAGACAAGCCTTAAGTTCCTTGTCACCTTTGATTCTGTATATTGTTGCACAGGCACCGCAGAAACCATTTCTGCATCCACAGCCTCTCACCAGTTTGTATCCGGCATATTCCATAGCGCACATAATGGTCAAGTTTTCAGGGACCTGATATTTCTTTCCAAACAGGAAGATATTTACCATTTTTTCCATTTGTTTTTCCTCCTTATCAATATTCATCAGGCAATTCGTCCAGTTCATCACAACGGAAAACAGGACCGTCTTTGCACACGTATTTGGAACCGATATTGCATCTGCCGCACTTACCTATACCGCATTTCATCTTAAGTTCCATTGTGGTATATACCTGTGTCTTATCAAAGCCCATTTCTATAAGTCCTTCAAGGGTAAACTTAATCATAACAGGAGGACCGCAAAGAACAACTGTTTTATTAAGGTCGAAGCCAAGTTCCTTTACATAACTTGGAACAAAGCCCACATGACCGTCCCAGCCTTCCTGCTCTCTGTCAATGGTAAGATGAACAAATACATTTTCATCCTTTACCCATTCTTCTATGATTTCATTGTAATCAACAAGGTCTTCTTTACTTCTTGAACCATATACAATATCAATTCTGCCGTATTCATTTCTATAATGTCTGCAGTAATTGATTACAGATCTTAAAGGTGCAAGACCGATACCGCCTGCAATGAAGAGAAGGTCTTTGCCTTTGAATTCTTCATCCACAGGAAATGGTCTTCCGTAAGGTCCTCTTACAGTAAGTTGCTGTCCCGCTTCCGCCTGATGAAGCCACTCGGTTACACAACCGCATTTCTTGATGGAAAACTCCATATATTGTTCATTTGTAGGTGAACTTGTGATAGAAAACATCGCTTCTCCTACTCCAGGGATAGAAAGCATTGCACATTGTCCCGGTTTGTGAGAAAATGGTTTTTTGCCATCGGGAGTTACTACACGGAAGGTCTTTACATCGGGAGTGTCAATACGCACGTCTGTGATAACGCCCAATACGGGAATCAAAGATTCATTAACTGTATTCATTATTTATTCCCTCCCAGAGTTTTCATTACTTTTACTATATTCATTGATATAGGGCACTTTGAAAGACATCTTCCGCATCCTACACAACCGAATATACCATCGTTGTTTTCAGGGAAATATACAAGTTTGTGCATAAATCTCTGGCGGAATCTTTCCATCTGTGTATTTCTTGAGTTACCGTGTGCCATCTTGGTAAAATCGGAATACATACAGGAATCCCAGCAACGGTATCTTATGACGCCCTTACCTGTATTGTAATCCTTTATATCATAGCATTGACAGGTAGGACATACAAAGGTACAGGTGCCGCATCCGAGACATGCTGAGGATAATTCCTCCCATTCCTTTCTTTCGAAAAGTTCTTCTGTCTTTCCTGAGCCAAATGATTCCTTTGAAAGATTTGCCAAAGGAAGTTTCTTAAGTATCTCCTTTGTCTTTTCTCTCTGTTCATTCACAATATCATCAGATGTTTCTTCTGTAAATGACTCAATCATTTTCATAAAGGCATCACCCTTTTCGGTATTTGCCTTAAAGAAGATTTCTTCATCTGTCTTATATGCTGTCACATCTCCGCCGGCTTCGGTAGGATCAATGTCAAAGGCTGTACAGAAGCATGTTTCGTTTGGTCTCTGGCAACAAAGAGTAACAATAGTAGAATGTTCTCTTTTGGTAGCATAGTAACTGTCATATGGCTCTGTAAGAAATACTCTGTCAAGTATCTCAAAACTTCTCATATCACAGGCACGTACACCGAACACGACGAAATCTTCCGATTCTTTTCTTGTATCGATAATCTCTATTTCCTTCTTATTCACAGTAAATTCCATCAGGTCTTCTGTCTGTGGAAAGAAGAAATCCTTGGCACTTCTGTTGGTGTTTAAGGCATCACTCATAAGGATGCCCTCTTCCCATTTTTTGAAAGCGGCGCCTTCATTTGTATCAACGGGAAGATATAGTGTATTAGTTTCGGATATTTTGGAAAAAATATCATTAAGAGAGTTTAAAGAACATTTACGCATTGTCTCCATCTCCTCTCTTAACTGCTTCACTTGGTTCAATATCATCAAAGGTAAAATCTACAACAGGTGCTCTTGTGCCTTCTTCTTCCCCTGCCTGATAATCACCATAGAAGGAATTGATATCCTTGATAAACTTTCTGTTAAGAAGATGCAATGGAATATCCTGAGGACATACTCTGGAACATTCTCCGCAGTCGGTACATCTTCCTGCAACGTGAAAGGCTCTTATAATATGAAACATCTTTTCTTCGAAACTGTCTGATATAGCCTTATTATTAAGTGATGATTCAGGATTGTCAAAGACACATTTTTCACAGGTACATGCAGGACACACGTCTCTGCAGGCATTACATCTTATGCAACGTGAAAGTTCATTCTGCCAGAAGAGAAATCTCTCATCCTCGCTCATTCCTTCAAGTTCTTCTACCTGATCAAATCTGTGAGAATCCAGTACTTCTCCTTCATCGCCCATAAGTTCATCATAATATACGTGTTTTTTGCTCTTACAGTTTGTGCATCTTTCAAGAAGTACATCATCAAATGAAAGTGTGAATTCTCCCTCATAGAGTGTATCCACTTTTACCTTATCACCATCAAATGTAATCTTTGATACTGCCTCATCGGAAAGTGCTTTTATTTTACAAATGTCCGCCATTCCTTCGCAGGGAATACCTACAACATATACCCTGTCTTTATTGAAACGGTTTTCTGTAAGAAGTTGATTGAAACTGTATGTGTCACATGGCTTTAAAAATACAAGGACTTTTTCTTCACTTTTAAGTGTTTCTTTCACAAGATATTTGGAAAAGTTTGCACCTGAGAAGCCGTTAAACACAAAGTCACTTTTTATTTCTTCCTCTGATTTAAATACATAAGGTGTCACATCGTAATCGAATTCACCTTTTTTCCAGCCAAGGACTCTGTTTACCTTGCCTGAGGACAAAAGTTCAATGCTTTTTTCAATAAGAGTATCTCTAGTTATCTTTTGCATCTTAAGTCCTCCAATCTTTTGTTTTCGCCAAGTTTCATAACCTGTTCGGTAAACTCATTCATTGTCTGGGCAAACTTGGCTCCTTCTGCAGCAGATACCCATTCTACACGAGTACGCTCCTTCTCTATACCAAGGAAGTTGAGCATTGAGAACAGAAGTGACATTCTTCTTCTTGTATAATAATTTCCTGTGGTGTAATGACAGTCACCGGGATGGCAACCGCACAGAATCACACCGTCTGCTCCTCTCTGAAATGCACGAAGAATAAACATAGGGTTTACTCTGCAGGAGCATGGAACTTTAATTATTTTAACATTTTCAGGATATGCCAAACGATTGTTACCTGCAAGGTCTGCACCCGCATAGGAACACCAGTTGCAACAAAATGCAACAATCAATGGCTTGTATTCACCCTTTATTTGCATATTGCATCCACCTCCGCAATGATTTGTTTGTTCATGAAACCCTTAAGATCCATAGCGCCACTGGGACATGTCACAGTACAAGCACCGCAACCCTGACATACTGCTTCATTGACTAATGCCACTCTTCTTGTACGTGTTGTTCTGTCAGGCATACGGAATTCCTTTTCTTCATATGTGATAGCACCATAAGGACATACATTTGCACACATTGAGCATCCGTTACACATCATCTCATCTGAATGTGCAACACAAGGGTTTCCAAGAAGTTTGTCTTTTGCAAGAAGTCCGATTACTTTGGCTGCTGCTGCTCCTGCCTGAGAAACAGTCTCAGGAATATCCTTAGGTCCCTGACAGGTACCTGAGAGAAATACACCTGCTGTAGGGCTTTCCACAGGTTTGAGTTTCGGATGGGCTTCTGTGAAGAAGTCATTGGTATCCATACTTGCTGTAAGCATAGTTGCAAGTGGGCGTGCAGACTTATCCGGTTCTATAGCCGCAGCAAGAACCACAAGATCTGCATCTATCTTTATCTGTTTATTATCTATAAGGTCAGATGCCTGAACAATAAGTTTGTCTCCTTCGGGCATCACCTTACCTACCATACCTTTGATATAATGAACGCCATATTCTTCGACTGCTCTTCTGTAGAATTCGTCGAAATTTTTGCCCGGTGTTCTTACATCAATATAGAATACATATACCTCTGTGTCAGGGTATTTATCTCTTGTAAGCATTGCATGCTTTGCAGTGTACATACAACAGATTTTTGAACAGTATTCCTTGCCCTTATGGGCACATGAATCACAGCGTGAACCTACACATTGTACAAATACAATCTTGTGAGGATGTTTTCCGTCAGAAGGACGGATAAGTTTGCCTGCACTTGGTCCTGCAGCATTGGTAAGACGTTCAAATTCCAGAGATGTGATAACATCCTTTGACTGACTGTATGCATATTCATCGAATTTGTCCATACTGATAGGATTGAATCCTGTAGCAGCAACAATTGCACCATACTTTTCTTCGATGATTTCATCTTTTTGTGTATAGTCAATTGCACCTGCAGCACATACCTTGGCACATACTCCGCATTTGCCGTTCTTGAGCATATTACATGCATTTGGATCTATTGTAGCCACCTTTGGAACTGCCTGTGCAAAAGGAATGTATATTGCACGGCGATTGTCCATACCGAGGTTAAATTCATTTGGTACATTTTTCATAGGACATTTCTCTGTACAAAGTCCGCAACCGGTACAGATATCCTCTTTTACATATCTTGCCTTTTTCTTTATCTTAACATCAAAGTTGCCAACAAAGCCCTTTACCGCTGTTACTTCGCTGTATGAGAAAATTCTGATATTCTCGTGTTGAGCCACCTCCACCATCTTGGGTGTAAGGATACAAGCCGCACAGTCAAGTGTCGGAAAAGTCTTGTCAAGTTGAGCCATCTTACCGCCAATGGTAGGTTTACTTTCTACGATATCCACCTTAAAGCCTGCATCTGCAATATCAAGAGCAGTCTGAATACCCGCAATACCTCCACCGATAACAAGTGCTCTTTTTGTAACAGGACTTTCTCCTGGAGTAAGGGATGAATTAAGGTTTACTTTTGCAATAGCAGCCTTACCCAGGATGATTGCCTTTTCAGTACCTTCCTTCATATCCTTGTGTATCCACGAACATTGTTCACGGATGTTGGCAATTTCTATCATATAAGGATTTATGCCGGCAGCCTGAGCCGTCTTTCTAAATGTTGCTTCGTGCATTCTCGGTGAACATGAGCAAACTACAAATCCCGTAAGTTTATGCTCTTTGCAGGCATCAATAATCATATCCTGACCTGCCTGAGAACACATATACTGATAATTGGTGGAAAAGACAACTCCCGGCTCATTTTTTAATGCCTCGGAAACTTTTTCCACATCAACAGTGCCTGCGATATTTGTACCGCACCAGCACACAAATACACCGATTCTCTGCATTTTGTCCATTCCTCCTTACTTAGAATATTTTCTGTATGCACTTACCAATAACTGTTGTGGAACAGTATCATCAGCAATCTGTGATACTTTTTCAGCATTAAGGCGGTTTCCCCCCTGCTTTCTCACAGCCATAAGTCTCACTGCTTCAATAAGTCTGGCAGGTTCTACCCCTCTGGGACATCTGTCAACACAGGCAAAGCATGAAAGACATTGATAAAGTGACTCTGAATCAAGAAGTGGCTGAATGTTTCCTTTCTCTACCATACTTACAAACTGATGGGGATGATACTCCATAGAATCGTAAGCAGGACAGGTAGCAGAACATTTGCCGCATTTCATACATTTCTTCGGATTTACTCCACTCATACGGAGAAGTTGATTTTTCATTTCAGATGTTTTCTTATTCATTGTCCTCCTCCTTTATCCCAAATGCCTCTGCCATTAGTTCTGTAAGATATACTACAGGTATATCGGTACCATTTCTTTCAAGATTGTACTTACAAAGGGGGCACGCTGTAACAATCATATCTGCACCGAAGGATATGGCACTTTTTGTGACAGCGTTGCTTTTTTCTTCTGCGAGTTTTTCGTTTTCCATTGTCACATAGCCGCCGCAACATTCATTGCGCATGGGATAAACAACAGGTGTAGCACCCAGAGACTTAATAAGGTCTTCCATAATGGTTGGATTTTCAGGATCATCCATAGCCATAACACTATTTGGTCGCAGTAGCATACATCCGTAATATGAGGCTATTTTCTTTCCCGAAAGAGGGTTTTTTACACATTCTCTTACCTTGTCAAATCCTACTTTATCCCTGAGAAGTTCAAGATAATGAAGGGCTTTTGTTTCTCCGTTATAATCATCTTCGTTTATATAGTTATTCACTCTTGTTCTGAATGTTTCGTCGGTTTTTATGGCATTGTTTGTCTGCTTTATCACATTGTGACAGGCAGAGCATACCGTTACAAGGGTATTGTCATATTCCCTTGCTGCTTTCAATGCTCTTACACTTGAAAGTTTGGTAGCGATTTCGTCAGATGCACTTGTAAACACTCCACCGCAACATTGCCAGTCTTTGATTTCTTCCAACTCAACGCCCAGAACTTTTGCACATTCTCTCGCATAAAAGTCCAGAGTACTTGCTTTGTTTTTCAAAGTACATCCCGGAAAATATGCTACTTTCATAAGATATACCTCCTCTTTTTATACCATCTGTTCAGGATGGAATACTTCGTCAAATTTTTCTTCTGTCAAAAATCCAAGTTCTACACAAGCCTCCTTGAGGGAGATATTGTCCTTAAAGGCTTTCTTTGCTGTTTTTGCCGCATTTTCGTATCCAATATACGGATTAAGGGCAGTAACAAGCATAAGGGAATTGTGTAGATTGTGATGCATCTTTTCTTTGTTTGCAACTATACCTACTGCACAGTTTTTGTTGAATGATACGATGGCTTCTGAAAGAAGTCGTGCAGACTGTAAGAAATTGTAGATACATACAGGCATAAATACGTTAAGTTCGAAGTTGCCCTGTGATGCCGCAAGTCCTACTGCAACGTCATTTCCCATTACCTGAACTGCAACCATAGTAACCGCTTCACATTGTGTAGGGTTTACCTTTCCGGGCATAATAGATGAGCCAGGTTCGTTTTCGGGGATATATATTTCGCCAAGCCCGTCTCTCGGACCTGATGCAAGCCATCTGATATCGTTTGCAATTTTTAGCATATCACAAGCAAGAGCCTTAATAGAACCGTGAGCAAACACAAGTTCATCCTTAGATGTAAGTGCGTGGAATTTATTGATAGCAGTAACAAAAGGTTTGCCTGTAAGGTCTTTTACCTTATCTGCAACTGTTTCACCAAATCCCTTTGGTGCATTAAGACCTGTACCTACTGCTGTACCACCGAGCGCAAGTTCATAAAGAGGCTTAACGGAAAGTCCAAGAAGTTCCACATCTCTTTCAAGGCTTGATCTCCAGCCACTTATTTCCTGACTGAATGTAATAGGTGTAGCATCCTGAAGATGTGTTCTTCCGCTTTTTACTATACCTTCGTTTTCCATTTCCAGTCTTTTAAATGTTTCTATAAGTTCCTTTGCAGCAGGAATAAGTTTGTCCTCTATCATAAGAACTGCCGCAATATGCATTGCTGTTGGGAATGTGTCATTTGATGACTGGCTCATATTTACATCGTCGTTTGGATGAAGTATCTTTTCACCGGCAATCTGATTGCCTCTGTTTGCAATTACTTCATTGGCATTCATATTTGACTGTGTGCCTGAACCTGTCTGCCATACAACAAGGGGGAAGTTGTCAAGAAGTGTAAGATCTATTACTTCATCACATGCCTTTGATATAGCATCAAGTTTCTTTTCTGTCATCTTTTCAGGGCGAAGAACAGCATTTGCCTGTGCAGCTGCTTTTTTAAGGATACCAAAAGCGTGTACGATTTCTTTAGGCATTGTTTCGATGTTGACACCGATTTCGAAATTTTCGTGGCTTCTCTGAGTCTGTGCTGCCCAGAGTTTGTCTGCAGGAACTTTTACTTCTCCCATCGAATCATGTTCGATACGATATTCCATTTTACACATTCCTTTCTCTTTATATATTAAGTCCGTTCATTAATTCCTTTAATATTCTTGCACTATTATGCAATGCCGCAACCTCTTCTTCATTGAGAGGGAGCATAACCTTGGCATGAGCACCCTTGGCACCAACAACATTAAGGAGACTCAGGCACACATCTTCGATGCCGTATTCACCATTCAACATTGTAGATACTGTAAGGGTTGTATCAATGCCGCTCAAGAGGCATTTGCATATATGGCAAACTGAAATGGATACAGCATAGAATGTAGCACCCTTACGCTGAATAATTCTTGATCCGGATTTACGCATATATTCTTCTACTTCATCCATTACAAATTCAGGATATGTTTCGATGGTCTGAATAGCATCCTTGAAATTTTCTATCGGAACATTTGATATATTTGCAAATGACCAGGGAACAAAAGAACTGTCACCATGTTCACCAAGCACATAAGCATGCACATTTTTCTGATTAATTGAATAATACTCTGAAATTCTGGAACGAAGTCTGGCTGTATCAAGCACTGTACCAGAGCCGATGACTCTTTCCTGCGGGAGTCCTGTATGCTTCAAAAATACATAAGTGAGCACATCAACAGGGTTGCTTACAATAACATAAGTCGCATTGGGAGCAACAGGAACAATCTTGTCTGCGATACTTTTTATAATATCAACATTTGCCTGAGCAAGGTCCAGTCTTGACTGACCGGGTTTTCTTGCCATACCTGAAGTAATGACAACAATATCAGAGTCCTTAGCATCATCATAAGAACCTGCATACACAGATGCAGGAGCACAGAAAGAAACTCCCTGTCTTATATCAAGTGCTTCACCCAGTGACTTTTCTTCATTAACATCAATCATGACAATTTCTGAAGCAATCCCCATAATTGTAAGTGTATAGGCAATTGTAGAACCTACATTACCGGATCCAATTACTGTAATTTTATTCATTAATACTTCTCCTCATTATAGTCTAATACTAATTATACTTATTTCAAAACGGATACAGCATCCGAAATCGTTTTTTCTAAAGCCTCTTTGCCATATTTATCAACTTCCGCCTTGTTTTTTTCACCATGAGTCAGGCATCCGGCTCCGCCGATACATCCTCCCACACAAGCCATTCCCTCAATGAAATTAGCATCCAAAAGATTCTTGCTCTTTTTGAGAAGTGCTACTCTGCACTCCTCAATTCCGTCACAAGCAATTGCTTTCAGATCGAAATCAATATTCTGTTCTTTAAGCCCCTGTGCCACCGCATCAGAAAGGCCACCGCTTCTGGCAAATATTCTGCCAAAGTAAGATGCATTTTCAAGTACTTCTTCGTCAAGTGATGTAATATCAATATCTTTACTGTCATAGAGTGCCTGCAATTCTTCAAATGTAAGAACCGTATCCACATAAGACTTAACATCTTCACGCTTCGCCTCTGCTTTTTTTGCAGTACAAGGTCCTATAAATATCACCTTTGCGTCATTGTCAGTTTCCTTTATATATTTTGCAAGAGTTGCCATTGGTGAAAGATTGTGGGAAATATGCTGAACCAGTTCAGGAAAAGCAGATTTCACATAAGAAACAAACGCCGGACAATATGAACTGGTCAAAAATCCCTTTTCTGCAAGTTCCTTCGACTCTTCCTGTGCCACCATATCCGCACCGAGAGCTGCTTCTATTACTGTATAGAAGCCAAGTTCCTTAAGTCCTTTGATGACCTGTCCCAGTTTTGCATAAGTAAACTGACTTGAAATAGAAGGTGCAACAAGGGCATAAACCTTATAGTTTTTGTTGTTGTCACTGTTTTTAATCAGTTCAATAGCATCAAGAATGTAGGACTTGTCCATAATCGCGCCGAATGGGCACTGATAAACACAAGCTCCGCATCCTGTACATTTGTCATTGTCAATAGCAGCAGCATTATCCTCATTTATAGATATTGCTTTTACCTTGCATGCTTTCTGACATGGTCTCTTACGATTGATAATAGCAGAATAAGGACAAACCTTTGCACACTGTCCACACTCAACACATTTAGATTTATCTATATGCGCCACGTGATTTGAGTCAAATGTAATTGCCCCCCTCTTACATACATCTTCACAACGATGAGCCAGACATCCACGACAGGACTCTGTTACTACATATCCGGCAGAAGGACATTCATCACATGCGATATCAATAACCTCTATCACATTGGGATTCTGTTTATCTCCGCCCATGACAACTTTGATTCGTTCTTCCAGGATAGCCTTTTCTTTATATACACAGCAACGCATTGTGGGGACCTTTCCCGGAACAATGATTTCAGGAATTTTCAACAAGTTTTCAAGCAGTGTACCTTTCCAGGCAAAACGCGCAACTTCGCGAAGTACTTTGTATTGTAAATGCTGTACTTTGGTATCAAACTTCCTCATAATTTTTTCTCCTTAAAAATAACTCAATTTAATTCTTTTGCCCATCAACTTAAGGCTCTTTGAAAGTTCTTCCACAAGATTCATCTTGATACTGAAGTTTATGGGCAAATCAGGATTCTGATGAGCAGGATTAATCGCACGCCCTACATAAAAATTAATATCGGTTGCTTCCTCAAACAATAACTGACATATAAGTGATGCACCGTCACGCTTGTAATTCCAGTGTTCATGCAGTTCATTATCCCCCAGATAATCCTTTGCATACTCAATTACTTTATTCATTGTAATAACACCCTCTGTCACCAGATCAACACCTTCAATTTTTGCAATTGGCGGAACATCTGACTTTTCGAAATTGAGGGTAGCCTGTAAAGGCTTGCCTAAATACTTTGCAGCAATAGATGATGTTGTGCCACCGCATATAATATGTTTGCCTTCCTTTGAAAAAAAAAGTGACATCATTTTGTCGCAATCATCCCTGTCACGAGGTGGTCCGAAAAGAAGATTCATAGGTACTCGTTTTCTGATTTTTACAACACATGCCGTAGCATCATCGCCAGGCTCATATCCATAAAGTTTATCGCATTCATCAACCAGAAGAGTAGATAGATTTTTGGCAGTCAGACCGGTCATTGACATAACTTCCATATAATCAATTATATCCTCCCTCTTCCATCCGAAATTGAAAGAAGTACCGATGCCTGCATGCGGACATCCGTCACTCATAGCAATAAACACATCATCCTCCTGCAAACGAACAACAGACTTAAATATCTTTTTGCCGCCAATATTCATCTCGGTCTTTGGATAATCATAATTCTTATTATTACGAAGTACAATAACCTGTGGGTTATCATACTGGATAATCTCAGCAGTTTCGTTATTTATGATATGCATAATTGTAAATGTAGAATATGCAACTCCACGAAGTGAACAAACCGGAAGTGTCGCAGCAATTGTAGATACACATTCTTCAATAGACAACCCTGCTGCCATCATAGTGGAAATAATCTTGGATGTAAGTGTAGATAGAATGCTTGCTTTAACACCACTTCCAAGTCCGTCTGCAAGAACAATAACTGTAGAATCATCATTTTGCTCAACAACTTCCACATGGTCACCGCAAAGTTGTTCTCCATGATGATTGATACTTTTCCAGCCGACATCTACACATAAATTATTCATCCTGTATCGACTCCTTCAACTTTGCGAGTGCAATTTTTGTTTCTGCTGCAGTTTCCCCAAGCAAAGATGCAATCTCCTGAACAATACGCATTTGTTTGTCAACTACCTTGTCTGCAACATCTATTGTCTGACGGGTAATATTTTCTTTTTTATATCGTTCCTGCTCCTCACCGGTAATATCGCGCATAATGACAATAAGCAGGTGAGAATCCTTATCATACAAAACAGACTGCTCTACAAAACGGTCGTATTCTGCAAGATAGACTTTTTTGTCATGTATATTTCTTCCGGTACTTTTGACATCAATGAAATCCTCGGGATCCATTATACGAATAACCTTTGTACCCAAAACATCACTGCTTGAACGAATATTCATCATTCTCTGTGCTGCATCATTTATCTGTTGCACTTCCAGTTCCTCGTTAAGAACGATAAGACCATTGGGAGTATTTTTGACGATAGTATCCGAAAAACTCTCTGCCTTGTCCTTCAAAAACGGAAGACACATAGTGATTTCTGCCTTCCCCTGACAAACAGCAATAGCCTTTTCTCTGCAAGTATTATATCCGCATGAACCACAATTGAGTTCATCACTTTCCTTAAATTTGCCCATCTGACGAAGAACATTGCAAATTTCTGTCTCTGTCGGTGGTTGCAATCTATGTTCAATATAGGAAAATTGTTTTCTTAAGTCCATCTTATCGGGCTGAACCACGTCAAAATCTTTATTTCCTGCATAATTTGCAATGGTGATAAAATCCTTTATGGGTGCACTGCGATGATATTTTTCCATAACAGGACCACCAATACAACTTCCCACACAAGCTGACATTTCTATAAAACATTTATGAATTTTGCCGCTTTCTATATCACGAAGGGCATCAATACAATTTTCTATTCCGTCAAGTGCAATATAGGTGTAGCCCGGAGCATCCTTGGTCATTGTTTTAAGCACTCCGCCTGTAGTAGGGAAAAATCTCGCACGGCTTTCTTCACTTGAATCCATATCCTTTGCGATTTCTATACCTTCATCGTTTAGCCAATTTGTAAGTTCCTCAAAGGTCAAAACCGCATCCACAATTCCTTCATAATACTCTGCTTCATCCTTTTTCGCAACACAAGGACCTATAAATACCGTTTTTGCATCCGGATATCTCTTTTTGATATCCATACAATGTGCCTGCATAGGAGACATAACATCTGCCAGATATTCAAGTTCTGCAGGAAAACATTTCTGTATAAGCAGATTGATAGAATGACAACAAGAAGAAATCACAATGTCATGTTCCTCTTCTCTGAGTATTCTTTCATATTCATTTTTTACAATAGTTGCACCGACAGCAGTCTCTTCCACATCATAAATGCCAAGTTTTTTGAGAGCATCACGCATAGCGTTGATGCCAACACCTTCATAATTAGCCACAAAGGAAGGAGCAAGACTTACAATAACGGGCTCTGTGCCTTGCATAAGCACTTTTACCTTTTCCGTTTCATCGACAATCTGTTTTGCATTCTGTGGACAGACAACAAAGCACTGTCCGCACAATATACACTCATTACCTATAATGTGTGCCTGATTACCGGAAAAGCGAATTGCTTTGACCGGACAATGCCGAATACATTTATAGCAATTTTTGCAATTTGACTTCTTTAACATAAGGCAATTTGACATCCAGATCACTTCCCTTCACTTTTTACAACCGCAAGGACCTTTTCGTTAAAAAATTCTTTCAGATTATTTTTTGTGATGCCGAGACAAATCTCGTCATCCACCTGAACAGTCACGCCTTCACGATTACACTTGCCGATGCAAAAACTTCCCGCCAGTGAAATCTCATTCTCAAGATGGTATTCTTCAATCATTTTGGTAAGCATCTCTACAATTTCATAAGACCCCTTGAGGTGACAAGAACTGCCAACACATATTTGAATAATCATTTATATTTCACACCTTTGCTAAAACTTCGTTGTTAAAAAACTCATTCAATGTTTCGGGGGAAACAGAGTGAAAACTGTCATCAACCATTACACAGACTCCCTGTTGACATTTACCAAGACAAAATGTGCCGCCGAGAGTCACCTTTTCGCCTATGCCATTTTTTTCAATCAAAGACTGAAGCCCTTCAACAACCTGACGAGACCCTTTTATATGGCACGAACTACCAATACATACTGTGATTTTCATCATATACCATCCTCTCACTTTTTTCACTATTGATTACGTTTTGTAAGATAAATCCAGTTAATAAACGAACAAAATTGCATTATGTTAATATTTTAACATACTTTATATGTATTTGCAAGTACAAATAAATACAAATTTCAACATAAAGTATGAAAAAATTTAAATATATTCAACAGTACAAAAAAAGCGGCTATGCCGCTTTTTTTATAAATCCATTTCTGAATATAATCCGAAGTGATCTGACGGATACATTCCATCCAGGCTTTCATCTATTAATGTCTGACACAATGGCTTCACACCATCGTCTGCAAAGATGAAATCTATATGAGAATCGCGGCTGACTGACGGGTAATATCCGTGATAGGTATCTCCGGTATAATTTTCGCACACGGCATTAACATCGGTGAAATACTTTGTGAGTTCTTCATATCCTTTACTCTTTGGTGTCATATTGAAATCACCTGTGATAAATGTGGGATAATCAGATATTTTCTCTGATCATACTCTTTCAGAAAATACTTATCTATATGTTCTTCCCATTTGGGTCTTATTTCCTGAAATCCCATTACGTCTGCATCCTATGGAGATGTGACTTTACAAAGTCTTGGAGCACGTTGGCTGATTGCATTTCCGTTTTTGTCATCTCAACATCGGATGTTGAAACTGATTACTTTGATTAACATATTATCTACCTACGTATATCATATCACATTTATTTTTTATATCAAAAAAACCAAAATACTTTTCTTCCATAGGAATCCATTTATTCATAAAGTCTGATGCTTTGTCAGGGTTTCTTTGTAAGATTCTTTCTGACTGAGTATCTTTGTCGGCATCACAGAAAATAGTGAGATCATAATAATCATAAATATCAGGATGACAGGAGTATGAGCCTTCTATAATAGTAAGCGGGGATTGTGAAATGTGGATTTCTTCCCCGAAGGTCATAGTCTTACATACAAAAGGTCTGTAACTGAACTTCTCTCCCTTTGACAATGGAATAAGAACTTCTGATTCAAACCTTTCTCTGTCGAAGTTTCCACCAGACTCTGATAATCTCTCTTCTGTCCGCTGATGTGACTGAAGAAAGAAATCATCAAGATGAATTATTTCTGACAAAAATATTTCATTTAGTTTATTTGCAAGAGTGGTCTTGCCTGATGCACACCGTCCGTCAATCGCCAGAATTACGTTACCTTTCGCAGACAAAAGACGGTCAATTTCCATTATTATATCTGTCATTATTTTCTCCCGAATCTAACAAACTTTGCCTTATGAAGTGATACCATAAGTACCGGTATAAGGATTATCTGAATAATGATTCCCGGGATTGCATTTAAGAACGCACCCGATATAAACATAGCCAGAGTGAAACTTCCTCCCTTTATTCCAAGCAGTATCATCTGTGTTATTCCCCACACTATTCTTCCTGAAATCATACTTATGATGAGGCATCTTAAGAGAGATTTCACACATTTCCATCTAAACTTAAAATAAAGATATCCTGACACAAACCCATATGTTGCAAGTTCAAACGCCATTGCTACAGCATAGGGGTACATAATTGGCATTCCGAAAATTAGAGAACGTGTCACAGGAAGGATGAATCCTACTATGAGACCATACTTCCATCCGCATATAAACCCTGTAAGTAGCACGGGTATATGCATGGGAAGGAGCATACTTCCTATTTCTTTCATCTGCCCTGTAAAGAAGGGTAGCACATAACCCATGCACAGAAACATTGCAGCAAGGGTGAGGTTTTTAAGTTTTTCATTTTTCATAACATATCTCCATATATGTATTTATCATTGAATATTTTACTATCATAGAATTTCTTTGTCAATGTAAAATCCGTTGAAATATGGACAAAATTGTATTGTTTATTATAAAAGAAGAGAATATGAATCGGCAGCATACTTACAATCCCATGCCATATGCAAAAATAATATAAAAAATCTATATGAGATATTTCGACTTTCGCTACCGCTCCGCTCAACATGACGTTTACGAATTTAGTTTGTCATTCTGAAGGAATTTGAAGAATCTCACAAGTATAGTTTAACGAAAAAAGGTCCGTCTCTGAACTATAAAAAAAGACAGCGTGAAGAAAATCTTCACGCCATCTTTTGTATAAAAAAACTACTTATTAGTTATATCTATTGGTTTCATATACGGATTACCCATATCAATGTCATCCCATACAAATGCATAGTATGTAACACCTGTCTTAGGAAGTGTAACTTTATCTGTCACTACAGGGAATGAAGAGCCTACACTGAATAATTTTGGCA
The DNA here is from genome assembly GCA_045530725.1 of Clostridia bacterium. Lineage (GTDB taxonomy): Bacteria > Bacillota > Clostridia > UMGS1810 > UMGS1810 > SIG435. The sequence goes on from JAZSCT010000009.1 coordinate 50,012, forward strand.
AAGATGCAACCATCTTAACCATTTTGCCTGTAACATCGTATGATGCAAGGATAAGTGTAAGGTTCATAGGTGTCTGTATTGATGATGAGAATACTGATGCAGTACCTACAAGGTTATCCCCTTCGGTCTGAACATCCACTCTGATGTTTGTTCCGATTTCTTCTACACAAATATCATCCACATAGTATTTCGTCATAAACGGAACTGTATCGGTAAGACCATCTACATACTGGTCAATTCTCAAGGCATCGATTACTGTGTATTTGCCTGTTGAATCCATAGCACCAGCGATTTCATCTTCTGTAACTGTCCAGTAGATTTCAAACTCTGTCCAGGTGTCATAAGAAACATCCTTTACTACCTTGTACATCACACAGTTTCTGTAATCGGAAGCAACTGTCTTATTGTCTGTGCCATTGTGAGGTGGTATGCCACCAAGACCCATTGCAAACTTTGTTCCTGTACCCTTATCGGTGATAGGGTTGTCTATAGATGGTGTTTCTTCGTCAGATGATGCATAATATTTATCAAGGTAAACACTATCTGACGGAGCATATACCCATGCAGAGATTCTGAATGTTCTTCCGATATCCTCATTTGTAAGAGGTGCATGGAAAATATTTGGAATTCTCATAGCACCGGTTGTCGCAGTCTTAACAGGTTTTGACTTGGAAGTCTGTGTAAGTGCACCTGTACCTGTATGTGTGATACCTGATGCTTCTACCTGTGGGTCTTCTCTACCATCACCCCAGTTGGTAACTGCAGCATGTTTGTTGCCTGAAATAGTCTTATCGAAGTCTGTATAGTTGAGTGTATAACCACCGGGCGCTCCTTTAGAGTAGAAATCATTGTGATCAGTGGTTGTAAATGTACCTGCCTTCACATCATCGAAGGACCAGTCCCATTTGTAGTTTGCAGGAACAGAATCATAAGTACCTACATATTCTTCAACTTTAAAATTATCCATATAGACTCCTGCAACTACATCGTTGTCAGCCATCTGCTCAAATTTTAAAAGGATTCCGTTTTTTTCAACAATATCCGTTGAACTTGCTTTAAATACTATTCCTACCTTCTGCCACCTCCCTTTTTTTAGTGTGAAGGTATCAGATTTTGCTTGTTCGTTTGTTGTGTTTACATTTGCTTTATCGTCACTTCCCGTAGTCCATATAAAGTTTCCTGTTGCATCATTATCAGTATCAAGTTTGGAATCGTGGAACTTCATCCAGAGAGAAACTCTGTACCAGTTGCCTTCTGTCATAGCAAAGTCATCTCTTGTAAGTCCGTAGAGACGTGTTCCGGCATTTTTATTATAAACATATTCACCATCTTCTCCGTTTGTCGCTTCCTTGTCCGCCTTAAGCCAGGCATTCATATGCATAAGACCTGTGCCAAATTCTTCTTCAAGCGCACCTTCAGCATCAGACGGTGGTTCAATATTTGACGAAGAGTATGTGAGAAGTTCATTCATCTCACGATACGCTGTTTCTACCCCCTCTGACATTGCATAGCCAAAGAAGTTCATAGACATTGCTTTTTCTCCGGTTTCATTTCCATAAGTATAAATAGTCTTAAATCCGTCTGCAGTAACATCTCCTCTGTTTGCATCCACTCTGAAACGAGCGATATATGTAGCATCTGCAGTTGGATTTGATACTTTGATAGTTTCTTCTTCTGAAACAAGTTTACCATCTAAATACCAGCCAATGAATTTGGATGTTTCCTTTGCTGTAGCTGTAAGGGTGGTTTCTTCGTTATCCCAGATTTTGCCACCGCCTGTAACAGTACCCAATTCTTCAGAGTTTGCCTGTGCGGTGATTGTATATTGCATCATTTCTCTCACTTCAATATCATCGATGAAGAATGAGTCAACTGCAGGAACACCATTTTTACCAGCGCCTAAAGTGTTGATTCTCAATGCATTTATCATATTTGGAAGACCTGCATCATTTACACCTACATAATCAGACTTCATTTCGAATGTAGTGGTGATCTTTGTCCATGTGTCGAACGGAACGTTATGTGATTGTTCCTGCTCACGAAAATCTCTGTATGATGCTTCGAAAAGTTTGGCGGTAACATTTGACAATCCGCCAACTTCAACTTCACTTACTGTAGTACCTTTTTCATAATAAGGATGGGCATCTACACCGCCAAACCCTGTTTTTACAATTGTATAATCCTTCTTTGGTGTGGTTGTGTCTGTAATTGTTGTACTTATCTTTGCACTTGGCATATATACATAAGCAGATACTTCAAACTTTCTTCCTACATCATCTGCACCAAGTTCACCGCCGAAGATATTGCTGATCTTAGCCCCGCCGTTACTGTTGGAGGTTCTGTCTGTTGTAAGGTCAACTCTCAATGAGTTGATACCTGAATGTGTTCTCTGTCCCAAGGTTGTGAAATATGTACCTGAAATGGAGTCGCCAAATGCTCTTACCATTGCAGAATATGCAATATCATCTGTGGTTTTGTCAGTTACTGATGAAGGTACTGCATAACTTGGCTTGTAGTACTCAATCTGTTGCGGATAACTAACAATAGACTCATTAGATACCGCCTTTGCTACTTCATAAGTCCTTGCAGATGCACCATACTCAGAATTCACAGCAGCAACTGCTTCAAAGTCATTCACAGCGTGATAGCCTGAAGTTACTGAATTATCGCCAACATACTTTTCGATTGTAAGATCATCCATAAGTATAGTACAAGGTACCGCACTCTTGTATTTCGTAGTTAAAAAACGAATACCTGCTGTAGGGCCATTAGCCTCGCCAAGAGCAGTTGCATCGTTCTTAAAAATTACTTCCATTCTTGCCCATGTGTTGTATGGAATATATCTGAAGCCTGTGAAGTCGCCAGAATGGTTTGCGTTTTTATCTGCCGCAGGCTCAAGACAGATTTTTGCACCGATTGGATTTGAAACAGAAGGGTTTGCCACATACACCCATGTTCTTAATCTGTACATTGCACCGATTTCATAATTCTCTGATGCTGCTACTTTTGCAAAGAATCTGCCGCCGGTTTGTGTAACGTTTTCATACTTATAGCCTTTTTTGGTAGTATCATTATCTGACTTCGCTAAATCAGCATCAATGGTAGCCGTCAGGTCCCACTTATAATATCCGGTTCCAAGACTTGAATCCGGTGCAGGAAAATCTTCAGTATAGGACTCAAATGTGAGGTCCATAGAAGGTCCTTCTGTCTCTCCACTTATCTTTGAAAATGAACTTGCTTTTGCATTTCCATCTTCTCCCTGGATGACCTGAACAAGTTTGTAGTCATCCTTTCCCACAGTACCAAGAGGTGTGGAGGATGTTGCCTGTGTTACCTCTGCATTTGCAACGATGGTGAAAGAAAACAAAGATGATACGATCATTATCATTACAAGTGCAAGTGAAAGTAGTTTTTTCATAATCTTCTCTCCTTATACATTTTTTACATTATATATTATTTGCTGTATTTATAGTCGTAATACTGTGAAGGTGTCATAAACACTATGTCGTTCCTTGACATAAAATATGCCATTATTCTGTCCATTTCCTTGTAAGCAGCATCATTTCCATATGTAAGGCCGTATTGATAGAATCCGAATTCGAAGTTTCCATCTTCGTCAAGAGTAGTTTACGAAAGATAGTCAACATTGCCTGTGGATTTGTTCACAAGTGTCAATGTGACATCTTTTCCTTCAAAGGTATAGTCCTCTTCTCTGATATCTTCAAGGGAGATGGTACCCTCAACCTTCACATAGTCAGATTGATAGAATGATACCGCACCGCTATCTGCGGCTAAAACACTCATTCCCGCAAATACTGACACAAAAATCACAAGGCAAAGTATAATTCCAAGCACTTTTTCCATCTTCATTTCTCTTTCTTCAGTTAGTCCCACTATGATACCAGCATATATAAACATTAAAAGATATAAATATCTTAATGAAAAATGTAAACATCTTAATACATACACTTAATATTATACTAAATTATGGTCATTTTTGCAATAGCAAAACTCATTGTAATTTTACCCAAAATTAACATTCTATATACAGTGCAAAAATACTATGCATACCACTTTTATTTTATCATAGGGGAAATGGGATGGACAATATAAAATATTGCTAAAAACCTTTAAAAAATTGTAAAATATTGACTTGTATATAATCTTATCCCTGACATATACTTTACAAAACAAAAAGACGAACACGAATGTTCGTCTTTTGAATACATATTATGCGAAATATGACTTAACAATTTCGTTAACTGCTCTGCCATCGGCTCTACCCTGAACCTTAGGCATAACTTCAGCCATAATCTTGCCCATATCTTTCATGGACTGTGCATCAACTTTCTTAATGCACTCTACTACAATTTCTTCTAATTCCTCTTTACTCAACTGTGAAGGCAAGTATGCGGTCAAAACTTCTATCTCACGTTTAAGATCAGAGATTAAGTCTTCTCTGCCGCTCTTTTCATAATCAGGAAGAGCATCTTTTCTCTTCTTCACTTCCTTGGCGATGACTACTATCACTTCATCATCAGAAAGTGTCACCTTATTATCCTTCTCATACTGTAATATTGCAGCTCTTGTACTCTGAACTGCATTTTTTCTGACTGTATCTTTCTCTTTCATAGAGAGCTTCAGGTCTTCCATAAGTCTTTCTTTTATGTCCATCAAAAACCCTCCTTTTATATGAAGATAAAATAAACCTTATCTAAAAGATCTTTTTCTTGCTGCTTCAGACTTTTTCTTACGCTTTACGCTAGGTTTTTCATAGTGTTCTCTCTTACGTATTTCTGACAAAACACCTGCTTTTGCACACTGACGCTTAAATCTGCGAAGAGCGCTGTCCAAAGATTCATTTTCTTTAACTCTGATTTCTGACACTTAAATCCCCTCCCTCCGCTACTACACTTGTGTCTGATACGACACGAATTTGGGATTAGTTGAAATCGTACAGTTTATTATACTAAATTCTTATGGGCTTGTCAAGAGTTTTTTCTTGGAAAAAGTTAAATATTGGAAACTGTATATAAAGATTACTTTTTGCGAAAAAAGCATATGATTAAAGTTTCTTATCACTCCGAAGGAGTGAAATGATGTGAAGAATCTTATATGAGATGTTTCGCCTTTCGCTACCGCTCCGCTCAACATGACATTATAAGGTTTAAGACGTCATTCTGAATGAGCAAAAGCGAAATGAAGAATCTCACAAGTATTTTTTAACGAAAAAGGGTACGTCCCTAAATTATAAAAACGGCAGGAGTCATTGAATCCCTCCACCGCTAATGCGGTCCCCCTCACTTTAAAACAAGGAAGGCTTTCCTCCCTACAATAAAACAAAAACGGTGCAGATATTTCTGCACCGTCTTAGAAACTATTTGATATTATTCGCAATCGCAATCACAATCGCAATCGATATCGAAGTCAATCTCTTTTTCACAGTTTGGACAGATGATTGTATCTTCGTTGATCAATGCATCTTCGTCTATGCAGATTGTCTCGCCACATTCAGGGCAATCAAGTTCGTAGAACTCTCCGCAGCAGTCCCCGTCACATTCATCATCTTCTTCAAGAAGAACATCTTCTACTGTAGCAAGGTCGTCATCGATCATATCGATTCTGTCAGACATTTCGTCCTGATAATCATACAAATCGTCAACACATTCATTAACTTCATCGAGAATCTCAAGAATTGCCTTAAAAATCTTTCCTTCGTTTGAAGATTCGTCAATCTTAAGTCCGTCTATAAGGCCCTTAACATATGACACTTTGTTTGAAATGTTTTCCATAATGAAACTCTCCTTTTCGATTAAATTAGATATAATGAAAGATTATGCTCTTTCCATGTATTCACCGGTTCTTGTATCGATTCTGATCACTTCGCCCTGATCGATGAAGAGGGGAACGTTGATCTGTGTGCCTGTTTCTACAACTGCAGGCTTTGTAGCACCTGTAGATGTGTCACCCTTGAATCCCGGTTCTGTTTCTGTAACAACAAGTTCTACAAATGTAGGAGGTTCGATACCGAACACACTTCCTTTGTAACTCATTACTTTAACTACCATATTTTCTTTTACAAATTTCATAGAATCACCAAGAGTTTCCTTGTTGAGAGGAATCTGCTCATATGTTTCCTGATCCATGAAATAGTAAAGATCACCATCATTGTAAAAATATTCATAATCTTTTCTTTCAATATGTGCTTTTGGCATTTTTTCAGTTGGTCTGAAAGTCTTTTCTATAACGCCGCCTGTAATAACATTTTTGAGTTTTGTTCTTACGAATGCAGCTCCCTTACCCGGTTTTACATGCTGGAATTCAACGATCTGAAATACATTGCCGTCAAGTTCGAATGTAACACCGTTTCTAAATTCACCTGCTGAAATCATTGTTATTTACCTCCGTATTTTCCTATGGGCATACACCCACGATTATCATAATTACTATACCATTTTATACCAAACAGAACAAAAAATCAAGTCCTTTATTAAATATATATCAATTCTTTGGAAGATTTAGTGATATTTTCGTATCCAGTCTCTGTAATTACTACCATATCTTCGATTCTTACACCCACTTTGTGAGGGATATATATACCCGGTTCTACGGTGATTACATTGCCTGGACATATGATGTCATTACACCTTGGAGAAAAGGACGGACTTTCGTGGATTTCTATTCCTACGCTGTGCCCAAGACCGTGGCCGAATGTGTCGGGATATTTTTCGTTGATTATATCTTCTGCCACTTTATGAATGTCCGAACAGATTTTCCCCGGAGAAATACTTTTAAGGGCTTCTGTCTGTGCCTTAAGCACGGTATCATATACATCCTTTATATCATCTGATATATCCCCTATAGCAAATGTCCTTGTCATATCAGACATATAGCCCTCATACACACATCCGAAGTCAAGAACCACAAGTTCTCCTTCAGATATCTTTTTGTCTGTAGGGCATGCGTGAGGAAGAGCCCCACGCTCACCTGATGCGCATATGATATCAAAAGATACCGATGATGCACCGCTTCTTCTCATAAAAAATTCAAGTTCCAGAGCGATTTCTCTTTCTGTCATACCGCACTTTGCAAATGAAAGTATATGAGAATATGCATCGTCGGTTATTTCCTGAGCCTTTTTTATAAGAGAAATTTCCTTTTGGGTTTTTATCCTTCTGATATCATAGATCATCTGTCCTATGGGATAGAGAGATTTGAATTTCTTTCTGAAGTTATTGAAGAGAGAAAGAGAGATATTCACATCTTCGAAACCGCATATCTCACATGAAGAAAAAATCCTTTCGCATTTCTCTTCTTCCTTAATATCCACCACAGAAAACCCTTCGCACTCTTCATTTGCCTGCTGAATATATCTGAAGTCGGTGAAAATGTAATTTATATCCTTACAAATCACAAGATATGCACTTGTGCCTGTAAATCCCGAAAGGTAAAACACATTCTTAAGATTTGTCACAAGCAGGGAGTCTATCCCCTTTCCTTCCATAGATGACTTAAGTTTTGCAAGTTGTGTATTCAAAATTATTTACCTCCGAGTTTAAGATACATTTCCTGCATTTTCTTTGCGTCTTCTGCCATAGTACCATCTGATTCACAGATAAATACAGGAGAAATATTCTTTTCATATACAAGTTCTGCAACAAACTGAAAGTCGGGTCCATACACTTCATCTTCAAATGTAAGGTGTTTTTTTTCGCCACCGGGAACGGTGTATTCTATCTTGGAAAAATGACTGTGGAAGATATTAAGTCTGTCGTATCCGAGTTTGTTTTCTATTGTATCGAAAATGTGTCGGAAATCATCTTTTGTCTTAAGACCGCCAAATGTCCTTGCATTAAGATGGCCGAAATCTATGGCAGGAAGAAATGTATCGTCCACAAGACACAGTTCCATTACTTCATAAAGGTCACCCAACTGATTTATCTTGCCCATTGTCTCAGGACAGATGTGTATATGAAGAAGCCCTTCTTCCTTTGCCGCATCTCTTGCCATTGTAAGGGTCTTTTTTGCATACTCAAGTGCAACAAGTCTGTCTATTTTGGCACAACTTCCCGAATGAACGACAATTCTTTCTGCACCCATCTGATTTGCGGCTCTTAAGGTCTGCATAATATAGTCAACACTTTTGAGTCGTTTCTCTTCATCGTCTGTGGCAAGATTTATATAATAAGGAGAGTGGATACTTAAGAGTATTCCGTTTTCCTTTGCCTCGTTGCCTAATTTGTTTGCAGTTTCTGTTGAAACCTTCACTCCCTTTGAGCATTGATACTCATAGGCGGTAAGCCCACGTCCCTTTAACCATTTGGGCATTTCAAGGGAGGCTTTGTGTCCCTCTGCATAAAATGAATCTGAATTTCCCGAAGGTCCGAAATATACCATGATAAATTATTCTCCTGTCTCTTCTGAAAGTCCTTCTTTTTCCTTTGCATTTTTCCATTCAAAGTAATCTTCGATGATTTCTTTAGCAAGTGCCATAAACGGTATCGCAAGAAGTATTCCCCACATACCAAAGAATCCACCGCCCACAAGCACGCCAAATATTACCCAGAAAGGCTTTATGGAGAATGAATTGTCAATAAGCCTTGGCTGAATCACATTGGCATCTATCTGTTGAAGGATAATCATACTTACTGCAAGGATAACTGCTGTTGTGAAGTCATTTGTAAATATTGTCACTATTGCCGCAACAACTGTCCCTACTATGGCACCGAAATATGGTATAATATTGAGTATTCCTATCATAAGACCGAGCAGTACTCCGTATTTCACACCGATAAGGGAAAGCACGATTGATGCAAATAAAGATACTATCAATGCGTCAAGCAGAACACAGAATATATAACGGTACATAAATTCTACCGCCATATCCACATACACACGGATTCTGCTGATGGTTTTTTCTTTTAATGTATTTTTGAAAACAATCTTTGCAGCATGTTTCAATGATTCTCTGTCGATGAGGATGTATATTGCTATAATTATTGACATCACACCATCAAATACGGAACTTGATGCAGATACAATCTTTCCTGCATATTTACCGATATCCTCAAAATGAATAAGAGATAATGTCTTCATAATATTCTCTGCTGAAAAAAACTCCAACCAGTATTCAGGTGTGTGAGGCTCGCCGATATAGAGTCCCAGTTCGTTGATTTTGGCAACAGCCACTCTGATATTTCCCGGCATATCTGTAGTAAAGAAATCCTTGAGATTTGTAAAACTCTTAGCCAATGCAGGAATTATAAACCAGAGCACAGTACCGATGATTGCAAAGAACACTGTAAACACTATCAATACAGAAAATCCTCTGCGTCTCTTCTTCACAAAGTTGAACTTACTTCTCTGAAATACCCTCTCCATCATAATGCATAAAGGGTACAGCAAAAAAGCGATTCCAAAACCTATAACAAATGGTGTGATTATCTCAAAGAATGTCCTTACAACTTCGAACAATGCGCCGATATTGTCAAAGGTTTTATAGACCGCTATTATAAGAACTGCCAGTATAAACACCGCAAGGTAGTTTTTGAAACCTGTTTTTTTCATAATAATCATCTCCACGAAAGTACATATATAAACATAATAGCATTTTACCCAAAAAGTGTCAATCAATTACAGGGCAAATGTAAAAATCTCTTAAAATAAATTAAGGTAACTAAACAAAAAACCTCTCAATCTTATACATTAAGAATGAGAGGTCTTAAAATCTTTAGATTTCTGCAAGAATATTCTTCAAGGAATCTACAGCCATATTAAACTTTTCTTTACCATCAAGAGCAGGGGCATCTACTGCTTCTGCACCTGAATCTTCCAATGCAGCAAATCCCACAAAGTTTGTAAGATGTGGTTCAAGTGAAAGGAAACCTTCGTATCCTCTCTTTTTGAGTTCGGTAAGGATTTCTTTTATCTTGCCGATACCATAACCTGCAGGAACTACCTTGCCGCCTTCCGCACAGTCTTTGATGTGCATATATACCGTGTAGTCTTTCAGTTTGTCAAAGCCGTAAGGATATGTTTCCTGTTCACACTGGATAAAGTTTGCAGGGTCGAATACTGCTTTGAGGTTGTAACTTTTAAGTTCTTCAAGAAGGTCAACACATCTTTCTACAGTATCACCGTAGATACCCTTTTCGTTTTCGTGAAGAAGTGTAACGCCTGATTCTTTTGCCATATCAAGCATCATTCTCATTCTCTTCATCACTTCGTCTCTGTAAATATCAGGGTTCTCATCCTTTGGCATAAAGAAACTGAACATTCTTATGTATTTTGCATCTAAAATCTTTGCAATTTCGATTACATTCTTAAGTTTATCCATATGTGGTTCCATAGGATCGTTAATATTGATCTTTCCTATAGGAGAACCGATAGATGAAACCTTCACACCTTTACTGTCAAGTTTTTCCTTAAGAACTTTTGCTTCTTCAGGGGTGTGATCTGCAATATTTTTGCCATTTACGTTTCTGATTTCGATATGGGTAATACCGTTTGATTTTACGCCTTCAAGTTGTGTATCAAAGTCCGGATCATACTCATCAGAAAATGCTGATAAAATGAATTCTGCCATAATAAATTCCTCCAAAAGATTATTAGTTAAAAATCGAGTTTTGATTTGATATATGGTGCTACCTCATCAAACTTAAGTGTGATCTGTTCCATTGTGTCTCTGTCACGGACAGTAACTGTGCCGTTTTCTTCAGAATCGAAGTCATATGTGATACAGAATGGTGTACCGATTTCGTCCTGTCTTCTGTAACGTTTACCGATACTTCCTGCTTCGTCAAATTCACAGTTGAATTCCTTTGAAAGTGATTCATAAATCACTTCTGCCTTTTCACTTAATTTCTTTGACAACGGAAGAACCGCACATTTTACAGGAGCAAGTGCAGGATGGAGTCTCATTACAACTCTTGTATCCTTTTCGTCGATTACTTCCTCGTCATATGCTTCTACAAGGAAAGCAAGTGCAACTCTGTCTGCGCCAAGTGATGGCTCTACAACATATGGAATATAACTTTCCCCTGTAACAGGATCGTGGTATTCAAGGTTTTCACCTGAAGTGTTCTGATGCTGTGTAAGGTCGAAGTCAGTTCTGTCTGCGATACCCCAAAGTTCTCCCCAACCGAATGGGAACATAAACTCTATATCTGTAGTAGCGTTTGAATAGTGAGAAAGTTCTTCCTGTGAATGGTCACGCATTTTGATATTTTCTTCTTTGATACCAAGGCTTATGAGGAAGTTCTTACAATAATCCTTCCAGTATGCAAACCATTCAAGGTCTGTGCCCGGCTTACAGAAAAATTCAAGTTCCATCTGCTCGAATTCTCTTGTTCTGAAGATAAAGTTACCCGGTGTGATTTCATTTCTGAAAGATTTACCCACCTGAGCAATACCGAAAGGAATTTTCTTTCTTGAGGTTCTCTGTACACTCTTGAAGTTTACAAAGATACCCTGTGCTGTTTCAGGTCTTAAGTAAATTTCTGACTTAGCATCTTCTGTTACACCCTGGAAGGTCTTGAACATAAGATTGAACTTTCTGATTTCTGTATAATTTACTTTTCCGCATTTTGGACAAACAATATTGTTTTCGATGATGAAATCATACATTTTCTTATTATCCCATCCGTCAACAACTACTGCTTCGCCCTTTTCCTGGAAGTAGTCTTCTATAAGTTTGTCTGCTCTGAATCTTGCTTTACATTCTTTACAGTCCATAAGAGGATCGCTGAAACCTCCTACGTGTCCTGATGCTACCCATGTCATAGGATTCATAAGGATAGCCGCATCAAGACCTACATTGTATTTGGATTCCTGAACAAACTTTTTCCACCATGCTTTTTTTACGTTGTTTTTGTATTCAACGCCCAAAGGACCATAGTCCCAGCTATTTGAAAGTCCACCGTAGATTTCAGAACCAGGATATACAAATCCTCTGTTCTTACACAATGCGACGATTTTTTCCATAGTTTTCTCTGTGTTTTTCATATTGAAGTTCCTCCTTAATGGTGATATCTGGCATAATATACCATTATAATTAATATAGATAGTTTACCAAAACTATGGTCAATAGTCAAGGATTTTTGGAATTTTGGGGAGGAATTTATCTGATAAATGACTGGTGGAAAGTTGCAACATTGTTTATATCCGCTGTAATAGGTGCAGGATTTGCATCGGGAAAGGAAATACTTAACTTTTTTTCAAAGTATCAGAAGATGAGCATTTACGGTCTGGGGCTTTCGGGAGTATTGTTTTTTGTATTTGCATACAGTCTTTTTAACCTTATCTACACACATAAGGACAGAGTGAATTCTTTTTCGGATTTATTCCCACACTCTGTACGGATATTTTATAACATTATTTCGTACGGGCTTGTTTTCTGCATATTTTCTGTGATGATTGCAGGGTTGTCTTCATATGGCAATGCAACACTCGGTGTAAATGGCATCTTTTTCGGACTTGTGTGCACTTTTGTTTTTGCTTATGTTTTTATCCATGGGAAGGGCGCCCTTATAAACTCTTCTCTGATAATTTCCCCCATTATGTGCGCAGGGATAGTCTTTATGGGTGTGTATTATCTTCTTCTGTCTGACAAGACTGTATTCAATCCCTTTATGAAGATATCTTATTCATGGATAATATCCTCGGTAGCATATGTGTCATATAATTCCATTCCTCTTATTGCACTTTTCTGGGAAGTGAGGGAACTTTTTTCATCAAAGAATGTATGCTTCAAAGGTGCATTCTTCGGATGTTTGAGTCTTACGGCAATAAGTATGATACTTGATTTTCTTTTAAAGGAATTCTTTGTAAAGGTAAAAGTAATGGATATTCCGATGCTTTATATATCAGGAAAACTCGGTGCGGGTGCGGAGTTTATATCCGAAACCGTCATTCTTCTTGCAATGGTTTCTACGGCATTGTCGTCGGGATTTTCTCTTATAAGTACGTTGGAGCGAAAAACTCAAACCAAAAGATACATCTGTACCCTTCTTATATGTGTATCGGGGTTTATTGCATCACTTTGGGGATTTTCTTATCTTGTGGAATACATATATCCCCTTTTCGGATATGCGGGATTTGTGATAATCATCTATGTAATATGGAAAAATATATCAAACAACCGTATCAAATCTGATAAAAATATCAAATAACACATTTACTAATCAAATAATGTACCGTATTATATACAATATACCGAATACACAATATAGGAGTATTGATGTAATATGAAAAGAGTTCTTGTATTAGGCGCCGACGGTGCTATGGGACAGTATCTTGTCCCCCATCTTGATGCACTTGGATATGAAGTCTATGCAATAGATCTTAAGAAAAGAGAATCAATTAAGAAAAATAACAAATGGATAAAAGCCAATGTATTTGAAGAAGGCTCGCTTGATGAACTTATAAAAGTCGGATACGACAGCATCGTGGACTTTATGACATATGGGCAGACAATCCCCACGAGTTTGCTCCAAAATTCTTAGATAATACTGATCAGTATTTATATTTATCCTCATGCAGAGTTTATGCAAACGAAGAAATCCATGTGAAAGAAACTTCTCCACGTCTCATGGATGTATCAAAAGATGAAAAGTTTCTTGCAACAAAAGACTATTCTCTATATCACCTTAGGAGGATTTTTTTCATCGGTTAACCTCTAATGAACCACACGACTTTTCAAGTGGTTTTCGTTACACAAAAAAATAGACATATCTCACGATATGTCTATTTTTGGTCGGAGTGACGTGACTTGAACACGCGACCCCTAGACCCCCAGTCTAGTGCGCTACCAACTGCGCTACACCCCGATACTTTAAGTATATTAACACAAATAAATTTATTAGTCAATGGGTTTTAAAAAATTAAAAATAATTTTAAAAATTTTTTTGAAATTTTTCTTGACATTTGTCTTTTTGTGTTATATAATAAACAAGTCGTGTTGATGAGACACACAACCGGGGTTTAGCGCAGTTTGGTAGCGCGTTTGGTTTGGGACCAAAAAGTCGGGGGTTCAAATCCCTCAACCCCGACCACGAAAAGACATATCTTAAGATATGTCTTTTTTCTTTTTTTCGCATCTTTACAAAATCCAAAAACGAAGTTATAATATAATTAAATAATCAGAAAGGGTGATACATATGGCAGTTCGGCTGAATGAAAATGAACAACTGGTAAAAACTATCAAAGACGGCCTTGAAAAAACCGGCGGATACTGTCCCTGCAAGTTAGACAGATCTGATGACAACAAGTGCATATGCAAAGAGTTTCGTGAACAGATAGCAGATGACAGTTTTGAAGGATACTGTCATTGTATGCTCTATTACAAATCAAAATAACCAGAAAAAGGAGTTTTATTATGGCTGAAGTAATTATTACAAAAGATAATTTCGAAGAAGAAGTACTGAAATCCCAAATTCCCGTACTTGTAGATTTTTGGGCGAGTTGGTGCGGTCCATGCATGATGCTTAGCCCCGTTATCGAAGAGATAAGCGAAGAACTGGAAGGCAAAGTAAAAGTGGGCAAGGTAAATGTGGATGAAGAAGGCGAACTTGCAATGAAGTTCGGAATTATGAGTATTCCTACCCTGCTTGTATTTGAAAAGGGAGAAATAAAAAATAAATCAGTAGGATTTGTTCCAAAAGATGAAGTACTGAATCTTATATAACTTACAAAGGAGATGTAAAATAACTCCATACCGTAAAAAGGTGTATAATAAGTTAAAATCAAAAAGTAAATACGTATCAAAATATATAAATTATTTATTATGTGGGAAATATTACATAAAAATGTAATATTTCCTCTTTTTTGTGCCTTTTTACTACGGACAAACTTCGCCTCTCGACGTACACACGTACGCCGTCGGGTAACCCGAAACCAAGGGTTTCGGCTCAGTTTGTTCGTTCTGAAGTTTTTTTCAATCTCCTCAAAAATATTAAGGGTTTGGAAAAATGATTTTTTTTACATTCCCTTTACTATACCTATATCCACATTTACAAGTTCTTTGATATATCGCTTTGCATTATCGCTAATCATTCCCCGCTTTACAAATCCGATTGACACAGTAAGATCAGACTTTACTATAACTTCCCCTTCTCCTGTATCCCCATTCATTCCGCTGTTTATATCTGCCGATACTACATAAGCGGATGCCGAATTTATCTTCTCTATTGCACAAAGGATATTTCCTCTCACATCACCTGTAAATCCTGTTCCCAGAAGGCAATCAACCAATATATCATATTGTGACAAGTCTGTATCCTGATTCAGCATAATATCTCTTACGCCACTTCCTATTGCAATATTATAATAATACTTCCCGTCTTCAGAAAACCTGTCTCCTGTACGGATTATAGTTACATCTTCTCCTTCACATTTAAGAATCCCTGCAAGAGCATACCCGTCTCCACCGTTATTTCCGCTTCCGCAAATCACCGCAATCCGTTTCGTCTTCCAGTCTGCACTTTCATATATTCCTTTTGCGGCTCTGAACATAAGAGTCTTTGACGGGCAGATATTCTCTATGGTATATCTGTCATAATCCCTCATCTGCTGTACAGATACTGTTTCATAATTCATATTATTCACTTCCTTAATATCAAAATAGCAGTATTTTAACTTTTCGGTCTATTTTTTTGCATTGGATTAACCAAAAGCCTTTTTATCATTGAATATTTATTTAATGTATGGTATAATCCAGAGCAAACAGAAGAAAGGTCTGGTGTATATGTTATTTACGACTAAATCCAACAAATTTGCAAAGGATCCAGCAGTAATACATTTCAATGACAGATACTATATGTATCATACAATCCTTTATAACTTACACCCAAACAGAAAAATCGGCATCGGAATAGCCGTAAGTTATGATATGGAAAACTGGGAAGAACTTGGGGAACTTCCTCTTAATCACGATTATGAACAAAAGGGTGTAGCTGCTCCTGCGGCTATTATAATCGATGATAAAGTCCATCTTTTCTATCAAACATACGGAAGTGCAAAACTTGATTCTATCTGTCACGCCACAAGCGCAGACGGTGTAAACTTCGTAAAAACCCCCGACAACCCTGTACTTCGTCCTACAGATGACTGGTGTTGCGGAAGAGCAATAGATGCTGACGTGTGTATATTCAACAACAGACTTTATCTTTATTTTGCAACCCGTGACCACGAATATAAGATTCAGAAAATCGGCGGTGCATGGGCAAGAATAAACTCCGACTTTTCAAAAAAAGAATGGAGACTGCTCTCAAAGCAGGCTCTACTCGCTCCTGAATTCAAATGGGAAGGCGAATGTATTGAGGCTCCTGCAACCATCGTAAATAACGGAAAAATGTTTATGTTCTACGGCGGTTCATACAACTGCAGACCACAGCAGATAGGATATGCTGTATCATCTGACGGTGTGTATTTCGAAAAGAAATCCATAGAACCATTCCTTCCATGCGGAAAAGAAGGAGAATGGAACAGTTCTGAATCAGGTCATCCCTATGCATTCAGGGATACTGACGGAAAGGCATATCTCTTCTATCAGGGATCGCCTGACAAGGGCAACACCTGGTACCTTTCCAAAGTGGAAATTGATTTCGACAAAAACAATGTACCTTATATTGTAAAATAAAATAACCTCATATCATCAAATGAAAAATTCTCTCGTTCATAGCAAACGAGAGAATTTTTATTTATTATTTTTTGTCGGGATTAAACATCATAATCCAACTTAAATTTTTCTCCGCAGCCGTAGTTTTCGTAAACATAATCGATATCCTTATCTCCTCTTCCTGAGAGGCAGGCAAGGATTGAACCTGACTTATGTTCCTTTGCATATCTTATTGCATATGCAACTGCGTGAGCACTTTCTATAGCAGGGATGATACCTTCATATCTTGAAAGAAGGAAAAAGGCTTCCATTGCTTCTTCGTCGGATACTGTATCATAGTTCACTCTGCCAAGATCTCTTAAGTGAGCGTGTTCAGGTCCTACGCCGGGATAGTCAAGACCGCTTGCGATAGAATATACAGGCAATGGCTCACCCTTTTCGTCCTGAAGAACATAACTTGAATATCCATGGATGATACCCTTTGTACCATAAGCCATAGTAGCCGCATGGTCACCTACACCTGCACCTCTGCCCAAAGGCTCGATGCCGTATATTTCTACGGGATCTGCAAGGAACGGTGTAAACATTCCCAGTGAGTTGGATCCGCCGCCTACACAGGCACAGACTGCATCAGGCATAATGCCTGTCATTTCGAGGAACTGTTCTCTTGCTTCTATACCGATAATTGACTGAAAATCTCTTACCATCTTAGGGAAAGGATGTGGACCTGCAGCAGTACCAATACAGTAAATAGCATCTTTGTATTCTCTCAAGTACGCTTCAAATGCAGCATCACAAGCCTCTTTCAGAGTCTTAAGCCCTTTTGTTACAGGTACAACGTTTGCACCAAGCATTTTCATTCTGATAACATTAGGATGCTGTTTTGCAATATCCACTTCACCCATATATACATCACATTCCATACCGAAGTATGCAGCAGCAGTAGCAATAGCAACACCATGTTGACCTGCACCTGTCTCTGCGATGATTTTTTTCTTGCCCATAAACTTGGCAAGGAGTCCTTCACCCATACAATGATTAAGTTTGTGTGCACCTGTATGGTTTAAGTCTTCTCTCTTAAGATATATCTGACAGTTGCCGAATATCTTGGAAAGTCTCTCACAATGATAAACCGGAGTAGGTCTTCCCTGGAATTCCTTTCTGATTCTTCTCAATTCGTTTATAAACTGTGCAGAATGACAGATTGCTTCATAAGCATCATCTGCTTCCTTAAATGCCTCTATAAGTTCTTCTGCCTGAAATGATCCGCCGTATTCTCCGAAGTAACCTTCGGCATTTGGATATTCTTTAAGATAGTTTTCAAAATCTTTATATTTATTCATGATAATTTGCTCCTTTTATATATAATTGGTTGTTTGCTTATAAGATGCCACTGCGCCATCGTTTCACAAGCATTTCACCATTATGAGAAGCAATCCCGAAGGAAAAATTGTCAAAATCAATGAAACTCTTCATAATTTGCTACTTCCTTTTTTGATACAACAATATAATTAGATATTTTACCACATTTTTTTCAAAATGTCCACTGTTTATTTCACTTTGGACATATCATATCCTTCAAACACTTTGTTTACCATGCCTCTCCACCTATCTACTGTGACAGCGCCGTTGTGGGATGCCACACCGTGAAGTGCACCGAGACCGTCAGTATAATCAGAAAGTCTCATTACAGAAAACTTAGTATATGAAGTATTGTAATGGGTAACAATGGGGATAAATGCATAGTCTTCAATCCGCACACTTTCTCCGTTGTATCTTAATGTAACATCAGCCATTGCACCCAGAAGGTTGATTGCTTCAAGTTGCCGAGAGACGTAGTTTCCCAACGAATAATACACAAGAGTTTTGTGGCCGTTTTCTGACTCAATCCACTCCATAGGTTCTATTACGTGAGGATGTGAACCTATAATAAGATCTACGCCCCATTGGCACATTTTCTTAGAAAGTTCCTTCTGAAATGCATCAGGCTTGGTGGAATACTCTGTACCCCAATGCATAAATGCTATTGTAAAATGCGCATTCTGTTCTGCAAATTCTGCATCTTTTTGAATTTTTTCTTCGTCTATAAGATTTACAAGATATTCTTTTCCAGGTGGAAGCATAAAGCCATTCATACCGTATGTATAGTTGAGAAGTGCAAGTTTTGCTCCTTTTCTTTCGATGATGTTTACTTTGTCGTATTTTTCCTGACTTTCGTTAATGCCGAGAACTGTCACTTCCGGGTACTGTTTCCAAAACTCAAGGGTAGTTTCCACGCCTTTTGCCCACTTGTCAAGCACGTGATTTGAGGCGTGCAATACCACGTCGAATCCTTCTTTAACAAGGGTCTTACCCATATCTGAAGGTGAATTGAACAAAGGATATCCCGAGTATCCAAGTTCTTTTCCTGCAAAGACAGTCTCCTGCCCTATCACCGCTATATCCGCATCGTTAAACACAGGCTGAAGCCCCTGAAACAGATGGGAATAGTCATAACTTCCGTCAGGGAGTTTGCCACTGTTTATAACAGGCATATGAAGAAGGTTGTCGCCTACTGCAACTATTCCTATTGTCTCGGATATAGGTTTTTGTTCGGGTTCGGTTGGTTTTTTGTTTCCTTTCACACATGAATTAACCGACAAAATAATTATTATGAAAAGTATGATTATAACGGGTATTAATCTTAATCTTCTTTTCTTCATCTCTTGTGTGGTCATATCTTGTTCCTCTTAAATCATAAATATTTATACTCAAATGATTTGTTTTCCTCTAGTGCAGTTTTGTATTTTTCTATATAATATTTCGCCATATTAAGATTCTGCTCGGAATAGTTTCCGCATTCCTCAGGCTTCGCCCCCGGGATCTCACCTTCAAAAGTCAGAATGAAATCACACATTTTGATAATTATATGGTATATATCCTGGCTCTTTAAGTCGCCGAACATAAGAAGATAGCATCCTGTTCTGCAACCCATAGGTCCGAAATATACTATATGGTCCTTATATTCGCTGTTTCTTAAATAAGTGGCACCAATATGCTCGATAGTGTGAAGTGCAGGCATATCTATGACAGGTTCTCTGTTCGGTGCTGTGATTCTTATATCAAAACTTGTAATTGTCACACCGTCTCTTGTATCTTTTCTCGATACATATAACCCGGGAAATAATTCATTATGATCTACTGAAAAACTTGCAATTCTTTCCATATTTTTCACTCCTTACTTTTCATTAGATTATATCATTATAATTGACTAAATGCAACATAAATATATGGAAAAAGGCCCCTTTACTCTGCAAATCAGAGACAGGAGCCATTGTACATCTTCATTGCATGAAAACCCTCGTACTGAGAATAATCGCCATACTTTTCCTGTGACCAGGAAGGATGAGTCTTGCCGTTTGCAGTAACTGTTACATCATAGTCAACGTAGTACCATTGGGGACGGTCCCTTTTGGTATAGTTTTTTCTTTTGCAACAAAAAGAGAGTGCAAATAAATTTACACTCTCTTTGCCTATGATATTATTCTGCAGTTTCTTCCAAAGCATCTTTTCTTGAAAGATTGATTCTGCCCTGCTTGTCGATTTCGATAATCTTAACCATGATTTCGTCACCGATTGAAACAACATCTTCAACCTTTTCTACTCTCTTGGAATCAAGTTTTGAAATATGAACAAGACCGTCTTTTCCAGGGAGGAATTCTACAAAAGCACCAAATGCCATAATTCGTACAACTTTACCTTTGTAAATCTTACCTACTTCAGGCTCTGCTACGATACCTTCGATAATTTCTTTTGCCTTGTATCCTGCTTCTGTATTAACTGCCTGGATAAGAACTGTACCGTCATCGTCAATATCAATCTTAACGCCTGTATCTGCGATAATCTGCTGAATTACCTTACCGCCTGTACCGATAACTTCTCTTATCTTGTCAGGGTTGATCATCATCTTGATAACCTTCGGAGCATAAGGTGAAAGTTCTGTACGTGATTCAGGAATAGCCTTGAGCATTACTTCTTCAAGGATATACTTTCTTGCAGTTTCTGTCTTTGAAAATGCTTCTTCGATGATTTCGTATGTGAGACCGTCTATCTTACAGTCAACCTGGATTGCTGTGATACCGTCAAGTGTACCTGCAACCTTGAAGTCCATATCGCCGTAGAAGTCTTCAAGACCCTGGATATCTACCATTGTGATATGCTCGTCACCGTCTGTAACAAGACCGCATGAAATACCTGCAACAGGAGCCTTAATAGGAACACCTGCATCCATAAGAGCAAGTGTAGAACCACAAACTGAACCCTGTGATGTAGAACCGTTTGAAGAAAGAACTTCAGATACCATACGGATAGCATATGGGAATTCTTCTTCTGTTGGGATTACAGGAACAAGGGCTCTTTCTGCAAGAGCACCGTGACCGATTTCTCTTCTTCCCGGACCTCTTGATGGCTTTGTTTCACCTACTGAGTATGATGGGAAGTTATACTGATGCATATATCTCTTTGTTCCGTATTCGTCAAGTCCGTCAAGCATCTGCACTTCTGAAAGTGAACCAAGTGTACAGATTGTGAGAACCTGTGTCTGTCCTCTCGAGAAAAGACCTGAACCGTGAACTCTTGGAAGAAGACCAACGCTTGATGCAAGAGGTCTGATATCAAGGATGCCTCTGCCGTCAACTCTCTTATGGTCTTTGATAAGCCACTTTCTTACGATTTCTTTCTGCAATTTGTAGAGACATTCGCCGAATGCAACTTCTGATTCAGGATATGTTTCTGCAAACTTCTCATTTACTTTATCTGTAACAACAGCCATTGCTGCGTCTCTTACTTTCTTGTCATCTGTATCAAGAGCCTTGCACACGTCGTCATATGCGAATTCTTTGATAGCATCATACATATCATGGTCAACTTCACATGATTCATATTCAAACTTAGGAAGTCCGATTTCTTTCTGAATGCCTTCGATGAAATCACAGAGAGCCTGGATTTCTTTGTGAGCAACTTTGATTGCATTGAGCATAACGTCATTTGGAATTTCCTTTGCGCCTGCTTCAATCATAATAACCTTTTCTTTTGTACCTGCAACGGTAAGTTCAAGGTCAGATTTTGCTCTCTCTTCACGTGTAGGGTTGATAACAACTTCGCCGTCAACAAGTCCTACAAACACACCGCCGATAGGTCCGTTCCATGGAACATCTGATATAGAAAGTGCCACAGATGTACCGATCATAGCAGCAACTTCAGGAGAGTTGTCAATGTCAACACTCATAACAGTTGCAACAACTGAACAGTCGTTTCTTAAATCCTTTGGGAAAAGTGGTCTTATAGGTCTGTCGATAACACGTGAAGTAAGGATAGCCTTTTCGCTTGGTTTACCTTCTCTTCTTACAAATCCCCCCGGGATTTTACCTACAGAATACATTTTTTCTTCATAGTCAACACTCAAAGGGAAGAAGTCGATGCCTTCTCTTGGCTTGGCTGATGCAGTAACATTTACAAGCACACAAGTGTCGCCGTATCTTACAAGAGCAGATGCGTTTGAAAGCTGAGCAAGTTCGCCTGTTTCAATAACAAGTTCTCTGCCTGCAAGAGTAGTCTTAAATTCTCTTTTCATAAATTGTTCCTCCTTGATTTCTTTGGGAACCGATAGAATTAGCCATTAGATATACCCTCGAATGAATCGAATTCATATCTAATCGCTAAGGCTATGGATTCCCTTACGTTTGATTTTTTGATTTTTGTCTTACTTGAAAAATAGACAAAGAAGGTGGGATACCCACCCGTCTTTGCCTTTTTTGGTTACTTTCTGATGTTTAACTTTTTGATGATTGCACGATATCTTTCGATATCTACCTTTGTAAGGTAGTTAAGCAAACCTCTTCTGTCACCAACCATCTGAAGAAGACCTCTTCTTGAGTGATGATCCTTCGGATGAGCCTTAAGGTGCTCTGTAAGGTGATTGATTCTGTAAGTAAGAATAGCAATCTGTACTTCAGGTGAACCTGTATCGCCTTCGTGAAGTTTGTAAGTGTTGATGATTTCCTGTTTGATTTCTTTTGTCATTGTATTTCACCTCCATAATTTATAAACGCCATACCACAAAGTAGATGGTCTGGAGAGTCCAAAAACCTTGTGATAGGTTATCAACCATTGAATTATATCATAGAATTTCTCATTTGTAAAGAGTTAATTTATGTTTTTTTGGTTTTTCCAGTAAGAAGCATCTTTGTCTATCTGAATTTTAAGATGTTCTATAGATTGAAACTTCTCTTGCTCACGGATAAAATCACAAAAATACACAACTATCTCCTCTTGGTACAAATCCCCGCAGAAATCAAGAATATGAGTTTCTGCTCTCTTGGTTTTGTCCATTACTGTAGGATTTGTGCCGATATTGGTCACAGAAAAATACTCCCTGTCACCTATAAGCGTTTTTGTGGCATATACTCCGTCTTTTGGGTATATAAGGTCACTTTCAAGGATGATATTTGCCGTGGGGAAACCAAGGCTTCTTCCAAGTTTCTTTCCTTTGGAAACTGTGCCTTTTATATAATAGCGCCTGCCGAGGTATTCGTTTGCTTTCTGTATATCGCCCTGCAAAAAGAACTCTTTGATAACGGTGGAAGATACTTCCACATCGTAGAGCATGAGTTTTTCTACCACAGAAAGACCTGTTCCATACTCTTTGCAAAAGGAATTAAGTACGTTTACATCCCCTGCCCTGTCTTTGCCGAATCGCCAGTCACTTCCTGACACAATGTGCAATGCGCCAAGATTTATTATAAGTTTTTCCTTAAAAAAATCTATTGGCGAAAGAGACCTGAATTCCTGATTAAACTCCTCCACATACACATAGTCGCAACCCATTTCTTCAAACATCTTAAGTCTTTCATCAAAGGAAAATACGCTTTCCTTAAGAACATTTGAAAATGTGTATGCAACAAGAGGAACTCCAAGTTCTATTGACTTTTCTTTGGCAATATTTATAAGTTTTTTGTGTCCCAGATGAAGGCAGTCAAACTTACCCAGAGTGACTACGCTTTTATCAAGTTTTTCTTTAAGAATCTTCATTTCTGTCACCCTTTGACGTAAAAATTCTTTTCTGTCTTCAAAACATTTCTCTTTTTGTCTTCTTCCACATACCCAAGTCCCAGGAAGTCCCCGTCTATATCGTAAACTCTGTATCTTCCCAAAGGCTTTTCTACGGTGGATTTTGCACCGTTTAAGAATCTTTCTTTCAATTCATCGGAAAGATCGATTCTGTCCAATGATGAAAACACATAATCTGTGTTATAGAGTACATCACTAAGGTCGCCTTTTTCCCTGATGGCTTTAAGTTCATTAAGAGTGTGAGCATCTTCTATATGAAATACTCCTGACTTTGTCCTCTGAAGGTAAGTCATACAGGCAAAAGTGCCCAGTTTTTCTCCGATATCATTTATAAGGGTACGGATATATGTACCCTTGGAGCAACCTACCTTTATACGGGCGTTGTCTCCTAATATGGAAAGAATTTCTATATAATGTATGGTTACACGTCTGGGCTTTCTCTCCACTTCTTTTCCCTGACGGGCTATTTCGTAGAGTTTCTTTCCGTCTATCTTTATAGCAGAATACATTGGCGGTATCTGATCATATTTACCTATGAAACTTTCTATGGCAGATATGAATTCTTCTTCTGATACCTTTTTGTGACTTTGTTCAATCACTTCTCCCCATATATCCTGGGTGTCGGTTTTTGTGCCAAGTTTCATTTCTGCAATGTATTCTTTGTCTGATTCCATAATAAGGTCACTTACTCTTGTGGATTTTCCGAGACATATAGGAAGCACCCCTGTGGCTTCAGGGTCAAGAGTACCTGTGTGACCTACCTTTCGCATATCAAATATCTTTCTGATTACGTTTACTGCATCGTGAGATGTGAAGCCTTTTTCTTTGTTAACGACAACTATTCCGCTAAAGTCTCCCATATCACAATACCCTCCTGATACCTTCTACAACCATATCGATAGTTTCTTCAAGAGTCTTATTATATACTGTAGCACCTGCAGCCTTTATGTGACCGCCGCCGCCAAGTTCCATTGCAAGTTTGGATACATCCACATAGTCGTTTGAACGGTAACTTACCTTGATTTCGTTGTCATTCTTCACCTTGAGATACACTCCCACCTCTGAACCGAGAACAGTCCTTGGCATTGTCACAAGATAGTCCGCATCATCAAAAGAAACACCCATCTTGTCAAGGAATTTATAGTCAACATAAGTAAGGGCAATCTTTCCATCCTCATAAAGGCGGAGATTGTTTGCTCCTTCGCTGTAGAGTTTGATCTGATTTACTGTCTTGTAATCGAAAAGGTAGTTGGATAGATAGTTTACATCGATTCCTTCTTCCATAAGGTCTGCAACTACCCTGTGGGTTTTTGCAGATGTGCAGGAGTATTTGAATGTTCCGCAGTCTGTGGCAATAGCACAGTAAAGATACTCTGCAATTTTTTTGTCAAGAGGGACACAGAGTACGTTTTTTATAAGGTGGTACATTATCTCCCCTGTGCTTGATGCATCCCCTTCCACATAGTTTATGTCTGCATAGTTATATGTGTTTGTAATATGATGATCTATACAAAGAGTGGTCTTTGCAGAATCGAAAAGACCTTCAAAAGAGGAAAATCTGTCCTTATTTCCCGAATCCAATGCCACAAATACATCGTAATTGTCATAAGGCTTGTCTGTGATGAAAGAATCATCCCACAGAAATCTTATGTGAATGGGAATAGCACCATCTGTAAACATATGAACTTTTTTGCCCATTTTTTTAAGTGCTTCACAAAGTGCAAGAGAAGAACCGATGGCATCGCCGTCGGGATTTATATGGGATACAACTGCAAATGTTTCGTTTTCGCAAAACACCTGTTTCATCTTCTTAAGGCTCATTTATTCTCTTCCTTTTCGTTTATCTTATGAATGATTTCGTTGATATGGATTCCGTATTCCACAGAATTGTCCAGAACAAATGTGAACTGGGGTGTGCATCTTAGGTTAAGTCTCTGAGAAACTTCCCTTCTCACAAATCCTGCAGCACTTTTGAGTCCGTCGATGTAGGATTTCTTTTCTTCATCAGAACCCATTACACTAATAAATACTTTGGCATATTTAAGATCCTTTGTGACTTCCACACTTACTACAGAAGCAATCTTACCGTTGATTCTGGGATCTTTTAATTCTCTTATTATATCTGAAAGTTCTTTTCTTACTTCTTCGTTGATTCTCTCTTGTCTGTTTTGTGCCATATATTACACCTCCAAATCATATTTTGGAATATTCTTAATTACAACACGAGACGATGAAACCATCGTCCCGTAGTGTACAAATAATATTTATTATCTCTTAACTTCTTCCATAATGAAGGATTCGATAATATCTCCTTCTTTGATATCGTTGTAGTTTTCGATACCGATACCACATTCGTAGCCCTGTGCCACTTCCTTGGCATCGTCCTTGAAACGCTTCAGTGAAGAAAGAACGCCTTCGTGAATGATAATACCGTCACGGACAATTCTCACCTGAGAGTTCCTGGAAATCTTACCGTCAACAACATATCCGCCGGCAATAGTACCAACACCTGATACCTTGAATGTGCTTCTTACTTCTGCATGGCCAAGGAGGTTTTCTACAAATTCAGGTTCAAGCATACCCTTCATAGCCGCTTCGATTTCTTCTATAGCCTGATAAATGATTCTGTAAAGTCTGATATCTACATTGTCACGCTTTGCAGTACTTAATGCACCGCTGTCAGGACGAACATTGAAGCCTACGATGATAGCATTTGATGCAGATGCAAGCATAACGTCAGATTCTGTTACACCACCTACACCGCCGTGGATACATTTTACTCTTACTTCTTCGTTTGAGAGTTTTTCGAGAGACTGTTTAACCGCTTCCACAGAACCCTGAACGTCTGCTTTGACGATGATGTTAAGTTCTTTCATATTACCTTCTTTGATCTGATCGAAGAGAGCATCAAGAGTAACAGCCTGTCTTGAAACATTTGCATCGTCCTTGATTTTCTGTTTTCTCTTTTCTACTACATTTCTTGCTTTTCTTTCGTCTTCTACCACATAGAAGGTATCGCCGCCTGATGGTGCTTCGCTTAAGCCCAGGATTTCTACAGGAACAGAAGGACCTGCTTTCTTGACAGCTGCGCCTCTGTCATCCACCATGGCTCTTACTCTGCCCACAGCAGTACCTGCAACAACAATATCACCTGTACGAAGTGTACCGTTCTGCACAAGAACAGTTGCAACAGGACCTCTGCCTTTGTCAAGGCTTGATTCGATAACTGTACCCTTTGCTCTTCTGTCAGGATTTGCCTTAAGTTCCTTCATATCGGCAACAAGGATAACCATTTCGAGAAGTTCTTCAATATTCTGATTGTGCTTTGCAGAAATAGGCACACAGATAGTGTCTCCGCCCCATGCTTCAGGGATGAGTTCATATTCTGTAAGTTCCTGCATGATTCTGTCAGGGTTTGCACCCTCTTTGTCAATCTTATTGATAGCAACGATGATTGTAACGCCTGCTGCCTTGGCATGGTTAATGGCTTCTACTGTCTGTGGCATTATACCGTCATCTGCCGCAACCACAAGTATAGCAACGTCTGTTACCTGAGCACCTCTTGCTCTCATTGCAGTAAATGCTTCGTGTCCCGGAGTATCAAGGAATGTAATCTTCTTGTCTCCTACTCTTACTCTGTAAGCACCGATGTGCTGTGTGATACCGCCTGCTTCTCTTGCAGTAACGTTTGTATTTCTGATAGCATCAAGAAGTGATGTCTTACCGTGGTCAACGTGACCCATTACAACAACTACTGCAGAACGTGATTTGAGACTTTCCGGTGAATCTTCTGTATCGTTAAAGAGGATATCTTCTTCTGTAACGATTACTTCTTCGATAATCTTGTATCCAAGGTCTTCGCCTACAAGTGTAGCAGTGTCAAAGTCAATTGTCTGGCTTACTGCAGCCATGATTCCAAGTTCGAAAAGTTTCTTGACGATAGTGGTAGGATTTTCGCCCAGTCTTTCTGCGAATTCACCTACAGAAATCTCTTCAGGAATCATCACTTCCTTTGGCTCATCTTTCTTCTCTTCCTGTTTTGCTTTTTCTTTCTTTTTGTTGTCTATATCTTTTTCAGGTTTTTTGTGTCCTGAGCCCTTTTTGAGTTTCTGCTTTCTTTCTACTTTGTCTGTGGCTTCAAGATCTACAAGTTTTTCGATTTTTTCTGTATCAAGTTTGTCAAGATCTACATTGTTGGTACGGGTATCCACCACCTTGGTGTTATCCTGTTTTACAATCTTGAGAGCCTCTTCATCCAGAGGAGTATCATCGATTACGGAAGTTTCCTTGGAACCTTCCTTTGATTCGTCCCTTGAATCAGATTTTGCATCGTCTTTTTTTGGTGCAGATTTCTTTTCTTCTGCTTTCTTTTCCTGAAGTCTCTTTTCGAAGTATTCTTCTATAGTGGATCCGTCATCAAACTGATTTAAGTATAATGTGAAGATAAGATTCACATCTTCAGGCTCAAGTTTTGCCATATGATTTTTCATCACTTTGCCATATTCGGCAAATTTTTCTATCATTTGTTTGCTTGGAATATCCAGGCTTTTTGCTATTTCATGAAGTTTTGGCTGTGCCATAACTACCACCTCCGAATTTTATGGGTTTATAATATTAAGTATTGCATTGCAAAAATTCTCATCGGTAATTGCCAGTACAGAATTTCTGGCATTACCCACCGAATTGCCAAGTTCCTCACTTGTGCCCAATACAACCAGCGGCACATCATAAAAACTGCAACTGTTGCGGATGCTTTTTTCTGTATTTTTTGATGCGTCTTCGCTTAATATACAGAGAAGTGCCTTTCCGCATTTGATACCTTCTTTGCAGTTGCTTTCTCCTGAGAGGACTTTGTTTGCTCTTTTTGCAAGGCCGATCATTCCAAATGCTTTTTTCATTTAGTCACCTATATTTAAGATATATTCTTTCAGTTCTTCATAGAGAGAAGAATCGATTTCACATCTTAACGCTCTTGAAAGTCTTTTTTTCTTAAGTGCAATATCCACACATTTTGTATCAGGGCATATATACGCGCCTCTGCCCTCGCCATTATTATCTTTGTCAATAAATGCCTTTTCATTCTTAGGCTTAGTGATTTTGATAAACTTGTCTTTGGGGGCTTTTTTCATACAACCTATGCAGGTCCTTTGCCTGATAAAATCACTCAATAAGTTCACCTTCAATTACTGCTGATCGCTTTTGATATCGATTTTGTATCCTGTGAGTCTTGCTGCAAGGCGGGCATTCTGACCTTCCTTACCGATAGCAAGTGAAAGTTGTGAGAAAGGAACTATAACGTATGCTTCCTTTTCTTCAACATTTACATCGAGGGATACAACTTCTGCAGGACTCAAAGCCGCTTTGATAAATTCTGCAGGATCTTCTGAATACTTAACAATATCAATCTTTTCGCCATTGAGTTCATCAATGATGTTCTGGATTCTTGTGCCCTTTGTACCGATGCATGCACCGATAGGGTCAACATTTTCATCATTTGACCATACAGCCATTTTGGTACGTGAGCCTGCTTCACGGCTTATAGATTTGATTTCTACTATACCGTCTTTTACTTCAGGGATTTCTTCTTCGAAGAGTTTCTTAACAAGACCGGGTCTTGTTCTTGAAACTGTGATAAGAGGTCCCTTGGTAGATTTCTTTACGCCTGTAACAAAGACCTTGATAATCTGATGAAACTGATAGTTTTCTCCGGGTGTCTGCTCATTTGCAGGGAGAAGAACTTCTGTTTTGTCAACATCAAGGAAGATATTTTTCTTTTCTATTCTCTGTACGTTACCGTTGACAACCGTGCCTTCTTTGTCGGAAAATTCGGAGAAAATCAATGTTCTTTCTGCTTCTCTGATTCTCTGCATTACTATCTGCTTTGCAGTCTGGGCAGCGATTCTTCCGAAGTTTGCAGGTGTATCTTCAATGTTGATGATGTCACCTAACTGATACTTCTTGCTGATTTTCTGTGCTTCTTCAATCTGAATCTGAGTAAGTGGGTTTTCTACAGTTTCAACTGCTTCTTTCTGAATATAAACCTTCACGTTACCCTTTTCTTTGTCGATGTTTACAAGTATATTTGATTCTGTAGTATTGTAGTTTCTTTTGTATGCTGAAACCAAAGCCACTTCAATTGCTTCAAGAAGAATGTCTGTAGAGATGTTTTTTTCTTTCGCGATTTCTTCAAGAGCCAAAATAAAATCCTTGTTCATTTTTTTAATCTCTCCTGTCTGAAATTTATTTTAAAATATTATTGCTTTTTTACAATATGAAGTATCTTTCTGATTGATACGGATGATTTCTTTTCCGTCATTTATGATAATCTCGCCATCCTCAAATCCTTCAAGAGTGCCTGAGATCACTTTGGAACCGTTAAGTGCCTTATATAGTCCCACGTCGATTTCACAGCCGTTGAATTTTTCGAAATCTGCTTCATTTCTTAATGGTCTGTCAAGTCCAGGGCTTGAGACTTCCAGAAGGTACTGGTTTTCGATAGGATCACTTACATCCAGAGCGTCGCTTAATTCTCTGGACACATTTTCACAATCGGTGATAGAGATATATTCGTCGAGGGCATCTTTTTCTATAAATACCCTCAGTACATAATCAGAGCCTTCCTTTTTGTACTCTATATCGAAGATATTTACGTCATTTTTCTTCGCTATAGGCTCGGCAATTTCCCATATCACATCTGTAATCTTTTTTTTTGCCATATGATCATTCCTCAAATAGAAATTTTTGTCACACAAACAGTTGAGAGTGGGCCGAAACCCACTCTCACTTTAGTAAACTATTTATGTTATATGTATTATACCACCAAAAGTTTCCTTTGTCAAGGGATATTATGTTTTCCTATAACTTTATTTTCTGTGGAATAATTTTTTCGTTGAGATTTCGCAAAGAAATTGATTTTATATAATGATAAATGGTCAAAGTTACAACATTATCAACGACTACTATTAGAACACAATATTACTCAAAGCATGTCCAGAAAAGGCAACTGTATGGATAATGGGGCTATGGAAAATTTCTTTGGCAGATTAAAGGTTGAAATGTTTTATGGTGAAAAATTTGAAAGCGTTAACGCTTTCATAGAAGAATTAAAAAGCTATATTGATTACTACAGCAATGAAAGGATTTCTATAAAACTAAAAGGAATGAGTCCGGTGCAATACCGAACTCATTCACAAGCAAGTTAATATTAAATTTTTTGTCTAAACTTTGGGGTTCACTTCAAAATATCCCATCGGCTTTTTGATTGTATTATGTGTTCAATTGCGCACAAATTGAACACTATATGCTTGAGTTTTACTATAGAATGCACCTAAATCACTATCACCGGCAATATTATTTTCGATCCATACCGCTAAATCATCGTCCGTCACGTGTTGATCGTAGGTAGTGACCTGTTTGCTTGCACTATTGATATGCATCACGCCTTGATTTCCCGCCAATGCATAATAACCATTGGCGACATCATTTTCTTGCGACTTCATAAAGAGAATATAGGCTTCGCCTGTTTGAATGTCTACCTCACCTTCAAAT
>JAZSCT010000017.1:0-1964 GCA_045530725.1 Clostridia bacterium
CATTATAACTGTGACCGTTGGGACATTGCTTAATTTCCATATTATTTACCCTTTATATTGTTTTTTATTTTTACATCATTTAATTCTATTGCATAAAAATTGAACAAGTCCAGTAAAAACGGACAATAGAAAAAAAGCACCTCCTATGGTAGAATGGAAACTACCATAGGAGGTTTTGTTATGTCAGGGATAAAAGGCATGAAAAAGTATCCGCAAGGAATAAGGGAAAAGATACTCACAGAGTATAAAGAAGGATTATCACAGAGCGAATTGAGTAGAAAGTATGGCATAAGTAGGTATGCAATACAATGTTGGATAGGAACAATATCAAAAAAGAGTGTATTGCCAAAGCAACGAGGAAGAAAACCTGCAAAAACATTACAAGAATACAAATATGAAAACAAACGACTAAAAATGGAGAATGAGTTATTGCGGGATTTTCTCTCGCTCACAGAAAGGAAGTGAGAACAAGTGTAAAGTTTAAGGTAATCTATCGTCATAAGAATAAATATTCAATAAGTGAAATGTGTAGATTTTTTGAGGTATCAAGAAGCGGTTACTATGATTATGTGAAAAGAATGGATATACCGGCAAAGGACTTACCATTAGCAGAAAAGATAAAAGAATGTCAGGATAAGTGTGGAAAAACATATGGTTATCGCAGAGTACATATATGGCTTGAAAGACAAGGAATACACCATAATCCAAAGACTGTGTTAAGAGTAATGCAGAAATACAATATGTTATCTGTAATCAGAAGAAAGAAATATCGTAATTATGGCGATTATCTTCATAGATATCCGAATCTATTAAACAGAGATTTTCATGCAGATAGACCAAATCAAAAATGGGTTACTGATATATCATATATCAAGACACAACAAGGAACATTGTATCTTTCAGTAATCAGAGATTTGTATGATAACAGTATCGTGGCATACAAGACAGGAACAGAGCAGAACATAAATCTTGTATTAAGCACAATCAAAGCAGCTAAGAGAAAAGAAAAAGTCACTGCAGAGTTGCAGCTCCACAGTGACCAAGGGTTTCAATATACATCACCAGCATATTTTAACCTGACAAAATCATACGGCATAACGCCATCAATATCAAGACGTGGTAACCCATATGATAATGCTATGGCTGAAAATTTCTTTTCGATTCTTAAAACAGAATGTATCTATAGAACAAAGTTGCGAACTTATGAGGATGCTCGCATCCTCATAAGTGAATACATTCACTTCTACAACAACGAAAGAATTCAATTAAAAACAAAACTGACTCCGCTTGAAAAACGAAATCAGTTTGTTGCTTAAAATTTAATATTTTCTACCATAGGGTCCTGTTTTGTGCTGTCCGTACAATTTGGAGCAGTTCAATGCTTCAAGAAACCCTTTATTTATCTTGTTTTATGCGGTCTGCCCTTTTTTTACAGTCCCTTTTTCGTGATT
Organism: Clostridia bacterium; assembly: GCA_045530725.1. Classification (GTDB taxonomy): domain Bacteria; phylum Bacillota; class Clostridia; order UMGS1810; family UMGS1810; genus SIG435. The sequence continues at coordinate 1,452 of JAZSCT010000017.1, forward strand.
ATTCTTCTGTATTCTTGGTGGGAATTTCAATCTTTCCGTAAAGAGAGCCTGCAGAATCCTTTCTGGGTGCTCTTGTTGTTTCGGGACGGTATGCTTCCTTTTTCTGGTAGCCGCCCTTACCGCCTCTGCGGTTGTCGCGTCTGCCGCCCTTGTTGTAGCCGCCCTTTGAAGGATGTGTGGGCTGAACGCCTTCCTCAAGAGAAATTATAACCTTTCTGCCTGAATCAACGCCTACTGAATGAGATGTTACACCTTCAATTTCCTGAATTGTTGTGTGAACGATTCTTCTTTCATAGGGATTCATGGGATCAAGAATTACATTTCTGCCGTATTTGAGAACCTGCTTTGCACTCTTATGTGCGAGAGCACGGAGATTGTCATTTCTCTTTTCTCTGTACTTGCCGATGTTTACGGATACCTTACGGTGCTTATCATCGTCAATCCCCTTGTTTACGGAGAGACGGAGAAGATACTGGATAGCATCAAGTGTTACTCCAAAAGGGAATATAAGTG
>JAZSCT010000019.1:0-1841 GCA_045530725.1 Clostridia bacterium
CAGCAACGGTATAATTAAATATCTTTGCTCTTTTAATTTCTTTATCCATAATCACACCGCCTTGCTTTTATTTTCTTTGCGTTTTCTAATAATGCAAACAACTATAATAGTCTGAACTACAAGTGCTATTACTGTTTCAAAAGCAATCAACTGATTAGGGAGAAATGGTTTAAAGTAATATTCCCATTTCGGAGTCTGAAAGTTCCATGCAAAAATACAGGAAGACGCAAAGCTTAATATGTTTCCGGCAAACACTATCCAAGTGTTTTTTGACTTCGCACTTGCACAGCACAATACACAAAAACCAAGTATCATAATTAAGTAAAACCATAGGGTTCCAACAGTCGCATCTTCGTTCATTGCCAAAAAGACAAACGGAATGCAATAACAAAGGAGAAGAATTATCCTGATTATACTTTTTTTCATAGGCATTGCTCCTTTATCTATTTTCAATATCTATATAATCTCTTTTTTCTTTTACATTGATATATGCAGGTCGTATAATCTTTCCGTTATTCTGGATTTCCTCAATTCTGTGAGCGCTCCAGCCTGCAATTCTGGAGATTGCAAAGATAGGTGTGTAAAGCTCGTATGGAAGCTCAAGCATCTTATATATAAGCCCTGAGAAAAAGTCAACATTTGGACTTACGCCCTTATAGATTTTACGCTTGTCTGCTATAATCTGAGGAGCGAGTCTTGCTACTGTTTCATATAGTGCAAAATCCTCATCGCAGCCTTTTTCAACTGATAAATCCTTTGCACATACTTTTAATATATCTGCTCTTGGATCAGATTTTGAATATACTGCGTGTCCCATACCATAGATGAGTCCGGCATTATCAAATGCTTCTTTATTCAGGAGTTTCATAAGATAGTCTTCGATCTCTGATTCCTTTTGTGTGTTAATAGAAATTTTCATATTATCAAACATCTGAACAACCTTGATATTCGCGCCGCCGTGCCGAGGACCTTTAAGAGAACCGAGAGCCGCTGCTATTGCAGAGTAGGTATCTGTTCCCGATGAGGTTACAACATGGGTTGTAAAACTTGAGTTGTTACCGCCAGCATGTTCTGCGTGGAGTACAAGAGCAAGGTCGAGAACCTTTGCCTCAAGATGTGTAAATGCTCCATCCTTACGCAGAATATGCAACACATTTTCTGCCGTTGATAAGTACGGTTTAGGATCACGGATATGAAGGCTCTTGTCTAAATGATAATGCCTGTAACCGTGATAGCCATACACAGCCAAAAGCGGAAACATTGAGATAAGTTGTAAGCTTTGGCGAAGTACATTTTCGACAGATGTATCATCGGGGTTTTCATCATAGGAATACAATGCAAGCACACTACGGGAAAGGACATTCATCATATCCTTGCTCGGTGCTTTAAGTATCATATCTCTTACAAACGATTTCGGCAGGCTTCTGTATTCAGCAAGTGTTTCTTTGAATTTGTCAAGTTGCGTCTGTGAGGGAAGCTCTGAAAATAGCAGAAGATATATTGTTTCTTCAAAACCGAATCTGTCTTTATTCAAAAAGCCTGATACTAAGTCTCTGACATTGTATCCACGAAAGTACAGCTCTCCTTCACAGGGAATATCCTCGCCATTAGGTCCTTTTTCTTTTGCCTTAATGTGTGATATTTCTGTAAGTCCTGTTACTACACCGTTACCATCCAAATCACGAAGTCCGCGCTTTACGTTGTGTGCCGGATACATTTCCGGTGTTATATGGTTATTGCCGCAAGATAAACCTGCAAGCTCTTTTATATATGGTGTAATTTCTGAATATGATTTGCTCAATTTTTGTTCCTCCTAATTGTTGTTTTTTTATATTATAACT
>JAZSCT010000024.1:0-42471 GCA_045530725.1 Clostridia bacterium
CTGTAGTGCCCAAAATACTTGGCTGGTGACGGCCCGGGAAGATAGGAAGTTGCTGCCACACATATTCCTCAATAGCTCAGTCGGTAGAGCACTCGGCTGTTAACCGAGTTGTCGTAGGTTCAAGTCCTACTTGGGGAGCCAACAAAAAGAGACATCCATTTGGATGTCTTTTTTTGTTGCTCCAATAGAATTAACTTCCTACGACAACGAGGTTAACAGACGAAGGCTGTTCAACTGGAATTTTTTCGACTGCGTCCGGTGGACGATGAAAGGAGAAAAAATTCGGAAGAAACAAGGAGTATCACGAACGCAGGTGAGAGAGACGACTATGTTTCTGACCGTGGGTGGCGTATGGTTCAAGTCCTACTTGGGGAGCCACGAAAAAAGACTATTCTTCAGAATAGTCTTTTTTCAGTTATATTTGTTCCTTATTACGCTAAAGATATCTTCATAGCATTAGTCAAAGTATTTCTATTTGGCTGTGTTAAATTCTATGAATTTTTGACATGCGTTGGATAAATAGTGATTGTTTTTTCGATAAAAATAAATTTTTCTTGATATCTCTTCGTCATAAAGTTTGTAATAATAAAGTTGCTCTTCAAATTCTATATGCGTTATTAAGGTATCACTTACAAAGCACACTCCTGCACCAGTACGGGAAATATTGTGTGCAGTAACCTGTTGGTCAAGAAAAAATATAGTTTTTGGATTAAGATTATGTTTTTTAAAGAGTATATTTGCACGCTTACCAGTATCGTTTTCCGGATTAAGTAAAATAAAAGGACAGTCGGAAAAGTGTTTAAGGTCCACATTGTATTTGTCTGACAGATGTTTTTCTAATTTAATATCTTTTGCATTTAATCGATATTTTGCCAGTTTGTCATTGATGGGAAAATATCTTGGAACAGCCAATAGTAGAGTTTCTGTTTTATATATGGTTGATTTAATTGCAGTATTATTTATTACTGCGTTATCAATTATTATATCAATATTACCAAGACTGAGTTTTTCTATAAGATTTTTTGTGCTATCTTCAAAAATCTCAAAAGATACATCAGGATAAATGCTATTAAAACTAGAAATCATAAAAGGAAGTAGATAGGATGAAAACAGACTACTGCCGCCTATTTTCACAGAACCGCTGACTGTATTTGTACAATCAGATATATATCTTTCGTAACTGTGTTCTTTTTCTTCAATTTCAAGAGCATAGCGTATATATTCCCGACCTGCTTCTGTTAGAGAAATGGGAGAAGTGGAACGGTCAAAAATAGGCAAGGAAATTTTGTCTTCTATTCTTTTTACAGAAGCGCTAAGTGATGGTTGGGAAATATGGAGGCGCTGTGCTGCTTTGGAAAAACTTCCTTCCTCGTAGATTGTTATAATATAATGCTTATTAGTGAACATAATACTCCTCCTGTATAATTTCGGGATTATGGATAATATATTTCAATATGTATTTGATTATATAACAAAAATGTTATATAATCAATACCGAAAAGAAAAATAATGACAAAAGATGGGGTAATTACAATGACACAATTTAGAAATGAATATGATTCAATTGGTATGAAGGAGGTTCCTGTTGATGCCTACTACGGAGTGCAGTCACTTCGTGCAGCGGAAAATTTCAGAATTACCGGGACTAAAGTACATCCTGAAATGATAATAGCTATAGCTGAAATAAAAAAAGCTGCAGCAATTGCAAATAAAAGAGCTGATACTATAGAGCCGAAGATTGCAAATGCGATAGTCCAAGCATGTGAAGAAATAATTGATGGAAGTTTTGCCGAACACTTTATTGTAGATTCAATACAGGGCGGCGCAGGAACATCTCTAAATATGAATGCGAATGAGGTTATTGCAAACCGTGCTATAGAAATTCTCGGCGGACAGAAAGGTAATTATGCAATTGTCCATCCGAATGACCATGTAAACTGTGGTCAATCCACTAACGACGCATATCCCAGTGCAGGTAAAATTGCAGCGGTAAGGCTTTTAAAGAAAACAATTAAGCAGCTGGACATACTCTGTAATGCATTTGAAAAAAAGGCTGACGATTATGGTCATATAATTAAAATGGGACGTACAGAAATGCAAGATGCTGTTCCAATCAGTTTTGGTCAGGTTTTTCATGCCTATGCATCAGCGGTTAGGCGTGACATAAAGCGGTTTGAGTTAGCCATACAAGAAATGACAAAACTTAATATGGGTGGCACAGCTGTAGGCACCGGTATCAATGCGGCCCACAAGTACATCGAAATGGTTGTACCCGTCCTTGCAGAAGTTACAAACCTTCCTTTAGTTCAGGCTGATGACCTTGTTGATGCAACACAAAATCTTGATTCTTTTGTATATGTATCCGGCATTGTTAAATCTTGTGCGACAACACTTTCTAAGATTTCAAATGATTTACGACTCATGTCCTCAGGTCCGAGAACCGGCTTTGCGGAGATTAATCTTATGCCAAAGCAAAATGGTTCGTCTATTATGCCTGGCAAAATTAATCCTGTTATTCCTGAGGTAATGAACCAGATTTGCTTTAACGTAATAGGAAATGATACAACAATTACATATGCAGCAGAGGCAGGTCAACTTGAACTTAATGCTTTTGAACCCATTACCTTCCGTTGCCTTTTCGAATCTCTCGATACATTGTGCAATGGTGTAGCAATCTTTATCAAAGACTGTGTAAGCGAAATAACAGTGAACCCTACACAATGTAAGGCGCATCTCGACAGAAGCATAGGTATTGTTACAGCACTTTGTCCTTATATTGGATATACAAAGGCATCACACCTTGCCAAACAAGCGCTTCGTAAAAACAGGAGCATTCGCGATATTGTTGTTGAAGAAAATATTATGTCCGAAGCGGAAATTGACAAATTGTTAGATCCCAGCAACATGATATAATAACATAAAAATTTCAATAAACACCACAAAGAAAAATTAGTGGTATCTAATCCATTCGGATCTTCCAAAAAAGGGCGTTGCCTTAATTTAGTGAAAAATCACTTATTGAGACACGCCCTTTTCCCATATTACCCTCATTTATTCAATTCATAACAGCCTCAATAGCCTCTTTTACCGTACTTACACCGATGATTTCTATACCCTTGATTTTTATATCTTCAGCGTTGCTTTTTGGCACGATACATTTTTTGAATCCCAGTTTTTTGCATTCCATAATTCGCTTTTCTACATAACTTACGCTTCTCACTTCTCCTGTAAGTCCTACTTCACCCATAATGCAGGTGTTTTCGTCGATAGAGAAGTTTTTGTAATTAGATGCGATACTTAAAGCGATGGCAAGGTCGGTGGCTGTTTCGGCGATTTTGATGCCGCCTACTATGTTGATATACACATCCTGACTCTGCATTTTGAATCCAAGTTTCTTTTCCAGTACAGCAATGAGCATACATGATCTTGAGAAGTCAACACCTGTTGTGACTCTCCTTGGTGTGCCGAATCCTGTATATGAGCATAGTGCCTGTACTTCAGAGAGAACAGGTCTTGTGCCTTCTATAGTGCAGACTATTGCTGTTCCCGAAGTGTTTTTCGGTCTTGAAGACAGAAGCATCTCTGAAGGGTTTTTCACTTCAGAAAGTCCTGTATCCTTCATTTCAAATACACCTATTTCATTGGTAGATCCGAAACGGTTTTTCACGGTTCTTAATATTCTGTATGACTGATGTCTTTCCCCTTCAAAATACAACACACAGTCCACCATATGTTCAAGCACACGTGGACCTGCGATGTTTCCGTCTTTTGTCACGTGTCCCACGATTATTACCGATATGGCGTTTTCCTTTGCAAGTCGCATAAGTGAATATGTGCATTCTCTCACCTGAGACACACTTCCAGGTGCAGATGCGGCATCTTCCTTAAACATTGTCTGTATGGAGTCTATTATTACGATTTGCGGCTTTTGTTCCTTTGCATGGTATATGACTGAATCAAGACTTGTTTCGGAGAGAAGTGTGAGGTTTTTTGCAGTTATATTAAGTCTTTTGGCGCGGAGTTTTATCTGGCTGAGACTTTCTTCTCCTGAAACATACATCACTTTTGAACAATCAGACACGCTGTCACATATCTGTAGAAGAAGTGTGGATTTGCCTATACCAGGGTCACCGCCTACAAGAATGAGAGATCCTTTTACGATTCCTCCGCCAAGCACTCTGTCAAGTTCTTCTTTGTTGGTAGGGTATCGCTCTTCGCCGCTTATCTCAATATTTTCAAGAGTTACAGGCTCATTCGACACACTTACAGAAGTTTTTGATTTTGGTTTTTGTGTTACGGTTTCTTCAGTAAATGAACTCCATTCATTACATGAAGGACACTTTCCCATCCACTTTGGAGACTGGTATCCGCAGCATGAGCATACATACATTATTTTTTCTTTCATAATTTACATTCCTCATAAGTAAGATTTCTCTATATATAATTTATAACAAAACGGATTAAATGTCCATAGTTTTGTACCAAAAATTGCAAAAAACAGAGAAAAATGTACAAAATGTAAGTAAAACTCAACAAAAATATGTAAAAGTTTAAAAAAATTGTTAAATTTGTCGAATTTGGATAAATATGGACTTGCAAGTTATAATTTTATAGTATATAATAGTCAAGGTTACAAAATAGAATATTGAATTTATAACCAATGTGAATTGGGGGATGTGCAGAGAATTTGCACATATAATTCGGAGGTTAATATGGACGGTAGTAAAATATTGTTTGTGGTAAGTGCCCTTATTCAGGCTTTTGTTATGGTATATGGTGCTTATTACTTTGTTGTATCTATGTTTGGCTGGTCAAACAGAAAGACAAACAAAAAACCTGAAAAAAATGATATTCATACATTTGCAATGATTGTTGCGGCTCACAACGAAGAAGTAGTTATCGGTGAGATGGTCAAGAGTCTCAAAGAACTTGATTATCCTAAAGAAGCATACGATATATTTGTTGTTGCTGACAACTGCACAGATTCTACTGCAGACAAAGCAAGAGAAGCAGGCGCTATTGTATATGAAAGATCAAACGACGAATTAAGAGGCAAAGGTCATGCTCTCGAATGGATGTTTGAAAAGATATACAATATGGATAAGAAGTACGATTTCGTATCCATTTTTGATGCAGACAATCTTGTAAACAAAGAGTACCTTACAGAAATGAATAAGGAGATCAACAAGGGCTATGACGTTGTTCAGGGTAGTGTTGATTCAAAGAATCCGTTTGATACATGGATTACAACTGCTTATTCAATTTCATTCTGGGTAGTATCAAGACTTTTCCAGAATGCAAGATACAACATTGATGTGACTTGTCAGCTTTCGGGCACAGGTTTCTGCGTTTCAGTACCACTTCTTAAGGAAATCGGATGGGGTGCAACCTGTCTTACAGAAGATATGGAGTTTACTGCAAAACTTGCTCTTATGGGCAAGAGAGTAGGATGGGCTCACAAGGCGGTTATATATGATGAAAAGCCGCTTACTTTCAAGGCTTCATGGAAACAGAGAATCAGATGGATGCAGGGGCATGCTGATGTTGCATCAAGATTTGCAGGCAAACTTTTTGTAAGGGCTGTTACAAAAGGAGACTTGTCAGCATTTGATTGTTGCGTGTATCTTATGCAACCGTTGAAAATATTTGTTTTGGGTATTGCTACAGTAATCGGATTTTTCACTTTGTTCAATATTCCCGGTGTATCCGATCATATATTTACATACAATCATCTGTTCAACCTCTTTATTCCTGATTTTGATTTGGCAAAGAGTTTTGCACAGGTGTTCTCGATACTCACAATGTTCTATATTCCGTTGGTAGTAACATATGAAAGACGGGTTATCAATATGAAACTTATCTGGTCATATCTTATCTTCGGTATATACACACTCACCTGGATTCCTATCACAATCATCGGATGGCTCAACAAACACAAAACAGAATGGTCACATACTGAGCATTCAAGAAGTATGAGCATCGAAGAAATGGAGCAGAATAACAAAAAGAAATAATTTCTGATGGACTGCAAATTGATTTTGCAGTCCATTTTTTGTGCTTTTGTATTGTGTACTTGAAATGTTTTGTTTTTGGTGGTAGAATAATACTAATAACGAGTATCGGAGAAATATCTTATGAAAAAAGCACCTCTCGCTGAGAGAATCAGACCGAAATCCCTTGAGGAAGTAGTAGGTCAGACTCATCTTATCGGCGAAAACAAAGTTCTTTCAAATATAATAAATTCAGGGGAAATCCCCAATATGATTTTTTACGGGCCCTCAGGCGTAGGCAAGACCACCGTGGCAAATATCTGTGCCGATAAGGTGGGCAAACCTTTTTACAGGCTGAATGCCACCAACTGTTCTGTAAAAGATGTAAGGGATATTGCTGAGAGCCTTGATAGAATGGAGAACCGCAACGGCGTGGTTCTTTATCTTGATGAGATTCAGAATTTCAACAAGAAGCAACAACAGGCACTTCTTGAATATATAGAAAACGGTCAGATTACTCTTATTGCAAGCACAACGGAGAATCCATATTTCTATGTGTATGGTGCAATCCTTTCCCGTTCCAATGTGCTTGAGTTCAAGCAGATACCTCCTCAGGAGATAAAGAAGGCGGTAATCCGTGCCATAGAAGTGTCAAAAAAAGATTATCCCGACAGAAGGATTTCTTTTGATGAGGATGCCATAGATCATATATCTATGTGCTCACTTGGTGATGTGAGAAAAGCCCTCAACGGTGTGGAAATGTGTATCAGATCCCAGATATATAATGTGGAAGATGAGATAAATATCACATTGGATACAGCCATGGAATGTACACAGAAAAGTTCCTTTTCTTTTGACAAAAACGGTGACAATCACTATGACGTATTAAGTGCCTTTCAGAAGTCAATCAGAGGAAGTGACCCCGATGGAGCAATCCACTATCTTGCAAGACTTGTGGTGGGAGGAGATCTTATAAGCATATGCCGCAGACTTATGGTAATTGCGGCAGAAGATATAGGACTTGCAAATCCCAATGCTATAACTGTGACGAAGGCTTGTGTGGATTCTGCAATGCAACTTGGATTTCCCGAGGCAAGAATTCCATTGGCGGAAGCGGTTATATTCCTTGCAATTTCCCCTAAGTCAAATTCTGCTATATGTGCTATAGATGAAGCAATAGGAGATATAGAGAATTCCAATGTGGGAGAAGTCCCTCTTCATCTTAAGGATTCTCATTATGGTGGTGCATTGAAGATGGGGAGAGGTATCACATATAAATATCCTCATGATTATCCCAACTCCTATGTGAAACAACAGTATCTTCCCGACAGAATCAAAGATAAAGTGTATTATAATCCGGGGCAGAATAAGACAGAGCAGGGATACAAGGCATATATGGATAATCTGAAAAAAGACAATTAATATCCGAAGGATGAAATATTATGAAAATCACTACCATGACAGGTGACAACGGAATAACCGATATATACAACCAGAGAGTAGATAAATGTTGTGACATTATAGAACTTCTGGGAAGTCTTGATGAATCGGCATCTGTGATATCCCTTGCGGCAAGTTTTGTAAATGAAGACAGGATAAAAGATGAACTTTTGTCTGTGATTCCTTCAATCACAAAGATTGCTGCTTCGGTAAACAAAAGAGAAAGGGTTTGTATGGATAAGGAAGTGGAATTTCTTGAGGAAAGAATTTCCTTTTATGAACAGAGCAAAAAAGACATCAAACTTTTTGAATACCCTTTAAAAAGGGAGGCGGCACTTACAGATTATGCCAGATGTGTGGTAAGACGGGCAGAAAGATGTGCCGTAAGATGCAAAGTGGATATACGATATCTTAACAGACTTTCTGACTATCTGTTTCTTGTGTCACGATATATAGAATACGGAGAAGAATTATGAGAAAAACAGTCCTTATAACAGGTGCTTCAAGAGGCATCGGCAGGCAATGTGCCATTGACTTATCTTATGAATATGATGTGATAATAAACTATAACAAAAGTGAAAAAGAAGCAATCGAACTTCTTGATCTCCTTAAGAAAAACGGAAGTAATTCCATAATGATAAAGGCAGATGTATCTGACAGAAATCAGGTAGAAGATATGATTGGAAAGATTATGTCATATTACGGCAGAATAGATGCGCTTGTCAATAATGCGGGTATTGCACGTCAGGAATTGTTTACTGAAGTGAAAAATGATGATATGAAACGAATGACAGATATCAATCTTGGCGGAACACTTAACTGTACCCAGGCAGTACTTAAAGAAATGATAAACAAAAAAAGCGGAAAAATTGTAAATGTATCAAGTGTATGGGGGATATGCGGAGCATCCTGTGAAGTGGTATATTCTGCTACAAAAGCAGCCATCATCGGTTTTACAAAAGCACTTGCAAAAGAAGTATCTCTGTCCGGAATTACAGTCAATGCAGTAGCGCCCGGTGTAATACATACCGATATGTGCAGTTTTGATGAGGAGACACTTGAAGGACTTAAAGAAGAAATACCACTTGGAAGAATAGGCAAAGCAAATGATGTATCGGGGGTAGTTAAGTTTTTATTAAGCGATGCAGCCTCATACATTACCGGACAGGTGATAAATGTGTCGGGCGGCTTTGTTATGTAACAGGAATTGGACTTGATTTTTATTTAACCCTGTGGTAAAATCAATATGTGTAGTTATATTAATCTGTCTAAATTCGAAAGAAAGGGATAGTTACTATGATGTTTTTTAAGAAAAAGACTTTAGCGAAGGTGCTTAAAAGACCTACCGATGAAGTTGGAAGAAATTACAAAAAGGCAATTCTTAACAAAAAGTCAAAATTTGCTTTTGTAGAATCATATAAAACAGCCAGAACAAATCTTATATACTCTTTGTCTGCTGAGAAGGATAAGTGTAAAAAAGTTATTTTTACATCTTCTGTTCCTTCTGAAGGCAAGACAACCACCTGCCTTAATCTTGCAATCACATTTGCACAGATGGGCGAGAAGGTAGTTGTGCTTGATTCTGACCTTCGTAAGCCAAAACTTCACAAATGTCTTGATATGAATAACCAAAAGGGTATGTCAAATTATCTTGCAGGACTTGAGACGGCAGAAGGCGTAATTCAGCCATGCGAAGAGTTCGGATTTGATGTTGTTACTGCGGGACATATTCCGCCGAACCCATCAGAACTTCTCAACTCTCCTAAGATGGAAGAACTTCTTTTGTACCTTTCTGAAAGATACAGTTACATATTCCTTGATATGCCACCGGTGGATGTTGTTACTGATACTGTATCTGTATCCAAATACGCTACAGGTGTGGTGCTTGTAGTAAGAGAAAATTATACTCATCAGGAACTTCTCAAGAAAGCCATTGAGAGTCTTGAATTTGCCAATGCAAAAATTCTCGGTATTGTCCTTAATGATATCAACAACAAGATGACATCCAAGTACAAATACTCCAAATACGGATACAGATATTCATACAAATACAAATATAATTACAACTATTCCTATGGCGCAAGTGAAGGAGAAAATGAGACAGCAAATAAATAACAGGTGATAAATATGATTGACTTTCATACACATATTTTACCCGGCCTTGATGACGGTGCGAAGTCTATGGAGATTTCTATGGAGATGCTTTCTCTGGAACATCTTCAGGGGATAGAACACGTTATATGCACACCTCATTTTAATGCGAACAAGGACTTGTCTGAGTATTTTTTAAAATATCGTGATGATGCCATAAAGAATGTGATAAAGACAGCATCAGAAGAAAAACGTAAAATTCCTCATCTTATACCCGCATCTGAAGTGAGACTTACAAGAGGACTTTATAAATGTGAGTACCTTAAGGATATGAGAATAGGCGATACAAATTATATCCTTATAGAACTTCCATATGATGAATGGGCAAATAAATGGATAAGTGAAGAACTTTATGCAATAAAAGCACAGACAAATCTTGATATTGTTCTTGCTCATGTGGAAAGGTATATTTCAAGCAAAAAAGATCTTGAGATTATGGAAAGAATTCTGGAATCAGCATTTGTAATACAGATCAATGCAGAGTCTTTTCTTTCAAGAGAAGGCCGTAAGTGGATAAAGAAACTTATCAGAAAAGGGTATGCAGTTGTAGTGGGATCTGATTGCCATTCAATGGGGCGCAGGAAGCCCTGTATGCAGGAAGGGTTTCTTATGATAGAGAAGAAATTCGGCAGGGACTGCAGAAAAGCCTTTGTAGAAAATGCAAAAGTAATACTTAACTTATAGGCGGTGTAAAAATCAGTTTTTACACCCCTTATTATTTTACAAAACAAGGAAGAGTTATATGAAACTTACAGAAAGACTTATGACAATTACACATTTGATAAATAAATGCAATGTAATTGCAGACATAGGTACAGACCATGGATATATTCCCATTTATTGCATAAGAAACAATATGGCAGACTCAGCAATAGCCTGCGATATAAATCAGGGGCCACTTGATATTGCAAAGGAAAACATTATAAGATACGGACTGGAAGATAAAATTACTTTGAGGCTTTCAGACGGCCTTTCGAAACTTCATAAGGGTGAGGCAGATGTTATAGTAATCGCAGGAATGGGAGGACTCCTTATAAATCACATACTGGAGGAAGGCAAGGATGTGATAGATTCTTCCGTACGTCTTATCCTTCAGCCTATGCTTGCTCAAAAAGAAGTGAGAAAGTATCTTTACGAAAACGGGTATGACATCTTAAGTGAAAAACTCGCCAAAGAAGGACAGAAACTTTATAACATAATAGAAGCGAAAAAATCCCAATCAAAAGTTTCCTACAGCGAATTTGATATTGTAGTGGGTGGAAGACTCTATGAAGAAAGAGGAGAACTTTTTGACCTTTATTCAGAATCAAGGATGAACACATTAAAAAAGATTATAAAAGGAATTTCAGATTCAAAGGATCAAGAAGGACTTAGTGATTATATAAAGGAACTTGAACTTTTTGAAAGTATATATAAGAATCCATAAAAGGAATGATAGAAATGATTACCGTAAAGGATATTACAAACAAGATTGAAGAACTTGCTCCCTTAAGCCTCAGTGCCGATTTTGACAATACAGGACTTCTTGTGGGAAGAGAAGATAAGGAAGTAAAGAAAGTTCTTGTGACACTTGATGTGGACGAAAAAGTCTGCCTTGAGGCAGTAAAGGAAGGTGCAGACCTTATCATATCCCATCATCCTGTGATGTTTCACGCTATGAAACGCCTTACAGAAAATACACCTATGGAAAGACTCTTAAGATGCCTTATATCAAATGATATCTCTCTTTATTCTGCACATACAAATCTTGATTGTGCAAAGGGCGGTATAAATGACTTTATGGCAGAGAAACTTGGGATTTTCGATTCAACTGTTATAGAAGAAGTCTATAGTGAAAAGGGAATCAGCGAAGGTTTCGGCAGAAAAGGTGTGCTGAAAGAAGAAAAGACACTAAAAGACATTATCACTCTTTACAAAAAAGAATTTGATGTGGATGTTGTACGGTATGTAGGGGATGAAAATAGAACCATAAAGACAGTTGCTGTTAATACAGGTGGCGGTGCATTTGCACTTGAAAGCCTTATTGGTACAGATACAGATCTTTTTATAAGCGGCGACTTTAAATACAATCAGTTAAGGGATGCTTATGAAAATAATCTTTGCATCATAGATGCATTTCATTATGACAGCGAGAAGATTTCAATGGAATTTTTCTATGATTATCTTAAGAAGAATTTTGACAGCCTTGATGTTATTAAGTCAAATGAGAATGTGTCTGTCATCAAATATTGTTGACAAATAACAATACCAAGTGATATATTATCATAGTGAGTAAGTCAGACAGTCGCATGTGCATTGCCGAAAGGCAGTATATGAGGAAAGTCCGGGCATCGCAGGGCAGGGTGCCGGAGAAATCCCGGTGGAGGCGACTCTAAGGAAAGTGCAACAGAAAAGTACCGCCGGAGGGATTTTGTCTAAGGACAAGATGAGATAAAAGAGAATAATGAAGAGGAAAAAGAAAAGGTGCAAATATACAGAATTTGTATAATTAATAGAAAATCGTCAGATTTTCAACATCACTTATTCCTTATTAACTATTCCTTATTACCTCAAGGATTTTGTCCTAAGACAAAATCCTTTCGGTAAGGGTGAAAAGGCGAGGTAAGAGCTCACCGCGGGTTGGGAGATCAACCCGGCGTGTAAACCCCACCTGATGCAACACCGTATATGAGATGTTATGTTTGCCCGACAATCTCACAGGTGGCTTGAACTGTGTGGAAACATACAGTCTAGATAGATGACTGTCCAATACAGAACCCGGCTTATAGATTTGCTCATACTAAAAAGCAGATGATGTAAATACATCATCTGCTTTTGTTTTTAAAAACTTCAATTAAGGAGCAGTATTGCAATGCTGAGTATTGTAGCAAATCCAAGCCATGCTGACAATAACCACAAAAGGATACCTGCGATTTTATTTTGCTCAAAGAATTCCTTTCCAACAATTATTGACAGTATAAATGCAGCAATAATAACAATCAATGATATCACATCAAGTTGAAAGTTAAAATACAATATGGGCCATATAAAAAGTAACCCAATAAGATACAGATATTTTTTTAAAGCATCCTTTACTCCCGGCATATCAAGTCCGTCTTTTATTATGAGGAAAAGTCCTATCCCTATAAGGGGGTAAAGAATGGCCCATACAATACCGAATATGTTTGACGGCGGTGCAAAAAATGGTTTTGTAAGTTCGTTATACCGTCCCATGGAATTCATTGTGATAAGTGCAGAAAGTCCTGCAGGTATCAGGGTCAGAGCCTGTGCAATAAGTAATGATTTTATGTTTTTCAGATTAAAGGTTTTTATCATGTCACACCCTCCATATGTTATTTATATTCAATAGCGGCAAGTTTTATTACTTCTTTTTCGTAATTTTAAAAAATATATGACAATAAGTACCAGTGATGCAAACAACATATAATTGGACAGCGATATATTCGGCTGTTTTATGTGGGCGCAACTTCTTAATGGGTGTGCATTCATCATCATATAGGTAAAAAATACCGAAAGAGCACCCTGACATATTTTGGCATACAGACAAGGAATAATACTGAGACCTGAATCAGAAAGGGCACTTTTTGTCTGAAAAAACACACATATTCCGCCAAAACCCACAAGAAATGACGTGATGAGCAGTTTTATCTGGGGTGTGAGGGAGTATGTGTATGATATTGTTTTTATTCCCCCTGTGATTTCCATCAGAGAACATAATGCATATTTCAATACATTTAATTCTGTCGGGAGAAGACGGTTTATTATTGCACAGATTGCTGAGAAAAATATCACATATCCCGAAATGTTTATTACGGATATCATACTGTCTTCTACGGATTGTGTGAAAAAGGGCTTATAACTTACAGGACCGATTGCAGATTTTTTGGCATTGTTTTTTCTCGTTATAAGACCAATTACAATAGCCGACAGAATATGTGAAAGATATAAAAAACCACCTATCCTTATATCTGAATACATCCCGTATCCTATGGAACCTATCACAAAAAGAGGTCCTGAGTTGTTGGAGAACAGGAGCAATCTTTCCGCCTCTTTTAATGATATTTTTTTGTTTTTATACATATCGGATATACATTTAGCACCTACGGGATATCCGCAGATTATCCCCAGCACAAACAGAAAGGAGCCATTTTCAGAAAGACCAAAAATCCTCCCCGTTATTGGGTGAAGTATCTTTCCTACATGTTCTGCAGAGTTTGAAAGAATCATCATGCGGGATAATACAAGAAAAGGAAATAGCGACGGAATAAGAGTATATATGCACAAATCAAGAGAAGATTTAATTGTGTCGATTACATCTTTTGAGAAAGCAACCGTCATAATCATCAAAGAAACCAAAAGACACCACATATATTTTCTCACCATATCACCTCATATCATAAAATATATATTAAATCATATATTTAATTAGACTATATTTTTTGGAGGACAAAGATGATTTTCGGGTGGAAAAAACGTTATATGACATTGGTGGAAAATTCAAAACTCTCTGCCTTGGATGGTCCATTTATGAGTATGGTATCTGACAGGGAACTGATGATAGAAAACCACAATGGAATTATTAATTATTACCCCGAAGAAATCCTTGTAAAAACCGATGATTTTATTGTGAATATTTCAGGTGAAAATCTTTTTATAGAAAGCCTTACCCGTGAAAGTATAAACATAATGGGCAGGATAAAGACTGTGAATTTTGAAAGGATGTGAGATGAAATTTTGATAACCTTTCTAAAAAATTTAAAAGGCTATGTAACTATTGTTGCCCGCGGAACACTTATAGATAGATTTCTCAATCTGTGCGCACAAAATAATATTTATATATGGAATGTTAAGAATATAAAAGAGAATACCTATTCACTTTGCATGAGTATAAAAGGATTTAAGTATGCTGCAAAGATAGCCTATGAAACTCATACAAAACTGAGCATATCGGGCAAGAAAGGATTCCCGTTTTTTGTATATAAACTGAGATTCAGAAAGGGTATTATAACAGGCAGTATAATAGCGGTTATTATGTTTTTGTTTCTTACCAGTTTTGTATGGAGGATAGATGTTGAAGGAAATGATGTGGTAACTGATGCCGAAATTATCGATGCACTTAAGGCTTCAGGGTTCAAAAAAGGGTCATTCAGATATTTTCTTGATGAAGAAGATTTGCAGAATCAGATGCTTTTAAAGATCAAAAAACTTTCCTGGATGTGGGTTTATCTTGACGGGACAAGGGCAAGAGTAGAAGTAAGGGAGAGAGTAGATCCGCCGGAAATTATCGACAAAACCACTCCCTCAAATATTGTAGCAAACTTTGACGGACTAATAACTGATATAGTGGCAAAAGATGGCGAAGCCAAAGTAAAGGTAGGAGACGTGGTAAAAAAGGGTGACCTTCTTATAAGCGGTGTGGTAAGTATCGGTGAAGATAAATTCCGTCTTACCAATGCCAGGGGGGAGGTTTTTGCAAGGACCTGGAGAGAAAAAAAGGGAAATCAGCCATTAAATATAAAAAAATACAAAAAAACAGGCAAAAAAATTACAAAAAAGGTTGTAAAATTACCCTGGTTTGATGTATTATTATATATGGATAATAATGTACCCTACACATATTATGATGAGACAAAGTATCAGAGTACGCCATCTTTTTTCGGACTGTTCGATTTCCCTTTTACTTACAGAAAGACAGTATATGAAGAGAAGATTGCCTATACTCAGAAACTTACTTCCGATATGGCTTTGAAACTTAAAAAACAGGAACTTGAAGATGAATTAAGAGGAAGCCTTCGGGATACATCCGAGATCATAAATATCACAGAGAAACATACAGAGGAAAATGACCATTTGACTGTTACTGTCACATTTGAATGTGTAGAACAAATAGGAGAAAAAGTTTTTATTAACGGAGGGTAATTACTTGGAAGAAACAGTAGTTTTGGAAAATAAAGAAAAGGTAATGGAGATATTCGGAAGTTTTGATAAGAATATCCGCAAACTTCAGTCAGAATTTAATGTGCAGATAGTGAATCGTGACAATATGATAAAGATAACAGGGGAGCAGTCTGATGTACTTCTTACAAAGAAAGCAATAGAAAGCCTTTATGATACACTCAGTTCTGAAGACGGCCTTACCGATCAGATTGTGAATTATACTATCTCCACAGTTCGTGACGGTGTAGATATTGCATCCCTTTACGGCAGCGACTGCATATGTATCACAAGCCGCGGAAAACCCGTAAAGAGCAAAACTGTGGGACAGAAGAATTATATAGAAAATATAAAAAACAATACCATTACATTCGGCATCGGTCCTGCAGGTACAGGTAAGACTTACCTTGCAGTTGCAATGGCGGCAAAGGCTTTTAAAAACAAAGAAGTTTCAAGAATCATCCTTACACGTCCTGCAGTTGAAGCAGGTGAGAAACTTGGCTTTCTCCCCGGTGACTTGCAGAGCAAGGTAGATCCTTATTTAAGACCTTTGTATGATGCTTTGTATGAAATGTTCGGTATGGAAAACTATCAGAAATATTTCGAAAAAGGCGCTATAGAAATCGCTCCTCTTGCTTATATGAGAGGACGTACAATAGACGACAGTTTCATTATCCTTGATGAAGCACAGAATACCACACCTGAACAGATGAAAATGTTTCTTACAAGAATCGGATTTAATTCAAAAGTAATTGTAACGGGAGACATTACTCAGATAGACCTTCCCGATGGTAAGAGATCGGGACTTAAGGATGTGGAGAGAGTTCTTAAGGATGTGGATGATATAAGTTTCTGCTACCTTACAGAACGTGACGTTGTCCGTCATCAACTTGTACAGAAGATTATCAAAGCATATGATAAGTACGAACAGAGAAAATTACAGAAAAACCCAAAGGAGAAAAGGTCTTAATGGAAGTAAAGATTAATATAGAAAACGAACAAAAGTTAATGGAAGTAACAGAAGAAATGGAAACTCTCCTTGAATCAGTTGTAAAAGAAGCACTTGAATATGAAAATATAGAAGAGAACTGTGAGGTAAACATTCTCCTTACAGACAATGAATCCATCAGAGAAATCAATAAGGAACAGAGAAACATCGACTCTGCAACAGATGTGTTGAGTTTTCCTTATCTCATGATTGAAGATGGGGAAATTCTTGTAAGCGAAGAGGATTACTATGACGGATATCTGCAGATAGGAGATATCGTTATAAGTCTTGAGAGAACAAGGGAGCAGAGTGAGGAGTTCGGACATTCATTTGAGAGAGAATTAGGCTTTCTTACCTGTCACAGTGTGCTTCATCTTCTGGGGTATGACCACGAAGAAGAAAGTGAACGTGAAGTAATGAGACAGAAGGAAGAGGCGGTACTTGAACTTTTGTCTCTTACAAGATAATTTGCGAAAGAGGAAATATATATGAATGGATATAAATCAGGTTATGTTGGTATAGTAGGCGTGCCAAATGTGGGGAAAACTACACTTCTCAATGCTCTGATAGGGCAGAAGATTGCTATTATATCACCCAAACCCCAGACAACAAGAGGGAAGATACTTGGCATTATGACAGACGAAGAATGTCAGGCGGTATTTCTTGATACTCCCGGTTTCCATAAGCCAAAAAACAAACTTGGAGAGAATATGATAAAAGCCGTAAATGAGACTATTTCGGAAGCGGATTTCCTTATATGTGTTGTAGAGCCGGATACAGAAATCAGAAATTCAGAGGAAGAAGTAATCAACAAAGGAGCAAACCTTCCTGCAATTTTAGTGATAAACAAAATTGACACAGTAAAAAAAGATGAACTTCTCCCTGTTATAGACAAGTATTCCAAGATAAGGGACTTCGAAAAGATTATCCCCATCAGCGCTAAGACAGGGGACGGAATTGACCTTTTGAAATATGCCATAAAGGAACTCCTTCCCGAAGGGCCTATGTATTATCCCGAAGAAATGGTTACCGATCAGCCCGAAAAGCAGATAGTGGCAGAGATTATAAGAGAAAAGACACTTCTTTATCTTGACAAGGAAGTTCCTCACGGTATCGCTGTGGAAATTGTCAAAATGAAAGAAAAAGAAAATGTTACCTCGATAAGTGCAAATATTTATTGCGAAAAGGATTCTCACAAAGGTATCATCATCGGTAAAGGAGGAAGAACTCTTAAAAAAATTGGTGAAAGAGCAAGAGTGGATTGCGAGAGAATGCTTGATCAGAAAGTATTTCTCGAACTGTGGGTAAAGGTTAAGAAAGACTGGAGAAATTCAAATTTCCTTATGAAGGAATTCGGACTTGACAATAAGCCAAATATGTAATTAATTGACAACATATCACACCCCATATTATGAAAAGATATTATTGTAAATATTTTTTTGGGGAGTTGAATATGTTGAACGAAGAAAATCTCTGGAATGCATTTGTTCAGTCAGGCAGCGTTTCAGACTATCTTAATTACGCAAAGAACAAACAGGATATTTCAGACAAGGGAGAAAAGCCTTATGGAAGTAATGAAGGCAAAGGGACTGATAGTTCAGGTAATAAAACTTAATGACAATGATTGCCTTTTTACGGTGCTTCTTGAAAATATGGAAAAAATCACCGCTATGAGTAAAGGCATCAGAAGTATGAAGCATAAGGATTTTGCGGCGCTTAAAGATATGTGCTATTCTGAATTCGAACTGAAAAACCGCAACGGGCTTTACCTTATATCATCAGCCAATATCATAAATAATTTTTACAATCTGCGAAACAGCCTTGAGAAGGTGAGTTTCGCTACATATGTATGTGAAGTAGCAAAAACTGTAAGTGAATATGTTGTTGGAGACAATGATTATTTCAGATTTGTTTTAAACACAATATATTTTATGGAAAATGCCGAAAAGAAGGCGAAGGACGAAGATGTGATCACGGAACTCAGAAGACTTAAGGCATTTTTTGAAATGCGCACCTGTGTTCATCTTGGCTTTCTGCCCACTTTCCATTTCTGTACCAAATGTTCAGGTGTAAAAGACCTGTGTTATTTTTCCATAGCACGGGGCGGCGTTGTATGTAAAGACTGCAGGTATGAATCAGACATTCCCATATCCGAAGTGGAGAGAAAGTTACTCGCCATAATGTGCGAAGCAGAAATAAAAAAAGTATTCTCTATCTCTAATATAGATATGACAGTAGTTAAGAATGTAGAACAAATCAGCGAAAGATATCTTTCGAATAAGGTGGAATACTGCTTTAAAAGTCTTGAATATTTGAAAAAACTTCTTGATAATTGATAAAAAACATTTGTTTTTTTGTATTTGTTTGTGCAATTTTAACAAAAAACACACAAAAGGGCATAAATCATAAGAAAATACTGGTATTTCACGAAATTTTATTGTAAAATATTATGTTGTACATAATAATGATAAGATAAAAAACAGGAGGTCAAAACTAATGGCAAAAAAATTTGTTTATTTGTTCTCAGAAGGCGACGCTAGTATGAGAAACCTTCTCGGTGGTAAAGGTGCCAACCTTGCAGAAATGACAAAGTTGGGTATGCCTGTACCACAGGGTTTCACAGTTACTACAGAAGCATGTACTCAGTACTATGAGGACGGAAGAAAGATTAACGATGACATCCAGGCAGAAATAATGGAATACATCACAAAGATGGAAGAAATCTGCGGTATGAAGTTCGGTGACAAAGAAAACCCACTTCTCGTATCTGTAAGATCAGGCGCAAGAGCATCTATGCCTGGTATGATGGATACAATCCTCAACCTTGGTCTTAACGAAACAGTTGTTGAAACAATCGCTGTTAAGTCAAACAATGCTAGATGGGCATGGGACTGCTACAGAAGATTTATTCAGATGTATTCAGACGTAGTTATGGAAGTTGGTAAGAAGTATTTCGAAGAACTTATCGACAAGATGAAAGAAGAAAAAGGCGTTACTCAGGACGTTGAACTTACTGCAGATGACCTTAAGACTCTTGCAGGACAGTTCAAGGCTGAATACAAAGCAAAAATCGGCAAAGACTTCCCTGACGATCCAAAGGAACAACTTATGGGTGCTGTTGAAGCCGTATTCAGATCATGGGACAACCCAAGAGCAAACGTTTACAGAAGAGACAACGATATTCCTTACTCATGGGGTACAGCCGTTAACGTACAGATGATGGCATTCGGTAACATGGGTGATGATTGCGGTACAGGTGTTGCATTTACACGTGACCCTGCTACAGGTGAAAAAGGTCTTATGGGTGAATTCCTTGTAAACGCACAGGGTGAAGACGTTGTTGCAGGTGTAAGAACACCAATGCCAATCGCAGAAATGGCAGACAAGTTCCCTGAAGCATTCAAGAAGTTCAACGAAGTTTGTGCTATCCTTGAAGACCACTACAGAGATATGCAGGATATGGAATTTACCATTCAGCAGGGTAAACTCTATATGCTCCAGACAAGAAACGGTAAGAGAACAGCAAAGGCTGCTCTTAAGATAGCATGTGATTTGGTGGCAGAAGGTATGATTGACAAGAAGCAGGCAGTTGCTATGATCGATCCAAGAAACCTTGACACACTCCTTCATCCACAGTTCGATGCAAAAGCACTTAAAGAAAATGCACCTGTAGGCAAAGGCCTCGGCGCTTCTCCTGGTGCTGCTTGCGGTAGAGCAGTTTTCACAGCAGAAGATGCTGTTGAATGGGCAGAAAAAGGCGAAAAGGTTGTTCTTGTTCGTCTCGAAACATCACCTGAAGATATCACAGGTATGAAAGCTGCTCAGGGTATCCTCACAGTAAGAGGCGGTATGACTTCTCACGCAGCAGTTGTTGCACGTGGTATGGGTACATGCTGTGTATCAGGTTGTGGCGATATCAATATGGACGAAGAAAACAAGAAGTTCACATTGGCAGGCAAGACATATGTTGAAGGCGATTACATTTCAATCGACGGTTCAACAGGTAACATCTACGACGGAATTATTCCTACAGTTGATGCAGAAATCGTTGGCGAATTCAAGACAATTATGGAATGGGCTGACGAATTCAGAACACTCAAAATCAGAACAAATGCAGATACACCTGCAGATGCTAAGAAGGCAAGAGAACTTGGTGCTGAAGGTATCGGTCTTTGCCGTACAGAACATATGTTCTTCGAAGCAGAAAGAATTGCTGCATTCAGAGAAATGATCTGTTCAGATACAGCAGAAGCAAGAGAAGCAGCGCTTGAAAAGATCCTTCCATATCAGCAGGGAGACTTTGAAGCACTTTATGAAGCACTTGAAGGAAATCCTGTTACAATCAGATTCCTCGACCCACCGCTTCATGAGTTCGTTCCAACTGAAGAAGCAGATATCAAACTTCTCGCTGATTCACTTGGCAAAACTGTTGATGATGTTAAGGCTATCATCACATCACTCCACGAATTCAACCCAATGATGGGACACCGTGGATGTCGTCTTGCAGTTACATATCCTGAAATTGCAAAGATGCAGACAAAGGCTGTTATCCGTGCAGCAATCAATGTTAAGAAGGCTCATCCTGACTGGAACATTGTTCCTGAAATCATGATTCCTCTTATCGGCGATGTAAAAGAACTTAAGTACGTTAAGAACTTTGTAGTAGAAACTGCAGATGCAGAAATTGCTCAGGCAGGAAGTGACCTCCACTACGAAGTAGGTACTATGATAGAAATCCCAAGAGCAGCAATTACTGCTGACGAAATCGCAAAAGAAGCTGACTTCTTCTGTTTCGGTACAAATGACCTTACACAGATGGCTTACGGTTTCTCACGTGACGATGCAGGTAAGTTCCTTTCTGCTTACTATGATACAAAGATTTTCGAAAACGATCCATTTGCTAAACTTGACCAGACAGGTGTTGGTAAACTTATGGAAATGGCTATCAAACTCGGAAAGCCTGTTCAGCCAAAACTCCACGTTGGTATCTGTGGCGAACACGGCGGCGACCCTGTATCAGTAGAATTCTGTCATAACATAGGACTTGATTATGTATCATGTTCACCATTCAGAGTTCCAATCGCTCGTCTTGCAGCAGCTCAGGCTAAGATCAAAGAATCTAAATAAGATTTGTATCCTGGGTTATAAATAACAAATTATAAGCACCTTGCAGTTTATTCTGCAGGGTGCTTTTGATTTACAGATAAAAGTAAGTTTCAGCATCCTGAAAAAATCTGGTCTTATGACTATGCTGAAATTAAGATGATTTTTTGTAAGTCATTGCATTTTATTATAAAAAAGCGGAATAATAATCATATATTACTGAAAGGGAGTTATAAATATGATTGAACAGGACACAATTAAACTTTTACGTGAGTGTGATGCAGGGGTGAAGATGGGGATTGATTCCATAGAAGAGGTTCTTGATTATGTAAGTGACGAAAAGTTTGAGGGACTTCTTACAAAATGTAAGGATGAACACGTAACTCTTGAGGATGAGATAGAAGATCTTCTTTCCAAATATCACGATGACGGCAAAGAACCTGCCATGATAGCACAGGGAATGTCCTGGATGAAAACCAATATGAAACTTATGATGAACGAGTCTGATGAGACCATAGCCGATCTTATGACTGACGGTTGCAATATGGGAGTAAAGAGCCTTAACAAGTATATGAATAAATACAAAGGTGCTGATGAAGTTTCCAAGGACATTGCAAAAAAACTAATCAATCTTGAAGAAGAACTTACTGTGAATATAAGAGAGTATCTTTGATTTTTTAAAAAACAGACTGTTTATACAGTCTGTTTTTTTGTTGATCAGAAGATGTCTTTGATTCTTTACATAACATTTTAGTTATGCTATAATAACCTAAATTGTAGTTTAAATATCGTATATCATAAAGGTAAGTACAATATGTGTGTGCATTCCTGTCGCAGAGATAATGATAGTCAAAGGGGAAACTTCCATAGAAGATATGGCAGAATGATTGATACGTATTTTTATGATGATATAACTGAAAAGCGAATATAATTTTATAAGCAGAAAGGAAGACAAAATATGAAATGGATTATAGCATCGGACATTCACGGTTCAAAGTATTACTGTGAAAAACTTA
This sequence comes from Clostridia bacterium, assembly GCA_045530725.1. Taxonomy (GTDB): domain Bacteria; phylum Bacillota; class Clostridia; order UMGS1810; family UMGS1810; genus SIG435. The sequence goes on from JAZSCT010000024.1 coordinate 22,623, forward strand.
TAGAGAGATTTAATGAAGAAAAAGCGGACAAGATTCTACTTCTTGGGGATATCCTATATCACGGACCCAGAAACGACCTTCCCGGTGGACACGATCCAAAGGGAGTTATAGAAATCCTTAATGGATACAAAGACAAAATCCTTTGTGTAAGAGGCAACTGTGACGCAGAAGTGGATCAGATGGTGCTTGAGTTTCCTATAATGGCGGATTATCTTCTTATCTCACAAGGAGATATGACTATCTTTGCAACACACGGTCACATCTACAACGAAAGCAATCTTCCGCCTATGGGAATGGGAGATATTATCTTAAACGGACACACCCATATTTCAAAGTGTCAGGTTTATGATGGGTTTATCTATATGAATCCTGGATCTGTGTCTATCCCAAAAGGCGGCACACCAAACGGATATATGACTATGGAAGATGGATTGTTTATCTGGAAAACGTTAGATGGTGAGGAATTTAATCGGTACAAAGGATAATTTTCGTACAAAACGGACTTTGTAAAAACTTGGTTTTTGTTTATTGTTATTTGTATTTTGTTGTGATATACTAGCCAAAAGTTATTGTAAATATATAAAGATAAAAAAATAGTAAGTTATATAAAAAAGAATCAGATTTATTGAAAATCTGATTCTTTTTTTATAACTTTATTCAAATACTATATCATATGCCTTAGGTGCAACCTGTATCATAGTGTTTCCCGGATTGATCTTAAGTTCAGTTCCGTCAGAAGCATATGTAAATTTTGTCTTGCCTTTTCTTTCGGTTTTTTCCCATTTTATTTCCTGTCTTACGCCGTTTGAAATGTAATATCCCGTTCCCGAACCAATGTTCTTAAGATCCTGTCTGCCTTTGTTTTCTGTATCGGGAAGGTCGAAGTTTTCTACCTGATAAACCACTACATTCTTAAATCCCAGGATGTTTCCTGTCTGAGATGTATGAGGTTTTGAGTTTATGTATCTTTCGTAGAGATTTGTTTCTGAATTATACTTAAGATTTACTTTGTAGTATGGTGAATATGATACTGTCACAGATGGGGTGTCCGTACCTGTAAGTTGTGAATCATTTGTATAATACTCTATGAGAGGTTTTTCTTCTGTTTCCATTCTGTAGCCTTTTTTGTCTTTTGCATAGTCGGAGAGTTTTTTGATAGAAGTATAGAGATTGTGCCATGTGTTGTCATAAGTTCTGTCTCTCCAGTAGTTTACACCGTCATTGCCCATAATACCGTTTATGTTGTTGATACCAAGTGCTTTTATATCATTTGCCGCCTTGGGACTCCATCCTGCGTGAGCATATATTGCGTCATTTTCCATAGCGTAGTCAAGGAAGTAATGTCTTGAACTTCTTACAGGACCCACCTTTTCGGGAAGGTTATCTTTAAATAGTGCCATAAATCTTGTTGAACCGCCTTCAACGATGAATTCATACACTATGTATGCATCTTCAAGTCCTATCTGAGGTCTTGCAGATTCGTTGTCATTATCTACCATCAGAGCAATCGGACGAGCCTTGGATGTGTACATCTTTTTGTAGAATTCACAGGCATTTTCTTCAATCTGCGGGTTGGGGTCTTCTGTTACTTCGGTTGTGTTTTCTGCAGGTTTTGAGCAGGCAGTAAACATAAGTGTGATAAGAAGTGTAATCAGTAAAAGTCTTTTTTTCATTTGTTTCAAACCTCCTTTTCTAGAATTTTATCATATGTACATGTTAAGGTCAATGAATGTAATCAAATCGTTACAAAATTTAATATTTTTGTCAAAATATACTCTCAGTTTCCTGTAGGAAGTAGGGGAGTAGTTCTTATATTTTTTATATACCTTCCGAAGTATTCAGGGGTGGAAAAGTCACACTTATATGAAATATCTGATATTATTTTATACCTTAAAAGTATTGATATAAGTTTCTGCATATCTGACTTTACGTATTCCTGATAATATGGAAGTTTTTCTACGTATTCTTGTCTCAATCATGTGATACAGGTACTAATTTCTTTTGCCGCCGGACTGTCATTTTTGATAAATATATGATCTTTGTTGTTAAGGTGCATATATCCAAATATGAGATTATCAGGGATTTCATTTATGACATTATACCGTAAATTATAGAAGGCAGAACTCTTGTTTGTTATATCAGGTTCAAATACACTTCATGGGCATATCTTACGCCTTCCATTGCATCTTTTGCATATTTATCTGCGCCCATCTTTTCGGCATATTCAAGGTTAAGCACCGCACCGCCTACGATGATTTTTGTCTGAGGAGATTTATCTCTTAACAGTTTTACAGTTTCTTCCATAGCAGGGATTGTAGTAGTCATAAGAGCACTTAGTCCCACTATTGGTACATTGTTTCTTATGACACAATCAACGATTTTCTCAGGCTCTACATCCTTTCCAAGATCAAACACCCTAAATCCGTAGTTTTCCATAAGGAGTTTTACGATGTTTTTGCCTATATCGTGGATATCGCCCTTTACTGTTGCAAGCACAACGGGGCATTTTACTTTCATTTCTGCTTTGGATTCTGTCATATGGCATTTCACCATTTCAAATGCACATTTACTTGCCTCTGCACTCATTAGAAGTTGTGGTAGATATACAGTTTTTTTCTCAAATCCTTTACCCACTATGTCAAGTGCGGGGATTACCTCTTCTGATATAATATCAAGAGGATTTTTGTATTTTAAAAGTTCTTTTGTAATAGATGATGACTGTTCTTTAAGACCTTTTACAATAGCATTCTGAAGTGGGGACAGCCCCTCATCTTTTGATGATTTGTTATCTGACACAGTAACCTTTTCTTCTGTTACAATACCTGATGCATATTCCATATACTCTAATAAATTGTCATCCATTCCCATAAGTGCTTTGTATGAGTGGTAAGCCTTCATCATATCAGTAGAAAACGGGTTCATAATTGCCGTAGAAAGCCCCTTTGAAAGAGCCATAGTAAAGAATGATGAATTGATGAAATCTCTCTTGGGAAGACCAAATGACACGTTTGATACACCAAGGGATGTGTGGATACCCATTTTTGTTTTTATAAATTCAAGAGTATCAAGAGTTACCTTAGCAGCATTCTTATCTGCACTTACAGTCATTGCAAGTGTGTCAAATATAATGTCTTTCTTTTCTATGCCGTATTCTTGGGCTTTTTTAAGTATTTTTTCTGCGATTTTAATTCTTCCTTCTGTAGTTTCCGGAATGCCTGATTCATCAAGGGTAAGAGCGATTACCACACCGCCGTATTTCTTGATAAGAGGGAATACCCCTTCCATACTTTCTTCTTTTCCGTTGACAGAATTCACAAGTGCCTTTCCGTTATATATCCGAAGAGCCTCTTCCATTGCAGTTATGTCTGATGTATCTATCTGTAAGGGAAGATTGATTATTGCCTGAAGTTCTTTTGTGGCAGATTTAAGCATAGATACTTCGTCAATGTCAGGAAGTCCCACGTTTACATCAAGGATGTGTACCCCTGCATCTTTTTGTTTTAAGCCTTCGTTCAAGATATAATCTATGTCATTTTCTATTAATGCCTGTTTGAATCTCTTTTTGCCCGTAGGGTTGATTCTTTCGCCGATAAGTATGGGTAGAGAGTCAAAGACTACTGTATGTGTATATGATGATACAACTGTTAGATTTTTATCTTCAATTTTCAAAGGTTTGATATCTTTTGTTTTTTCAAAGAGTGCTTTTATATGATTTGGTGTTGTACCGCAACAGCCACCGATTACACGGACACCTTTTTTTACCTTTGAAGCAATTTCTTGGGCAAATTCATCTTCTGTCACATCAAATACAGTTTTTCCATTTTCAGTTTTCGGAAGTCCTGCATTGGGTTTAAATATTACAGGAGTAGATGATACCTTAAGTATTCTGTCTATTACTTCTGAAAGTTCCTTTGGTCCGAAAGAGCAGTTCACGCCAAGTGCATCAACGCCCAATCCTTCAAGCATACAGACCATTGCTTCAGGAGATGCCCCTGTCATAAGATTTGAGTCATCAGAGTATGCATTGGACACAAATACAGGGAGATTGGAATTCTCCTTTGCCGCAATAACTGCCGCCTTTGTCTCATAGGAATCATTCATTGTTTCTATTGTGATAAGGTCACAACCGTATTTCACACCGAGTCTCACGGTTTTTGCAAATATTTCTATTGCCTCTTCATATTCAAGATCACCGTAAGGCTTAAGAAGTCTTCCAAGCGGTCCTATATCAAGGGATACAAACTTGGGAGAAGTGTTTTGTGACTTAACTTTTGCATTGTTTGCGTTTTCTATGGCGGCTTTTATTATCTCTTCAAGTTCTTTTTCGCCAAAGTGAAGAGTGTTTGCACCAAATGTATTTGTATTTACAACATTTGACCCTGCATCGTAATATGCCTTGTGTATGGATATTATCTTATCAGGGTGGGTGATGTTCCACTCTTCAGGATGTTCGCCTGGCTTTAGTCCTGCCTCCTGAAGAAGTGTACCCATACCTCCGTCAAGATATATTATATTGTCCTTTAAGTATTCTTTTAGGTTCATAATATCATTCCTTATTGTCTGAATGTACATTCTTTCATATTACAGCCTCTGCATTTATTTAAATAATAACCGCAGTCTGTTTTTGAAATCCCTACTATTGCCGTAACTGATTTGGAAGGGGAGATAATGAGACTGTCGTTAAGTGTCACACCGATTTTTCTCGGAAGATCAAGGATTGTAAAAATATCCTTTTGTGTATCTATCCTTAAGTCCCCATATCCGGGAGAAAACCTTGGTGTAAGAAAGATTTCTTCGTCTTTGTACTGATTTTTCATATCCATTATGAATTCATCGCAGAGACTTTCGCATCTTTCTGTACCGATAGCCTGAAGCATAAAGGCTTTTGCAATATCCTGTTTCATATATTTTGCAATCAGTCTGTCAAGTTTTATCCCTACAGTTGCACAAAAGATAATGGCTTTCTGTGAGTTTTTCAGAGTATAAGACAGATTTTTGCTTTCTGTCTTAAAAAGTCCGAAATCAACTGTATTGTTTCTGATTTTTATATCTGTTTCCATATAGCACACCTTATATATAAGGTCGCATCTAATTTCTTCAATACATTTTTGGGCAAAGTTTTTTATTCCATCCGAACTGATATCACTTGCTGAATATCTGAGTATTTCTTTTATGTTATATTCAGGTTCGGGATATGTTTTTGTAAGTACAGTATTCATAATCATATACCAAGTATGTCCGAAAGATTGTTCTGTATTGCCATTGCCACATCAGGCTTATTCATGGAATATACGTGAACATTTGTAATATTGTTTGCAAAAAGGTCTATTATCTGATCGGTAGCATATGCAATGCCTGCCTGCTTCATAGCATCAGGATTGTGACCGAATTTATCCACGATGCTTTTGAATCTCTGTGGCATAAATGAGCCTGAAAGCCTGATTGCTCTTTCCACCTGATTTGCATTTGTGATAGGCATAATACCTGCTACTACGGGAACAGTTATCCCTGCTTCTCTGATTTTATAAAGGAAGTTATACAGAAGGTTGTTGTCAAAAAACATCTGTGTGGTAAGGAAGTCACAGCCTGCATCCACTTTTTCCTTTAAATATTTTATATCCTCTTTCTGATTCGCACTTTCGGGATGTACTTCAGGGTAACATGCACCACCTATGCAGAAATCATATCCCGAAGTCTTTATTTCCCGTACTAAATCTATTGCATTTTTGTAGTCCCAATGACTTCTGTCGGCACCTTCCATTTCAGGAGTAAGGTCGCCTCGTAATGCCATTATATTATCAATGCCCGAATCTTTTATTTCCTCTATTTTTCTCTTTACGGTTTCTTTGTCACTTGATACACAGGTAAGATGTGCAATAGTTGAAACACCGTAAAGTTTCTTTATATTTTTTGCAATATCAAGAGTATATTTACTTGTGCCGCCGCCTGCACCATATGTAACCGACATAAATGAGGGCTTAAGTTTTGCTATTTCTTCTGTTGCAGTCCTTACACTTTCAAAGTTTGAGTCTGTCTTTGGAGGAAATACCTCGAATGAAAGGGAAAGTTTTTCGCTTTTTAAAGTTTCGGATATTTTCATATTAATCACGCTTTCCAAAAATAGTATATATAAAATTATTATACATTAGTTTTATCATTTGTGCAAGTAGAGAATAGTCCGATACTTAAACTATTTAAAAAAATATCTAAATAGTTATTGACAGATGAGGTGGGAGAGGTTATAATCTATTTAGAAATATATCTAAATAGGTGTATGGAGGATATTTCAATGGGAATAAACGAAACTATAAAGGCTATATCTGATCCTGTAAGACGTGATATACTGCAAATGCTTAAAGAGGGGAGAAGGTCTGCAGGAGAAATAGCAGACAGGTTTGAACTTAGCGGGGCAACAGTTTCATATCATCTGTCAAAACTTAAAAGTGCCGACCTTATCACAGAACAGAAACAAAAAAATTTTATATACTACGAACTTAATGCTTCTGTATTTGAAGAGGTAATCGCGTGGATATATTCATTGGGAGGTAAAGTATGAAAAATATAAAATGGAAAAGTCTTGTCATAACATCACTTATATGTCTTCTGACAATAATACCAGGACTTATATTTTGGAATGATCTCCCCGAAAGTATGGCTATTCATTTTGATATGTACAATCGTGCAGACAATTTCTCATCAAGGGCTTTTGCTGTTTTCGGGCTTCCTTTGATGATGGTGGGGCTACAGATATTCTGTTGTGTGATAAATGACATCAATGCTTATAAACACGGCAGAAGAACAAAGTTTGAAACTGTGACAAAATGGATAATCCCCCTTATGACAGTTATACTTCAGATAATCACATTAGGGTATAATCTCGGATGGAGTATCGATATCAGAAAGTCTGTGGCAATTATCATCGGAATAATGTTTGTTGTACTTGGCAACTATATGCCAAAGATCGATTATGTGAAAAACTACAACATAGATACACAAAAATCACGAAAGATAAACAGATTTATGGGCTATGGAATGGTTATTATGGGTATATTGATACTTCTTACCGTATTTTTGCCGCCAATATTTACAATCATATGGTTATTTATGCTGATACCTTTCACAGTTATAAGCATTATATATTCTGTGATTGAGTGCAGAAAGGCTGATTGACAGTAAATACTCTTTTTGGTATAATTCCTTTTATTGCGAGGTGCAGAATATGGATGCTTCAAAAATCATATACGATAGTTTTTTAAAACCGTTTGAATCAAAGAAAAAAGGAAATGTAGGTTGTGAACTTGAATTTCCTCTTGTAAATACTAAAAAGAAGGATGTCGATGTGGAAGTTGCAAGAGGCCTTCTTGATTGTCTTATAGAGAATTATGACTTCGAAACCGATATAGAAGAAAATGGCGTCATTCTATTTGTCACAGACAAAAACGGCGACTGTGTGTCATATGACAATTCATATAACAATATTGAATTTTCTATGATGTATTCGGACAATCTTCTTAATATCAAAGACCGTTTTGACAGACTTTTTGATATTGTATCCCGATACTTTGACAAGTTTTCATATAAGATGATGGGACTTGGCACAAATCCCAACAAGAAATATATCACCGCAAATCCTGTTCCTTTTTCCACATATGAAATGGTGGCAAAGTTTCTTAAAGAAAATACAGGTGATGGGAAAACAAGCGATTTTCCTGCATATCTTTCAAGTGTGCAGACACACCTGGATTTAAACATTGATGACTTGCCATTTGCATATACACTTTTTGCAAAACTTGATTTTGCAAGATGTATGCTTTTTTCCAATTCCCCTTCATTTGATAAGTCGAAGACAATCTGTTACAGAGATTCATTGTGGCAAGAGAGTGGATTTTCAAAATGCAGAAATATTACGGGCAAAGTGGATGAGGAATTTGAATCAGTTGATGATATTATAGAATATTTCCTCAAGAAGGATATGTTCAATATTATAAGAGACGGAGAATACAGACTCATCACACCTGTTAATATCAGAGAATATTTTGAAAATCCATCTTATGATGCAAAAACAGAAGATATAGCACAGTATCTATCTTTTAAGACTGTGGAGATTACACAAAGAGGTACTCTAGAGGTAAGAGGAGACTGTCAGCAACCTATAGGCGAAGGATTCTCTCCTGTGGCATTCAATCTTGGTATCCTTTATAATATGGACGAAGCAATGGATGCAGTTGAAGGGTTTTTAAGTGAACAAAAGGTAAATCTTTCAAACAGCGATCTTCGTAAGATGGTATCTGAAGGAGAAGATATGACAAAGGTTTTTGAAGAAGATTTTCTGTCAGATTTTCTCTATGATCTTATAGAAATTGCATCTGACGGTCTTATGATGAGAGGACTTGGAGAGGAGAAACTTCTTGGGTCTCTCTATGAAAGAGCAGTTACTCTCAAGTGCCCTGCAGTTATGAAAAAATAAAGGAGAATAAAATGGGAAAACTTATATGTGATAACAAAAAATACTCAGACTATTATGAAATAGTTTCTTATATGGCAGACAGACAGACTCTCTCCCTCCCGTCTTCTATACTTAAATTCTATCAGGAGATAGCCAATTCACATTGCGAAGAGTTCGGTTTCGGATTTGAAAGTCTTTCAAAAAAGAATGCTACATTTCTTCTTGTAAATGTGAGTATGGATATAATCCGCACCCCAATCCTTCACGAAAAAGTAAAAGTCATTACCTGGAGTGCAGGAAAAAAGGGGATAAGATATATAAGAAGAACCATTATAGAAGATGAGAAAGGTAATGTGATTTCAAGTGCAGAATCTGTATGGGTGCTTGTGGATACCTCAAGTCATAAGATAATCACAAAGGCAGACGATATTGGATTTGATCTTCCTGAATGTGATGAATCCTTCGGTGAATTAAGATGCGGTAAGATTACCCATCCCGATGATATGACACTTCAGGGTAAAAGAAGAATCAGATATACCGACATTGACTACAACGGACATCTTAATAATTGCAAATACGCTGATTTTGTAATGGACTTTATGCCTGAAAGTATTATTGGTAAGAGAGTATCTCATCTTGATATATATTTTCATTCAGAGGCTATGGAAGGAGATAAGATAGAAATATACACAGGAGAAAAAGATGGATTTATATATTTCCACGGTGTAAATTGTGGTAATGTTTGCTTCGATGCAAGATGCAAATTGGAAGATTTCTAAATAATATCAACATATGATGTATGAGATAACCCCCCGATGATTTCATCGGGGGGTTATTAGTTTTTAACTTATTATTTAAATGTCAGAACCTTTTCACTTTCCAAAGGTTTTAACTTATCAAATCCGTCCCAGAGGAAGAACTTAAGTTCGCTGTCCTTATTTGCTACAGTTTCATCAAATGAATCGTTGATTGTCATTGTGTCTTTAAGTTCGGAATCTGTATCGAAGATTTTTATATATTTAAGTTTTCCCTCTGCAAAAACAGTCCCCACAACAAGTTTGTCACCTGTTGAAAAATCTGTGTTTTTAAGTTCTGCTGTGTAGTGGATTTCGCCATCTCTGGTTTCCATATTGCAGGAAGAAACTTTCGGCTTAATTACAGTTGCTATGAATGGCGGTAGCGGAAGATCTGCGCTGTTATAAAGGTTTCCTCCAAGGTGACCGACAGTTTTGCATCCTTCGGGTATATATTCAGTTCTGAACTTTGATTCGGAAATGCCGTTTCCTGAAAGAAGATTTCCATCTTTATCATAGTATGTAAAGGTGTTGTAGCAGTATCTTACTGTTATTGGATTTGAAACAGACTCTGCTGATACAATAACTGTGTTATCTTGTCCAAGTGTAGCATCTGCCTTGACAAAGGTTTCTCCGTCTGCGCTTATTTCAAAGCCTGTGATTTCTGTTTCGCCTTCAATTTTTGCCACCTGTTTAAGTCCCTCAGCGTGTGAGAAGGTGAGGATTGCTTTGTTTCCTTCAACAGTTATATTTTCGTATAAAGGACCTGAATATTCGCCTTCATATCCGAATTTGTCTGCCATAATACAGAATGCGGCTCTCTTTCCTACAGGTACTTTGTTTGAGGGGTGGAGCATATTTTCGATTTCCACATCATAGTTTGTGGCACCCACATCTGATGTGGAAACAAAATATACCTTGTCCGTGTCCATTCTAGTTATGGTGTTAAATTGAGCCTGCCTGATGTCTCTTACATCAGAATATGGAAGATTTGCCTGCTCACACACTACGAAAGGCATATTTTTGTTGTTGTAATATTTCCTTATCATATTTATGAAATCGTACAGAAGGTATTCATAATCAGATGCGGGGCGATAACTATTCTCAGCCATTGGTCTGTTGCTTCCGCCCTGATACCACACACAAGATCCGATTGTCATTCCTTTGAGAGGATGGAGCACAGTATTGTATATGCCTGTAGGATAGAATTTCCAGGTGTCGGGATTGATTCCTGAATCGTGTTGTCTTTCGTAGAAAGATACGTAGTAATCCTTGTATAGTTCTCTTGATTTAAGGGTTTCAAGATCCATAAATGATTCTACAGTAAGGCCGCCTGTACATGCCTCGATGAAGCCTACAGGAACATTATTTTCTTTTGCTATATGATATGCTGTCACATATCCTACTGCAGAGCGTGATGTGATGTTTGATGGCGAAACAACGGTCCATTTCACATTTGCATCATCCTGCATATCAAGGTGACCTTTTGTAGGCATCTTTAACACTCTTATGTCGCTTAATACTGATGTGTCGTTCATTATATTAAGTGCATCTTCATATCCTGCTTTTACAGGACTGGAGAATTTTGCATTCATATTTGACTGACCTGCTGTAAGGATAACTTCACCGATGGCTATGTTTGTAAATACAATATCCTCTTCTCCCGGGCTTGTTACTTTAAGAGTAAGGTCTCTTGCTACATCCATAGCATCAAATGTGATTTCCCATCTGCCGTTCTTTGAGGTGGCAGTTTTTGTCTGTGAAGCAAGATTTGCTGTGATAACCTTTCCCTCTTCTGTTGCAAAGCCCCAGATTTTAAATGGCATATTTCTCTGGAATACCATATTGGATCCAAATACATTTGGCATTGTAAATTTGTCAGGCAGTACTTCTGTGACTGTAAGGTCGTCAATGTAGAATGTGTTGCATATTGGTTGTGCTGTTCCGCCTGATGCATTTGACTGGTCGATCCTTATGGATGAAACAAGGGGATTAGATGCTTTATCTGAAGTATCACCGTTATCAATCATAGATTTTGTAATAGTGATATCACCTGATATTGTTGTCCATGTGTTAAAAGGTATAACCGTATTTGCAATATTCTCTGATGCAGTTCTGTATTTATAATACTTATCATCAGGACCGCCATAAGAAAGGCTGAATGCAGTTTCTTTTGCATTTTCTTTTTCTGCATCAGTAAGTGCAGTCAAATTTTTGTTGGCACTTTCTGCAGATTCTTTATACAAAGGATAAGTTTTGTCAGCATATACTTTAAGTGATATTCTGAAAGTCTTACCCACATCAGAAGCAATAGGATATCCCTGGAATATGTCGTTTATTTTGATGCCGATATTCTGTCCGCCTCTATTTGTGATTCCAAGAGCATTTGCACCTGATGCAGGGACCATTCCGCTGTAATCTTTGTTTATTGTTCCTATTGTGAGATTTCCTCCACCTGTACCGCAGGTTCTGTAGTGTGGAGATTTGATATGTGTCTGTAGATGGGATGAATATCCTTCGAAATCTTCTGTATAAGAAAGACCGGTAGGGATTGCATCACCTTTTTTGTAAACCTCTGTTTTGATATCAGAGATAATAAGTGTGTCTGCAAAGTCTGATTCGCCTGCAGCATCGATTATAACGCCCTGAGTAGCACTTATGTCATCTGAATTTGCCTGGTATGTAAATGCAACTTTTGACCATGCATCAAGTTTTAAGTTGACACAGGTACATTTGTCATCATTAGCAGGGGACGAATCTTTATCTGCAAGAAACATTCTGACCTTTGCAGTTTTTGCATTTGTATTTGTATGGTCTGCAGGGAATATGTCTGCAGATATTCTTACCACGTCACCAGGATTGATTTTTGTACTGTCAAAAATAGCATTGATTTTAAATTTTGAATCAGCGGAATTATTCATTGAGAATTTATACACATTAAGACCCGCTGTGCCGATTTCTGACTGAGGATGTGTTGCAACAAGTGAGTCAACAGTCTGAATACCGCTGTTAGTTGAGGGAGTTATAGTGTATGTAACATTACTTATAGCCGCATTATCTGATTCGAAGTCTATATTGGAAAGAGTCTTCCAGTTAGTATTTGCATTTCTTTCAGGGATTTTATCTGCGTGGTATATTTCTATATTTCCCAAAAACCATGTTGCAGCATATGGATCACCATAACAGTCTGATGCCTGATCGATTCTGATATCTACTGCATCAAGTACATTGTTTACAGTTCCTTCAATTTCGATCTGATGCCATTTGTTTACCTCAAGGGAAAAAGTTTTCATAATGCCGTCTGCATTTGTAGATTTTGAATCAGAACAGTATATGTATCTTACCTTTGCAGTCTTTGCAGAAGAATCCTTCTTAGCAGATTTATCTGTTATTAAAGATCCATCATTCAGCGTTTCATATTCGCCTCTTGAGTATGTGTCTGCAAGGTAAATCCATGATTTCATCCTGAATCGGTCTCCGGGGTTAAAGATACCTTTATTAATAATATCTGTGAATCTTACCATAGAACATGCTCCGCTACGGTTTAGTCTTGCTATAAGCCCCGATGAAGAAACCTTTGTACCTGCGATTCCGGGATAAGTCTCGGATGAAAGGGTACATGGATTTATCTTTGTGTCAAGAGTTGATGTTGCTGTTTTAAATTTTCCGTTTGCATCTGTCACTTTTGCAGGATCTTTTGAATGATCATTGGACGCATTGTGACCAACAGTTTTTTCAGAAAACAATGCACTACCGCTGCCTTTAAAAGCAGATGCCGTTTCTGAATCCCCCGGGTTAAATCTTGCAATCATAGTATAGTCCCCTTCTTTGGGGGCAATCACTTCTTCAAACACTTCTATCCTGAAGTTTCCGTCATAGAAGATAGTTCCGGGGAAGTTACAATTATAACTTGGGGTGTCGGCTACAGTTCCGATACTGAGTCTTACACCGTTTGCTCCTTCATCTGCTTTAAGTTCTTCCGTTACCGTGTGCCATTTGTTTACAGGAACAAGAATATCTTTTTTAGTTCCGCAGTTTGCACTTGCTTTCTGTGGAATGAGAGACATAGGGATTTCCTTTACTTTACCTTCCGTATCCCTTACAGGATCAAGTACAGTAGTGCCATCTGAATCAAAACTTATAGCCTTTGTACAGATGTCGGTAACGAATAATTTAAACGTTACACAAATGGTTGTGGGAGCATTGAGTGCAGGATAGGCACCTTTCATACGAAACATACCTATACTTGCATTCTGTGTGAATTTTACAAGTTTATCTGTTACAGTATTATCTTCGGCAACCAAAGGATATGTATTTAAAAGGTCTTTTTTATTTACCACTTCAACACCAGATACAGGCTGAGGATAACCCTCAGGGTTAGAATCCAAAGCACCTGCTGAGACAAAAGTCATGGTGTTTGACGGTGAAGTAAGACATGAGAAAGTCTTCTTTACAGTTACACCACCGGTTGTGGACCATTCGGTGAAGTTTGCGTTAAATTTTTCTACGTAATCCTGTTTTGCTGACACACTTATGGGTATGGAGATGCTTACTGAAGATGTAAGCACAAAAATAAGTGTCAGAATAAGAGATACAAATTTTTTCATATTTATCAGTCCTTTTCTTAAAAATATAAATTCATTTACCATAATTATACATCATAATAAATAAAAACACAAGGATTATCGCTTATGAAATCCCGATTGATGATAGGGTTTTAAAAAATCCCCCGATATATAATTTTTATCGGGGGATTAATTATGATTGTGTATTATTTAAATGTAAGAACCTTTGCACTTTCAAATGGTTTTAACTTGTTAAATCCGTCCCAGAGGAAGAACTTAAGTTCGCTGTCCTGATTTACGATTGAAGCATCGAATGAATCAGTGATTTTTCTTATATCCTGAGTTGCAAAGTTTGTATCGAATGCTTTCATATATTTAAGTTGATCTTCAGTATATACCGCAGCGATAACCTGTGGATTACCTGATGAAAAGCCTGTGTTCTTCAGTTCTACTGTGTAGTGGATTGTATTGTCCGTTGTTTCCTTACTGTAAGAAGTAACTGTCGGTTTGATTACAGTTGCTATGAATGGTGGAAGAGGAAGATCTGCACTGTTATAAAGGTTTCCGCCAAGATGTCCGACGGTTACACATTCCGCAGGTACATAAGTATTTCTGAACGTTGCTTCAGAAATTCCGTTTCCTGAACATAGATTTCCATCTGCATCATAGTAAGTAAAGGTGTTGTAGCAGTATCTTACTGTTGTTGGATTTGTTATGGATTCTGCTGATACAATAACTGTATTGTTTTCTCCAAGTGTAGCAGTAGCAGGAACATAGTTTTCACCGTCTGCGCTTATTTCAAAGCCGGTGATTTCTGTTTCACCTTCGATTTTTGCCACCTGTTTAAGTCCGTCAGCATGAGAGAAGGTGAGGATTGCTTTGTTTCCTTCAACAGTCATATTTTCATATAATGGGCTTGAGTATTCGCCTTCATAACCATATTTATCTGCCATAATGCAGTATGCTGATCTCTTTCCTACAGGAACCTTGTTTGATGGGTGGAGCATATTTTCTATTCCCACATCATAGTTTGTGGCACCTATATCTGATGTAGATACAAAATACACCTTGTCTGTGTTCATTCTCATTATAGTGTTGAGCTGAGCCTGTCTTATGTCTCTTACACCAAGGTATGGGAGATTGGCTTGTTCACACACTACGAAAGGCATATTTTCGTTATTGTAATACTTCCTTACCATATTTATGAAATCGTACAAAAGATATTCATAGTTTCTTGGCGGGCATTTTCCATTTTCAGTCAAAGGTCTGTTGCTTCCGCCCTGATACCATACAAATGAGCCTATTGTCATACCCTTGAGAGGGTGGAGCATTGTGTTATATACACCTGTAGGATAGAATTTCCAGGTGTCAGGGTCGATTCCTGAAGCATGCTGTGTTTCATAGAATGTGATGTAATAATCATTGTACATTTCTCTTGATTTAAGTGTTTCAAGGTCCATAAATGCTTCTATAGTAAGGCCGCCTGTGCATGCTTCGATTAAGCCTACGGGGATATTCTGTTCTTTTGCTATATAATAAGCAGTTGTATAAGCTACTGCTGAGTGTGATGTGATGTTTGATGCTGAAGCAACTTCCCATTTAACATCTGCATCCTCCTGAAGGTCAAGGTGACCTTTTTTAGGCATTGTCAGGAATCTTATGTTACTCATTACCGAGGTGTCATTCATTATATTAAGTGCATCTTCATATCCTGCGTTTACAGGACTGGAGAATTTCGCATTCATATTTGACTGACCTGCTGTAAGGATAACTTCACCGATGGCTAAGTTTGTAAATTCAATATCTTCTTGTCCCGGGCTTGTCACCTTAAGAGTAAGGTTTGTTGCTGTGTCCATAGCATCAAAGGTTATTTCCCATCTGCCATCCTCTGATGTAGCAGTCTTTGTCTGTGAGCCAATGGTTGCTGTGATAACCTTTCCGTCTTCTGTTGCAAAACCCCAGATTTTAAACGGCATATTTCTCTGGAATACCATATTTGAACCAAAGACTTTTGGCATTGTAAATTTGGCAGGTGGTACTTCAGTAACTGTAAGATCATCAATGTAGAATGTATTACATATTGGACGTTCCTCTCCAGCATTTACACCAACCTGGTCGATTCTTATGGAAGAAATGAGCGGATTTGTTTTTGTTGTTGTATCTGTATCTCCGTTGTCAAGCATTTCTTCTGTAATGGTAATTTCACCTGTTATTGTGGTCCATGTATCAAAAGGTACAACTGCAGTTGTAAGTTTCTGACTAGCATCTCTGTATTTATAATACTTATCGTCAGGACCGCCATATGCAAGTCTGAAGGCGGTAACTGTTGCAGCTTCCTTTTCAGCATCTGTAAGTGCAGTTGTGTTTTCAGCTGCACTATCCGCAGCTTCCTTATACAAAGGAGCAGATTTATCTGCATATACCTTAACTGATATTCTGAATGTCTTTCCTACATCTCCGGCAATAGGAATTCCCTGGAATATGTCATTTATTTTGATGCCGATATTCTGTCCGCCTCTGCCTGTAAGACCAAGAGCATTTGCACCTGATGCAGGTACCATTCCTGAATAATCGCTGTTTGTTGTTCCTATTGTAAGATTTCCGCCACCTGTACCGAAGGTTCTGTAGTGTGGGGTGTTAATATGTGTCTGTGTAACTGATGAATATCCTTCGAAGTCTTCTGTATAAGAAAGATCTGTAGGGATTGCTTCTCCTGCTTTATATACTTCTGTTTTGATATCAGAGATAATAAGTGTATTTGCAAAATCTGATTCACCTGCTGCATCGATTATAACGCCCTGAGTAGCACTTATGTCATCTGCAGTTGCTGTATATGTAAATGCAACTCTTTGCCATGCATCAATCTTTAAGTTGACAGAGGTGCATTTGTCATCGGCTATAGGTGATGTTTCCGTATCTGCAAGGAACATCCTTACCTTTGCAGTTTTTGCATTTGCATCTGTGTGGTCTGCAGGGAATATGTCTGCAGATATTCTGACCACGTCGCCTGCGGCAATATTTGTGCTGTCAAAAATAGTGTTGATTTTAAATTTTGAATCAGCAGAATTATTCATTGAGAATTTATATACATTAAGTCCCGCTGTGCCGATTTCTGACTGAGGATAATCTGCAACAAGTGAGTCAATGGTCTGAATACTGCCATTAACTGAAGAATCTACAGTATATGTAACGTTACTTATATCCGCATTTTCTGATTCAAAGTCAACATTTGAAAGTGTTTTCCAGTTTGTGACTGAATTTCTTTCAGGAAGTTTGTCTGCATGATACATTTCAATGTTTCCAAGGAACCATGTTCCTGCGAAAGCGGAACCATAGCAGTCATTATCCTGGTCGATTCTTACACCAACTGCATCAAGTACAGTGTTTACAGTTCCTTCAATTTCGATCTGATGCCATTTGTTGATTTCCAGAGAGAATGTTTTTATAAGGCCATCATCATTTTTTGATGCTGCATTAGTACAATATATGTATCTTACTTTTGCGGTAGTTGCAGTAGGATCCTTCTGGGCAGACATATCTGTTACTGAAGAACCTTCATTGAGAGTCTCATATTCGCCTCTGGAATATGTATCTGCAAGGTATATCCATGCTTTCATCTTGAAGCGTTCACCTGCTGCAAATGTTCCTGAGTCAATGATATTCTTAAATCTTATCATAGAGCAGGCTGCAGTACGGTTAAGTCTTGCGATAAGACCTGATGAAGAAACTTTTGTATCTGCGATTCCGGGATAGGTCTCGGATGAAAGGGTAGATGGATCTATCTGTGTGTCAAGTGTTGATGTTGCTGCTTTAAATTTTCCGTTTGTATCTGTCTGCTTTGTAGGTTCTGATGCGTGGCCGTTGGTTGCAGCGTGATCTACAGTGTTTTCGGAAAACAATGCAGTACCGCTTCCTTTTGAAGCAGTAGTCATAGTTGAATCACCGGGGTTAAATCTTGCGATCATTGTATAATCCCCATCGGTAGGAGTAACTATTTCTTCAAGTACTTCTATTTTAAAGTTTCCGTCATAGAAGATTGTTCCTGCAAAGTTACATGTGTAGTTTGAAGCGCCGGCAACAGTACCGATACTGAGTCTAACACCATTTGCACCTGTTTGTGCAGAAAGAACTTCAGATACTGTTACCCATTGATTTACAGGGACGGTGATTTCTTTTTCTGTTCCGCATTTTGTAGTTTCATTTTGGGGAATGAGATCCATAGTAAGTTCTTTTACAGTACCTTCAGTATCCTTTACAGGCTCAAGTACAGTAGTGCCGTCTGTATCGTAGTTTACACCATTTGTGCATATATCTGTAAGGAACATTCTGAATGTAACACGGATGCTTGTATCTGCGGTAAGTGCATCGTAAGCACCTCTCATACGAAACATTCCGATTTCTGCATTCTGCGTATATTTTGCAAGTTTGGCTGTGGCAGTTGCGTCTGCGGCAACCAAAGGATATGTACTTGCAAGGTCTGCTTTGTTTACCACTTCTACAGTTGATGTAGGCTGTGGATAACCATCAGGATTATCATCCAGCGCTCCTCCGGTTGCGATATACATAGTGTTTGATGTTGAGTTAGGATTTTTGAAAGTCTTTTTTGCAGTAACACCTTCGGTTGTAGTCCACTCGGTGAAGTTTGCATTAAACTTTTCCACATAATCCTGTGCTGCTGATGCACTCATTGGAACAGATATGCTTACAACGGATGTAAGTACAAGTATGAGTGTCATCATAAGTGATATAAATCTTTTCATTTTGTATTCCGCCTTTCTTTATAAGATGTGAATAAATTCATACATAGTTATTATACATTATAATACGTATGAACACAAGAAAAATTCTTTTTTTGAAAGGTAGAAAATCATACATAAAATTTGTGCATTTTGCACAAATTTATAGTTGCAAAAAAATGTCTTAAGCTGTATAATGGATTGTAATTAAAAAAGGTTTGGAGCGAAATATATGGCAGGATACTGGTGTGTGGACTGTACAAGGCATTTCCCGTCATACAGCGAGGAATGTCCCTTCTGCGGTTGCACAATTGTAGAAAGATATGAAGAAATCAGGATAAAAGAAGAAATTCTAAAAAAACTTGAGAAGAAAAAAATCACATACAAAAACGGTAACACATACTTCGGGGAAACATATGATGGTATGCCCTGGGGAAAGGGTGTTATGAATTACAAAAACGGGGAAGTATATGCGGGAGATTTTTCCAACGGTGCAAGACACGGCAAGGGCAAACTTTCCTATTCCGAAGATGAATTCTATACCGGAGAATGGCGAAATGACAAAAGGAACGGCTATGGCTGTGAGACCTTTTTTGGCGGAGATAAGTATGTAGGTCATTTCAAAGATGATATAAGAGAAGGAAAGTGTGAATTTCTGTCATCGGACGGCACAAGATATGTGGGGACATTTTCAAACGATGTCCGTCACGGAAAGGGTATGGCGTATTTTCCAAACAACACAGAATATGATGGTGACTGGCAAAACGACAAAATCCATGGCTTCGGTACATTTTATTTTTCAAACGGAGCAAAATATACAGGAGAATTCAAAGACGGTTATATGCATGGTCATGGAACATACCGATACAAAAACGGAGATTCGTTTGAAGGAGAATTCCGTAATAACAAAAGGGAAGGCAGAGGCAAATTTATACATCTTGGAAGAGCAGTTACCTTCGGTTACTGGGAAAATGATCAGATGATTAAGGAAATTGAAACTGATGAAAGTGAATACTTTAAGAATGGATATGTGAAACTGTCATTTAGAGGTTCTCATACAGTTACATATATAACAGCAGACAACAAAAGTCATTGCACAACATCTGACAGAATCATAGAAGAAAAGGACGGCTTCATAAAACTCAGACCTGTATAAAATTTTTTAAAAAATGTAGGTTTGTCAATGATGTGTTACAAAATCAATTAAAAATTTCACCATCTTCAAGGAAAGCCTTGATATAATCAATAGGAGCTTTCCAGTTGAGAGGGCGCATAGGAAACTTGTTGTAGTTATAGTTATGCACTTTT
>JAZSCT010000026.1:0-2156 GCA_045530725.1 Clostridia bacterium
ATCGCAGATACCTTAAACGGTCTCATGGCTATTCCTAACTTAATTGCACTTGCACTCTTAAGTCCAATCGTTGTAAAACTTTGCAAAGAATACTTTACCGAAATCGTAAAAAAATAAAAGACTCTGTGAAGAAAAGTCTGTAAATATAGATCTTCTATGATAATTATTGAGCGGTAGGCTCTCGTTATGAGCTTACCGCTCTTGCTTTATATATAACAGTGCTTCTAGGGCATGTCAAGAACAGGCGATTTTTTCGCCTGTAAAAATATGATTTTTGATTATTCCGGAAGTCTGCCTTCGTACATAATACTTAATTCTCCATAGACTTTTGCCCAGTTTCGGATGGTTGTAGTCCATTTCTTGGTAGCTTCAAATGTTGCCAGATATAATGCTTTTAACAAAGCCGTATCGCTTGGAAATACGCTTCTTTGGCGGTTTAGTTTTCTATATGTCGAATTCAAGGATTCAATCGCATTCGTGGTATAAATCACCTTACGTACGTCGGAAGAAAATTTAAAAATCGGACAAACAGCGTCCCAGTTGTCGTACCATCTCTTCATCGAGTTAGGATATTTGGATGTCCATTTTTCAGTAACCCTGTCAAGAGCAATCCGTGCCTGTTCTTCATTTGGAGCATGATATATTGTCTTCAAATCTGTAGCAAAAGCTTTTCTGTCTTTATCCGGTACATATTTTAAGGTATTTCGTACCTGATGAACAATACAACGCTGATATTCTGTTTGTGGAAACGCTGTAGTAATCGCTTCCTTAATCCCTGTTAATCCGTCTGCACAGATAATCAGAATATCTTTCACACCTCGGTTCTTAAGTTCATTTAAAATAGACAGCCAGTATTTTGCACTTTCCGTAGCTCCTACATGAATGGAAAGAACTTCTTTCTTTCCCATGGTATTGATTCCAAGAATAACATATGCTGCCAGTTTCTTTATGATTCCGTTGTCGCGGACAGAATAGTGAATGGCATCAATATAAAGGATAGGATATATTTCATCTAAAGGGCGATTCTGCCAGTCTTCAATCTGAGGAAGTATCTTATCTGTAACATCGGAAATAAAACCTTCTGATGTCTCAAATCCATAGATATCTTCGATGGTTTCAGAAATCTGTCGTGTCGTCATTCCTTTGGCATACATGGAAATGATTTTCTGATCAATATCTGAAATATCTTTCTGACGTTTCTTGACTATCTGAGGTTCAAATGTAGATTTTCTGTCCTGTGGAACTTCGATTTCCATACTTCCATAACTGCTGTTAACACGTTTGGTTTTATAGCCATTGCGGTAATCATCATTGGTGGAGCGTTCTGATTTTTCATACCCTAAATGGTCATCCATTTCTGCTTCCATCATTTCTTTGATGGTTCCTCCAAGAAGATCTTTTAAAGCTTCCTGGATATCCTCAGCTGTTTGAATATCGTATTCTTCCAAAAGCTGATGGATAATGTTTCTTTTTCCTTCTGTCATTTGTACTCTGTGTACAGGTTTCTTTTGTCTTGCCATAATAAAAAGGCCTCCTATGATTTTATTTTATCATAGAAGACCCTCTATATCTTAATTTACAGAAAAACTTTCACATTCTTTTATAAGGATAATTTATCTGTCTTCAATTTTCTGATATTCACGTTTTTCGCAAATGCTCATATAAGCAGGACGAATAATCTTGCCGTTGTTAGCCAATTCTTCCATACGGTGAGCTGCCCATCCGGAGATACGTGCCATAGCAAAGATTGGTGTATATAATTCTACCGGAAGACCAAGCATGTTATATACAAAACCGGAATAGAAGTCTACGTTGATACTTACACCTTTGTAAATATGACGTTCTTTTGCAATAACTTCCGGTGCCAGTTTTTCTACCAGAGAGTAGAGAGCAAATTCTTTCTGCAATCCTTTTTCTTCGGATAATTTTTTTACGAATTTTTTGAATACGACAGCACGAGGGTCGGATATGGAGTAGATTGCATGCCCTACACCATAAATAAGTCCGGCCTTGTCAAATGCTTTTTTATTTAACAAGTCGGCAAGGTACTGACTTACTTCTTCTTCATCTTCCCAGTTGGAAACTTTTTCTTTCATGTCTTCAAACATTTTTACTACCTTAATATTAGCCCCACCATGACGAGGAAGTCGGAGGCC
>JAZSCT010000002.1:0-6825 GCA_045530725.1 Clostridia bacterium
GTCAGTCGAAAAGAAGGAAAATGGATGCACTACTCAATATCAGAAGATGGTATTCAAAGCGTAAAAGAATATTTAGATACATTTAACAAATGTAGTAATAATGGGAAGTCGTGTTGTAAAAAGTAATGGTTAGAACTTTTGCACGACTAATCATTAACAAAACATATTGAAGTATTTCGATATATAAATATGACAAGGAGATACTATGAAAGAGATATGGAGTTTTTTCAAGATGAAATACTTGGGATGAAATGGCTAAATCGTATGGTTGGTTCAGGATTAGAATTACTTGGAATTGATACTAGTGGAAGAATAGGTGGGAGCATCCAGTTTTTTGTTTATGATATTATAAAAATCATGGTTTTACTTGGATTTTTGATTTTTATTATTTCATACATTCAAAGTTATTTTCCGCCGGAGCGAACCAAGAAGATTCTAGGTCGATTCAGAGGAATCGGCGCAAACTGCATTTCGGCACTCTTAGGAACTGTAACGCCGTTTTGCTCTTGTTCATCAATTCCGTTGTTTATTGGTTTCACAAGTGCAGGACTTCCGCCTGGCGTAACTTTTTCATTTCTCATATCTTCGCCAATGGTTGATCTAGGCTCGCTTGTTCTTTTGATGAGTATTTTTGGTTGGAAGGTTGCCGTCACCTATGTGGTAGTAGGTTTGGTTATTGCAGTTGTCGGCGGTACGCTGATTGAAAAACTGCATCTTGAAAATGAAGTTGAAGAATATATCAAAAACGGTAAAGCGCTTGATATTCCGCAAGAAGAACTGCACTTCAAAGACCGCATGAAATATGCCTGGGAACAGGTTTTGGGTACGGCAAAGAAAGTGTTTCCGTATGTGCTGGTCGGTGTTGGTATCGGTGCAATTATTCACAACTGGATACCGCAGGATATTATCGTAAAAGCGCTTGGTAGCGGAAATCCTTTGGGCGTTGTCATAGCAACCCTTGCAGGTGTACCGATGTATGCGGACATCTTCGGCACAATTCCAATCGCCGAGGCACTTCTTGCAAAAGGTGCACAGCTTGGTGTGGTTTTATCCTTTATGATGGGTGTAACAACTCTGTCGTTACCGTCAATGATAATGCTTCGAAAAGCGGTAAAACCCAAACTTCTCGGCATATTTGTTGCCATATGTACAGTAGGAATTATCCTTGTTGGGTATTTCTTTAGTTTAATACAAAATATAATTATGTAGGAGGACTATTATGTTTGGATTTGGAAAGAAAAAGAAAGAAAATACTTGTTGCTCTTGCGGTTGCGGAACGCAGGAAACAACAAACGAATGTTGCGGTGAAAAGGTTGAGGGCATCTGTTGTATAAAAGTGCTTGGAGCAGGATGCTCCGCTTGTCACAAACAGTATGAGATAGTACAAAAAGCTATTAAAACAGTAGGACTTGATGTAGAGGCAGAATATATTACCGATATGGAAAAGATTATGGAATACGGCGTTATGAGTATGCCTGCCATTGTTATCAATGAAAAGGTTGTTTCCATGGGAAAAGTCCTTAACGAAAAAGAATGTATTAAGCTTTTGGGAGGAAAGTAATATGAGCAAAAAAGCATCGGTTGACAAAAAGACCTGCGTTGCTTGCGGTGTGTGCCAAAAGGTATGTCCCAGACAGGCGATTGAAATTATAAATGGTTGTTATGCAAATGTGAGTGCTGAAAAATGCATCGGTTGCGGAATATGTGCAAAGAACTGCCCTGCAGGATGCATTAAAGTATGCGAGGTGTGAGATATGAAGAAAAAATGGTATGATTATCTTTGGATTTGGACAATTGTATATTTTGCTCTTGGCTTTTTTAACATTCTTTTTGCTTGGCTTGGTATGATTGATTTTCTTGTGCCTCTTGGCTTTGCTGTCTTTGGCGGAAACAAGTATTTTTGCAATAACTTCTGCGGAAGAGGACAATTACTCGGCAAACTTGGAAGTAAGCTTTCATTAAACAGACCGACTCCCAAATGGATGAGTTCAAAATGGTTCAGATACGGATTTCTTGTTTTCTTCCTTTCAATGTTCGGGAATATGATTTTTCAGACCTATCTCGTTGGTGCAGGTGCCCAAAGCCTGAAAGAAGGAATTAAACTGTTCTGGACATTTAATGTTCCTTGGGGATGGGCATATTCTGTGGGCACAGTTTCCGACTGGATAGCAAAATTCAGCTTTGGATTTTATAGTCTGATGCTTACATCAACACTTATCGGAATTATCGTAATGGTATTCTTTAAGTCGAGAACGTGGTGCGTTTTCTGCCCGATGGGATGTATGACACAGACAATTTGCAAAATAAAGAATAAGGAAAAATGATAATGAAAAAGAAAATAGCATTTATATGCGTACATAATTCTTGCCGCAGTCAGTTGGCAGAGGCATTTGGAAAAGCGTACATTTCAGAAAAGTATGACTGCTATTCTGCCGGAACGGAAACAAAACCGCAGATAAACCAAGATGCTGTAAGGCTGATGAGAAAACTTTATGGAATTGATATGGAAAAGGAACAGTATTCAAAGACTATAGACAAAATCCCCACTCCTGATATTGCTATCTCTATGGGGTGTGATGTGGGTTGCCCATTTATCGGAAGAAAATTTGATGATGATTGGGGACTTCCTGATCCTACGGGAAAAAGTGATGAATTCTTTATTGAAGTTATAAAACAAATTGAAGAAAAAATAAAAGCCATATCGAAATATGATACGCTGTAACCAAAGAAAAGCGGAATCGAGAAATCGAAAGAAATCTCGGTTCTGCTTGTTTCATTTTACGGCAAAAATTCAGGCATAATTTTATATCGGTTAACGCCGTGATTTGTTGAACGAATTAAAATCTCCTCCGGTATTGTTGCAAGGAGCTTCTTTGTGAATGTGCCATACCCAAGATAGCCGTCAAGATTTATGTGTGAAATAACAACCCAATCCGTGTCGGGCTGTCTGTTGGCAATATAATACTTGATTAAAACGGTTACGCCATCTATGCAATTCTCGGGAAGAATATCGTGTAGCTTATGCAGAATTGAATCGGGAATTTCGACTTCTTCTTCACGAAGCGGCCCAAGTTCAATAGCATCGGATATAATTCCGTCAAATCGTATTATCCAACCGTTTATGGTATTAACATCATAAATTGAAGTATGAAATTGCTTAATCTTTTCTCGCCAATCCGTTTCAAATTTATTTAAATATCCTTTCATTTTCGTGGTTGCAGCTTGACTGACCTTGTCCGGGTTCTTTTTTGCATAGGCTACAATATTTGATATATGTCTGTAAAGCCAGCCTTTGCCATTCTTATCAACAAGCTCGGGGAATTCATCATGCAAAGTACGAAAATCGGTTATATATTGCCAATCCTCTAAAGGCTTGGCATTTTTCTTGTCAGGAACACTGCACCAAGCACGGATTGCCCTTTCTGCCCGGGGAATATCTGCATTGCCTTCTTCGTCAAACATATATCCTCTTGCAAGAATGGTAAGAACTCTGTTAAAGCCGGTTAAATCCTCAAACATTTCTAAAGTGAATCTGCCAAGGTAACTATAATCCTGCTTACTCTTGGAACTGTATTCAGGGAAATTTATATAACTCAAAAATTCTTCTCTTTCGTTAATCATAAATCATCCCTCCTGACCTTCAATGCATTTTTGGATACACAATCAATAAGCACATCCCACATAAAACCTCGTTTGCCAAGTGCAACAACATACTTAACTGCATCCGCAGGCTTAATAATTTTCTCCAAAATCTCACGGCATTTTTTTGCCACTGCTTCACGGTAACTGTCAGAGGCAAGTTTATTTACATAAGCATCTGTCATAGCAACCATATTCTCGGTGTCTCCGTCACGATATAACTGTCTTGACGATTCTACGGAATTGGCTTCTCTTATGTCCAGAATTAAGTCATTTAAAATTCTGTAACCGCTGAATGTGAAATCGGACAGAATATCAAAATATTCTGTGAGTTCAGGCAACCACTCAGAAAGAAATGCTTCCCGGTCTTCTTTTATCATAAGATGCCAATTCTGCTCCATCATAGCCTCGTGAATTTTCTGCAAATGCTCATCGCTTATTTTAGAAAATTCTGCATACAAGACATCTGCATCAAAATCTTCATCCTTGCCTTGTGAGAATAAAATTCTGTCAATATCCTTATACCGCTTTTTTGTCTGTATATCCGCACGGCTTACCCTGATTCTCCTTAGCACCTCATCGTATTCCGAAATCAAAGTGCTGACAGCATCTAAAATACCTGTATCAAGTTTTTCTTTCCAATCATCTCCTGCGGCAAAATTGAAAAGCTTGCTGTCCGGAATTGTCACGGCCTTAATCTTGGGAATTCCCTCTTTAAGCATTTTGGCATAGTATGGAAGCTTTTCCACATTGGAATCAATTTCGTCCCAATTTGTATTTTCAAAGAATTTATTTAACTTGTTTTTTGCATCGGCTACGCCTTTGCTAACATTTTCAAGCAGTCTCTTATAGGTTAAAAAGATACTTCTTTGCCTTTTTGATTTTCCCAAATATTCTGATAAATCAGGTTTAATTCCGGTTTTGGCAGAATCAATTTCAAGTCCCGTTAAAATTGCAAGAGTCTCAGCCTCTTCACGGCATTTCTGCCGTTCCTCACTGGTAGAGTTTTCGTTGTAGGCAATAACACTACGGTCAAATGCTGCGTTGGAAATCTGACCTACCCTTGATGAAAATGTATTTTTTACTGTTTCAAATCTTGCTTCCCAATCATTTGCATCACTTAGCAAAGGTTCTGCTGACGGCATTTTCAAAAATGGCATGTTGTTTCTGTCTTCAAAGGAGCCTTCAAATTCATAGTTTCTCTGTACACATATATTGACAATAGGATCAGCAATAGTTTTTATCATATCACCGTCATAATCCGCACCGCCAAGTCTTTCTGCGGCAAACATTTCAGAATCTACCATAACAACATCGCTGAGATGCCCTAAATAATGCTCACGCATTCTTTGAATATCCTTCATAAGCTTAAGGATAATTTCCTCGTTTCGTGCAATATGCGGATTACGAAGAAGCGTGCATAATGTATCAACTTCGTAAGTCGCCTGTGGTGCATAGAAGGACTGTTCGGAGAAACGGTCACTCATTAGAGTAGCGTAAAATTTCTTTTCGCTTTCTGCAAGTTTGGATTTTCTTGTCATTGGGATTATGGATAACAATCTTAATAAATCCGCAGATAAGTATCTGCTGTCTCCGGCAACAAGCAGTGTGCCAAGAGAATAATCCTTTAAAATACTTTCCGCCCTGTCCTCGAGTTCTTTTGAATATATAGATTCGTTTATAAACAAAGGATTTATTTCCAAAATATCCGCAAGGTAATTTGCCTTTGTTTTCTTTCTCCAGAAACCTTTTTCTTTTTCTTTCAGAAAATATTGTCTTCTGTATTCTTCATTAGCACAAAGATTATAGTATTCAAGCTCTGTTTGTTTGGTCAGCCAGTTGCGAGTGTCTTCCTCCGGACTATGCTCCCAACTAAGTGGCAAATCAATCGGTCTGAATTCTTCTGCACGGACAGAAAGCGTATTTAAAAATTGATAGTTTAACTCGGTAAACTTTTCAGGATGCAGTTTGCTGACATTAGTAATATACAGGGCATGGTTATATTTTCTGAATTTGTCCCAATAGTCCTTCCATGTCATTTTGGAATCATTCAGCCAGCCTTTTCCTTTAAACATACTCTCGGTCAGAATAATATCCACATCGCTTATTAAATGCTTCTCTCCCCAAATATCTATTATATATTCAAATCCTGATTTACTAAGAAGGTCTTTAAAATCTACCTTATGGAGCATTCCCTTAACATAGGGCATACGAATCTGAAATGATGTATGAACAGACTTGCCACAGAATTTTTTATCAACGACTGTGGCGTATTCTTTTGAAATAAGTCCCTCACCATCATATTCAAGGACAGTAAACTGCTCGTGCCTTTCCACTCTGTGATACTTACGCATATTAGAATTACTGCCGTCATCTTCAACGGTAATAACATTAGCACTTGCCTGCAATTTATTATTCTCTACAACAATAACTCTGTGGGGCTTGTCAATTTCCACGCCGTCAATACGGGTTCCCGATGAAAGCATTAAACCATTATATGCATAAAGCTTGGAAAGCTGGCACTCTCCAATGTTCATATCAAGCATTATACGGCGGCGAACATCATCATAAAGGTCGGCACGAATAAAAGAAAGCCTTGCATTTCGGCTCATGCTTTGTGAGCGTTCAAATGCTACATAAGGTATGGAACCGTTGCCAAAATCTAAATTGATTCCCTCGGGCCTGAACATATCTCTTGCTTTTTGTTGTCTCTCTGCATATCTTTTCTGCTGTCCATTTCTGTCAAAGATACCTGCAAAATCTATATAGAAGATAACATTCTCAAGATCGGTTATTAAATTTACATCCTCGGGGATTTCAAAATTATCTCCGTGAAGCTGACACATTATTTGATAAAACAGTGCATTGCTTTCCTGCTCATGACTTGCTGTCGGCACCTTACATTTTTCTGTTTCCCGTGCCTGTAAATTAAATTTGTATATGCCGTCAGAATCTTTCTCAGCGTAGCTGATAATATTTCTTGCAGACATCATATAGATTTTATACTTGCGCATACAAAGGCTCACCTCACTTTGTAAAAATTATATCATAAACCTTTTCAAAAAGCAATATGAATACTGCCCTCACTTTTTTAAGTGAACAGTATATCTTTTTTTGAAAGTGAGGTGATAAACCATGAAGGAATCTATGTTCAAATCTTACGATGAGATGCCTCTGTTTCTCAAT
>JAZSCT010000062.1:0-1531 GCA_045530725.1 Clostridia bacterium
GGTTTGCCTGGTCGAACACACTTTTCGCTCAGATGCTTGAAGGGCTCGAGAGCGAATGATTAAATTAATAATCAAAACCACCGGTTCAACCGGTGGTTTGATCCACCCCTATAAGGGGTTAATACTGGCTTTGCCCCTGAAAGGGGCCTCTGATATTTAGCAACGCATTACATTCTCAGCAGCCGCTCACGTGCGGCTGTTTATTTTTGCTTACTTATTCTTGGCACCCGTGAACGGGTCTGTGTATTCTTTGAAACTTATCTGGTCTGCGGCAAAATCTTCTTCAAGCTGATTCTTGATGTATTCTGCTATTACCTTTTTGTTTCGTCCTACTGTATCGACGTAGTATCCTCTGCACCAAAAACTTCTTTTTCCGTATTTGTATTTTAAGTTTGCGTGCCTATCGAATATCATCAATGTACTTTTCCCCTTGAGATATCCCATAAATTGTGCTACACTTATATGCGGTGGTATACTTACAAGCATGTGGATGTGGTCAGAACAAGCTTCCGCTTCTAATATTTCCACTCCCTTTTGTGCACACAGTTTTCTTAATATATCTCCAATATCTTTTCTTAATTGTCCGTATATTTCTTTTCTTCTATATTTCGGTGCGAAGACTATATGATACTGACATCTGTACTTTGAATGAGATGAACTCTTTATTTCGTTTGTCTTATTTTTAGTTATATTCATTGTTAAAAACCTCCTTGTACTTTTGTAATGCGTCGCCAAACTCATTCATTATACTTGGAGGTTTTTACTTCTGTCTATATCTTCGGCTTGCATTAAGCTCGCCTTTCTTATTGTTGCTCCGCTCGTTTACTCACCCCCAGTAGAACTGGGGGTTTATTTCCACGTATAAATACACCAATATATCAAGGCGGTGCAGTTTAACTGTACCGCCTTGAATATTCCGCTATCAAAAAGTCAATCATCCTTATGGGTGATGTTATGTTTTTTAAAGAAATACGAAAAAGTGCCTTAATAATCAATAAAAACAAATACTTAGGTGCTATGCTGATGCCCTTTTTCGCTCTTATCATCACTGTAATTCTGACGTTTATGCCACTTCTTTTTTCAGCAGTAACCGAAAAATATACAGATGATATATCATACGATTATCAGACTGTTTTTCGGGTCGGAAGATGCATATACTTCTTCGCAACAGGTTTTCTCGCCTATGTATTTTACAGTGCAGTTTACATGGGTGAAGAAGCATTGTACAGTGGCAGAACAGAGAGAAAAAAATACTGCTTCAAACGGTTTATGTATTGGATGAAACCGACACTTTCCTTAAAAGCTGCAAGACTTCGTTTGACGTTGTTTGCATTAAAAACATTCTGGACAACTGTATTCATCCTTCCCGTCGCAGTTGTCACTTTTGTTATTATTGCAACGGCATTCAGCGGCGGAATCGAACTATATCTTTTCCTCTCACTTTGTATTGGTGCTTTAATTCTGTCGGTAGTTGGATTTGTTTTTCGTTTTATTATGATTCAACGATATTTCCTTGCCAATTATCTTCTTG
>JAZSCT010000054.1:0-4883 GCA_045530725.1 Clostridia bacterium
TAGAAGAGGTGCTGTTCCTAAATCAAATGCTGTGTTGAATTGAGATACTTCTTCACTATTAAGTTTTTCTGTCTCGATTGTTGTTGGTTCATTAATCACCTGTACAATCTGACCATTTCTGTTTTCAAAACTTGTTCTTAAACCTTCATGACGAGCAATCAATTTATTAACTGCCTTACCGAGTCTTTCTACATCTAAATCTTCTGCTTTAAATGCTGCTGTAAGATTGTAATGAGTTGACTCAGGACTCATAATCTGAGATGTATATATTCTCATCTGTGCTGCAGTTGCTGGAATTACAGAATCATAGTGAACTTTTTCTTCCTTTTCACTCTTGATTTGGAGTTCTTTTGCAAGATTTTGAATGTCCTTTGCTTCAAAAATTGTTTTAACAACAACTGTATATCCCTTATCTTCAAGCTCACTTACAAGCTCAATTGCTTTAAGTGAATCTCCTCCTAAATCAAAGAAGTTATCAAGTACACTTGCTTTTTCAATACCAAGTACTTTTTCTATTGCTTCTGTAAGTACTTTTTCTTCTTCTGTACTTGGTGCTACATATTCTACATCCGTACTGATATTATCAAGGTCAATTTCAGGCAAAGCGTTTCTGTTTGCTTTTCCGCTTGCTGTCATCGGCATCTTATCAAGGTGTGTAAAGATATGCGGAATCATATATTTTGGAAGCTTTGCTGAAAGCTCTGTTCTGAGTAACTTTTGCTCTATTACTTTGCCTGTATAGAAAGCACAAAGTAGTTGTCTGTCTTCATTATCCTTACGTACAACTACCACAGCTCTTTCTATTCCTTCTACCGCCTGTAATACACTTTCTATTTCTCCAAGTTCTATTCTAAGACCTCTGATTTTTACCTGAAAATCTTTTCTGCCTACAAACACAAGATTTCCGTCTTCTGTCCAATATGCATGGTCACCTGTTTTGTAGAGCTTACCTTCGCCGAATGGGTTGTCGATAAACTTTTCTGCTGTAAGTTCCGGTCTGTTAAGATATCCCATTGAAACCGAATCTCCGGCAATACAAAGTTCGCCCATCATTCCCATTGGAACCGGATTCATATATTTATCAACAATATATACCTGTGTATTTGCTATCGGTCTACCTACTGTTACAACATCTTTGAATGTGTCTGTGTCTGCAAACGTTGACCAGATTGGCACTTCTGTTACTCCATAGATATTGTAAATCTTTGCATTTGTCAATTCTTTAAGTTCATTAAGATATGATACTTCCATAGCTTCACCGCCAAGAAGTATTGCTTTAATATTCCTCAAGAATTCTCTTTGACTTGGCTCTCTTGTCAATGCTTTCAACTTTGTTGGAGTTGTCTGTAAGAACTGTCCTTTTTCTCTTGTTAATAGTCTGTTAAGAGCATACTGGTTTCTACATGCCTGTTCATCTGCAAGCACAACTCTTAAACCATTCACAAGTGTTGCAATAGTTTCAGTTACAAATATATCGAAGCTGCAAGTTGATATTGAAACAATTGCTTCAAAATCTTCTTTAATGATTTTGCCGAATATATTATGTTCGTTCTTCCAGATGTAATTGACAACATTTCTATGTCTTGCCATTACACCCTTTGGTTGTCCTGTACTACCTGATGTGTAGATACAATAACACAATGACTCATTTGTCATTTCTACATTCGGATTTGATGTCTTTTCTGACTGTAAAAGAGAATCTATATTTTCTTCCGACACTACAAGCTTTGCATTTGTGTCTTTGCACATATATTCTATTCTCTCTTTAGGAAGTTCCATATCAATAGGCAGATACGCTGCACCTGTTTTAAGTATGCCGAACAAAGCCGCCAAAAGACAGCTCTTTCTTGGAAGCATAAGTCCAACAATATCTCCCTTACCTATTCCTTTTTCAATAAGGCTATGTGCTATTCTGTTTGCTTCTTCGTTAAGTTCTCTGTATGTAACCTTCTTATCTGTTGCTACAAGTGCCACCTTATCTGGTGTTCTTTCAACCTGTTCTTCAAACAGTTCGTGAACACACTTGTCTCTTGGATACTCTGCTTGTGTGTTGTTGAAGCCACATAAAATTGTTTTCTTTTCTTCTTCAGTTAACACTTCAATATCCTTGATTTGTTTAGTTTCATCAAGAGAAGATTCAAAGATAGAAATATATCCGCCAACAAAGCTGTTGATTTCTCTTTCCGTATATATTTCCCTTGCATAAGAGACTTTAATTATATAGCCACTTTTTTCTTTTAAAATTGTAACAGTCAGGTTAAATTCTGTCTGTTCTTCGAAAGATACTACCTCAGGTGCAAGGGGGCCATTAGCTATTTCAGAGCCATCTCCCGTATAGTAATTTTCAAATACAAACAATGAATCAATGTTCTTAACCTCAATGCCCCCCGCTTTATAAACCTCTGAAAGAGATAAAATACCATTTGTATTTGCATTGATAGTCTGTGTTTGTGTTTCCTTTAAAAGGTCTGCTAAGGTGCTGTTTTCATCACTCTTGATTCTTACAGGAACAGTATTAATGAAAAGTCCCACTGTATTTTCGATATTTTTAAGCGGAATACTTCTGCCTGAAATTACCTTATCAAAGACTACATCTTCACTGCCCGAATATTTTTGTAATGCAATGCCAAATGCACATTCAAAAACAGAGTTAGAAGAAAGCTTGTTTTCCTTCGCAAACTTTTCAATATGCTTTGATAACTCATCGCTTAACGGTGTTTTAAAGGTGATAATATCTTCGTTCTTAATATTGTCTTTCTTTTCTTTACCGAAGATATGGCTGATAGAAGCGTCAACGAGTAAGTTCTGCCAATATGCTGAAACTGTATTTGTATCCTGGTTTTCAATCCAGTTTGCGTACTGAGCATAGGAAGTCTGAGACGAAACCTCTTTATTGATTTCATCTGTTAAATCTTCTATGCTAATACCTTCTGTGAGCTTGCAGTAATACCTCTGTAAATCATTGATGATTACAGGGAGACACCAACCGTCAAGAATGATGTGGTGTGAGTGGAAGAGCATAAAGCGTTGGTCGGTAAAATCGATAATTGTTACTCTAAAAAGAGAATCTCTCTGTAAATCAAGTGACTTTTCTGCATCTTCATTAACAAGTTCATCTAAAACTTCCTGCGTAAATGATTCGTTTTGTGAGAGAACAGTGAATTCAGGTTTTCTGTTCTGGAGAATAACCTGTTTGATAGCACCTGTAGATTTCAAGACAGTAAAAGCTGATTTAAGAACCTGATGTCTGAGTGAGAGTATCTCAACACTCTTTTTGATTGTATCCAAATCAGTTTCCTTGCTGATTCTGCACAAACTCTGAAGCTGATATGTTTTAGTATCAGTACTCTGGAAGTATTGAGCGTACATCCCTTCCTGTGAAGGGGTTAATGCATAAATGTCACAGATATCATCTGCCCATGCATTTAATTCATTCAATTCAATTTCAGTGAGTTCATCATCAGAGAAGTCTGAACGTGTTTTTACCTGCTTTTCTGTTCTTGTACATACATCAAGTATTTTTTCAATCTGTTTTACAAATTCAAGACCGAGCTCTTCACATATATTTGCCTTGTGGTTACATTTTGGTACAGAAACACCTATTGTTAAAATATTGTCTGTAACATAACAACCCACATTAATTTTTCCCGGGAATACAGATGTTCCACCGAATAATATTTCCTGGTTTTCTCTGTTTTCTTCTGCAAGGCTTGTTTTGTAGTAGTTGAAGATAATATCAGTATTCTTATGGAAGCCTTCTGACAAGAGAAGATATTCTATACCATTCTTTGGTATTCTTCTCATTGTTTCTTTTGTATCGATTAATTCTTCCGCTACATCTGTATTATTGTTAATTACAACAGGGTAACATGATGTGAACCAACCGATAGTACGTTCCGTTGAAATTGGTTTATGAAGTTCTGTTCTACCATGACTTTCAACGATTATACCTACTTCACCTTCTGCAAGTTTTCCTGCAGCAAGTCCTAATGCTGTTAAGAGTACTTCATTTGTTCTTGTTCCGTATGCGTTATTTGCTTCGTTGATAAGTCTGCTTGATGTGTTTTCATCAAATGTGAAACTGTATTCTTCTGCTTCATTTACTTCTTTACTTGCATTAAGAGATTGAGCATTTGTGAGTTTTTCAATAATGTTCTCCCAATATGCTCTGTTTTCTTCAGGCATTGTTTCTGAATATTCTGCGAGTTTTTCACTCCAAAGCTTGAATGACGCTGTTTTTGCCGGAAGATTGATTCTTTCACTGTTGTTGATTTGTTTTGTGATTGTATTGAAGTCCTTAATGAGCACTTCCCATGAAACCAAGTCAATAAGGAAATGGTGTACAGTAATGCTTACAAGACTTTCCTTTTCTGTATTACAGAATACAACATTGATGAGTTTATCATCCTGAAGAGTTGTATTTCTTAATTCTTCTTTTGCTTTTTCTGTATCTTTGATTGTGATTGAATTAAATGAATATACTTCTCTTTCGTTTGATGGTAGAATTTCGATTCCATTATCTGTAAAAGTACCTCTTAACATATCGTGATGAGATACAAGAATATCAATTGCTTTCTTTACTGTATTTTCATCACAATCTGCTGTAACGACACATGTATGAATAAAGTCCTTTGGAATGCTGTTATTTTCTTTAAGGAAAGCACGCATAATCGGGCTGAACGGAATAAAACCAGTTACTTCTTCTTGGTCATATATTGCCTTGCTTGAAGTTGACTTCATTGCTTTTGCAACATCTGAAAGTGTATCACTCTGCATAATATCTGCTACATGAAGCTCATAACCTTTTTCTTCAAGGTCTGATACCACATAGATTGCAAGTATTGAGTCACCACCAATATTAAAGAAGTTATCAAGCATATTAA
>JAZSCT010000052.1:0-1744 GCA_045530725.1 Clostridia bacterium
GATATTTATAAAACTCTCTTAATTCTTATAAATCCATTTAATTATAATTATTCATAATTTTTAATATTAATGATTAAGTTTTATAACCACCATCTCACTATTTAGTGTCTGCTGATTAAGTCTATGTTGAACTTAACCAGACAGTTTTTATCTTAAAAATTTTATACAAATAAAATAGAACACAAAGTATTCGTCGCTGAATCTTAAAAAGATTCGCAACAAATACAGATAACGCAATAGATGTAAGCTGGGTTTCTTCCAGTTTGGTTACGATCCTGCCCATTCCGTAGCATCGTTTTTCTCTGCTAAACTCACGCTCAACTTCAATCCTGTCTGTGTTATCCTGATATTCCACCTTTTTATCTGTTTTGGCTGTGGTCGGATTTGGACGCCCCAGCTTCGGACCTGATAATCGGATTCCTTTTTCTTTGCAGAAACTCCGGTTCTCTCTTGTCCTGTATATCTGATCTGCCAGCACACGCTCCGGATAATGTCCCGCACGTTCTTTAAAACGTTCGATCGCATCCTTCAAGCAGGCTGATTCATTATATGCATCAAAAGATGTTTTTTCGATTCTTGCATATCCGTCAGAGTCAATGCTTATATCAAGTTTTGCCCCGAATTCCACCGCAGAATTCAGTTTGCCTCTGACAATAGGTCTGATCCATGGCTGCATAATACTGACTATCCGGTTTTCAACCGAATGCACCTTATTATCATACATGTACTGCTGTTGCTCATACAGCCTGAAGATGGTTAATAACAATGGGATTTCCTTTGGTTGCGGTGCATATCCGTCTGCCATGAATTTCTCGAGATATCCTATATTACGTTTGACATATGACAGCTGCTGACGCAGGGCTTTCCGGATCTTTTTTGCGGTATGTTTTCTGCACTTGGCAAATGCAAGATAATCCTTACGTGCTCTTTTGGCATAACGTCTTGGCAGTTCAAGTCCATAAGACTTATGAAAACGGTAAATGATTGTCTCCAGTTTTTCCCTTGCTTCATTCAGCAGGGAAACATCCTGTGGGTAACGTATATTTACCGGTGCACATGTGGCATCCAGTATCAGGGTTCCTTCGTTGTCAGGTTCGCTGTCAGACAGAGGATCACTTGATGTGCCTCCTCCTGTCGGAGGTTTTGGAGTGACATCATCCTCTTTTTTATTTTGGTTTGACAATATATATTCATTTGCTTCTGCAATCATCTGAGCATTAATACGCTTACGGAAAAGAACCAGTGTACTTGCATCAAACGGTGCTTCTTCCTGATAACCCGGAAGGCCTATAAAATACTGCAGATATGGATTTTCTGTGATCTGTTCCACCAGTTCTCTGTCGGAGTACTGAAATTTTGTCTGTATGATTAAAGCTCCAAGAGCTGTTCTCAGGGGCTTGGCTACATTTCCGGTTTTCACTTTAAAGAGCCTTTTGTATTTCTTTTCAAACACCTCCCACGGAATGGAATCTGCCATTTTTACCCATCGGTTGTCCGGATTCATATGTAGCCCCATTGGCTGATTAAAATCTAAAAAAGAGGACTGTGATTTATCAGATGATTTATACATAGTTTTTTTGCTCCTTGGAGTGGTATTTTGCAGAAAATCTGCAAGAAAAATGAGTCAAAAGTTTTAAAAACCTTGCATATATTTTACCACTTATGAGCTACAAATTCAGTATTTTCAAGCTTTTTTTGTTAATCAGCAGACACTACTTATTGTAGGCGGAATAGCTGTGTATTT
>JAZSCT010000050.1:0-1617 GCA_045530725.1 Clostridia bacterium
CAAAAATCAAACAAAAGCTCATAAGTAAGATAAGCATTGAGGTAAAGAAGTTTGAACGAAATATTTTATTAACCATTCTCGCTACCTCCGAGCTTATAACCTATGTTTTTAACAGTATGAATAAGGTCGCCTGCGGTTTCAAGCTTCATACGGAGCTTTCTTATGTGAACATCAAGAGTTCTTGACTCGTCATAAAACTCTCCCCATACACGGGTAAGAAGCGTATCCCTTGAAACCACATTGCCATCTGCTTCCAAAAGCACCATTAAAAGTGAATACTCTTTGAAAGAAAGATTGACTTCATGACCTGCAACTTCAATAATATGCTTTTCGGGATTTACATACAAATCACCGATTTTATATTCCTTTGACTTATTTGTTTTTTCATATCGTCGGAGTACTGCACGAACACGGCTTGTAAGCTCTGTCATACCAAATGGCTTTGCGATATAATCATCTGCACCCATATCAAGTCCTGTTACCTTATCAAATTCACTGCCTTTTGCAGTAATCATAATTACAGGGATATTTGATGTATTGCTGTCTGCCTGAAGTTTGCCTAATATAGAAAGTCCATCTTCTTCGGGGAGCATTATATCAAGCAAAATAAGCTGTGGCTTTTCATTTTTCATCTCCTGCCAAAATTCACTCGGCAAGCTGCAACCTTTTACTGCATAACCCTCTTTTTCAAGAGCATAGCATACGAGCTTGCGGATATTGGCATCATCTTCTACAAAATAAATCATCGCTTTCACCTCCGAAATATGATTTACATATATATTTTACCATAAAATGTGTGTGTTTTCAATGAAAGTCTTATATTTCATCATTTTACACATAACTAAAGTTTATTCTGCGTGTTTTCCTGTGATGGAGTATATAACCCATTCTGCAATGTTTTCAGCGTGGTCGCCGATACGCTCAAAGTATTTTGCAATCATTAAAAGGTCAATAAGTGCTTCTGCATTTGCCGCCTTGTTTTCAATAGCACTTATAAGCTCGCTCTTAACCTTGTCAAACAAATCATCAACAATATTATCATGCTCCATTACTGTATGAGCTAAATCGACATCTTTTTTCACAAAAGAATCAATGCTGTCTGTAACCATTTGAATTGTTGCTCTTGCCATATCAGCAATGTGTGTTTCGCTTTCCATACCGCTACCGTAAGCATACTCGGCAATTTCTGCAATATCGGATGCCTGGTCACCGATGCGCTCCATATCGGAAATCATTTTAAGTGCAGAGGATATTGTCCTTAAATCACTTGCAACGGGCTGTTGCTGCATTAAAAGTTTCATACAAAGAGTTTCAATATCTCTTTCCTTTTGGTCTATCTGCTTATCGGCATCAAGGACATTTTCTTTCATTTTTACATCGTTATCTATAAGCAGTTTTACGGCACTTGAAATGGCTTCTTCGCACAAAGCACCCATTGTAATAAGTTCGTTATTCAAGGTGTTGAGCTGTTCATCAAATCTATTTCTCATATCAACCAAACCTTCCTGTAATATAATCTTCGGTTCTCTTGTCCGTAGGTGTAGAGAACATTTTTTCCGTTTCATCAAATTCTATGACTTCACCAAGTAAGAAAAACGCAGTTTTGTCTGCAATTCT
>JAZSCT010000048.1:0-1651 GCA_045530725.1 Clostridia bacterium
GTTTGTCTTGTTTTTTTATGCACATTGTCAATATCTGTAATGAAACGAGGTTTTGATAATGAAAATCGTAAATACTACTCCAGAGGTGCTAAAGCACCAAATTAAAGAAGCAATCGCAAAGGCGGTTGCAGATTATAGAAAAGATTATCCAAACAATACAGGATTTACACGCAAGTGTGTTCTGAATATGGAAACTATGGTTAATCTTCTGCTCTCTATGCAGGGCGGAAGTCTTAAAAAGGAATTATATGATGCCGATATTGATGTTACCGCATCCGCATTTGTGCAGCAGCGCAACAAGATACCTTGGACGGTCTTCGAGGATGCTCTTGAACATTTTAATGCAAATTGTAATGATGTAAAGAAGTATAAAGGCTATCGTGTTCTTGCGATTGACGGAACTACTGTAAACATGGCAAGAAACCCGAAATCAGACAGTTTCGTACAAAACGACAGTAATCCCAAAGGGTATAATCAATTACACGTCAATCCGTTGTATGATGTACTGAACAAAACGTATCAGCACTGTATCATACAGCCACAGCCACAAATGGACGAGGTTGGATGCCTTGCCTTCTACCTATCATGGTATGATTTCAAAGAAAAGACATTAATTGTGGCAGACCGTGGTTATGAATCGTATAATGCCTTCGCTCATTTCTTGGAGCATCCGAATGTGGATTTTCTAATCAGAGTGAAGCAAGACCGCACTGCCATGCGTGAGATTGGTAAATTGCCTATGACAGAGCTTGATGTAGATGTATCATTCACGATTACTACCACGCAGACGAAGGTTGATAAGGAAAATGGATATATTTTAGTGCAGACCAGAAAGAACGAGGATAAAATTTACAGTAGCAAGACAAGGGCAGGACGTTGGGACTTTTCTTCCCCATATCCTATGAAGTTCCGTGTGGTTAGGGTACTTCTTGATACTGGAGAATATGAGACCTTGGCAACGAGCCTTCCACGTACTTTTACGCCTGCAGAAATCAAAGAGTTATATCATGCACGCTGGGGAATAGAAACGTCATTTCGTGAATTAAAATATGGAATAGGACTTGTGAATTTACACGGAAAGAAAGATGATTTTGTAAAGCAAGAAATATTTTCCGCAATGCTCATGTTGAACTTCTGCAACCGCATTGTGAATGAAATTGTAATTAAGCAGAAACAGGAAAATATCCACGAATATAAAGTGAACATGAAAATGGCAATGTATTTATGCAGGCAATTCTTCCGCACCAAAAATGCAGACGAGAAAAAACTGATAAAGGATATTGCAAAATACCTTGAACCGGTACGACCGGACAGACGAGATACAAGAAATGTAAAAGCAAAATCTTTCGTAGGATTTGTTTACAGAGTATCCGCATAATGTAAAAAGTTGCACAAAAAAATATGGAGTGGAAGTTAGAAAAATCTGCTCCGTATTTTTATTTTTCTCAAAAAGTAGCTTTTCAGCATGAAAAATATGGTTTTTCAAAAAATAATGCCATGCAAAAACTAAACAAAGGCAAAAAATGGAAAATCAGACAACGCATAAGGTTTTTTCACAACTAGTCATGGAAAAGTAGCAAAAATCAGAGCATATTCAGATTTGATATGATACATAAGGATGTAACGAAAATATTAACTAGTATATTTAAAG
>JAZSCT010000034.1:0-72293 GCA_045530725.1 Clostridia bacterium
TCATAGTTTGTGTTATTGTATTCATAGCGAATAGATTTCCTTTCTGTGTGGTTTTTGGTGGTACTTAAACTTTAACACAAAAAGTTTCTATTCGCTATTTATTTTTTAAAAGTGTAACATATCAATTGTAAACCTACACAACAACAGACTTTTTTTGTGCCTGAATCATTGACAAATCAGGGGTTTTTGGTATAATATATAATGATAAACAATATATAAAAAAGGATTGAACTACAATGAAAAAATTAGGATTAAACGAAATAAGGGAAAAATACCTTTCTTTCTTTGAAAGCAAAGGTCATTTAAGACTTCCAAGTTTTTCTCTTGTACCTCAGAATGATAAAAGTTTACTTCTTATCAATGCTGGTATGGCACCACTTAAGCCATATTTCACAGGTCAGGAAACACCTCCTTCAAAGAGAGTTACCACCTGTCAGAAGTGTATAAGAACACCTGATATTGAGTCAGTAGGTAAGACTGCACGTCACGGTACATATTTTGAAATGCTTGGCAACTTCTCTTTTGGAGATTATTTCAAGCACGAAATCACAGGCTGGGCTTGGGAATTCTGTACAAAGGTACTTGAACTTCCTGTAGAAAGACTCTGGGTTACTATCTATGAAGAAGATGATGAAGCATTTGATATCTGGACAAAGGAAGTAGGAGTATCTCCTGACAGAATTGTAAGAATGGGCAAGGATGACAACTTCTGGGAAATCGGTCAGGGACCTTGCGGACCTTGCTCCGAACTTTACTTTGACAGAGGCGAAGATACAGGTTGCGGAAGCCCTGATTGTAAAGTGGGCTGTGAATGTGACAGATTTGTAGAATTCTGGAACCTTGTTTTCACACAGTTTGACAAGGACGAAGAAGGTAACTACAACCGTCTTGCACATCCAAACATTGATACAGGTATGGGACTGGAAAGAATTGCTTGTATTATGCAGGGTGTAAACAGTATATTTGAAGTAGATACCGTAAGAAATATTATGGCGAAGATTTCAGAAATTGCCAATGTTAAATATGGTGATGACAAAAATACAGACATATCTTTGCGAGTTATAACAGACCATATCAGAAGCACCACATTTATGATATGTGACGGTGTAAAGATTGCAAACGAAGGAAGAGGCTACGTGCTCAAACGTCTCTTAAGACGTGCCGCACGTCACGGCAAACTTCTTGGTGTGAATGAACCGTTCCTATACAAAATTTGTGATACAGTAATTGAAGAAAACAAAAATGCTTATCCTGAACTTGTTGGCAAGAAGGATTATATCAAGAAGATTATCGAACTTGAAGAAATAAGTTTTGCAAGAACTGTAAATGATGGCCTTAATATCCTTAATTCCTATGTGGAAGAAATGGACAAGGAAGGTGCAAAAGTTCTTTCAGGTGACAAGGCATTCAAACTTTCCGACACATATGGATTCCCTATTGACCTTACTGTGGAAATCCTTGGCGAAAAGGGATATTCTGTAGATGTAGATGGATTTAGTGCATATGTAAACGAACAGAGACAGCGTGCAAGAGATGCTATCAAGGATGCCGATTCACTTGGCTGGAAGGATGAAATGTTTGAGAAATTCCTTGCACTTCCTTCACCTGAATTCGTAGGATATGACTCTCTTGAATGTGATACAGAAATCCTCGGTATCTACTATAACGATGATTTCAATGACAGTGCTTCATATGAAAACGGAACAGTAACACTTGTTCTTTCAAAGACTCCTTTCTACGGCGAAGGCGGCGGTCAGGTAGGGGATACAGGTATTATCACCTGTGACAATGCAAAACTCAACGTTACCGATGCAAAGAAACTCCGTGACGGAAGAATTATCGTTGCGGCAGAAATCATAGACGGCTATATAGAAAAAGGCGACAAGTGTCATGCGGAAGTTGACAAAGACAGAAGAGCAAAAATCGCTGCAAACCACTCTGCTACACATCTTTTGCAGAAGGCTCTTAAAATGGTTGCAGGAGACCATATTGAGCAGGCAGGTTCATTTGTAA
The DNA here is from genome assembly GCA_045530725.1 of Clostridia bacterium. Taxonomy (GTDB): domain Bacteria; phylum Bacillota; class Clostridia; order UMGS1810; family UMGS1810; genus SIG435. The sequence goes on from JAZSCT010000034.1 coordinate 2,014, forward strand.
ATGACGAGAGACTCAGATTTGACTTTACTCACTATGAAGCCGTTACAAAAGAACAACTCAAAGAAGTCGAAGAAATCGTAAACAGAGAAATATTTAATTCACTTTGTGTAACTTGCAATGAAATGCCTATAGACGAAGCAAAGAAACTTGGTGCTATGGCTCTCTTCGGAGAAAAATACGGCGATGTGGTAAGAGTCGTTAAGATGGGTGATTTCAGTATCGAACTTTGTGGCGGTACGCATGTTAAAAACACTTCAAACATCGGTATATTCAAGATTCTTTCTGAATCAGGTATTGCCGCAGGTACAAGAAGAATTGAAGCAACAACAGGTCTTGGCGTTGTAAAATACTTAAGTGAAAAAGAATCACTCATAAATGATATTTCTCAGGAACTCAAAGTAGGCCCATCAGAAATAGTACACAAGATTTCATCAATGAACTCAGAAATCAAGACACTAAAGCAGGATATCAGCAAACTTAATGAAAAACTTGCAAAAGGCGGTCTTGATGATATGCTTTCATCTGCAGTAGAGATTTCCGGTATCAAAGTAGTATGCGGAAAGATGGACGGGGCAGATATGGGAGCATTAAGAACTACAGGCGATGAACTCAAAAACAAACTTCCTGATGTTGTGGGAGTATTCCTTTCAGATATTGACGGCAAGGTATCACTTTATGTTACCGCATCAAAGAGCGCAGTAGCAAAGGGTATCCATTGCGGTAATGTGGTTAAGGAAATTGCAAAATACGTTGACGGTGCAGGAGGCGGAAGACCTGACGGTGCACAGGCAGGCGGTAAGAACCCACAGGGAATAGACGATGCTCTGAAGGCTTCTGTTGAAGTTATCAAAGCACAACTTGGATGATTGTTATGGAAGTAAAAATTGGCAGATACAGACATTTTAAAGGCAATGAATACCAAGTCATCGCCATTGCAAAGCATTCAGAAACTATGGAAGATATGGTTGTATATAGGGGTCTCTACGGAGACAATCCTGTGTTTGTAAGACCTGTTTCTATGTGGAATGAAGTGGTGGAAAGAGACGGCAAAACCTTTAAAAGATTTGAATTTATTTCATAAGGCGGTTTATATGGAACCTAAAGATTATATCATAATAAAAATCGAAGGAGAGTATGCCACATTGAGAGAAACAGATGGCACAAATGAGTTGTTTATAGCAATGGCACTTCTGCCACAGGGCTCTGATCTGGGAACACGACTTCATTTTAAAAATTTTGAATATTCAATTATTTAAATTTATGGGAGGGTATTAAAATGAGTAAATTAAAAGGTACAAAGACAGAACAGAATCTTATGACTGCTTTTGCAGGAGAATCACAGGCAAGAAACAAATATACATATTATGCTTCAAAGGCAAAGAAAGACGGCTATGTCCAGATTTCAAAAATCTTTGAAGAAACTGCAAACAACGAAAAAGAACATGCAAAAATCTGGTTCAAACTTCTCCACGACGGTATGCCTGACACAATGACAAACCTTATCGACGCTGCAGAAGGCGAAAACTACGAATGGACAGATATGTATGCAACATTTGCAAAAGAAGCAAAAGAAGAAGGATTTGATGATATTGCTGCACTTTTTGAAATGGTTGCAAAGATTGAAAAAGAACACGAAGAAAGATACAGAAAACTTATCTCAAATATCGAAGGCGGTCTGGTCTTCTCAAGAGAAGGAGATATGATCTGGGAATGCTCAAACTGCGGTCACATAAATATCGGCAAGAAAGCCCCTGAAGTATGTCCTGTATGTGCACATCCACAGAGTTACTTCATGATAAGACCAACAAATTATTAATAAATCGGAATGGGTGTAAAAATCGTATTTTTACACCCATTTATTGTTTAAGGGAGAAGGGAATATGAAGATAACATGGCTTGGTTAGGCAGGGCTTCTGTTTGAAAAAGACGGCATCAGCATAATGGTAGATCCATACCTTTCAGATTCATGTAAGGCGCTTAATCCGAAGAATGCAAGAAGAGTCCCTGTAGATCAAAAAGTATTTGATATAAAGCCACAGGTAATTAAATAATAAACAATATGGGGTGAAATCCGAGAGATTTCACCCCATATTGTTTCGTTACACAAAAAGAGAAACTATCCCATCATAAGATGAGATAGTTTCTACCAAAGTAAATATTATTAATAATTTTTAATTTTCACGATCCGGCCGTTTTTTACATCCCTTACCTGTTATTTTTCCATTGCCTTACTAAATACATTCAGTGTAATTGCATTATTACCTGCTTCAGTCCAGTTAAATCCGTGTCCTTTAAATGTCATAACCTTTACTTTGTAGTTAACGTCAGGATCAAGATCAAATGTTTCTTCCCAACGAAGGATTGACCCTATCTGAACCTGTTCGCCGCTAATGACCTTATTGTAGAAGTCAACGGTAAGATTCTTTCTTTTTACATTTATAAGTGCGTTTGTATCTGCATTATAAAGAGATGTGATTATCTGCAGCGGATATTTGCCTGTAACGGTAGAACCACTCTGTGTAAAATCCATATCAATAGGTGCCGTTGATTCCATATAGTATTCTACAGTCACTTTGCCGTTTTCAGGAATACTGCTTATAAGTTTTTTGTTGGAATCAAGCAGATTGATGTTGAATATATCCAGATTGTCGTAAAGACTGTAGTCTGTTGCTTTTGGAATTTCTGCTTTATGAAGTACATTGTCTATCATTGCCCAGTAGTTCCCGTTGAAGTTAAACGCCATGGAGATTGTCTTTCCGTTTGCAGTATAGAGTTCTGTTACACTTCCGTCATTTGGAATAGCATATATTCCGTTTGAACCGTAACCTGCAAGAACCTTTGTTTCTCCGTTTGTAAGAAGTGACAGTTTCTTGATTTTTGAAGAGTCAATGTCACAGAGTTTTTTGATAGATCCGCTCATTGCAAAAGCACCTGTGGTGGTTCTCTGTACTGCTACATAATATACTGCGGTATTTGAAAGTAAGTAAATATATCTTCCGTTGGCGATGATCTGTGTAAAGTCAGGATATGTCTGGTCGGAGTATGTTTTCTGACTCCAGGTTTTACCGCCATAGGTAGAAGCAAGAAGCACTGGCTGACCGTGATCATTTTTTGCAATTGCAATATATGCATATACATCTTCTGCATCATCATATACCGCATCTATTACCTGATATGGCATTTCCTTTGATGCAAGTACATATTTTTCGTTAAGTCCGTCTCCGGTATCTACTGTATAGTAGTGATATACCATCTTGTTATTTAAGAATACGTTGAATCCCGAGCCGTCTGTAGCAAATGCTACGAAGTCTGTTTCGTCATCCCAACCAGAGAGAACACCTGCCTGAGCGCCTGAGTTGGCATTGGTAAAGTAATCGCTTTTTGCACCGGCAATTACTCCTCTTTCGGGAGTGTCAAGAAGGAGAACATAAGTAAACTGATTTTCTTCTGCTATTGTTGACACTGCATTTTTTGGTAGAAATTCTGCATATGCATAAGGATAGTTTACACCCTTTGGAAGTACGCTTGTTTTGTTTTCGTTCTGATATACTCTGTAGAGAGAAGCAGAATAATTTGTAGCATTCTGAACAATACCTATGTCTGATGAAAATACAAATTCTGTACTGTCAGTATTCGGCAGTTCCTGATTATTGTCACCAAGATCTACGGGAGTAGATGCGAAACTCAATCCCGAAGGGAGTACGGTAACAATACATTGATTTGTAAGTTTGTTATTGAAGTTTGATGTAATGTGAATTGTTGTTTCACCGGGAGTGATACCTGTCACAACACCGTTGTTTGAAACAGTTGCAACAGATGAATCCTCTGAATAATAAACAACAGATTTGTTGTTTGCATTTTCAGGATTTACAGTTACATCTATCTGTTTTGTTTTGTTTACTTCTACAGTAAGTTTTTCTGTTGTGACAATGCTTGTAGTTGCCACATATCCTGTGTTGGATTTCTTTATGGCTTCAAGGAGGTTGATTTTTCCGAAACCGTATTCGATGTCATATCCCTCTCTTCCAAGGTCAGTTGCAGTTGCTTTGAGTATTTCTTCAATCTGACTTGGTGTCAGGAATGGATTTGCAATTTTCAGAAGTGCTGCCGCTGCCGCTACCATAGGAGAGGAGAAACTTGTTCCGTTTCTGCCTGTCTTTACATTTGAACCTGTAGAATCAGGATATGTAAGTGCCAGACTTTCGCCGGGAGCAGTCAGGTCCACATATTCATTGAACTGGGAAAAACCGCTCTTTTCATCTGTCATGCCGATGGATGCCACGCTTATTACATTGTCAGCACAGGCAGGGTACTGATACTGGTTTGAAAAGGAGTTTCCTGCGGAGCAGACAACTGTTACGCCAAGATTGTAAGCATAGTCTATTGCTTCCTGTAATCCTTCAAAGTATATTGTTGCTCCCAAACTTAAGTTTATGACATTTGCACCATTATCTGCCGCAAATTTGATTCCTTCTATTATGGCAGATGGGGTGGAACTTGAAGAACTGAATACTTTCACAGGCATAATTTTTACATCGAATTCTCCTGCCACACCGCATATTCCCGTGCCGTTATTTGCTTCTGCAGCAACTGTACCTGCTACACTTGTTCCATGATAAGTTCCTGCATAATCATCGTCGAAATTATCACTGGCGGTACTATCGTAGAAGTTTTTACCGATAATGTTTCCTGCTGAGTTTCTGTAGAATCTGTTTACTAGGTCGGAGTTATCAATATCTACACCGCAATCAAGTATTGCTACTACAGCACTGTTTTCTGAAGATCCGGGGAGAGTCTTAAGATAATCCCATGCTTCCTTTGCTTTGATGGACTCAAGGAAATATTCCCCTTCGTATAAACTGTAATCATTTGGATATGTGCTGTCTGTTTCGTTTAGAAAGGTGTCGGATATTTCATCCTTTACCTGAGGTTCATCAATTACAGGAAGGGTTATTTCCTCATTGGGATGGGCAAATGCCACATTCGGGTCAGAATTTAAGTAATCACAGATGACCTTCTGGGTATTTAAATCTTCAAACCAGAGAAGATACATATTTCCTATAAGATTTCTGTATCCCATAAGGTTTGGGACTTCTTTGAGAGCATTTTCGGCATCTGAATTGAATTTTACTATCAGTTCGTATGGTGTGCTTTCTTCGGAATTAAGAGTGATTTGTGATGTGTTTTCTTTAAGATCCTTAAGAATTCTTATGTTTCCTGAAGCAAATACACTATGTGATATCATCAGAAGACATATCACTAAACTAAGAAATTTTTTCATTTGTTTCTCCTCCTTATTTTATACTGCTGAGTTGACCGTATATGTTGTCAAGTTTTTCTTTGAGAACAATATATCTACATTCACCGTCCATAAAAGCACCGTAATGTCTTTCGGTATGCTTTACAAATTTTATGTTTGGCTTTGAGCCGTCGCTTTTAAAATATGTGATTTCATATACTGCCTTTCCTTTCGGGATATTTCCGGCAAGTCTTTCTATATCCAGAGCGATGATGTCGGTATAGATTTTCTTGAATGAGTGTACACTTACCTGTACGTCATTTATATAGTATTGGTTGTTGCTTTCCGTTTCCTTACGGCTGTCACCCTGACGTATGATATTCATTGTCATAACAGAGTTATCTTTTTTGAATTCGATTTTTTCCACATCGGCAAGAATTTCAAGATTTACAAGTGAGTCAACAAAGGTAAACATATTCATATCCATAAATTCTATATTTTTTGTTTCGATGCTTACCACATTGTTGCTTCCGCTTTTTCTCGCATATGTATATATACCTGCTGAATGGGTATCTCCAATATATATATGCCCGAAATTGCCACCGTCGTCCGTGAAATAAAGAAGTCTTGCTCCATTTCCCAGACCGTATTTTGAAAGGTCGGACACGTCGTCTTCCACGAACTCCTTTGCCGAAATCAGCGGCAGATACTGTGATATATATGTGTTAATATTGGTCACATCTGCACTTTTTCTGATGGGTGAAGTCATATTCCAGAGTTCTTCTCCTGTAGAGGAAGAAGTTTTTTCGAGTACTATTCTTCCCTCAGGTCCGTCAAATTCTATCTGGGAAAGCAGTTGTGAATCAGCAGAATGAAGAGTTTGATTTCTGAAGTAGGATACAGGTTGCATCATTGCAAGAGCCTTTGCAGAATGTATCACAAATACTTCCTTTGAGCCATCTACATTCAGGAAATATCCGTTTCCCTGAGTAAGATTTCCCACTCTGTAGGTTATTTCGCCATCAGGGTATGTTATTTTTACCTGTGATTTCGGTCTGTCAAATCCATAGTCCGAAAGACTGAAAGCATCATCTGTTGCTTTTTCTTCTGCCACTACATTTTTTAAGAAGTTTTCCAGTTGGCTTATCATAGACTGATTAAGTTCTGCAGAAGGGCTTTCTATATATGAATACATTACGGAATCATTTTTTCTGAATGTATATGAGGAGTCGGGAAGTGTCACCGATATTTCATTTAAGTATTTGTCAGAAATATCTGTGACTGTATATGTCTTTACCTCGTTTTCCTTTGTGCCATTATCCGATATGGGATCAAGATTTGTCACCCATATTGTTATGCCAAGAAGAATCACAGCCACAACCAGAAGTATCACCAGAGACTTTTTGTTCATCAGAGTTTCCTCCTTTTTACGAAGGTGACAAGTCCCCATAAGAGGAATATTGCAGGAATGATGATAACAGTCAGAACCATTACTCTCTGTGACTGCTCTTTAGAAATATCCATTCCGCGGTTTGTGATATTCTTTGGTCCCACATCAAGAAGAGAACTGGAGCCTGTTGTGTATTTTATACAGTTTGAAATATAGTCTGCATTTGCAAAAGCGGAATTTACAATATAGTTTCTGTCGAAGAGTTTTTCTCCGCCGATAAATACTGCCTGGGCCTTCTTTCCGCCGTCATACATTCTCTCTGTAAGGCAGGCAACTGCAAAAGGACCCTTTACTTCTTTATTTCCGCTTCCCGAAGGAGACATTGTTACGAAACTCTTGTCGCTTGTGATAAGAAGCGGAGTATATGTGATATTTTTTGCACTTGATTTTCGGATTGCTGTAGCATCACAGGAAAGGATTCTTCTCTGTGCGGTACCGATAGAATCGATTATATCGTGGTTGTAAAGATCTGGCAGTAGTTCAAGAGGAATATCTGCGTGATGTGCGCTGCTTCCTTCTACTGCATAGCCTGGTATGAATTCAACACCCCATTCTCTGAAGTATTCTTCTATGTTTGAAAGATCTTTTTCATTTGAGTGTCTGTCATAAATTACCATAAGGTTGCCGCCTTTTTTCATATATCCGTTAATGGCGGTTATTTCCTGTGGTGTAAAGTCGTCAACAGGATTTATGATAAGCATATCTGCATTTTCGGGAACGGAAGTATTTGTAAGGTTAAGTGAACTGATATCCCCATAGAGAAGAGGGAAACTTTCTTTAAGATAAGGTGCGGTTATGCTTTCTCCGTGACCTGTAGATACATATATTTTAAGTTTCTTTCCATATACGGCATAGTCAATAGCACTTGACAGATTCTGCTCTGATTTAAGAAGCAGCATATCATCCTGATAAAGATTTGCCAGATCGGAAGAATCAATTATTCTGTATTTTTCTTTGTAGGTTACTATTATGGAGATGTCATCCATATTTTCACCGGAGTCTTTTTTGTATCTTTCATAAATTCCCGGGTCTGTTTTGGGATCTATTTTTTCAAATGAGATTTTTCCTGTCATTGACTGAAATTTCTCTATGATTGTGTATGTAGAATCAATTACATCATACGGGTCGGAGTTTTCTCTGAATTTGTCGGGGATGATGGATATGATTTTTACTTCGCCGTTTTTTACTGAATCATCTTTGTCAAGTTTTTTGATGATTTCCTTTGTAATCGGAGAAAAGTCAAGAAGGTTGGATCTTGACAAATCCACTTTCAGATTGAAGTTGTTGTTTATAAAACCTGACAGGATGTTCACCGAGGCAAATATTACAATCACAAGAAGTACAATTACCCAGGATGTTATTTTCATTGATATATTGTTTTTCATAATACTTTTTCCTTTCAAAAATTCTGTTTTTGTTTTTTAAATCCATCTTTTTTTATCAATGTGATGAACTGTTAGAAAACTGAACAGACTTACAACGCTTATGTAGTATATAACTGCCTCTGTGTTGATGATTCCTCTGGAAAAGTCTCCGTATCTGGCAGAAATTGAAATGTGGTTTAAGAATGCGGCTATGTGAGGATTTGATACATTGATTGCGATACGGTCTATTATAAACAAAACAAAAAGTATTCCGAATGTGGCAACTGCAGAGATAAGTTGATTCTCTGTAAGTGCGCTTATGTATGTTCCTATTGATATAAAAGCAGAACTCATAAGAAGAAATCCTATATACTGGCTTATAAGTTCTCCTCTTGAGATTTCGCCATATATTGATATGATAAACGGAAATATTATTGTGAGCCACAATGAAAGCCCATATACACTTATTGCCGCAAAGAGTTTGCCAAGGACAATATGAGTGATACTTACAGGTGCGGTAAGGAGCAACTGATCGGTTTTTGAATTTTTTTCTTCGGACAGAAGACGCATTGTAAGGATAGGGATGAGAAACATCTGTATGGTATTCAATCCTTCAAAAAACGCCTTTAGGTTGGAGGTGTTTTCCTGTATGTTCGTTACCATAAAGGTAAGGGCTGATGCAAAGAGGAAAAATCCTATGAATATGTAGCCTAATGGTGATGAAAAGTACGCTTTAAGTTCTTTGTTGTATATTGCATTCACTTCTATTTGTCCTCCTTTTTGATTCCAAGCATATCATTGAATGTTTCTTTGAATGATTTCTTTTTTTCTTTGGGTGCCGGAGTTTTTTTCACAAGTGAAACTGCATTCTCTCCGGTGAGTTTTAAGAATATTTCTTCAAGGGTAAGGGTGCTTGATTTCATGGATATAATCGGAAGTTTTGCCTTTGCCAATGCATAAAACACATTTTCTCTTGCATCCTTTCCGAAGTCAGATATTATACTGTATTCAAGCCCGTCCCTTGTTTCTTTCACAAATTTTACTTCAGATACATTTTCTATATCGTTTGTAAGGATACCATCTGCTTTTTCTTTGTCACCTGATACCGTAATGGTGAATTCTTCCTTTGATGAAAGCATATTGCTTATTTCATCAGGAGAGCCGTCTGCCATAAGAGTACCGTTGTTTATGATGATAATCTTTTCGCATACAGAGTCTATTTCCTGAAGTATATGAGAACTTAAGATGATGGTTTTTTCTTTGCCCAGTTCTCTGATGACGTTTCTTACTTCGATAATCTGCTTGGGATCAAGACCTACTGTAGGCTCGTCCAGTATAAGTATTTCAGGGTCTCCTATAAGTGCCTGAGCGATTCCCACTCTCTGTTTATAGCCTTTTGACAGGTTTCTTATGAGCCTTTTTTCCACATGGTTGATTCTTACAAGAGCAACAACTCTGTTTATGTGGTCTTCCTTTTTGAGTTTTGACTTTGAGCATTTTAAGTCAAATACAAATTCAAGATACTCCCTTACTGTCATATCAGGGTACAATGGCGGAAATTCGGGAAGGTATCCGATTCTTTTTTTGCATTCATCGGGGGATTTGAGAATATCATATCCTGAAACAGTCACACTTCCTGCACTTGCGGAGAGATATCCTGTGATAATATTCATTGTGGTGGACTTACCTGCACCGTTAGGACCTAAGAAGCCGACGATTTCACCTTTTCTGATAGAAAAGGAAATGTTGTCAACTGCAAGTTTTTGTCCGTAATATTTGGAAAGATTTTTTACTTCTATCATTTCGTTTTTCCTTTCATATGTAGGCACAATAATGCACATAAATTACTACATTATATTATAACATATAATTGTAAATAATGTGTAAATATTTTTATGTAATATTTGACAAAAAAGAATGTTTGTATTTGTTCAAATCATACAAAAAAGGACTGTAAAAATCATTTTTACAGTCCCCTTGTAAATTGTGGGTATTATTCTTCAGTTTTTGAAATTTCGATTCCCAGTTCGTCAAGTTGTCTTTTGTCAACGGTATCAGGAGCGTTGCTCATAAGTTCGGAAGCGTTCTGTACTTTAGGGAATGCAATGACGTCTCTGATGCTTTCTGACTTTGTAAGAAGCATTACAAGTCTGTCAAAGCCATATGCCATACCGCCGTGAGGAGGTACACCGTATTTGAATGCTTCAAGAAGGAATCCGAATCTTTCGTGAGCCTGTTCTTTGGAAAGCCCGATGATATCAAACATTTTTTCCTGAAGTTTGTCATCAAATATTCTTATTGAACCGCCGCCAAGTTCACATCCGTTGAGGATGATGTCGTAAGCCTTTGCTCTTACTCTCTCAGGTTCACTTTCAAGGTATTCAAGGTCTTCATCCATTGGTGATGTGAAAGGATGATGCATTGCCACGTATCTTCCTTCTTCCTCGTTGTACTCAAGAAGAGGGAATTCTGTTACCCAGAGAAGATTGAACTTGTCTTCGTCGATAAGTCCGTTATTTTTTGCAACTTCAATTCTCAATGCACCAAGTGAGTCAAATACCACCTTGTCCTTGTCTGCTACGATAAGGATAAGGTCGCCCACTTCTGCTTCTGCTTTTTTGATAATAGCATTTATTTCATCTTCTGTAAGGAACTTTGCGATAGGAGACTGAACGCCGTCAGCGTTTATTCTCATCCATGCAAGACCTTTTGCTTTGTATGTTTTTACAAATTCGCCAAGTGCATCAACATTCTTTCTTGAAATGTTTTCAGAAAGGCCCTTTGCATTGATACATCTTACAGAGCCGCCTGCCTCGATTGCACCTGTAAATACACCGAAACCGCAGTTTCTCACTTCGTCGGTAATGTTTCTTATTTCAAGACCAAATCTTGTGTCAGGTTTGTCAGAACCGAATCTGTCCATTGCTTCCCTGTATGGAAGTCTTAAGAATGGTGTTTCAATATCTTTATTAAGAACTTCTTTGAAAACTCTCTTTATAAACTGTTCATTTACGCTTATTACATCGTCGATTTCAACAAATGACATTTCAAGGTCAATCTGAGTAAACTCAGGCTGTCTGTCTGCTCTTAAGTCTTCATCTCTGAAACAACGTGCAATCTGGAAGTATCTGTCCATACCTGCAAGCATAAGAAGTTGTTTGTAAAGTTGTGGAGACTGTGGAAGAGCATAGAAATGTCCGTGATGAACACGGCTTGGTACAAGATAGTCTCTTGCCCCTTCAGGTGTACTCTTCTGAAGCATAGGTGTTTCTATTTCCAAAAATCCGTTTTCGTCATAGAAATCACGTGCAAGTTTTGCTATTTTGTGACGGAGAACCATCTTTCTCTGCATATCAGGACGACGAAGGTCAAGATATCTGTGTTTGAGTCTCAGTTCTTCTTTAACGTCGCTGTTTTCTTCGATGTAGAAAGGTGGTGTCTGTGATTTGTTTAAGATTCTCAGTTCTGTAACTTCGATTTCTATTTCACCTGTAGGCATATTCGGGTTGATGGATTCTCTCATTCTTACAATACCCTTTGCCGCAAGTACATATTCGCCTCTTACAGTAGCCGCCTTTTCATAAAGGTCCTTGTTGTCTGTGTTGAAATAAAGTTGAATAATGCCTGAAATATCTCTTAAGTTGATGAATATAAGACCGCCAAGGTTTCTTACCTGGTCTGCCCATCCCATAAGTACAACTTCTTCACCGATGTTATCTTTGGAAAGGGTTGCACATTTGTGGGTTCTTTTTAATCCTTTTAAGTTTTCCATAATTGTCTCCTTATCTTAATGCGTCAGCGATTTTTTTCACATCAAGTTCTGTTTCTGTAATTTCGCCGTTTTCCATACATTTGAGTCCCGCTTTTTTGTTATTGATTTCATCATCACCGAGAACGATGGTGTATTTTGCATTGAGTTTGTTTGCAAATTTCATCTGCGCCTTTACGCTTCGGTTAAGGTGGTCACATTCTGCCCTGATACCTTCTTTTCTAAGTCCGAATGTAAGTGCCTGGGCATACTTTGCCGCTTCCTCGCCGATGGATGCTACAAATATATCTGTGTCATTGGGCTCAGGAATCACAATACCCTGTTCTTCCATTGTAAGGATCAGTCTTTCCAACCCCAAAGCAAAACCTGTTGCGGGAGTATGAGTGTGACCAAGTTCCTCAATAAGACCGTCATATCTTCCACCGCCGCAGATTGTGGAGTTGGAATTTTTGTTATCGGCAATGATTTCAAATACGGTTTTTGTATAATAATCAAGACCCCTTACAATAAGCGGATCGATATGATACTCAATACCCATTCCTTCAAGATAGGATTTAACCTTTTCGAAATGTTCGCTGCACTCATCACAGATACAGTCGAGAAGAAGTGGTGCATCCTTTACTATGCCCTTGCAGATATCAGACTTACAGTCGAGGATTCTCAATGGATTCTTTTCAAATCTTGACTTACATGTATCACAAAGATCGTCATAGTAAGGTTTCAAATATTCTTTGAGTTTTTCGTTATATACACTTCTGCAGTTAGGACATCCGATACTGTTGATATTAAGTTTCAGATTTTTAAGTCCGATTCTTTCATACAGAAGCATTGCAAGACTCATAAGTTCTGCATCTACAGAGGGATCCTGACTTCCCAGACTCTCTGCACCGAACTGATGGAATTCTCTGTATCTTCCTGCCTGTTTGTTTTCATAGCGGTAGCAACTTATGATGTAGAAGAGTTTTGCAGGCTGGGGGATATTGAAAAGCCCGTGCTCGATATAGAGTCTTGCACAGGGAGATGTGCCTTCAGGTCTTAAGGTGATACTTCTCTCGCCCTTATCCATAAAGGTGTACATTTCCTTCTGTACAACGTCTGTTGTATCGCCTACGCCTCTTTCGAATAATTCTGTATGTTCAAAAACAGGTGTTCTTATTTCCTTGAAATTGTATTCTTTGCATATTTTTCTTATTTCGTCCTCAAGATACTGCCATATGTGGGACTTATCAGGGAGCATATCGTTGGTTCCCTTTGGTGCTTTTGTAAGCATTGAATCACTTCCTTAATAATATATAAATCCATCCTTCATTGTAATGAAAAATAGGGTATTTGTCAAGTGAATAACCAAAAAAATGTTTCTCTTGTTGAGATTGACAAAAATCACCTTCAGGTGTATATTTAAAGAGTAGATAAGTATGTATCGGAGGTGATGGATTCTGATGGGAGAAAAAACAAGGATTTATCATATTTTTGCAGCATTTTTAGTTGTGGTGTTTTTGTTTCTTAATGTGTATTCTCTGTGGTTTGGTGCAAAGAATACAGGCGATATCATTACGATCACTGACAGTTTTACCCTTTCATCGGATAAGACAGGTACAAGTGTATATCTTAGTGATAGTCTTAAGGAAAAAGGTGATATACACAGATATCATTTTCTTACAGATGACTCTATGGCGGTAAGAATTGCAGGATACCTATCAAAATTCATAAATCCTCTTTATGTGTGGATTATAATAAATATGTTGAGCACATTGTTTATAATATATATGCTTATATCCCTTCTTTCTTCAGAAGAAGGGGGAATACTTAAGTTTGTTCTTGTGGTTCTCTTTCCCTTTCTTCCGGGATTTTTCCGCGGCAGTGTTCAACTTGGAGCATATACACTTTGCGGGGCACTCGTTCTTTGTGTGATATATATCGGCACAATTAAAGGCGCATCGGTTGTCAAATGGTATCTTGCAATGGCTCTTTGTGCGATTGTTGTATCGGTTCTTCCGGAATTTTGGATTATAGTATATATAATTCCGTTTGTGGCATACAGGGATATAAAGATCAGTTATGACGGGGGAAGGGCGGCATCTCATATATTGTTGCTTCTTCTTACGGCAATTATAATTCATTTTGCTTATTTAAGAGCGTTCGCCGACTATAGTGAACTGTATTCGTATCTTACGGGGACAGAGTATCTTAATTCCACTTCGGGCATAAAATACTTTATGTGCTTTGATACTGTAGAAAAAATCGGGATTTATCTTCCTGCTTTTGTTATGGCAGTTGTATCATTTGCAGGGTTAATTTTTGTAGAAAAATATGTGAGAAAGTACATTTACCCGGGAGTTTTTCTCTATATCTGGATGGTACTTTTTGCACCAAAGAATTCATATGTGATAACAGTTATATATCCTGTTTTGTTTTTTGCATTTTCAAAGACTCTTATTCATGTGGGTTTTTTAAGAACCATTAAGAAATATGTGACAGTTTCTTTGTGCATTCTTCTGCCTTTGTGCATACTGTGTTGTATAAATATATCTTACTCAAATCATACAAAAGGACTTCTCACCACCTGTTATGTGCAAGAGTATGCCAAATTGTATGATGAATATGCAAAAGAAGATTCTCTTGTGCTTTCTGTAACAGATGAGAGCAAATCCGCTATGCATATGTATGCTGCATATCCAAAAAAGACTATTCTTTCAGTACCGGATGAAAAAGAAGTCACTCGCATTGCAGACACATACCGACCTTGCTGTGTTGTGTCGGAATATGAAATATCTCTGGAAGGATATGAAAAAGTACTGAATGAAGAAGGTAAATATGTATATACATTATACGTTAAATAGTGAAAACTGATTTTATATAATGGCATAAGTTTATTATGATTTATTAAACGGGATGTGAAAATCTGATTTTTACATTTCGTTTTTGCGTTTATTATCTCAGAAAAAATGCAAAAAGATATCCTATTTTTGCAAAAATAAGTAAAAAACACCCTGATATTTGGAAAAAATGCGAAAAAACAAGAGGAAACATGAAAATAATACTGGAAATTTCGTTTGTATAGTGATATAATATATTTGTGAATCTCTATATATTGTTCGAAGGGGGAAGCAGTTTGGCAAAGATTACCCGAAAAGACAAAAAAATCGATTATGTGAAAGAATGGCAGGACTTTCTTTCAGGACATAATTTCAATATGTACAATCTTCTCGGATGTCACAAGGATGTTCAGAATTTAAAAGACGGATATGTGTTCAGAGTATGGGCGCCCAATGCAAAGAGTGTCAGTCTCACAGGTGAGTTTAATAACTGGAACACAAAAGAACTTATGATGAAGAATATCGGCTATGGAATATGGGAGATATTCTGCGATTTCGTTCATACTTTTGACAGTTACAAATATTGTATAGAAAAAAGCGACGGAAGTTTTGTCTTAAAGTCCGACCCTTATGCATTTCATTCTGAGACAAGACCGGGAAATGCATCAAAAGTTTATTCTCTTGATGGGTTCAGGTGGACTGATGACAAATATGTGAAAGAAAGAAGCGAAAAGAATCAACTTAACTGCCCCATGAATATATATGAAGTGCATCTTGGTTCATGGAGAAGATATGATGACGGCAATTTCTTTTCATATAAGGATCTTGCAAAAGAACTTATCCCTTATGTAAAAAAGATGGGATACACACATATAGAACTTATGCCTGTAAGTGAATATCCATTCGATCCTTCCTGGGGTTATCAGGTGACAGGATATTATTCACCTACATCAAGATACGGTACGCCTAAGGACTTTATGGAACTTATAAATACTGCCCACAGAGAGGGCATCGGTATCATAGTTGACTGGGTACCGGCACATTTCCCGAAAGATGAGTGCGGACTTTATGAGTTTGACGGAAGTTGCCTTTATGAATATACCGATCCCAAGAAGAACGAGCATCCTCATTGGGGCACAAGGATTTTTGATTATGAAAAAGGAGAGGTAATATCTTTCCTTGTGTCAAACGCAGTATATTGGTTTGACAAATTTCATATAGATGGTATAAGAGTAGATGCAGTTGCATCCATGCTTTATCTGGACTATGGCAAGGAAGAAGGACAATGGACAAGAAACAAATACGGATCAAATATCAATCTTGAAGCCGTTGAGTTCTTAAAGACTCTCAATACTGCCGTGTTTGAAAGATTTGGCTATGCTCTTATGATTGCAGAAGAATCTACTGCATTTCCGGGAGTTACCAAGCCGCCATATGACGGAGGGCTGGGATTTAACTTCAAGTGGAATATGGGCTGGATGAACGATATGATGGAGTATATGTCCATGGATCCTTTGTTCAGACGTGATCACCAGAACAAAATCACATTTTCTCTCACCTATGCATTTTCAGAAAACTATGTTCTCCCCTTAAGCCACGATGAGGTGGTTCACGGCAAGTGTTCACTTGTAAACAAAATGCCGGGAGAATATGAACAGAAATTTGATAACTTAAGGGCTTTTTACGGATATATGATGATTCATCCGGGAAAGAAACTTTCATTTATGGGCAATGAATTTGCTCAGTTTATAGAGTGGGATTTCAAAAAAGGCCTTGACTGGTTGCTTCTGGATTATGATCCTCACAAAAAAATGCAGGCTTATGTTGAGGATTTGAACAAATTTTATCTTAAGCATCCTGCAATGTGGGAGAATGATTCCGACTGGGAAGGTTTTAAGTGGATTGCCTGCGACGACAACGCACAGAGCATTATAGCATTACGACGTATAGACAAAGACGGTGACGAGGTTATAAGTGTATCCAACTTCTGCCCTGTAGATAGAGAGGGTTACCGCATAGGAGTCCCTTATGAGGGGAAATACAGACTGGTACTTACCAGCGATGATATTAAATACGGCGGACACACCCAAAAAGGCAAAACCTACAGTTCTAAGAAGATAGCGATGCATGGCTTTGATCAGAGCATAAGTATAAAGATACCTGCTATGAGTACAAGCTATTTCAAACTTGTCAGGTCAAAGGAAACAAAGTAAGAAAGATATTAAAATTTTATAAGGTGGTGCATACAATGATTAGAAGGCGTAAAGAATGTGTTGCCATGCTTTTAGCCGGCGGACAGGGAAGCAGACTTAAGGTTCTGACTGAATATACAGCAAAACCTGCAGTTCCCTTCGGAGGAAAATACAGAATCATAGATTTTCCTTTGTCAAATTGTATCAACTCAGGAATTGACACCGTAGGAATTTTAACACAGTATCAGCCATTGGAGCTGAACAACTATATCGGAAACGGAAGACCGTGGGGCTTGAATAAGAACTATGGCGGAGCGCATATATTGCCTCCATATTCCAGAAATGGAAAATCCGAATGGTACAAAGGTACAGCCAATGCTATTTATCAGAATATCCATTTTATAAATATGTACAATCCTGAATATGTGCTTATCCTTTCAGGTGACCATATTTATACAATGGATTACAATAAGATGCTCAAATTCCATAAGAAGAATAATGCAGACTGTACAATCGCAGTACTGGATGTTCCTCTGAAGGAAGCATCAAGATTCGGTATTATGACTACAGATGAAGAAGACAGAATCTTTAAGTTCGAAGAAAAGCCCAAGAATCCAACAAGTACAAAAGCATCTATGGGTATCTATATTTTCAACTGGGAAGTATTGAAATCATACCTTATCGCTGATGAAAATGACCCGAATTCTGATAACGATTTCGGAAAGAATATTATCCCGAATCTTTTAAAAGACGGCAAAGGGCTTTATGCATATGAGTTCGACGGGTACTGGAAGGATGTAGGAACCATCGACAGTCTCTGGGAAGCGAATATGGATCTTCTTGATTCTTCAAGTGGGATTTCTCTTGGCTCAGGAAACAAAAAGGTATATGCAAGAAACTATGCTGCTCCTCCTACAGAAATCTCTGCTACATCTGATGTGAAGAATTCCTTTATCGCAGAGGGATGTACTATAAGAGGAAAAGTAGAAAACAGTATTATTTTTACCGGATGTGAAATAGATAAGGGTGCGCATGTTGTGGATAGTGTTGTTATGCCAAACACTCATATTATGGCAAATACCGACGTTCTCTATTCCATCATCGGTGAAAATGTTACAGTTGGCAAAAACTGTGTAGTAGGCGGAGATCCTTCTGACTACGACAAAAAAGATTGGGGGATTACTGTTATAGGCAAAGACAACGTGATAGAAGACAGTTCAGTAATCAAACCTAAGGAAATTATATAAGGGGAGGTGCTTTTATTATGAAAATGGCAGGAATTATTTTTTCCAACATTTACGATAACACCATGGCAGAACTCACAAAACACAGAACTATGGCTTCTGTACCCTTCGGCGGAAGATACCGTCATATAGACTTTGTTCTTTCAAATATGGTTAATTCAGGCATTCAGTCTGTAGGTGCAATAACCAAATATCACTATAAATCCCTTATGGACCATCTTGGTACACTTGATGAGTGGGACCTTGATACAAAGACAGGTGGTTTCTATCTGATTCCTCCTTTCCTTGAAGGTCAGACATCTGTATATAGAGGCAAGATAGAAGCATTAAGCGGTGCTATGAGTTTTGTCACAAGATGCGGATGCGATTATGTACTTTTGTCCGATTCTACAGTAATATGTAATATCGATTATGACGAAATACTTGAAAATCACGTTTCATCAGGCAAGGATGTTACAGTTATTGCAAACAGAGATCCTCATCTTATAAACGAACCCAAGGAGTTTGTCCTGAATGCATATAAGGGCAAAGTCATAGATGTTGCTCTTAACTGCGTTACAGGCAAAGATGACTACATTGGCATGGGTATGTTCATTATGAGCATAGACAAGATGGTAGAAATGGTAAATGACTGTGTATCAAGAGGCAAGTATCATCTTGAAAAAGACTTTATTCAGAAAGAATTCAACGATGGAAATATATCCATAAACCTTTATGAATTTAAAGGAACTGTCCTTCGCAACAACTGTATTGTTTCATATTTTGAAAACAGTATGAAACTTCTGGATTATAATGTGAGAAAAGAAATATTTTCAAAGAACGGACCTATCTATACCAAAGTCCGTGACGAAAAGCCTACCTACTATGGTGCTTCAAGTGAAGTAGATAACTGTATCATAGCCGACGGTTGTGATATAAGAGGCAAGGTGGAAAACTGCGTTATATTCAGAAATGTTACCATCGAAGAGGGCGCTGTGGTAAAAAATTCCATCATTATTCAGGGTACTACCATCAAGAAAGACTGCAACATTGAATACGTTGTAGCAGACAAGGATGTAGTATTTACCGAAGGAAGGACACTTATAGGCGCACCTACTGCACCTGTAATAATCAACAAAGGAGAAACAGTATAAATAACAGCAATTACACAGACTATGTGTTGTGTATGGAAAGGGGAAACTTATGAAAATTCTGTTTGCCGCATCCGAAGCGGCTCCCTTTGCAAAATCGGGTGGATTGGGTGATGTAGCCCAGGCGCTTCCCACTCAACTTGCAAAAAACAAAAATGTAGAAGTAAGGGTAGTAATCCCTTATTATAAAAGAATCAAGGACAATCCGGAGATAAATCCCGAATTTGTCACAAGTTTCGGAGTGGATCTTGCGTGGAGAAGAATTCACGTTGGGATTTTTAAGACCACATACAAGAAGGTCACATACTACTTTATAGACAATGAGTATTATTTTGCCAGAGATACATTCTATGGGCATTATGATGACGGGGAGAGGTTTGCATATTTTTCAAAGGCAATTCTCGAAATGATTCCATACATCGATTTTGTCCCTGATGTAATTCATACAAATGACTGGCAGACTGCGCTTATCCCTGTATATCTTAAGGGTATTTATGCAAAGGATCCTATGTATAAGGGCATAAGAACTGTATTTACAATCCACAATATAGAGTATCAGGGCAAAATGCCTAATGAATTTTTTAAAGATGTTATCGGTCTTGATGAGGGTATGAGAAGTGTGCTCACATATGACGGTTGTATCAACTTTATGAAAGCGGCAATCGTTCTCTGTGACAAACTTACTACTGTATCAGAGACCTATTCATTTGAGATAAGATACCCTTATTTCTCACATGGATTAAGCGAAATCATCAAAGAAAATGAGTACAAAATCGAAGGTATCGTAAACGGTATTGACACAGATATATACAATCCTTCCAAGGATAAATATATCCAGACAAAATACAAGAGCGGTGAACTTTCGAAGAAGGCAAAGAATAAGGAATACCTTCAGAAGAAACTTGGTCTTGAAGTAAATCCTGATATCCCTGTAGTGGCAATTATATCCCGTCTTGTATCTCACAAGGGACTTGATCTTGTGGAAAGAGTTTTGAATGAGATTATGGGGCTTAATGTGGAATTTATTGTACTCGGTACAGGGGACAAAAAGTTTGAAGATATGTTCAATTTCACAGCATACAATCATCCTTCAAGAATGGCATCACTTATAAAGTTTGATCCTGTACTTGCAAGTGAGGTGTATGCAGGTGCAGATATCCTTCTTATGCCAAGCAAATCCGAGCCTTGCGGGCTTTCGCAACTTATAGCAATGCGCTATGGCACAATCCCGGTTGTAAGAGAAACAGGTGGCTTAAATGACACAGTTCCTCCTATAAATACCGAGACTCTGGAAGGAAGAGGCTTTACCTTCAAGGGATACAATGCACACGATATGCTTGATGCGATAAGCCGTGCAGTAAACTTTTATTATGACAAGCCAAAGTATGAACAGATTGTGAAATCCATTATGGATTTCAAGTCAGACTGGACTATTTCTGCGGCTAAATATGTCAATGTTTATAAAAGTATAATATAATAAAATATCATCACATTTTGTGTTTGATTTATGGGAAAACCCACCATTTGTAATAACATTAGTAAGGAGAGAAAGTAAGAAATGGCGTACAAAAAAGAAGAAATCCTTCAGCTTATAGACAAAGAATGTCTCAATAACTATGGCTGCTACCTGAAGGAAGCAACAGAAAGACAAATCTACAAATCAGTATGCAGAGTTGTCAAAGATTTACTTGCAGCAAAGAGAAAAGAATTTCACGAATCATATGATAAGAAAGACGGCAAACAGGTTTATTATATGTCAATGGAGTTTCTTGTTGGTACATCCTTAAGAAACAACCTTTACAACCTTGGCCTTGAATCTGTATTTACAAAGGCTTTGAAAGACAGCGGTGTAGATATCAACCGTATGTATGAACTTGAGCCTGATGCAGGTCTTGGTAACGGCGGTCTTGGAAGACTTGCTTCATGTTATATGGATGCTATGACAAGTGTCGGTATGATGGGAACAGGTTTTTCAATAAGATATGAATTCGGTATCTTCAAGCAGAAGATTGTAGATGGCTGGCAGATGGAATTCCCTGACAACTGGCTTGAAATGGGAGATGTATGGCTCAATCAGAGAAAAGACGAATCCTTCGAAGTAAAATTCGGTGGCCATGTTGTGGAAGACTGGACAGGGGACAAACTAAATGTAAGACACGAAGGATATAATTCTGTCATTGCAGTTCCATACGATATGTTTATATCAGGTCATGACTCAAAGGCTGTAAACAAACTTATCCTCTGGAGTGCAAAGTCTCCTAATTCAATCGATATGAATGCATTCTCACGTGGAGAATATGTGCAGAGTCTTGAAGAAAATACAATGGCAGAAGTAATCTCAAAGATTCTCTATCCTGCCGACAACCATATCGAAGGCAAACGTCTTCGTGTGAAACAGCAGTACCTTTTAGTAAGTGCATCATTGCAGATGATTCTTAAAAGTCACCTTAAGAAATACAAAAACCTTGACAATCTTTCTGACAAGGTGGCTATCCATATCAATGATACACATCCTGCACTTTGTGTACCTGAACTTATGAGACTCCTTGTTGATGAGCACGGATATGACTGGGACAGCGCATGGGAAATTGCACAGAAGACTCTTTCTTATACAAATCATACAGTTATGAGCGAAGCATTGGAAAGATGGCCAGAATCATTATTCAGCGCAGAACTTCCAAGAATATATCAAATTGTATGTGAAATCAACCGTCGTCTTGTACAGAGCCTTAACCAGAAATACCCCGGCGATGTGGCAAAGATTGATTATATGGCAGTTATTGCACATGGCGAAGTAAGAATGGCAAACCTTTGTCTTGCATGCTGTCACACAGTAAACGGCGTATCCAAACTTCACAGTCAGATTCTTGTAGATTCTATTTTCAGAGATTACTACAACATCACACCTGATAAGTTTACAAATGTTACCAACGGTATCTATTACAGAAGATGGCTTTGTCAGTCAAACCCTGAACTTACCAAACTTATAAAAGGCCTTATCGGCAATAAGTTTATAAAAGATGCAGATGCCCTTGAAGATCTGCTCAAATACAAAGATGACAAGACAGTTCTTGAAGAACTCAGAAAAATCAAACTTATCAAGAAGACGCAACTTGCAGAGTACATTGCATCTGCAAACGGTGTAAATGTAGATCCTAATTCTATATTTGATATTCAGGTAAAGAGACTTCACGAATACAAGAGACAACTTCTCAACGTTCTTCAGATTATGCATATGTATCTTAAGATCAAGGAAAATCCAAATGCGGATTTCGTTCCGAGAACATTTATCTTTGCAGCCAAAGCATCTGCAGGATATATGATGGCAAAACAGATAATCAGACTTATAAGTGCCGTATCAAACCTTGTAAACTCTGATATTCAGGTAAGAGACAAACTGAAAGTTATTTTCATTGAAGACTACAGAGTATCTCTTGCAGAAAAGATTATCCCTGCCGCAGAAATCTCCGAGCAGATTTCCATTGCAGGTAAAGAAGCATCAGGTACAGGCAATATGAAGTTTATGATAAACGGTGCAGTTACTCTCGGTACACTTGACGGTGCAAACGTGGAAATCTTCGAACAGGTAGGGGACGAAAATATATTCCTCTTTGGTCTTAAGGCTCACGAAGTAGATGAACTATGGGCAAAAGGCTATAATCCGCAGGTATATGTGAATAACAGTCCTGAACTTAAGGCAGTTCTCGGTATGCTTACAGACGGAACTCTTGGAACAAGATTTGATGATATACACAAATCACTTCTTACAAATTCCTTCGGTGTTGCTGATGCATATATGACACTTGCAGACTTTGATTCTTATGTAAAAGCACAGAGAAAAGTTGACGCTACCTATAAGGATGCAGATAAGTTTACAAATATGTCACTTACAAATATCGCAAAGGCAGGTATCTTCTCATCTGACAGAGCGGTTAAGGAATATGCAGACAACATCTGGAAAATGAAGTATTAATTTGCTTGATGTAAAACTGTAGTAAAGTAAAAAATTAAGTAAGATATGATTGCAGTATGCATTTTGCATACTGCAATCCATTTATAAGTAGGGAAAAAACAATGAGAATTTTATTTGACAGCAAAAATAATAAACACAAAACTCCTTTTGGGTGCTTAAGAGAAGACGAAAAGTGTACTCTCTGCATACATATCCCCGAAAATGTCTCTGCAAAAAGGTGTTTTTTGTGTATGGAAAACAATGAAGGCTTTTATCTTAAAATTCCTATGAAAAAAAGTCATACTGTAGATTTGTATGACTATTTCAATGTGGAGTTTTCCATAAACCATGTTGGGTTGTATCATTACTGGTTTAAGATAGAACAGGAAGGAAACTCCTTTGATTTATTTAAAGAGGGCTATTCTGATACAAATATCGGTGCGGGAGATAAGTGGCAACTTACTGTGTTTTGTAAGGAATATGAGACACCTGAGGATTTCAAGGGGAAGGTATATTATCAGATTTTTCCTGACAGATTTTATTATGAAAATATAATAGAACCTGAATCAAAACTTGCCCCATACAGAATACACCCATCCTTCAAGGAAGAGCCTGATTATCTTCCAAACCAGGAAGGGAAGATCCTTAACTGTGACTTCTTTGGCGGAAATCTTCAGGGAATAGAAAAGAAACTTCCATATCTTAAAGACCTGGGTGTAGGTGTGATATATTTAAATCCCGTCTTTATGGCATATTCCAACCACAGATATGACACCGCAGATTACAAAAGAATCGATCCTCTTCTTGGTGACGAATATGATTTTGCATCTCTTTGTGAAAGAGCACACAAAATGGGAATGAAGATAATTATCGATTGTGCATTTTCTCATACAGGAAGCAACAGCGTGTATTTTGATAAGGAAAATATCTTTGGAAACGGTGCATATCACAACCCTGATTCTCCATACAGAAACTGGTTTCAGTTTGTGAATTATCCTCATGAATATACAAGTTGGTGGGGAATAGACACATTGCCATGTACAGAAGAACTTAATGAAGATTTTTTGGACTATATTGTACGATGCGATGATTCTGTAGTGGCTCATTGGTTAAGGCTTGGTGCAGATGGCATAAGACTTGATGTGGCAGATGAACTTCCTGATGAGTTTATCGTAGAAGTGAAGAAAAAACTAAAAGAAATAAATCCCAATGCACTACTTATGGGCGAAGTATGGGAGGATGCATCAAATAAGGAAAGTTACGGCAAAGTACGTCAGTATCTTTCACATAGTGAACTGGATTCGGTTATGAATTATCCTTTCCAGAATGCCATAATAGATTTCTGTCTTGGAAATATCTCTTCAAAATCATTGGCGCAAACTGTTATGACCATAAGGGAGAATTACCCTAAGCCTGTATATGACTGTCTTATGACAAGCCTTTCCACTCACGATACTGTGAGAATCATAAACAGACTTTCTCCTGATATCCCCGAACTTTCAAGAGAGGGCAGAGCCCATTATGTTATAGAAGGAGATAGCCTTACAAAAGGTATTGGACTTGAAAAGATTGCCGCATTCCTTCAATTTACTCTTGGAGGGTCTGCAAGTATATATTACGGAGACGAAGCAGGTCTTCAGGGGTTTGAAGATCCATTCAACAGAAGATTTTTCCCCTGGGATAATATAGATTGTGATCTTTTTGATTTTTACAAAAAACTTGCATCTATAAAGAATTCCACCGATCTTCTTAAGACAGGGGAAATAAAAGCATATGAAGATGACGGGGTATTTATATTTGAGAGATTTAGTGAAGATTCAAGTATCAAAGGTGTAGTAAATCTTACAGACAGAGAATATGCTGTTGATACAAAAGAAGTGGTGTTATCATCCAATGTGCAGTCAGATGGAGATAAACTTACAGTGTGCAAAAACGGATTTGTACTTTTTTATACTTCATAAAAATAAGCGTTCTTTCATATACTAGAATAGTTATATTCTTTTATATGTGAGGACGCTTTTTTATATGAAAAATATCACCAATACACTTATTTGTGTGCTCTTTGTAATAGCACTTTCAGGATATGGATTTTGTTCATTTTTTATAGAGCCGGGAGTGGATGAAACCTATGCGGCAATCTCGGATAAAACTGAATCACAAGGGGGAAATATCCCGTCTTTTATGTATCATCTTGTAATAGACGATAAGAGTAAGTCGGGAGAATATGTGATAACACCCGAAGAATTTGAATCAGATGTTACATATCTTATAAATAATGGATATACTCCCGTATTTGTATCAGAGGTGTCACGCTATTTTAAGGGGGAAGGTGTCCTTCCTCACAAACCTGTCCTTATTACCTTTGATGACGGATATTATAATAATTATCTCAATGTATTGCCCATTTTGAAAAAACATAATATAAAAGTCAATA
This sequence comes from Clostridia bacterium, assembly GCA_045530725.1. Lineage (GTDB taxonomy): Bacteria > Bacillota > Clostridia > UMGS1810 > UMGS1810 > SIG435. The sequence goes on from JAZSCT010000034.1 coordinate 27,604, forward strand.
TTGCTCTGATCGGCAAATATACCGAAATGTATTCATCAAATGGGGAGATAAACGAACTTTATACCCACCTTACATATGATCATATAAGAGAAATGTCAGAGTCAGGTCTTGTGGAGTTTGGAAATCATACTTATGATATGCACAAAATTACTGCCTTAAGACGAGGTGTAGAAAGAGCGGGCCTTGAAAGTGATGAGGAATACAGAAAAGTACTTTATGAAGACTTTATGAAAATCCATAATGATATAAAGGAAAACTGCGGTATAGACCTTAAATACTTTGCTTATCCATATGGATTTTTGTCAGATACGGCAGAAAGTGTCTTAAGGGATATGGGATATAGTGTGTTTCTTACCTGTGAGAAAGGTAACAATACTGTATCGGAAAAGTCAATAGATACAATAAGACTGAAAAGATACAACAGACCTTCAGGAAAGGGTATAGCAGAAATCCTCAAATAAAAACATACCAAAAGGGACGGTCCCTTTTGGTATGTTTTTTCATTTTTTACAAAAGAAATCCCTCCGATTTTTCAGAGAGATTATACTATTTGTTAAGTAAGTCAGGGCGTCTTTTCAATGTTTCTTTATATGACATTTCCTTCCGCCACTCTTCGATTTTTTTGTGATCACCTGACAAAAGTACGTCAGGCACCTTCTCTCCCATAAACTCAGGCGGTCTTGTGTACTGAGGATGTTCAAGGAGGCCATTGTAGTGGGATTCAAGGGTAAAACTTTCTTCAGTTTTCAATACTCCTTCTATCATTCTGCTTACTGTATCGATAAGCACCATAGCAGGGAGTTCTCCCCCTGTAAGTACATAGTCGCCTATGGAAATCTCTTCATCAACGATTTTGTCTATGATTCTCTGATCCACACCTTCATAGTGTCCGCAGAGAATCACTATATGTTCCATTTGGGAAAGTTCAGCTGCTCTTTTTTGTGTCAGTACATTTCCTTTGGGGCTCATATATATTACGTGAGGTTTCTTATTGGAAGTCTCACATACTTTCATATATGCATCATATATGGGCTGAGGCTGCATTACCATACCATATCCTCCGCCATATGGGTAGTCATCTACCTGACCGTGCTTGTTTATGGCGAAATCCCTTATATTTGTAGTATTAAATTCTATAAGTCCCTTTTTTTCTGCTCTTCCGATGATGCTTTCGTTTAGTATATCAAACATATCAGGAAAGAGTGTAAGTATATCAAATTTCATATTATTCTCCGTTATTTTGAGATTACTGCTACTGTCATCTTCACAAATGCTTCCTTTATGAGAGGAAGTTTCGCCAATGGACTGAAGAAATTTCTCAAAGGAATCTCTGCATAGTATTCAGGCTTGAGATTAAGTTTTTTCATAATATTATTAAATCTCTTTACAGTCATTTTATTTATATAGGATATGGTCTCTTTTCCGTTTTTGTCTTTGGAAAATCTGAATTTGATTCTGTCTTCTCCGTCAGGAATTCCCACCATAAGATCTTTGTATGCGTCAATCATTGTTTTTTCACTAAAGAAAAGATGTACCCAGGGAATGCCTATCACATCAGAAAGATGTGCTCCGAATGGGTGATGATATGGACAGAAGTTTATAAACAGTCTTCCGCCGCTCTTAAGCACTCGCATACATTCTTTCACCACTTCTTCAGGCTCTGCCACATGCTCCATAGAGTCGTTCATAATGATTGTGTCGAAGGTGCCATCTTCAAATTCAAGATTCTTTGCATCACAAAGATGAAACTGAAATTTATCTTCTAGTCCTTTTTCTATACTTAATTTCTTTGATTCTTCTCTGTAACGCTCCACCACATCTGCTCCGTGGACCATCTTTGCGCCAAGTGATGCATAATAGAGAGACTTACCTGCAGCACCACAACCTATATCCAGAACAGTTTTGTCCTTAAACATATCAGAAGTTGAGTACTTTTCTGTATAAAATTTGATTGTTTCACTTCCCTTTTCAAACTGCCATTGAGCATAGGTCATCTTGCCTTCATTCTGAAGATTGAAAGGATGAACGGGAAGGGGAAACAATTTATTTACCTTTAATAATAATGATTTTGAAAAAGACATATTACATACCTCATAATTTATTATTACCATTAATATACCACAAATAAGAAAAAAAGTAAATAATATTTGAATTATATGTTTAAGTGGTGTATAATGATGTCATCGATGATGAAATCAACTACATATAAGGATAAAAATATGAAAAAGTTTTATGAACTTGGGTGAGTGAGATTCTTTGAATGCAGCGCAGGACCATTCCCCGATGTGAAGTTTGTAGCAACAGGCTATCTCGGTGAAGAAGACTTAAAGATAGTATCCGGTAGCAGAATTGCCGCTGCAGGTGGTGTGTGGATGTTCTAGGGAGAAAGTGACCATACAGTTGTCAGCGAAGAAGAAATCATTGCCTGTCTTAACCGCAGTATAAAGATTGCAAAAGGATATGAGGCAGGAATTTAAAATAATAAAAACTTTTCATAAATAAAAAGGCGATGGAGGTGAGAGAATGAAAAAACATGATAAAAAACCATTAAGTTGGGTGAGGCTGGATAATGCGGCAAAGATTTATCCTGCTATAAGGCGACGTAACTGGAGCAATGTGTTTCGTCAGTCGGCAACCCTCAGAGATGATGTTGACAAAGAAGTTCTTTCATCAGCACTTAATGTAGTGGTAAAAAGATTTCCCACTATCGCTGCAAGGCTCAGAAAGGGTGCTTTCTGGTTTTATCTTCAAGAGATAGATTCACCACCTGAGATTATGGATGAATTCAGTTACCCTCTTACCTTTATGAGCAATAGCGAGATGAGAAAGTGTGCTTTTCGTGTGATTGTGTACAAAAACCGTATAGCAGTAGAGTTTTTTCATTCCTTATCCGATGGCACAGGCGCTCTTGTGTTCTTAAAAAATCTTATAGCAGAATACCTTGAGCAAAAATATGATATAACCATACCCTTAGAAGATGGAATAGTTGACAGAAGAGAAATGCCACGAAAAGAAGAAACCGAAGATTGTTTCTTAAAATATGCAGGAAATGTTCCTCTGTCACGAAGGGATACCAATGCCTGGCATATGACGGGAGAACCTGAAGCAAACGGATATCTCAATCTTACCTGTTTCAAACTTCCTGTAGATCAGGTTCTGTCTAAGGCGCGTGAGTATAATGCCACACTTACCACATTTCTGGGAGCCGTTATGATGAAAGCCCTGGAAAATCTCCAGAGAGAAAAAGTCCCCTCATCCAGAAAACAAAAACCCGTGAAACTCCTTATCCCTGTGAACTTAAGGAAACTGTATCCAAGCGAAACCTTAAGAAACTTCGCTATGTTTACCATTCCTGAAATAGACCCAAGACAGGGAGAGTATACTCTTGATGAAATAATCAAAGTGATCTACCACAAAATGGGTGCAGAGTTTACTCCCAAGCATATGGCAGGGGTAATTGCGGCAAATGTGAAGGATGAGAAGAATTTATTCTTGAGAATTGTTCCTCTGCCTATCAAAAACGCGGTAATGAAAGCGGTATTTGACAGAGTAGGCGAAGTGAAGAGTTGTCTCAATCTTTCAAATATGGGAGATGTGAAACTTCCCGATGTTATGAAAAAATACGTGACACGTATGGACTTTATTCTCGGAGTTCAGGCAGCCGCACCGTATAACTGCGGCGTATTGTCCTATAATGGTACTGTGTATTTTAATTTCATAAGGAATATATGTGAGCCTGTCCTTGAAAGACATTTCTACGAAGTATTGAAAGGGCTTGGAATTGATGTTGTTCTTCAAAGCAACAGAAAGTGAGATATAAAAATGTATTGTATAAATTGTGGTGCAAAACTTGATATAAGTGAAGATATATGTCCTTTGTGCTCTACAAGTGTCCATCATCCTGACATAAAGGTCGAATATGAAAAAAGACTTTATCCAAAAGGCAGGATGCCTGAGATAACCCACCGTTCAAAAGCATTTAACGGTGCGGTGATTATAATGTTTCTTATTCCCCTGGTGGTGTCATTTCTTGCGGATTTTCATTTTGACAAAGAAGTGGGATGGTTCTGGTATGTATTGGGCGCTCTCATTATGGGCTATACTGCATTTGCTCTTCCTTTGTGGTTTAAAAGACCTAACCCCGTCATTTTCACTCCATGTGTATTTGCCGAGGCAATAGGATATCTGTTGTACATAAATTGTATAACAGACGGCGACTGGTTTTTAAGTTTTGCCTTCCCTGTAGCAGGAGGATTCGGAATCATTGCAACTACGGTTGTTACCTTACTTTATTATATTAAGAAGGGCAAACTATATATATGGGGCGGAGCATTTATGCTTAGCGGTGGGTTTATCGTTCTGATAGAATTTTTTGTATCAGTTACTTTCGGCATAGGATTTATCGGATGGTCGGTTTTTCCTTTTTCGGTACTTATTCTGCTAGGCGGGCTTATGTTTTATCTGGCAATTAACAAAAGTGCAAGAGAAGCAATGGAAAGAAAACTTTTCTTTTAAGAAATTATTTGTAAATACAACAGTATTTCAGGAGAATATATATGAAAGAAATTACAATCGGTATGGTAGGTTTTGGCTTTATGGGAAAGATGCATACCTATGGCTACAAGACGATCCCATTATATTATGAAGATATACCCTTTAAGATTAATCTTAAGTGGATATGCACATCCAACGAAGAAACTGCAGGAAAAGCGATGGAACGTGGTGGGTTTGAAAAATGCACCACAGATTTTAATGACCTTTTAAATGATGAAAGTGTTGATGTGATAGACATCTGTACTCCCAATTCACTTCATAAGGATGAGATTATAAAAGCACTTAAAATGGGCAAAAAAGTTTACTGTGACAAACCTCTCACAGTGACTTTCGATGAGGCAAAAGAAGTTGTGGAGGTTGAAAAGGATACAGGAAACATTATAAATCAGGTTACATTTCACAACAGATTCTATCCTGCTACTATTAAGGCAAAGAGACTTGTGGAAGAAGGGAAGATAGGGAAGGTACTTACATTCGAAGGCAAGTTTCTTCATTCGGGAAATATAGATGCTACAAAGGGTATGAACTGGAAACAGGACAAGGAATTCGGTGGCGGGGTACTGAGAGACCTGGGGTCGCATATCATAGATATTCTGTATTATCTTATGGGCGAATTTGACGAAATCTTCTGCCGCATACAGAATATAAGACCTACACGTCTTCACAAGGACGGAGGATTGTGTGATAATGCAGGCGAGGATAGTGCATATATGAGCGTTGTTACAAAGGATGGTGCTGTAGGAAATATCACTTGCACCAAGATTGCCACAGGATCAAATGATGAACTTAGTTTTGCCATATACGGAGAAAAGGGTGCCATAAGATTTAATCTTATGGATTCAAACTATCTTGAATATTTCGATAATACACTACCCGAAGAAGACCTTGGAGGTATTAGAGGATTTAAGAAAATCGAATGTGTGCAAAGATATGAATACCCTGCGGGGGTATTTCCAAGTCCAAAAAGTTCTATAGGATGGACGAGAGGGCATGTGCATTGCCTATATAACTTCCTTGACTGTGTGTATAATAACAAAAAACCATCCCCTTCATTCAAAGAGGCGGCTTATGTTCAGTACATTATGGACAAAGCATATGAAAGTGCTGAGGGAAATGTGAGTCTTAAGGTGTGATATAATAATGATAACATACACCTGAGTGGTGATTACATACCGCACAAGTATTGTGCGGATTATATACCAATCCTTTGGATTGGATAAAAAAATAAAGCGTTTGTAACGCTTTATTTTTTTGGTGCGGAGTGTTCTTATAGGATTTACTCACAAATGCCGTAAAATCAAGGGTTTCAGGCTTTGTATTTTATAAAATAAGTGTTTTGCAAAGCAAAACTACAATCATCTTTTCTCTATTCTCTTTTATCTCTTATATGGAAACGACAATTTTAGTGAAGAGTGAAGAGAGAAAAGTTAAAAGATAAGAGTACAAAAAGAAACGACAACTTTCTTGTTGAAAATTGTCGTTTCTTTTTGGAGCGGAAGACGAGATTCGAACTCGCGACGTTCACCTTGGCAAGGTGACGCTCTACCACTGAGCCACTCCCGCAAATGCATTAATGAAGGTGTATCTCTCACCTACATTAATGCATTATACCAACTTTTTATTTAATTGTCAAGACTTTTTTTCATTATCCGATAATATTTATATTATTTTTCGTTTTTATATTCTTTTTCGTTATTATTCTTCAAGTTATTATTTTTGTTTTCTTTTTTGTTGTCGAAATTATTGTTCTGTTTGTTATTCTGATTATTCTTATTATTTTCTTTGTTATTAAAATTATCTGACACAAATATCACCTCCTGAAAATATTTTGAACAATAAATTCAAATATATACTTTGTATCAAAATGAAATAATTGGTTAAAATATTTTTGAAAGGAGTGCATATCAGAATATGAAGACTCAACTTGATATTATAAAAGAAAATGTAGAAAAAAAGATAGGAACCAATATAAAAATCGTATCCAAAAAAGGAAAACGACAAATCATCACAAAAACCGGTGTAATAACCCATGCATATCCTGGTGTTTTTGTTGTGAAAGTATTTGAAAATAACAACCGTGAATCAGTTGCATCCTATTCTTATTCGGATATTCTTACAAAAGCTGTTAAATTATCCAATATAAATTAAATGGACTGTAAAAACTTTTTTACAGTCCATTTAATTATGTTAAGCATTTAAGTATGATGCAAGTTTTTCTCTGACTGCTTTTAAGAAATCTTCGCTGTTTACTTTCTTTTTGTCAGAAAGTGTAGAGAGAAGATACAGATCACCCGTCATAACGCCTGATTCAATAGTATCAATGGTAGCCTTCTCAAGCATATCAGCATAGTTTATAAGGTCAGGAAGATTATCCATCTCTCCCCTCTTTCTGAATGCACCACTCCATGCAAAGATTGTAGCAACAGAGTTAGTAGATGTTTCCTCACCTTTCAAGTATTTATAATAATGACGCTGAACAGTTCCGTGAGCCGCTTCATATTCATAATACCCTTCAGGAGATACAAGAACACTTGTCATCATAGCAAGTGAACCGTATGCAGTAGCAACCATATCGCTCATTACATCGCCATCGTAGTTCTTGCAAGCCCAGATATACCCGCCTTCAGAACGGACAACTCTTGCAACCGCATCATCGATAAGAGTATAGAAATATTCTATACCAAGTTCGTCAAATTTATCTTTGTACTCAGTTTCAAACACTTCATTGAATATATCTTTGAAATGATGATCGTATTTTTTGGAAATAGTATCTTTCGTAGCAAACCACAAATCCTGACGCATATCTATCGCATAATTAAAACAACAACGTGCAAAACTTCTGATGGAATTATCCTTATTGTGAAGTCCCTGAATGATACCATCAGAATCAGAGAAATCGTAAATAAGTTCTTTTGAAGTGGTTCCGTCAGGGTTTTCTTTAAAAAGATAACATTTAGAACCTTTTTCCACATTCATTTCTACATTCTTATACACATCACCGTATGCGTGACGTGCAATAGTAATAGGCTTGGTCCATGTGGGGATATATGGAGTGATACCTTTCACTATGATAGGTGTTCTGAAAACTGTACCGTCAAGAATGGCACGAATTGTACCATTTGGTGACTTCCACATTTCTTTTAAGTTGTATTCTGTCATTCTCTGTGCATTAGGTGTAATTGTAGCACACTTAACAGCAACGCCGTATTTTTTGGTAGCGTTGGCAGAATCAACGGTTATCTGATCGTTGGTTTCGTTTCTTTTTTCAAGGCCCAGATCATAATACTCACTCTTAAGATCAACGAAAGGTAAAATCAGATCATCCTTTATCATTTTCCAGAGAATTCTTGTCATTTCGTCTCCGTCCATTTCAACAAGCGGAGTAGTCATTTTGATTTTTTCCATAATATGAATCTCCTTTTCTGAATGTATTTAACAGATGTAAATCAAAAAAATTTATTTTATTTTCCTGCCAAAGTAAAAAATTCTTTGTTTGTTCCATAAAAAATATCGGAACGAAAAGATGTCATCTTAAGAAACCCTTATATTGTATTTACGAAACATTTGGGCAAGTCTTTCGTTCCAAAGAGCGCCGTCATCATAACTGAATGTGATCGCTTTCATTTTTCCGTCAAACATATAAGACCACTCCCATTTAAAAAATTCTCTTTATATACTAATACAAAACTGTATTTTTGTCAACAAAAATGAGGGTTTGACTTATGATGGTTTTAATGATAAAATTCATATAAATAAACTTAACAGGAGAAATGGAATTGGAAAAATATATTACAGTAAGTCAGTATGCATCAGATGAGATATGTGAAAAGAAATCCCGATTTATCGCATATATGACTCATATTGAGACAAAAGAAGAGGCAGAAGAATTTATTTCATCTATAAAAAAGAAACACTATAATGCAAGGCACAATGTATATGCATATATCCTTTCGTCGGGTGAAAAGAAGTATTCTGATGACGGAGAACCATCGAAAACAGGCGGCTTTCCTGTACTTGAAATGCTTGAAAAAGAAAATATCACAGACGTGGTGTGTGTTGTGACAAGATATTTCGGAGGGACACTTCTTGGTGTTGGAGGACTTATAAGGGCATATACACTTGCAGCAAAATGTGCTCTTGATAAGGCAGGTAAAAAAGAAAAACAAATGTGCGATATATTGGAAACCTCCATAAACTATTCTGATCTGGATTCATTTATTCACATTACTGAAGAAATGAAAATTGAAGTAATAATGAAAGAATATTCAGAAAAGATATCACTCACCCTTTCCTCGCCTGTATCCGAAACAGATATCTACATCAAAAAAATCACCGAACAATTCAATGGAAATATTATTCTCACAACCAGAGAAACTGTATTCAACTGAGAGGTATATTTCAGAACAATATTCAAATCCATATACAACACTTCTCCAATCAAATATGTAAACGAACTAAAACTTACACGAGCAAAGGAACTTCTTACCGTGGAGGAAATATCAATAAACGATGTTTCGTTTGTGTCAGGTACAATGACACAAGCACATTTTCAAGAGAATTCTAAAAACTCACAGGAATAACACCTGCATCATACAGAAAAAATGTTTTTAAACGTAGTGATACAGTCAATTAATATGACACAAACTACACATTAATCCTAAAAATGTATATAAACAAAGAAAATACCATAGTATGCTATGGTATTTTCTACATTATGTAATTATAATTCATCTTTTATTATCTTGCATTTTTGCATTCCAAAGGATTTTTACATTTCTCTAGTTCTTTGGGTTGACAATATCTCTCCAATCAAGGTCTCCTCTTTCCATACCACGAACGAGCACTTCGGCAGTAGCAACATTTGTGGCAAGAGGGATATTGTGCATATCACACAAACGAAGGATTGAGTTTATATCAGGTTCATGTGTCTGTGCAGTCAATGGATCTCTGAAAAATAGCACAAGGTCAATCTCGTTATAAGCAATTCGTGCACCTATCTGTTGGTCCCCGCCTTGTGGTCCTGATAAAAATCTATGTATCTTAAGTCCTGTTGCATCTTCAACCATAGAACCGGTAGTACCGGTAGCAACAAGATTGTGCTGCTCAAGAATACCTTTATACGCTATACAAAACTGCGCCATAAGTTCCTTCTTTTTATCATGTGCAATCAATGCAATATTCATCTTCCTCTTCCTTTCTCAAATTACCATTAACCAAACAATTTCTTTATAACACTGTTTTTATAATCTGTAACTGGTATATTGTCACCTTTGATTCTTTTTGCAATACTGTCAAAAACCTTTTGCAAAAGAAGTTCATCATCTTTCCTGACAGGATTCATTCTTTCATCAAACCCTCCTGAAAAGTCATAAACAACTCCCAGAAGAGGGATTCTCAGGATGTCAAGAATCTCATCAACACCTTTATCGTATCCTTTTTCAATCCTTGATGGATTAACACGGTTTACAATCAGGCTGCATTTGTGCTCATCGTCAAGATAAAGTAAGAGACATTTACTTCCGCGCTGTGACACAAATGAAGAATCAGTCACAAGAACAAATTCACATTCATCATCAATTTTTTTGATAATGTCAATGTATGAATTGTCACACACATCAATCAAAAGGATATCATAATTATCTTTTGCATCCGAAATGAGTCTTCCAATACATAATTCTACATTATAGGGCTTAAAATCTAATGGTGAACAAATAATATCTGCATTTTCGTTTATATTTGCAACAGAGTCATCCAGACTGACATCTCCTGATGAATAATCAGAAATGTCGTACAAAATACTGTCAGAAACATCATACAACAAGTCAAGATAACGGTACTTATCATTGAGTTCGGCGATAAGTACTTTGTTTTCCAAGGATAATGCATCAGAAATATTCTTAATAATAAACGACTTTCCGCATCCTCCTTTGGATGACAAAAAGAATATAACCTTCATAGAAATACCCCTTTGTACCTTATATCATAAACTATATTTCTAATTTATAATACCATAATTATGATACTTTGGCAATAGCGATTTTTAATCACGTATATGTTCGATTTCTTGTTCTTCAATAGGTTCATCAAGTTTAACACCGAAATACTGAGCAAATGCTGCTTTTGCTATAGGTGCAACGCTGCTTCCGCTGCCTGCACTTTCCACAACTATTGAAATAGCAATTTCAGGTTTGTCATAAGGAGCAAATGCAACGAAGAGCCCTGTTGCATTACTGCCCACCACCTGTGCAGAGCCTGTTTTGGCACAGACTTTTACAGGAAATGATGCAAATGTTGAACTGGCTGTACCTTTTGAAGCAACACTTCTCATACCTTCTTTGACAGCATTTAAGTTCTCTTCTTTTATATTGAGTTTATCAAGAACTTCTGGTTTATTAATCAATGTGCTTTTTCCCGAAACGGGATCAACAACACTTTTTACAAGATGGGCCTTGTATCTTGTGCCACCGTTTGCAATGGTAGATACATAAGATGCCAACTGTATTGGCGTAAAAAGATTATATGATTGTCCTATAGCACTCTGTACAGTATCACCCGGATACCATATTTCATCAAAATGTTTTTTCTTAAAATCAGGGGATGCAACAACTCCCGATGCTTCGCCTTCAAGTTCAATACCTGTCTTCTGTCCGAGCCCCAGCAATGTGGTATAATCCACAAGGGTATCAATCCCGAGTCTGTGCCCTACTTCATAAAAATAATAGTTGCAGGACTCACTTATTGCCTTTGACACATCAGTAAACCCGTGTGTACCACCTGTCTGAGACCAAATCCAGCAGTTGAAGAATCTGTCAAGTAGTTTATATCTGCCTTCGTCTTTAATAAGTTCATCATAAGTAATCTTGCCCTCTTCAAGTCCCGCAATAGCCGTAAGCATTTTGAAAGTAGAACCGGGAGCATATGTGCCGCTTATAGCGCGGTTAAACATTGGTTTGACAGGGTTTTTGTATAATTCATCATAATCTTTATCGAAATTCTCAAGACTGTAGGTGGGATAATTTGCAAGAGCAAGGATTTCGCCTGTATTCACATCCATGCATACAACTGAACCTGCCTGAGGGTTGGATTCCGAATCTTTGGAATGATACAATCTGTTTATAGTGTTTTTCAACGCTTCTTCTACAGTTTTCTGCAGTTCAAGGTCAATGGTAAGGATAGCATTATCTCCTGCGATTGCAGGGATTTCTTCGGTGCTTTTTTCTACATTGCCATCTACTTTATATTTAACACTGCTGAGTCCATCCTGACCTTTGATGTAGGATTCAAGGTATTTTTCCAGACCATCTTTTCCGATAATGGAATTAAAAGAATACCCTTTATCCTTCATAACTTCATATTCTTCCCTATATATAAGTCCGACTCTGCCGAGAATATGAGATGCAAGTCCATCATAAATGTAACTGCGTTTTGGTTGAGTTTTGATGTAGATATTACCAAACGAGGATGTGTTTTCTTTTATTTCGCTTACCATATTAATGTTTGCATTTGCAGAAAACACAAAGGGATTTGAATAACTGAACAGTCTCTTTTCCATTTCATAACGGATACCGATTATATCCCTTATTTCATCCTGACTGTAGTTACCAGACACGCCATATTTCTTTTTAAGTTCATTGATTTTTTGTTCAGCACTAAGGTGCTTTTTTTCATCTTCGGACAAAGAAAACTCTTTGATGAGTTCCTTTCTTTTCTCTTCTGAATAATTTTCAAAAAGATACTCATAAGGATAATAAGAGATTTCCAATGCATCACGATATGGTTCTCCGTATTTTTTAAAAAGAGAAGTAACCGATAATATTTCCTCGTTTAACTGCTTGTCAGTTTTGTCGGAAGAATATTTGATTTCAATCTGAAAACCATTCTCATTGGTTACAATAGGTCGTCCAAGTCTGTCAAGGATATTTCCTCTTGGAGCACTGATGACTTCGGAATAACTCATTCTGATATTCGACTGCTCATCATACTCTTTTCCTTTTACAATCTGAAGATAAAACAATCTGTATGTAATTAGAAGTACAAGAAATATAAAGACAGCAATAATGATTAAAACTTTTTTATCATTTTTATTTCTCATTTAATTCGTCTCCATATGGATTTTGATTGAAAAAATTTGTCTCCTGTCATAAAACCGCAAAATACATAAACAGCAAAAGATAAAATAGTATTATATAAACAATGAGGTAATATAACATACAAAAAGGAATAGGAAAAATCTCCCAGACCCCACATGGTAAACTGTGTATAAAAGTACAGAGACTGATACAGAATACCAGATACAAAAACAAAAATTGCGTTTACAAGTATTGTGGGATAAAAATATTTATCTTTAAAAACAGAAATGAGAAAAACAGTATATAGTGTAATAAGCCCGTTAATCCCGAATGTCTGCATAAGAGAGAAATCTTTACTAAGTCCCGCAACAACACCAAAAACAAGTGCTCCGAAGCGGTTTTCTTTCAGGGCCACATATACTGAAAGTACAAACACGGGGTCAGGCAAAATACCAAAAATCCTTATACTGCTCCCAAGTACTGTCTGAAAAATATACAGGAATATTAATAGCGAATAATATTTAACCCATTTCATAATATAACCTCTTCACTATTCCTCTTCATTTGCTTTGTTTCCAACGATAACAAAAACTTCGCCAATTTCATCAAAATTAACAGAAGTTTTAACAATAGCAATCTGGCTCATTCCGTCAGAAGATTTGCGGATTTCCGAAACCTTGCCAATATGAATTCCCTTAGGATAAAGTCCGCCAAGACCGCTTGTAACAACATCGTCCCCTACAATTACAGCAGAAGACAAAGTAAGATAGGACATCTTTAAACTGAAAGAATTTTTAAGAGATATATCTCCGCTGCATATGCCGTTTGCACGGATTCTGTCTATCTGGGAAGATACAGATCCTGAAGGATCAAGGATAGTCTTCGCTTTTGACCAGTTGTACCCTACTTCATATATGTAACCTACAAGGCCATCATTGGTAATAACCGCATCGTTCACTTTGACTGAGTCTGAAGACCCGCAATCAAGAGTGAATACAGAAAACCAGTTATCAGCATCTCCTGAAATAATATTTGCAGAGACCATAATCCTATCTGTGTCTTTTTGTTTGAGAGAAAGCATTGCTCTGAGTCTCTCGTTTTCACTCTTTATCTCATTTATCTCACGTGCTTCGGAGTTCAGAACTGAAATCTGCTCTTTTAGTTTTGAATTTTCTTCATCAAGATTCCCTATATTTAATACAAAATCCACTCCGTCACCTATTGTATCAACAACTCCGCCAAGAAGTTTCTGGACCGGAGTGATGATCACTCCGAATACATTGCCTGTAAAATCCAGTACACCTTTTGGCAAAGTGGATAAAGCCATAAGAATAACAAGAACAAATGTGGTAATAAACATAAATAAACTGGTTTTATTTTTTAAAAAATTCATATCACATCGTCAGCCTTTCAATTATTTGAGACCGAAATCACGTCTTACAAAATCAAATTCATCCAAAAGTTTGCCTGTACCCAGTATAACTGCCTCTTTAGGATTTTCTGATAGAAATACTTTCATACCTGTTTTCGAACTTAAATATGTGCACATTCCGTTTATAAGGCTACCGCCACCACAAAGAACAATACCTTTGTCAAGTATATCTGCAGAAAGTTCAGGTGGAGTATTTTCAAGAGTTTCTTTAATAACATCTACAATACGTTCACAGATAGGATGTACACACTCGCTGATTTCCTTAGCATTCACCATTACTGACTTCGGAAGTCCTGTAATAGTGTCTCTGCCTTTTACTTCCAAAGATTTATCTTCAGGATTTTCGCTTAGTGAACAAAGTTCGATTTTAATAGATTCGGCGCTTGCCTCTCCTATATATACACGATATTTCCGTTTGATATACTGCATAATCGCTCTGTCAAAGTCATTACCGCCTACTCTGAGTGAAGTGCTTGACACAATACCGTTAAGGGAAATAACAGACGCCTCGCTTGTCCCTGCACCGATATCCACAATCATATTTGCAACAGGTTCTTCTACAGGCAATCCTATTCCGATAGCAGCAGCCATTGGTTCATCAACAATCAGCACTTCCCTTGCTCCTGCCTGAAGAATGGCTTCTTCTATTGCCTTCTTTTCTACAGGACTTGCATCATAAGGTGTACATGCGATAACCCTGGGCTTTACAACACCTTTTTTTGTAAGTGCTTTTTTTATAAAATACGAAAGCATCTCTTCTGTTGCATCAAAATCAGATATTACACCACTTTTTAAAGGTTCAACAGATGTGATATTCTTCGGAGTTTTGCCCATCATCTCACGGGCATTATTGCCTATGGCAATTATACCCTTAGAATCGTTGTCAACCACGACACAGGTAGGTTCTGAAAGAACAACTCCTTTAGAGCGGATATATATCATTGTGTTGTCTGTACCTAAATCAATTCCAATATCCTTACGCATATCTAAATCTCCCTGATTATTTTTTAGTTATTAAATCAAAATCAAATTTATCTTTCATAAGTTTTATGAGTTTATCAAGCGGCAATCCCACAACATTGTAATAATCCCCGTCTATTCTTTCCACAAAGGCACCTGATACTCCCTGAATTGCATAACCGCCTGCTTTGTCATATGGTTCATCAGTCAGTATATATTCTCTAATCTGTAAATCAGAAAGCGTTTTGAAATACACCTTTGTGCACTCAAAATCCGTCTCTGCGCGACCTGTCTTTGTGTCAAAAACACAAATCCCTGAATATACCCTGTGTTCATTACCTGAAAGACTCTTTATAATGCTGAATGCTTCATCTTCAGTTTTAGGTTTTCCCAAAAATCTGCCCTCATATTCAACTATGGTATCAGAACCTATCACAAGATAGTCGCCGTGCAATTGACGTGCTGTATGAGTTGCTTTAAGCAAAGCAAGTTCTGAAACATATAGTTCAGGTGCAACACATTTAGGAACAATCGATTCATCTGCATCACTTACAACTATTTTAAACTTTACCCCTGCATCTTCGAGAATTTCCTTTCTTCTCGGAGATTTGGATGCAAGAACAACTTTTTTCATCAAATCAAATCCTTCTTATCCTATTTATCACTACAGATGCTATTGCCCCTGTAAAGATGCCTGTGACAACACTTATTAAAGATAAATAAGAGAAATAATATATCATATTGAAACTTCCTGATATAACCATTGCCATAACAACCTGACAAAGGTTGTGAAAAAACGCACCTGCAACGGAAACACCTATACAGGACACCTTATCAGCACATATTGTTTTTATAATATGCATGGAAAATACGCTTATTATTGCTGCAGGAAGGGAATACAACAAAGATGACATCCCTGAATACAGTAACCCTGTAAAGACCGTCCTTGAAACATTTACAGCCAATGCAGTCTTAAAATCAAACAGATACAAAACAACCAGGCATACAATGTTTGATATGCCGATTTTTGATCCCGGAAGCACATTGAAATTCAAAAAATTTGCCTCAAGAATTCCAAAAACAATTCCAAGAGCAGTCATAATTGCAGAAAATGTAATGGTTTTTGCTTTATTCATCAATATGTAACTGCATCGGGGTTATCCCCGTCTCCTACAATCTCAATAACAAGTCTGTGAGGCAGACAGACTAATGATTGTCCTGGTTTATAAATTGGTTTGTCCTGTATTTCGACCTTTTGTACACAGTCAGAATATGTAACAGATACGCCATCTTTTGTGATAAGAATATGGTTTTCGCCATATTCATTATCTATTTTTATCACTTCGTCATCGGACACCATAGACAAATCAATCTTTCTTATTTCCTGTCCATTTACTTTTATAACACAGATACCCTTATCTGCATTATCTGAAAACGATGATGAAAAAATGAGACCTATTCCGCACAAAAGTGCCAAAGCAATTATTATAACATCAAAAATCTTAATTTTTTTCATATTCAAGAACACCTCTGTATAAATGACCTCTTGTGTATTCAAAGGTTGCTTTCTGACCTTTTGAATACATAGATATAATTTCCCTCACGGTGTTTTTATCTTCGGTGGTAAATACAAGTCTGATGGCAGAAACGCCTGTTTTCTCTATTTCATTAAGTCTGTCTCCCATATACACGGGAGCGCTGTTATAGACAGTATTCGTGCAGTTGAATTTCCTTGACATAACTGGGAATTCTTTACCCTTTCTGTCGAAAACCGAAAAGAACTTTCTGTCTTTACAGTTACATTTACCGTAATGTGTCTTAACAAGACAGTTTTCACTTGTCATAAGGGAAAGCCTACCGTATGCAATAATTTCTGTATCAACAAGAGAATTTAAGAAGCCTATCTGCCTTAAATTCATCTCAGGAGAAAGCACAACTGATTTAAAGTTAAATTTGCCATAGTAATTACAGGACAATGAATTGGTAATATTAAGTCCATCATCGCCATAGAGAGTCTTTCCTTCACACAATTTAAGGTGACCTATATTGGAGATAGAAACACAATCCACACCCGACAAATCTATTTTATCAGCAAACTTGTCCCTGATAATCACAGGAAGAGAAACAACAAGTCTGTCTTTGTGTAAAAGATAATATTCTCTGTCAAGGATGAATTCTTCATATTCAAGGAATATCTTCTTGATTTCATTTACTTTAAGACATTCATTGAACTGTTCCCGTGTATTTACTTTGGCTCTTATTTCAAATGTTTTTGGTTGATTCTTTGAAGTTTTATAAGAAAATTCACCCTGTGACTCATTTCTTTTTAATTTTGTAATATTATTTTCAAGTATTTCTGTACAATATCTTCTTGCATAATTGAAATCTTTTACAGGCACAAATGCATTATCATCAAAGTCTGCTTCAAGAGATTCAAGATAAAAGAAAGTATCTCCAAGTTTACTTATGGCTGAATGTATCTTATCATAAGTCAAAGGTGCATTTTGTGCAATAGAAACCTTGTCGTCCAAAGTGATCTCTGATACATTTTCATCATCAAGCCACATTCTGAGCATCAGTGGTTCTCCTACTTTTGCTCTTAAATGTGCATACACAGGTCTTCTTCTTTTCTCTCCCATCTTTGAGCATCTGTCAAGAAGTTCCTTTGGTATATTCTTATATACATCATCATTGTTCGATGAAATATTGACCATATGTGTACCTTTGTTGTCATCAAAATATCCTTCAGTAAATCCCGAACGGGAGAAAATCTTCTCTGCATCAAGATATTGTTCTTTAGAAATACCCTTTCCCTCTTTAAGTCCTGAATACATATCAGTAACAAAGGAAACATACTGACTGTTCTTCATTCTTCCTTCTATTTTTAGAGATTTCACTCCTGCTTTTTTGAGGAGTTCATATTTATTTGCAAGACAAAGGTCCCTGAGACTGAAAAGATATGAAGGATTCTTTGAAATATTTCCATCATAGTCTCTGAATCTGAAAGGCAGTCTGCAAGGCTGAGCGCACTCACCTCTGTTTCCGCTTCTCTGCCCTATTACACTTGACATAAGACATTGTCCCGAATAACACACGCAAAGTGCCCCGTGAACAAACATTTCGATTTCTGCATCGGTGTTTTTGCATATATTCTCAATCTCGCCAAAAGATAATTCCCTCGATAATACAACTCTTTCAAATCCTTCATCATAAAGGATATTTACACCATCAAGAGAATGTATGGTCATTTGTGTACTTGCATGAAGTTTAAGGTCGGGAAAGTATTTCTTTGCAATTTCGGATACTGCCATATCCTGAATAATGATCGCATCGACACCAGAGTTGTATATATCCTTTAAAAATAAAAACAAATCCTCTATTTCTTCATCAAAAACAAGAGTATTTACAGTAATATATACTTTAGAGCCGGACAAGTGAGCATAGTTAATTGCTTCTTTTATTTCGTCCAAGGAAAAATTTGTTGCGTTTTTTCTTGCACCAAAGTTTTTGCCACCAAGATAAACTGCATCTGCTCCATTATCGACGGCACGTTTAAATGTATCAAGATCTCCTGCAGGAGATAAGATTTCTATATCTTTAGAATTCATATTATTAAGCACGTTCTTTGAGACTGTCGATAACCTGTCTCAAATAATCGTTTTCCTTTTCTAAAATCATTAATTTGGTTCTTAGTTCTTCCAAAACTAGGTTGGTTTCTTTAAGTTTTGATTCGAACGCGGTTTCTACCTGCAATCTTTTGTGATATTCGTCGCTTATGTTGACAGCAGAAAGAACTGCAAGGTTATAAGGAGAAAGTTCTTTGTTGTCAAGGGCAATCTCCTTGATTTTACAATCTACATATGCACACACTTCTTTTATATATTCTTCTGATTCAAATCCTGAAAAAGAATACTTATTGCCATGTATTTTCACATCTACAAGTTTTTTGTCCTGAGTCATATCAACACATCTCCGTTTGTAATCAAAAATTCATCAAAAGCCAAATTTGACGATTTGAAAATAATCAAATCGTCAAATAAGAAATTATAAACAAATTATCTTCAAATATTACTTCTCAGCAAGGTAATTGTTGATCTTGTCAACCAATTCATCTGCATCCACGCCGTGAACAGCACAAGCCTCTTCTACTGTTTCTCCTGATGCTGAAGGGCATCCGAGACAATGCATACCGATTTCAAAAAAGAAAGGTGCTGTACCCTGATCAATCTTCAATACGTCCATAATAATAGTATCTTTTGTAATCTGTGCCATAATATATTCCTCCGTTAAATTAAAATTTATCACTTAATTTATATATTAATAAAATATACATATATATTATACGACATTTTTTAAAAGTTGTAAAGAGAATTTTGTAACTTTGAACTATTTTTGTTTGACATAAACCGGTGACACCCTGTAATCGTCAGGACCTTCATCGGGATTGTCAATACAATAAGTGGAAAGTGCGGTAGCATTTACATCCCATTCAAGCATAATATCATCATCGGAGTAATCAGCAAGTTTGCTTATAACAGGTAAGGAGGATTTCTCCTTTATTTCTTTTATAAGTTTTCTGCCATTATCGTTAAAGGCAAGTAATCTTATGTATGAAAGTTCTGCATTTGTGTCAATGTTTAACATAGCGCATTTGACAAGACGTCGTATTCTGCTGATGGTGTATCTCGACGTAACAGCATTATCATAGAATTTTTCAAGGCAATTTGAACCTTCAAGAGCCTTTTTGATTCTTATATTAAGACCTGGTTCAATACCTTTTACACGAGAAAATTCAGAATCAGAAAGATTAGATATAACATAGCGGATTATGTTATACATTTTTTCTTCGTCATAAATCTTTGTATCATCTGTTATTTTGTACGGAACAAGTTTTTCTGCATCGGATATTTTGCCCTCTAAAAGAAGTTTACGTATATAAGATGCCGACGCAAATTCACCATTTGCCATATCACTGTTATGCTCAACAGATTCTCTTTTTATGCAGTAAGGCAAAATATCAGACTTAATCCTATCAAGAGCACGTATATACGAAACACCTAGCATATCGTTTGCCTTAAGTTCTGTATCACACATCATTTTTAGTGACAAAGAGCAGGAAACGGGATATGATTTCCCCTGATCCATATACATACGAACATTACGATTATATTCTTCTGTCTCCGTGACACGGGCAACCTTTTTAAGCAGGTCAATATCCCCTGACTCCGAACCAAATGAAATACAATCCACAACACCAAGACTTTCGAGAAGTTTAACTGCACCGTAAGAAAATATATCTGCTCCCTGAAGAACATAGTATTCAGGAAGTTCAATCACAAGATCTGCACCGTATCTTACAGAATCTTCTGCTCTTTTCCATTTATCAAAAATACATACTTCTCCACGCTGAGAAATGCTTCCGCTCATTACACACACCACATTGTGGCAGCCTGTCACCTCTTTTGCTTTCTCTATATGGAATTTATGACCATTGTGAAATGGATTGTATTCACAAATAATACCAACTGTTTTCATACAAAAACTCCAATTCGGTAAATGTTTATCAGTTTTTGAGACTGTGTATCGGTGCAGGGATTCTGCCACCTCTTGAGATAAATTTTTCACTTGAAAGCCCACTTACTTTCATAACAGGACCAGTTCCCAAAAGACCACCAAATTCAACCACGTCCCCTACTACCTTGCCAGGTGCAGGAATTACTCTTACAGCAGTTGTTTTGCAGTTTATCATACCGATTGCCGCCTCATCAGCGATGATTGCTGAAATGGTGGATGCAGGAGTGTCCCCGGGTATAACAATCATATCAAGACCAACACTGCAGACACAGGTCATTGCTTCGAGTTTTTCCAAAGATAAAGATCCTTTCGTAACTGCGTCTATCATACCCGCATCTTCACTTACGGGAATAAATGCGCCACTAAGTCCGCCAACATATGATGAAGCGA
This sequence comes from Clostridia bacterium, assembly GCA_045530725.1. GTDB lineage: Bacteria > Bacillota > Clostridia > UMGS1810 > UMGS1810 > SIG435. The sequence continues at coordinate 48,583 of JAZSCT010000034.1, forward strand.
AGACACCGCCTTTTTTCACAGCGTCATTGAGAAGTGCCAATGCTGCGGTTGTGCCGTGTGCACCGCATTGCTCGAGTCCCATTTCTTCAAGGATATATGCCACACTATCACCGATTGCAGGTGTAGGGGCAAGAGACAAATCTACAATGCCATAAGGAACTCCAAGTCTTTTTGATGCTTCTTTTGCAACAAGTTGTCCCATTCTGGTAATCTTGAATGCGGTCTTTTTGATAGTTTCGGAAAGAGTCTCAAAATCTCCGTCTTTTACCTTTTCCAAAGCGCATTTAACCACTCCGGGGCCGCTTACGCCAACGTTTATAACACATTCTGCTTCGCCAACACCGTGAAAAGCACCTGCCATAAAAGGATTGTCCTCTACTGCATTTGCAAAAACAACAAGTTTTGCACATCCGAAGCCATCTGTATCTTTTGTAAGAGATGCAGTTTCTATTATGATATCACCCATAAGTTTGACAGCATCCATATTTATTCCTGCTTTTGTAGTGCCTACATTAACACTTGAACATACAAGATTTGTACTTGCCAAAGCCTCAGGGATGGATTTTATAAGGTTGATTTCGCTGTTTGTAAAGCCTTTGTGAACCAAAGCAGAATATCCACCGATAAAATTGACTCCTACTTCATTTGCCGCTTTGTCAAGAGTTTTGGCAACTTTTACAAAGTCTTTGGAAGAAAAATTTCTGCCTATAAGAGAAATCGGTGTAACGGAAATTCTTTTGTTGATAATAGGAATACCATATTCACTCTCGATATCTCTGCCTACCTTCACAAGATCTTTTGCTTTGGTAGTAATTTTTACATATATATCATTGCAAACCTTGTCAACATCTTCTCCTGAACAATCCAGAAGAGAAATTCCCATTGTAATCGTTCTGATATCAAGGTTTTCTTTTTCTATCATATGAATGGTTTCAAGTATTTCACCTGTATTGATCATATCATATCCCTCCTGATGTTCTTAGATTTTGTGCATAGAATTAAATATATCTTCGTGCTGCATGGTAACAGAAACACCAAGGTCTTCGCCACATGTGTGAAGTTTTGATACAAGAACGCTGAATTCTTCATTTGCATTTTTTGTATCTACTTTCATAAACATCGCAAATGTGTTGTCAAAAAGAGTCTGTGTAATATCGATAATATTCACATTGAGTTCTTTCAATGTATTGCTTACGCCTGCAATTATACCAACTTTATCATTACCAAGCACCGTGATTATCGCTTTCATTTCTTTTCCCCCGTTTTATTTCTTAAAATTTCTGTATCTAACTGCTTCATAAATCATAAGCGCCCCTGCAACAGATGCATTAAGCGACGTGATTTCGCCATACATAGGAATCTTTGTAAGGAAGTCGCATTTATCTTTTACAAGTTTGCTCATACCGAATCCTTCGGAACCAATTACAATAGCAATATTACCCGAAAAATCCTGATCATAAATCGTGGTTGTTCCGTCCATATCAGAGCCTATAACCCAGATATTGTTTTCTTTTAAGTAGTCAATGGTTTTCGCAATGTTTGTAACCTTTGCAACAGGGGTAAACTCTGTTGCACCTGCAGATGATTTTTCTGTAACAGGTGTAAGTCCTGCGGCGCGGTGTTTGGATATTATAACCCCGTCGGCTCCTGCAGCATTGGCAGTTCTGATAATAGCACCAAGATTGTGCGGATCGGCAATTTCATCTGCTATGATAATGAAATTGTTTGTTCCTTTATCCTTTGCTGCATTAAGAATATCATCTACACTAACATAATCTTTTACGGGAGCAGTAGCAATTACGCCCTGATGAGAACCAGATTCACTCATTTCATCAAGTTTGACTTTCTCCACATAACTTACAGGGATTTTCATATCTTTTGCCATATTGACTATTTTTATAAGAGAGCCTGAGATTTCTCCCTTTTTGATATAAATTTTATCAATGGGACGCTTGGATTTCAAAGCCTCCATAACAGGATTACGTCCTTCAATTTTTCCTAAATTACTCATCTTATCCTCCATATTGCAAAAAAGAGCACCTTTAAAAAAGTGCCCTTTCAATCTGCAATTATTTGCCCAATTCAAATTTGTCGTGAATAGCATTTACTGCTTTTTCAACATTGGCACTGCTGATAAGAACAGAAACCTTGATTTCGGATGTGGAAATCATATGGATATTGATGCCAGCATCATAAAGTGCTTCAAACATCTTGGCAGCAACACCGGGGTTATTTACCATACCTGCACCAACGATAGAAACCTTTGCAACATCTTCACTAACTTTGATTTCGTCATATCCAAGGAATTCCTGACTTTCTTCAAGAATTTTCTTTGCAACATCCAATGAAGATTTTTTCACTGTAAAACTGATATCTTTTTTGTTTTCTCTACCGATTGACTGAAGAATAATATCAACGTCAACATTGTGCTTAGCCATAAGTGAGAACACTTTGAAAGCAGCACCCGGTTCATCATCTATATTCACAAGTGCGATTCTCGCTACATCCAAATCATGAGCAACGCCTTTTACAACCATTCTTTCCATCTTTTTGCCCTCCTTGACAATAGTACCTTCATGATCATTCATACTGTTTCTTACACACATATTAACATTATATTTTCTTGACATTTCAACAGATCTGTTGTGAAGAACGCCTGCACCAAGACTTGCGAGTTCAAGCATTTCGTCAAATGAAACTTCATCCATCTTCTTTGCATCTTTTACAATTCTGGGGTCTGCTGTATAAACGCCATCAACATCTGTGTATATTTCACACATATCAGCATGAAGCGCTGCTGCAAGAGCAACTGCTGATGTGTCAGAGCCGCCTCTTCCAAGTGTTGTAATATCTTCATATTTGTTGATACCCTGGAAACCTGCAACAATGACAATATTGTTATGATCCAGTTCTTTTTTCACTCTTGAAGCCTCTACTTTTTTGATTCTGGATTTGGAATACTGACTGTCAGTTTCCATTCCTACCTGCCATCCTGTAAGAGATACTGCAGGATAACCAAGTTCATGAATAGCCATTGCAAGAAGTGATATGGAAATCTGCTCACCTGTAGAGAGAAGCATATCCATTTCTCTTTTTGAAGGATTCTTGGAAATTTCATTTGCTTTTTCAATAAGATCATCTGTTGTATCGCCCTGAGCAGACACTACAACTACAACTGAATTTCCATTTTTGTATGTTTCAACGATTCGTCTTGCAACATTAAAGACTTTGTCTTTGTCAGCCACAGAACTTCCGCCGTATTTCTGAACTATTAAACTCATATATTCCTCCTGTTTATCAAAGTACCTGAATTACTTTTATAATATCTGATGAATAATTTCCGATTGCATCAAGCAAATCTTTTTTCATCATTTCTTTTGTCAATATACCGATTTCGTCGTGTTTTATATCTATTACTTTTTCTATCCCGATCAAAGATGAAAGAGAAGAAATATCCCTGTCAGTTGTCTTGAATGTGACAAGGAACTTAGCAACTGTTTCCTCTTCGGGCAAAATCTGAAGACTGCATTCAGGTGCCCAATATGAAGTATTGTGTTTGTGAGGATTTTCTGCAATATCCACAATATCCGCACATACAGCACTTGCGGTGGCAAGTTTACCTGCTCCATGTCCGTAAAACATTGTCTTGCCTACTGCATCGCCTTCCACCATTACTGCATTATAAACACCATTTACGCCTGAAAGAAGATTATCTTTTGATACAACCATAGGTGAAACCTTAACGATACACTTATCATCATCGATTCTTTTGAAAAATCCGATAAGTTTGATCACACCATCAATTTCAGATGCATACTCTATATCAGTAAGTGTGATGTCGGAAATACCTTTGGTATATACTTTATTATAATCAATTCTTTCGCCTGTTGCCAATGATGAAAGTATGGATATCTTTCTTGAAGCATCGAAACCTTCTATATCAGCGGTAGGATCTTTTTCTGCATATCCGTTTTCCTGGGCTTCTTTTAGCGCGGTATCAAAGGACTTCCCTTTGGAAATCATCTGATTTAGAATAAAGTTTGTTGTCCCGTTAAGAATACCTGCGACTGAGATGATATTGTTTGCTGCAAAACATTGTGACATTGGTCTTATAACAGGAATACCGCCGCCGACACTTGCTTCAAACAAATACTTAACACCCATTTCTCTGGCAATCTGCATTAACTCATGCCCATATGTAGCAACCAATTCTTTGTTGGATGTAACAACATTCTTTCCTGCAGAAAGCAAGCGCTTTGTAAAGTCATAAGCAGGATTAAGTCCGCCCATAACTTCTGCAACAACAGAAACCTCAGAATCATTAAGGATATCCTCAAAATTCTTTGTGAAAAGTTCTTTTTCCGGATGATCGGGAAAATCTCTGATATCAAGAATATATTTAACGTCAATATCTTTTCCTGTCTTTGTCATTATGGATTTTCTGTTATTTCTCAAAACTTCGTACACGCCTGACCCAACTGTGCCGAAGCCCATTATTGCCACTTTTACCATAATGCACCTCCTCTTTTGTATCATAGGATGCAAAAATAATTGCACATCTAGAAATTATAGCATAGCAATGCCTTTTTGTCAACTTTTTACATCAACTAATATTGAAATTGTTGGGGAAATTTTTTGACAAATCTTTAAGTTCGGAAAAAATCCCTTCATCATTGTCATCGCTACCTTTGTCAAAGGTAATATTTATATTGACAGAAATCTGGAATTTTTCTTGTATAGCCTGGCAAATAAGATTCTTTGCATCAGTCTGGTTGAGTTTCATATAATTTTCGTGATTTTCAACGCAAATATAAATCTCATCATTTTTTGTATAAAAGGATGAACCCATAAGGGCTGTGCATATCTCTATGTGACCGTTAGCAAACATCCATCCGTTGATTTCGTCCTTGTTGAGCACAATATCTTCCATAGAAGATACAGATGAATCAGAAGAAACAGTTGCACTTGTTTCTACCTCTTCAACATCAGGCTCATAAACTTCTGTTTTTTCTTTTGCAGGACAAGAATCCTCTTTGGAAACAGTAGTATTAACGGATTGAACATTTACATTGAAACTTCCCTCAGATATATTCTTTTCCAAAGTGGCTATCCTTGCAAGAAGAGCCTCTTTTGAATCAGAAAATCTGGGATCAGTCATACGGATAAGGGAAAGTTCACACAGAGCCTTTACATTGGATGAAAACTTTATATTATTTGACAATTCATTTGTGATTTCAATAGCATGGGAAAGTTTTTCCAATGTAAACTTATCTGCAACTTCTCTTATCTCTGCATTTCTCTTATTTCCTGCACCAAGGACTTTGTCAGAATCGGTACACTTGGAAATCATAATATTTCTTAGTGCAACCATCATAGAAGAAGTGAAATTGTCGATGTTTTTCCCCTCTCTTATAAGTGCATCAAAGGCTTCTATAACACCTTTTACATTTTCCTCAGCAATAAGAGAACAGATGTTGTATATAAATCTGTCATCTATTCCGCCTACAATCCCTACAACATCTTCGTAAGAAAGGTCATTATCCTTAAATGCAAGGCATTGATCAAGGATGCTCAGAGCATCTCTCATAGAGCCGTTTCCCAGATATGATACATAATTAATTGCATCGTCAGATACAATAATATTTTCTTCTTTTAATATATATCTGATTCTGTCGGCAATTTCAATCTCGCCGATGGTCTTGAAATCAAATCTCTGACATCTTGAAAGGATGGTTGCGGGAACTTTGTGTACTTCTGTTGTGGCAAGAATAAACACCACTCCCTGAGGTGGCTCTTCAAGGGTCTTTAGAAGTGCATTGAATGCACCTGCAGAAAGCATATGAACTTCGTCAATGATATAAACTTTGTATTTTGCAACGGTTGATACATATTGTATCTGTTCAATAATCTGTCGGATATTATCTACGCCTGTGTGTGAAGCGGCGTCCATTTCCACCACATCAAGAATAGTCTCATCGAGAATCCCCTTACACATTTCACATTGATTGCATGGATTCCCGTCTGTGGATTGGGTACAGTTGATTGCTCTTGCAAATATCCTTGCGCTTGAAGTCTTACCTGTACCTCTTGTACCTGTAAAAAGATATGCATGAGCAGTTTTGTTGCCGATAATTTCATTTTTTAATGTAGTGGTTATATGTTCCTGACCGCACACATCATCGAAAACAAGCGGTCTCCACTTTCTGTATAGTGCTTTGTAAGCCATATTGCACCTCTCATTAAATAAAATTTGTACTTTATGTTTATATTTAAAACTAAGAGTGATTGAAAACAGAAAAACTTTGTCAAAGAAGGAAAAAGCGCAGTTAATCTTTGAGTACTTACGAGCATTTTGACGAACTTCTAGCGGAGTTTTTACGTTTTCAAAACATATGAAGTTGTTTTGTTCCGTTAAACCTGAATGAGTAACAAAATATGGTAGCATATGTTAACGAAGTGATTGAAAACAGAAAAAACTTTGTCAAAGAAGGAAAAAGCACAGTGAATACTTTGTGTATTCACGAGCATTTTGACGAACTTTGGCGGAGTTTTTACGTTTTCAAAACATATGATAATATATTTTGTTACGAATATTTAAAAAGCCGTACGATTGAAAATCGAAATACCGTCATCGCACGCTTTCTTATAAAACGACTCAGACCAAGCGACCTTGTGTCACATACAGAAAACTGCTTACGGCTGCTTGGTTCCCCACCTGACCGGGTTCACAATCACCATATTGCACAAGACTTGATCATCAACACCGTCTCATAAGTGCTGCTACAATGAAGATAATCCTCAAATCAATCATCACCCTTGCTATAGCGGGTTGCAAGTTCAGGGCACCGCTACCGCCCCGGTTGTACGACTGAAATCTATTATACACTATCGATATAAATATTTCAAGTGATATTTTGTATTTTTACAAAAAAACTGCCTTGCTGATGCAAGGCAGTAACAAGTCGTTCTTATTTAAGTACCAATGAAAGTACAAGCGAAAGAATAAGGAACAATGTAGCAGAGATTGTTGTGATTCTGGAAAGCATTGCATCCATAGTTCTTGCTTTATTTTTTCCGAAGAATGTTTCTGCACCGCCGGAAATAGCACCTGAAAGACCAGCGCTCTTACCCTGTTGCATAAGAACAGAAATAATCAACACAATTGCAAGAATAACCTGAATAACGATAAGAATTGTTTTTAATGTACCCATATTTATAACCTCTCTTTAAGTAATTTTATCTAACGAACTACGCTATTATAACATACTAATTTATAAAAATCAAGTAGATTTTTGAATATTTTAGCAAAATAAGAAAACAATTCTTCTCGCTAACCATTTATTATATATAATGAAACAAATATTAAATCTAAATTACAAATCTTGACAACAACATATTGTATAAGTTAAAATAAGTGCATACGAAATATACAGGTGGTGCAGTAATGGCAAACAAAAAAACCGAATATACAAACGAAAGTATATCCATGCTTAAAGGTGCCGACAGAGTCAGACTCAGACCGTCGGTTATTTTTGGTTCTGACGGACTGGAAGGTTGTGAGCATGCTTTCTTTGAAATCCTGTCCAACTCTATCGACGAAGCAAGAGAAGGCTACGGAAATGTAATCGAAGTAAAAAGATATCTTGATAAGTCAATAGAAGTGACAGATATGGGACGTGGAATTCCTCTGGACTTCAATACAAAAGAAAACAGATATAACTGGGAACTTGTGTTTACAGAACTGTATGCAGGCGGTAAATACAATACAAACTCAGGCGAAAACTACGAATACAGCCTTGGTCTTAACGGTCTTGGTGCATGTGCCACACAGTATGCATCAGAGTATATGGATGTATGTGTATATCGTGACGGATATAAATATGAACTTCACTTTGAAAAAGGTGTGAATGTTGGCGGACTCAAAAAAGAGGAATGCACCTACCGACACACCAAATCACAGATCCGCTGGCTTCCTGATTTGGATGTATTTACAAATATAGATATTCCGCTTGAATTTTATCACGATGTACTGAAAAAGCAGGCTATTGTAAATAAAGGAATACTTTTTAAATTCAAAAACGAAGTGTCCCCTATGCGATATGAAGAAACAGAATACATATATAATGATGGTATTCTTGATTATGTAAAGGAAACTGCATCCGACAAATCACTTACTCTGCCTGTGTACTACGAATGTGAAAAGAAAGGCCGTGACAGAGAGGATAAAGATGATTATAAAGTAAAACTTTCTGTTGCATTTTGTTTTTCAAATCAGAATGTACTTCTTGAGTATTTCCACAATTCAAGTTTTCTTGAACATGGCGGTTCTCCTGACAAAGCGGTAACAAACGCTTTTGTCTATGCTATTGATAAATATCTTAAGCAAACAAATAAATATACAAAAAACGAATCCAAGATTACCTTTGGCGACGTAAAAGACTGTCTGATACTTGTATCAAACTCTTTTTCAACCTTTACAAGTTATGAAAACCAGACAAAAAAAGCCATAAATAACCCTTTTATTGCAGAAGCAATGACAGAGTTTTTGCGATCTGAACTCGAATTCTATTTTATCGAAAACAAAATGGAAGCAGAAAAAATTGCAAATCAGGTGCTTATCAACAAACGAAGCCGTGAGCATGCAGAAAAATCAAGATTAAACATCGCCAAGAAATTAAGTGGAAGCATAGATGTAACAAACAAAGTAGCCAAATTTGTTGACTGTCGTACAAAGGATGTATCAAGAAGAGAACTGTACATAGTAGAAGGTGACTCTGCATTGGGCTCCTGTAAGATGGCAAGAGACTCAGAATTTCAGGCTATAATGCCTGTAAGAGGTAAGATTCTTAACTGTCTCAAAGCAAGTTACGACAAAATATTCAAATCGGAAATTATCGTAGATCTTCTGAAAGTAATGGGTTGCGGTGTAGAAATCAGCATAAAGGGCAACAAAAACCTGTCCGAATTTGATATAAACAATCTACGTTGGGACAAGATAATCATCTGTACCGATGCGGATGTTGACGGATTTCAGATAAGAACACTCATCCTTGCTATGCTTTATCGTCTCACTCCTACCCTTATCAAAGAAGGAAAGGCATTTATTGCAGAATCACCACTTTTTGAAATCACTCACAAAAACGAAACATATTTTGCATATACAGAAAAAGAAAAATCCGATATCATTAAAACCTTCGACGGAAAATATACAATTCAGCGTTCTAAAGGTCTCGGTGAAAATGAACCTGAAATGATGTCAAAAACAACAATGAACCCCGAAACCAGACGCCTTATCAAGGTAACACAGGAAGAAGCAGAAGAAACTGCCAGAATATTCGACATTCTTCTGGGTGATGATCTTAACGGAAGAAAAGACTACATCACACAGTACGGAAAAGATTATCTTGATATGCTTGATTTAAGTTAAGAAAGGAGCCCCGGGGATATGTTTAATCATACAGAACAGAAAATTACAGATACACTCAAAGAAAACTATATGCCTTATGCAATGAGTGTAATAATATCAAGAGCCATCCCTGAAATAGATGGTTTCAAGCCTTCCCACAGAAAACTCCTTTATACTATGTACAAAATAGGACTTCTGTCAGGTCCTCGTAAAAAGAGTGCCTATGTTGTAGGCGAAGTAATGAAACTTAACCCTCACGGCGATCAGGCTATATATGAAACAATGGTGAGACTTACAAGAGGCAACGAATGTCTCCTGCATCCATTTGTTGATTCAAAGGGAAACTTTGCAAAACAGTATTCTAGAGATATGGCTTTTGCCGCATCACGATATACTGAAGTAAAACTTGAAGAATTTTCTAAAGAAATATTCAAAGATATTGATAAGAACACAGTTGATTTTCAGGACAGTTATGACGGCACTATGAAAGAGCCTGTTTTACTTCCTGTTACATTTCCCAATATACTTGTCAACCCGAATCAGGGTATCGCTGTGGGTATGGCAAGTTGTATTGCAAGTTTCAACTTAAAAGAAGTCTGTGAAACAACTATTGCATATCTCAAGAATGAAAAATGCGATATCATGGAAACACTTCTTGCACCTGACTTTTCTACAGGTGCGCAGATTATATATAACAAAGAACAACTTGCTTCTATATATGATACAGGAAGAGGAAGTTTCAAACTGAGAGCGAAATACCGCTATGACAAAAAGAACTCTCTCATAGAAGTCTATGAAATTCCATATACAACAACTACCGAGGCCATCATGGACAAGGTTATTGAACTGATAAAACTTGGAAAAATCAAAGAAATAACAGATATGAGAGACGAAACCGATCTTTCGGGTCTCAAACTTACAATAGACATAAAGAGAAATGCAAATCCTGATACTCTTATGCAGAAACTTTATAAACTCACACCTTTGGAGGATTCATTCTCATGTAACTTCAACATTCTTATAGGAACCACCCCAAAGGTGATGGGAATCAAGGAGATTCTTAAGAACTGGTCGGAATTCAGAATCGGATGTATCACCAGAAAAATCAAATTTGATATAAACAAACTTACAATGAGACTTCACCTTCTGGAAGGTCTCAAAAAGATACTTCTCGACATTGACAAAGCCATCAAAATCATACGTAATACAGAAAAAGATGATGACGTAATCCCTAACCTTATGATCGGCTTTGATATAGACGAAATTCAGGCGCAGCATATCGCAGAAATCAAACTCCGCAATCTTAATAAACAGTACATTATAAACAAACTGAACGAGATTGATCAGATTGTGGATGAACTTGACAGACTGAATTCCATCATCTCAAGCGAAAAAGAAATCAAAAAACTGATAATCGCTGAACTGAAAGACATCATCAAAAAATACGGCAGAGAAAGAAAGACAGAAATCATCACAGCAGATGAAATTGTTGAAATTAAAATGGAAGATACAATTCCCGATTATAACCTGAAAATCTTCCTTACAAAAGAAAGTTATCTTAAAAAAGTAACTGCAGTAAGTCTCCGTTCAGGCGGTGTACACAAACTTAAAGAAAATGACGAAATCATTCTTGAGCAGGAGGCTACCAACAGAAGTGAACTTATAATGTTTACCGACAAAGCAAACGCATACAAAATGAAACTTTCTGAAATAGCCGACTGCAAAGCAAGTGACTGGGGACACTTCACCCCTAATCTTACTGAAATGGAAGATGAAGAAAAAGCAATATTTGCTGTGGCAACTACTGATTATTCAGGAGATATGCTCTTCTTCTTCGAAAACGGAAAGGTTTCTCGAGTACCTCTTAAAGCATATGAAACAAAAACCAACAGAAGAAAACTTATCAAAGCATTCAACGATAAGTCAAAGGTTGTATGTGCACTTTATATCAAAGAAGACTGTGATATAGTTCTATACAGTTCTATAGACAAACTTCTGGTATTTAATTCTAAACACATTGTGGCAAAAGCGGCAAAACATGCTCAGGGTGTTACTGTTATGAATCTAAAAAAGAAAAGTACCCTTACAAATGCTGTAACAGTTGACAAGGCAAACCTTGCTGACCCCGAAAGTTACAGAGCAAGGGCACTTCCTGCTACAGGTTATTACATCAAGGACGAGGATTCAACTACTCCACAACTGAATTTATTCGAATAAAAAATAAAGGTGGTAAGTCCATAAGGATTTACCACCTTTAAATTATGCAAAGATTGATTTAAGAAATACAATACTTTCAGGAAGGTCACTTTCAAAGTCAGTTGTCTTTCCTTCGATACTCATATTTCCATCATAGCCGATTTCTTTTAATACTTTTACAACTTTTGTATAATCATATGAGTCTTCTTTCTTCGGGAAGAATCTGCCATCAGGGTTTGCTATAAGGAAATGCTTAAGATTTACAGAGTTAATAATGTTGGTCTTCCATGACTCCAATGGTTCGATAACAATCATCATATTGTACTTCGCAGCAATCTCATCTGCAATAAAAGAAGCCTTCTCAAACTGTTTGAGACAAAGTTCCGTATCTTTTGTTAAGTACTAACACAAACAAATTTATTAATCAATGTGCAAAATTGCTCTCTGTATATCAAAAATTACACAATATTGCCTATTTGATTTCATTTGCCATATTATAGAAGTTATAATACATACCTTTTTTTAAAAGGAGTTCATCGTGAGTGCCTTCTTCTACAATGCCATCTTCAGTAAGCACAAGTATTCTGTCAGAATTTTTGATGCTTGAAAGTCTGTGTGCTATAGTAAGGGAAGTTCTGCCTTTAGCAAGTTCAGAAAGGGATTTTGCAACAAGGTATTCACTCTCATTATCAAGGGCACTTGTGGCTTCGTCAAGGATAAGTATTTCGGGGTTTTTGAGAAAAACTCTGGCAATACTGATACGTTGTTTCTGACCGCCTGAAAGTTTGACTCCCCTCTCCCCTACATATGTGTCGTATCCATCTTTTAAATCGCATATAAATTCGTGTGCACCTGCTTTTTTTGCCGCTTCTATCACTTCATCATATGTGGAATCTGATTTTCCATAGGAGATATTTTCATATACTGTTCCCGAAAAAAGATACACATCCTGCTGAACCACACCTATAGATTGTCTCAATGACTTAAGAGAAATCTTTCTTATATCTATACCGTCAAGTGTAATCACACCATTTGTAGTATCAAAAAATCTTGGGATAAGATTACAAAGGGTGGTTTTTCCACCGCCTGACGGTCCCACAATAGCCACCTTTTCTCCAGGATTGATCACAAGATTCAGGTTGGAAAAAACCTTATTGTGATCATCAGGATATTCAAATGACACATCTTTAAACTCTATCTTACCTTCGGGATGAGATATATCAATACAGTCCTCATCATCAAATATTTCCACATCAGCATCGATAATTTCTATGAAACGTTCTATACCTGTAATACCCCTCTGGAATTGCTCTGTAAATTCGATTATACGCCTTATTGTGGCAATAAGAGTGGAAACATACATCACATAGGCTACCATATCACCGGGAAGAATATTTCCATTCATAAGATACATACCGCCAAGAAGTACAACTGTAAGATACATAAGACCATCGAATATTCTTGTGGATGTACTGAACTGCCCCATAAGTCTGTAGGATTTCCGCTTGATATTCAGAAACTCTATGTTTCCTTTTTCAAATTTTTCATTTTCGATTTCTTCATTTGTAAAGGCTTTTACAACCTTCTGGCCAAGAAGACTGTCCTCTATATTGGCATTAAGTTCACCTATCTGAAACCTTTGTCTGGCAAATATACTCTTCATCCTTCTGCTTAGTGCCATACAAACGACAGTCATCAAAGGCACGAAAAGAAATATAGACACAGTAAGCATAAGGTTTATCCTTGAGAGTATGATAAATGATGCAACAATCTTTATAAAAGCAATGAAGAACTCTTCGGGACAATGATGAGAAAACTCTGTCACCTCAAAAAGGTCATTGGTGATTCTGCCCATTATCTGCCCTACTTTTGTGTTATTATAGTAACTGACAGACAATTTCTGAAGATGTGCATAGGCATCCCTTCTCATATCTGTTTCCATCATAGCACCCATTACATGTCCCATATTTGACATATAGTAATTTGAAACAGCGTCTATAACACGTAACAAAAGATACAACATGGCGAGACTGCCGATAAGTTTTGCAGACAAAAGACCTACATCAATAAGTGCAGTATTTGTAATATGTCTTATAATCATCGGCAATACAATTTCACAAAGAGTTGTCAGAAGTGCACAAAACAGGTCAAAAATCAGTATTTTTCTGTAAGGTTTAAAATATGGTAAAAATCTTTTTATCAAATGCGATGTTGAATATTTATCATTCATATCAAATCTCCGTATTATCTATGACATTCTTCGTTTGAGTACAGATTCAAATTCCTCATATGACATCTCATCAACAGAATCAATGATTTCTATATTCATGGTTTTTGCTCTGTTTATGATAGTTTCCCTCTGATAAACATCGTTACTGATATATGTGCATATGAGAGCGAGTTTCGAATATTCTCCGCCGAACTTTTCTCCAACGGTATAAAGTTCGTAGAGGTCTTCTTTATGAACCTGACCGTTCTTGCAGGAAATAAACACAGGAATATATCCTCTTGTAAAAACTACATCAAGTTCATTTCTAGTGTCGGTACCGTCGGTTTCGCCTGTAATAATACCATCCCAGTCAACAAATACTCCCACATCCGAGTCATCAAAAAAACCAGGTTCTTTTTTACATATATTAAATGCAGTAACATATGTATAAAGTTCGAGAATATTCCCTGCTTTAAGCAAACATTGCTTAATCTGTTGATTTTTGTAGCCAAAGGAGAGATTTTCTCCATCAAATAAATAATCAGTAATAAATCCGTGTTTTGCAAGTTTTCTTAACAAGTCCTCATTAACGGGCTTAAGTTTTTTGTTGTATTCAAGTTGTGACAGTTTGATTTTTACAATACCATCATATGAAAATGAGGCTGTTTTTTCAAACAGATCAAACATATTTGCCTGAATGTTCCACTCACGGCAATTGTCTTTGCAGATTTCCCATAGTGTTAGTACATCAGTTCTGAATTCATCATTGAAATCCCATTCGTAGTCAGTTTCAGTATTTTTGATTACAGAGCCGCCATTCATCTTCACACATTCGTCTATAGAAAGTCCTTTGTCATCTTCACAAACAATGTTGTCGCTATTCTTCACTCTAATAAGATTTCCCGTTCTTATATTAAACTGAACCATGGGAATATCTCTTGTAACAGACAGTTCTCCCATAGCAGCAAGTACCAGTTCCTTACCGCCTGTAAGGTCAAATACACAGTCCTTATTATCGGCTACAATTTCATCAAGAGCACAGTAAATCTTTTCATAATCATATCTTGAAACTTTTCTAAATTCAAGAACAATGTGAGGATTTCTTCCACAAAGAACATTCTTAAGATCATTAATGCGTTTATCCCTCATTACTTTGTCAAAACCTACAAAGATAATCTTTTCGGGATTAAGTTTAAGCCCTGCTATGATATTCTGTATCTGACAGGTATCAAATAATTCTATCAATGTTTTCATATATAACGCCTTCTTTTGTATATTATTATCAAGTATATCATATATTGCGGGTTTAATGCAACAAAAAGCAAGTGAATGAATTATAAAACATTTCATAAAAAAGGAGATATAAACAATTTACATATTTACATCTCCTGTGTGCTTATTCAATTGTATTATCTTAGTCTGACTCCAAAGTGCTTTCTGCCTTTTCGATGTTCAACTGTGCTTTCTTCTCTTCTTCGTAGAATTTCTTCACATTATCCATCTGTATATTCATTGAATCCACAGTTTCGGATAGTTTTTTATTTTCCTTCTTTAACTGATGAATTTCATCCTTTAGTGCTTTTATTTCTTCGGTTTCGTTAAACTCCGCATTGTATATTAGAAAAAAACTCAACGCAAAAGATAAAGCGAATATAACTGCATATTTAAGAAAACCAACAAGCCACATTCTCAGATTGTAGGCTTTGGTATGTTCAGAAAAAAAGTTATAATAATTCATAGTTTAATCTCCTGTCAGATTTTGATAATTTTGTTACAGTTCAAAAGGCAAATATAGCATTCGTCACAGTCTTTACCCGTGATTTCACAAATAGCATCTTTATAAAGAAGAATCTGATTTTTGTAATTTGCCCTGATTTTATCTTCATCATCTGTTTTGTCTGTCTTGTAATCAACCAGAGTATAGTTTCCTCTTTCGTTTTCAAAAAACAGATCCACCGTACCCTGAATGACTATTGTTTCGTCACTATCTTCAAAGTGTTCCGAGACTTCTTTTGCACTTTTGAGCACCTTGAACGGAAACTCTCTGTAAACAGACGGGCTTTTTAAAATTCTCCGTCCCAAATCACTTTTTAAAAATTCCACAACAGATTCAGCATCTACAAGTTTCATATCATCTTCTGTAAAGAAATTCTTTTCTGCCATTTTCTCCATAAATGACTTAACATAAGATACAGAAATATCCTCACAAAAATCAATATGTTTAAGCACAAGATGAGTTATTGTTCCCTTTCTTGCATGAGAATCCTTCACATCTTTTTTTCTTTCTCTTATAGGTGGGATTGAATAGTATGAATAGTCTTCATCATTTTCAAGTCTGTTGTAAAACTCTTTAAGTTCCGTTACGGTAAATGCAGTCGGAATGTCATTTGTATATCCTGGATAAACATATGTAAATCTTTTGTAAATATCAGATGATGTAAGCGAAGTATCGTCCTCTTCCCCCATATTAAGCATTGTTTTTGCATCAAAGGATGCATCATCCATATAAGCATCCGAGATGTCAAGTGTGTGTGAGTCGATGATACTTAACTTAAATGCAGTATCTTCAGTTCTGTATTCACCAACATAAGTAGGATTATCCTTCTCTATATATAGTACGCTCGGTATAATCCAGTCAAAGAAACACTTGGCTCCTAAAAGTATATCCTGAGGGAACGGTTTATCATATGAGGCATACACATCATATTTTGCCAGAGTTTTGTATGCATCAGGAATACACCCTACCATTATAAGTTTTTCTCTGGCTCTTGTCAATGCAACATAAAGAACTCTCTCCTCTTCGGATATTCTTTCATTGTTTATAATTTCCTTAATTGAAGTGAAGGAAATAAGCGGATAAGAAAAGTGGCTTGTAATATCAGAATACTTAAGTCCGATACCCAGTTTTTTGTGCAAGAGAAAATCTCCTCTTTCTTCAAAAGGATTAAACTGCCTTGCACATCTTGCAAGAATTACAACAGGAAATTCAAGTCCTTTGCTCTTGTGGATAGACATTATTCTTACTACATTTTCCGATTCGTCTATAAGAGATGCTGAGGGAGAATCCTTTTTTCCACGAAGGTTTTCGTTGATAAAATGAATGAAATTAAATATTCCCTTAAAATCCGTATTGCCGAATTCTTCTGCTCTCTTTATAAAAAGTCTTACATTAGCCAAAGCCTGTCCCGGAATTTCAAGGGACATAACATACTCATTGAAGTTAGTTTCATCAATAAGATAATTCAAAAAGTCAACTGTGGAGAGAAGTTTTGACTGAGTTCTTAACTTTTCAAGTAATTTAAGAAAATTACTTATCTTAAGTCCGAGAGCGTCTTTGTATGTGGATTCATAAAGTCTCATAGCATTTATGAAGTAGTCGTTTTTGTCACAAAGACGGATTTTCATAAATTCGTTTTCGTCAAAATCAAATATGCTGAGCCTTAAAGCACTAATTAGTTCAATGTCATCAAGAGGATTAAGTACCACCTTGATCACCGAAATAAGAGAAGAAATCTCCTCGGAATAAAGATATCCCTCATTGTAGTCGGTAAACACAGGTATGGAATACATTTTGAGAATATCTGTATAAACCTGCACATGTCCTTTAAGACTGCTCATAAGGACGGCAATATCCGAATACTTTATTTCTCTGAATCCTTTTTCCTTGTCAAATACCAGTTCTTTTGAATCGATAATCTGGCGAATCTTTTTTGCAATATAAATTGCCTCTGCGCTGTCAACAGTAAGTGCTTCTTCATCATCAGGGAAGTTTTCCTTTTCGAAGTTAATAATATCCACATCAACGGTCTTAAAAAAATCTCTTTCTGTATAAGGCGAGTTTTCGTTATAATACAGATATTCATCCTCGTTGTATGTAAGACCGCCTACATCCTCTGTCATTACACATGAAAAAATATGATTTACTGCACCAAGTATTTCACATCTACTGCGGAAGTTTTTGTTCAGAGTGATAAGTGAACAAGGCGAAACATCTGATGCATCATATCTTGTATAAGTCTTTTGTTTGGATGTAAAAAGCGACGGATCAGCATCACGGAATCTGTAGATGCTCTGTTTTGGGTCACCAACCATAAAAATATTGTTTTGCCCCTCTTCCATCCTTGATACAAGAGTAAATATCCTTTCCTGAACATTGTTACAGTCCTGATATTCGTCTATATATATTTCCTCGAAGGATTCTGAAAGGATCCTGGCATAATCGGTTTTTTTGCCATTTTCATCCATGAGACATTTCAGAGACAAATGCTCATAATCTGAATAATCAACAAGATTTTTCTTAAATTTAAGATCAGAAAACTCCACCGAAAAATCACGTACAAGAGAGTATATTGTCTCAATATATGAAGCGGCATTTTTCATCCCTTCCACAAGTTCTTCTTCAGGAAGTGAAATGATGCTTTTTATACCGTTTAAAAGTTCCTTACCTTCGTTTCTTAAAGAGACCGCTTTCTCAGATATATCGGGATCCATATTTTTGACATATGACTGACTTCTTGTTTTGAACTTAATCCCGCTGAAATATTCATAGGCTTTTGTCCATTCCGAAAGACTTTTAATTCCTTCGTCACAGATATTCATCTCATCTGAAAGAAATTCAGACAGCTTCACACCCTCCTTATCAAGATCACACAAAGAAATGGCTTTTTTGTATATGGAAAAAGCCTTCTTTACCATATATGATGCCTTGTTAAGAAGAACATCCTGATATACTTTCACATTGCCGCATCTATACTGATTTACAACCTCATCAAGCCACTTTTCAGGCTCAGGAAAGGACCTTGAGAAATCATATATCTTAATAATTATATCAATAAGTGCAGAATCGGTTCTTCTTGTGTATGATGAAACAAGTTTCAGAAAGTTACTGTCCCCTGATTCATAGAATCTTTCAAACACATTGTCTATGGCCTCTTTTTTTATAAGTTCTATTTCTGCAGGGTCACCTGTACGAAACTGCGGATCAAGACCCAGAGTGTTGAAATTTGATCTTATAATATCAAGACAGAAACTGTGAATAGTGGAAAAATGCGAATTGGCACTTAATGCAAGTTGCTTTTTGAGTCGGACATCGTCGGGATTCTCGTTAATTTTTTTCATAATATTTGCATTGATTCTTTCCCTGATTTCCGATGCAGCCGCATTTGTAAAAGTCATCACAAGTATCTTGTCAATGTCACAGCCATCTTCATCCATTATACGTCTTATTATTCTTTCTGTCATAACGGCGGTTTTTCCGCTGCCGGCAGACGCACTTACAAGAAGATTGGTTACGGGGGCGCATATAGCGTCAGATTGTTCAGTTGTCCACATAATTATCTTCCTCCAGTCTTTCCCATACCGAATCTGCTTTTAAAGTTTCGATATTTCTGAATTTACCTTTGAATCTGCAAACAGAAGAAAAGTCACAGTATGAACACGAACTGTGAACACCTTTCACATACGGATCTATTGTATATATACCTTCCATAATCCCCTGTGCAAGTTCAGTTGCCTTCTTCTCCAGATGATTAAACAGAATATAGAATCTGTCCTCCGATGCTGCATTTCTCTTATTGGAATTAAATGTATCAATATCAAAAGCATCACCAAGAGAATCCTCCGAAGAGATAAGTCCTTTCAGGGAGTAATGCTTTTCCGTTTCATCCTGAAGTTTTTGGATATCATCGTACTTTTTGCCTAAAAGGATGAAGTCATTTATCTTAAAATACAATGCACCTGCAGGCCTGTAATCGGGATTTGATCTGGTAAGAGCATCCAGATACACAAAAAGTTGAAAATCAAGCCCGTAGAAAAGATTTTCAAAAGAAAATTCCTTGTTGTTTGTCTTGTAGTCGATAACTCTTATAAATTCCCCGTCAGGAGTTTTGTAGGAGTCTGCTCTGTCTATTACTCCTGTGAGTTTCACGGTTTTGCCTGAGTTAAGTTTCAGTTCAACACAACCAAGCCCCTTATCATCAAATCTGATTTCATAACCCAAGGGAGAAAACCTGGAGTCTGCAATCTGTCTTACAAGATGGATAAAGGATGCACTTAAGGTCTCTTCAAGCCGTGTAATCTTAAATCGCTCTCTTGCTGAAACTCTGTCTATATCGATTCCCATATCTTTGGTTATTTCTCTGATGTAATAAGCCACTCTTTCTCTGATATAGTTTTCGTCTATACCGGAAAAATGATCAAACTTTGTCTCTGCTTCTTTGCAAAGCATCTCAAAAACTGCATGAGAAAGCGTACCTATATTTGCAAAATCAATTTCTCTTGTATATCTCGGTTCAAGATTAAGCATAAATCTTAAAAAATATGAGAACTTGCATGCTGCAAATTTTTCAAGTCTTGTTACTGTAGTATATAACACATCGGAAAAATACTTATCTTTAACTTCATCAGAAAGCATTGCGGGGTTTTCTGACTTAAGAAGTGATCTTTTCAGTATATCTGCTTTTTTGGGATAAATGAGAGATAGAACAGAGAACACCCTCTCCCACTTTTTTGTATCTTTTCTGATGCCCTGCAAAACATATTCCCAACTTGTATATGGCGAATTCAGAATAAAGTCTTCGTCATCATCAGAAACATATACAGTATCAATCCCCAAATTCCTCTTTATCATAGTGACAACCATTGCTTCACGGGCAGTATCGCCTGTGATTTCTGTGTATGGGTATGATATGTAAAGGGATTTTTCAGGTATCGTCAGAACAGAATACACAAGAAATCTCTGATAATATATTTCATCAAGACTGTTTTTGATAAATTCTATGTTATACTCTGACAAAACATCCTTTTCGCCAGTTGTAAAAATACCAAAGGTGGAAGGCTTCTTCGGGAAGGAATTTTCCGTAGCACCAAGCACAAACAAAACCTTCACATTCTTGATTCTGGAACGGTCTGCATTGCCCACAGTCACACAATCGGAGGATGTGGGAAGAAGACCTATTGAACTGGAGGTAAATGCTACCTTCAGATAGGTATAAAACTCCTTCGGATTAATAAGAGTGTCAGAAAGGCCTTCGCTGATTTCATCAAGTATGGAAATGATTTTGTTCCATACAAGAGTTACGGTTTTTGCTTCATCAAGCATTGACAATGCTTCGAAGTCTTTTATTTCACTTACAATTTTCTTTTCGAATCCGCTGATTTTCATATAATCATACAAAGCATCACACATTTTTTCTGCAATATGACGGCCTTTGATACGATTATGAAATTCTGTGATTGATTTAAGAAACTTATTTCTGGAAGAATTAATAATCTTAAGATACTTTTCGTTTAAGTCCTCTCTTCTTGAAAACTTGTCCAGTTTATCATTCCATCTTAAATCATTTATCCAGTCGGATTTGTTTATACTCATATTAAGCACATACTCTTCCAGTATATCAATCTCTTCGTCAGTCATATCAAGAAATCCAAGTCTTAAATAAGAAAAAATGGATTCATAAGAATAACTCTCTGTGTATATCCTCAAAGCACCAAGTACAAACTGAGCAGGATGAATATCTATAAGCGGTGTTTTTTCGTCTATAAATGTACGAATATTAAATTTTTTGAACACATCGTCTATAATACCTGAATAAGCATCAAGGTTTGAACATATTACCGCAATATCCTTAAACTTAAATCCTTCATCCCGACACAAAGACAGTATCTTTGATGCGGTATGTTTCACCTCGGATACAGCATCAAAATATGAATTGATACTAACATTATTCTCTGTATATCCTACTTTTTCAAAAGAAGAATAGATATTTTTTTCTATGTTATAAAGTGCAGAATCTTTTTTGTGACGCATATTTTCGCCTAAAAACTGACTTTTGTGCACTTTGATTCCGTTTTTGGCTGCTCCATCGATAAGTTTTGAAGAAGTGATTATGGATGGAGAAAAGAAAGAGAATCTGCTCTCTTTTGTATAGTTTAATACGTCAGTACACAAAGACACCGTTACTTCCTTGGCGGATTTTGATATTTCAAAAATCACATCAAGTTCCGGTGGGATAAAACTTGAAAATTCATCAAAAAAAACATAAGCCCCATCAAAAAATCCTGACGTACCTATCATACCTCTTACACTTGTAAGAAGGTCAGTAGAATCAGTATATTTTTCTTTGAGGATATTCTGATATGAAGAGTATATTTCTGCTATATCAGACAACTTTTCTTTTGTCATCTGATTTGAAATATTATCCTTAAGTTTAAGTATGTCATCAGGAAAAACACAATACTTTTTAAAACCTGTGATCATATCATTCATCAATGACACAAAACCTTCATTGGAAGACATCCTTGAATACAGTTTGAGATTGCCAGAATTAATTGCCTTGCTCATAAGGACAGAACGCACAGTATCACTTATAACGTCACAAACAGATTCTCCCGATTCTTCATAAACTCTTTGTATAATTCTTTCAAAACTGATTACCTGACAGGATAATGGCGAAATACTGCCGATTATATCCATAATTTTTCTTTCGGTCATATGAGTAAACTGTTCGGGCACACAAAGAAAAACCTTTTTTCCGCTATGGACAAGGCTTCTGATATTCTGATAGATATTATAACTTTTTCCGCTTCCTGCTCTTCCGTACAAGATCTTAAGTCCCATAACAAATCACCTCATATATTTCTACATTTATTTTACATCAAATTTTTCATTTCGGCAAGTATCTTAAGATAATAAATTTCACCTTGTAAAATTTGGTATTCCGTGATAAAATAATATAAAGTTTTAAATCAGGAGTTTACAATGTTAAAAGATAAAAAAGAAATCTTCAAAGGAATGGACATATTTCTTCTTGTAATCACATGTTTGAGTATGCTTTACGGCATTATAATGATTTCAAGTGCAGTCCGTTCCTATGATACAAGTTTTAAATTTGTAATAATACAGGGTGTAGGTATAGTATTGGGACTTGCAGTTATGCTCTTAATCTCAAGATTTGACTATGATTACTACAGCGATTTTTCCATACTGATATACACAGTATGTATTCTTATGCTTGTGGCTGTTCTGGGATTTGGTACGGGACTTGAATCTACAGGCAGCAAAAGTTGGATAAGATTCGGCCCTATTGGTGTGCAACCGTCAGAATTTGTAAAACTTGGCTTTATCCTCACATTTTCCAAGCATCTGTCAAGAATCGATGATGTGAACAAACCAAAAAACGTAATTCTTCTCACTCTGCATCTTATGTTGCTTGTGGGACTTATAATGCTTCAGCCTGATTTCGGTACTACTATGGTTTTTATATGCATTTTTGTAGGAATGATGTTTCTTGCAGGAATCAGCAAAAAGTATATCATCGGTGCAGTTGTATCTGTATTGATCCTTGTGCCGTTGGCATGGTTTTTCTTCCTTAAACCTTATCAGAAAAACAGAATCCTCGTATTCTTAAACCCTGAATCAGATCCTCTCGGTGCAGGATACCATGTTATTCAGTCAAAAATCGCCATCGGTTCAGGCGGAATATTCGGCAAGGGACTTTTCAAAGGAACACAAACTCAACTTGACATTCTGCCAGTTAAACACACAGACTTTATATTTGCAGTAATCGGAGAAGAACTCGGTCTTATCGGTGCACTTTTGTGTCTTGCTCTTCTCTTTACTTTGGTATTAAGATGCATTTATGTGGCTGTCAAATCAAAAGATAAATTCGGCAAATATATCTGTGTCGGTGTTGCATTTATGTTTATGGCGCATATTTTTGAAAATATCGGAATGTGCATAGGACTTATGCCTGTAACAGGTATCCCGCTTCCCTTCTTTTCATACGGCGGTTCATCAGTAGTGACAAACCTTATAGCCATAGGGCTTGTGCAAAGTGTTTATAGAAAAGGACGAAAAATCTTTTAAAAAGTAGATGTAAAAAACTCCATACCGTAAAAAGG
>JAZSCT010000010.1:0-2578 GCA_045530725.1 Clostridia bacterium
TATATTCTATAATTCTACTGCCAATAATAATTACTTGTATTAGCTTTGTGATATACACATTAAAAAAGAAAAAATCAAATTCAAAATCAAAACTGCCATTTATTATAGGTGGTATAAGCATTGGTATATTTATTTTATTTACTCTGATAGGGTGTATTTATGCATTTCTTAATATGAACTAAATACAGGTTAATATAATTTAACAATGGGAGCATTGAAAAGAGACCATGCATAGGATGTGTGGTCATTTTTTTACAAAATACATTGACAAGTATCTATGTATCGGTTATACTATGCATAGACAATCATCAATGTGAGGTGAATGGGTATGAACAAAATGGATGTTGCATTAATCTGTAAGGCACTTTCGGATTCAAACAGGCTTGAGATAGTTCAGATGCTTTCTGAAGGAGAAAAGTGTGGTTGTAAATTGCTTGAGAGATTTGAGATAACACAGCCGACACTTTCTCATCATATGAAAACATTGGTGGAATCCGGTATGGTAAATGACCGAAAAGAGGGAAAGTGGCATTATTATTCCCTGAATACGGAGACGTTCTCTGAGTTCAAAAAATATATAGAGGATCTCGGGTGCTGTGATGACGGCAACGCAGATAAAACAGGGTGCTGCAAATGATAGGAAGTTTTATCACAGACCAGATCCTTGGGATGAGATGGTTGAATGAGCTTATAGGAAATCTGTTGTCCGGTCTGGGCCTTGACATTAACTCAAAGATTGGAAACAGTATACAGTTCTTTTTGTATGACGTGATTAAGATAGCAGTACTGCTAAGTGTACTTATCTTTCTAATCTCGTACATACAGAGTTATTTTCCGCCGGAAAAGAGTAAAAAAATCATGGAGAGATTCCATGGGATCGGAGCTAACTGTATCGCAGCATTACTTGGAACAGTGACGCCTTTTTGCTCCTGCTCATCAATCCCACTTTTTATCGGTTTTACAAGCACCGGACTTCCGTTTGGTGTGACGTTTTCTTTTTTGATATCGTCGCCGATGGTGGATATAGGGAGCCTTGTTTTGCTGATGAGCATCTTTGGAGCCAAAGTAGCTGTCATCTATGTGATACTCGGACTGGTGATAGCTGTAGTGGGAGGAACTCTGATAGAGAAACTCCATATGGAAGACCAGGTAGAAAAGTTTATCAAGAAGGCAAATGCGGTCGATATCGATTCTCCATCACTTACACAGAAGGAGAGACTGATATACTCCAAAAATCAGATGATGGAAACTTTTAAGAAGGTTTTTCCTTACATTCTTATCGGAGTTGGCATAGGAGCCGTTGTTCATAACTGGATTCCGGCGGACTTTATAGAAGGGATACTTGGTAGCAAAAATCCGTTTGGGGTTATTCTTGCAACAGTACTTGGCATACCGATATATGCGGACATATTTGCAACGATACCGATAGCTGAGGCACTTTTGTTTAAGGGAGCAATGATAGGGACAGTTCTGGCATTTATGATGGGCGTTACTACATTATCCCTACCTTCTTTGATTATGCTGAAAAAAGCAATTAAGATGAAACTTCTGGTTACTTTTATTGCGATATGTATGGCAGGAATAATTATTGTCGGCTACGTTTTTAATGCTATTGGAGGACTGATCTTATAGTAAAAATTTTAAAGGAGGTAAGAGGATAGGATGATGGATTTTACAGGTAAAGTATTTATTGTTACGGGGGCATCCTCCGGCATAGGATTAAGTTGTGCAGAACAGATTATTGCTCTTGGTGGGCGTGTGATAGGGGTGGATAAGAACGCAACAGATGTTGACAATGATGCATTTGAGTATTCAGTGATCAGTGTTACAGACGAGCAGGCAGTTGAAAACTTGGTAAACACCGTCACGGATAAATACGGTCACATTGATGGACTTGTAAATGCTGCAGGTATATGGGGAAGCAGTAAACCTTTTTACGAGATGGATTCAGAGGCATTTCAAAATGTGCTTGATGTTAACACAAAGGGAATGTTTCTGATGTCAAAGTATGTCGCCAGGACAATGATATCACAGAAAAGGGGAAAGATAGTAAATATCAGTTGTATCAGAGCTTCGATATTCAGAAACAATATGGTGGATTATGCGGCCTCAAAAGGAGCTGTTGTTTCCATGACTTCGGCGATGGCCCTTGATCTTGCTCCGCATAATATTCAGGTTAACTCCGTGGCACCCGGTTTTACTTATACGGGAATGACATCGGCTTCATTTGATAATCCCGAAGTCAGGGAACAGTCGGAAAAACTGATTCCGAACGGAAGACTTGGAATTCCAAAGGATATCTCATCAGTCGTAATGTTCCTTTTGTCGGATATGTCTGATTACATGACAGGGACAAATGTGTTCGCAGACGGCGGGTATCATATACAAAAGTAGTAATATACGTTATTTATTTTTATCGTAATATTATGTGCTAAGAAAAATTTCAGTTTGCCGGAACGATAACTTCCGATTTATGTCTCCGAAATGTATACTTCGTGTATTTTTACTAGGCAGAAAAACTATGCTAAAGTGTATTATGGAAAGATTGGTAATGGCGCAATGCAACAAAACAGTTTCC
>JAZSCT010000053.1:0-4639 GCA_045530725.1 Clostridia bacterium
AGTATCCAGGTAGTTTTTCCAGTCAGATTCATAGCGGATTCTGTCCTGTTCAGACAAGGAAGCAACTTCTGCAGTATCCAGAACTTTATAGAACAACTCTTTTGTGTTCTCTGGCAAATCTGTTGCCTTAACTTCCTGCTTAAGTTCATCTATTGTCTTCATATTCTTGTGCATTTCTTGCAACAAATATAACAAATGTTCATAAAACATATTCCCAGATGAAATCTTTCTGCCACAAATTATTCAACCTTTGTGGAGGAGGACTGAATAGGTTATACACTTTTCACTCTCTTTACTTTATGCTTTATTTTGCCAATAATGAAATTTAATTCCAAAGAGGATTCTGTTTCAGAGGTTTCCAAATCTGGCATTACTATATCTGATAACACTTCTCCAAATTTCTTTATTCTATCAGCCTGCTTATTGTTCCCATTATCTGTATGTAACTCTATAAGTTCCTGTTTTAAATATCTTACTTTTGCAAAAGTTTCAATTATTGCAAATGTAACATCTGCAGCTTGTTTACTTTTAAGTATAGTTGCAAGCATATACAGCCCTTTTTCAGTGAATACCTTAGGCATAGTTCTGCTTTTAGAAGAAACTTTTGTGGTCGAAAATTTCGACCGCAAATAATATAATTCTTCTTGTGTTATAGTAAACATATAGTCAGTTGGAAACTTGTTAGGATTATTTTTTACAGCTTCATTTATCCTTCTGGTCTCCACTCCATATAGGCAGGCAATATCGGCATCAGATATTACTTTTTGCTGTCTGATAGTTACAATACTGTTTTGTACTTTAGCATTCATTCTCAGAAATAAGTTATCGTCTTTTTCGCTTGAACGATATAATTCTTTCTTTTTCATCGTTTAGAATATCTTGATATTTTCTACCTTCAAACATACCTAACAACTAATGGAATGTCAAGTAAACGCGTAAAATTTACGCCTAGAAATTTTCTTATGAAAAGATATCTGGCAAATGCTGAAAAAGAAATACTGAAATCTTACTTCAGAGGCTTGAATATAATAATCATCATAATAGGATTACTGTCTTCATTCATAGTATCAATGATTGCCTGTACATTTTCGGGCAAATCTTTATAATACTGGTATGCGTTGGGATTGGATTGCATATCTGCAAACTGGTAATTTTGTATATAGTAAACGTGTTTGTTATAGTTTAAAGTATATGTATACATTGCCAAAAAGATTTCATCATTCAAGTACTTGTTTTTGGTGTCTGTGAAAGGAATCTTATAGAGTTTCTTTTCTTTTTTCAAGTATATATAATGTTGATAGGATGGTTCCTCTCTCCGAAATACGACACTTTTTTGCGAGCAAAACAAGATATAATTATCCATCTCTACCAAAGGAACTATACCACTGAATTTATTTGGTTTATACCCTACTGTAACAACTCTGGGTACAATGTTCAGATTTTTGTCTATTATATGGATTGTGTCAGACCTTAAAGAATTTACAAACACTCCGTTTTTGCCGTATATCAAATTTGGGAAAAGTGTTTCTGTTGTGCCATTCATATTGAATGGTCTTTCATATCTGATAGTGTCGTATGCTATTTGAGAAAAATCCGATGCATCAATAATACTTAATGGAGGAAAATTTTTGTCAATAAATTTCTCTTCACCTGAAGATCTGGTAACATATTGAGACATTTCGTAATAAAGCAGAATATTATTTCCTATTATAGCGGTATTCTCGTGACTATTGTCAGAGTTGATATAGTTTAGCAGATTCCCGTTAAAATCAAATTTCATTATTTGTCCGTGCCCCCAATTTTGTGTAATCAGTATATTCTGAGCATCTGGGGTTACCATAATATCATAATAACTGCTTGACAGTTCTCCCGGGCCTCTGCCTCCTCTGCATATTGTACGCAAATAATTCCCTTGTCTGTCAAACAAATATACTTTTGTAACATCAGGATCATAATCACCTGGAAGTTTGTCTCCAAGGAGTATATAATTATCATCAATATACGCTCTGGTCATATATGGACGGACCAATAATGCCTCCTCATTATCTTCCAGTTTCACAAACTCAATATCTGCAATGTCTGAGAGTTTCAAGTCCAATGTGGGGTATTCTTTGTTATTGTCAAACACAATAACACCATTTATCTCATCTGTATCAGGAGAAGAGCACCCAAAGAGTAAAGCAGTAATTGCAATGATGATGAAAAATCTGTTTGTCATATATATTATTCTATCTGAATTTGCTTCCCGACAGATTACTCTGTCTGAAAAACTACCAGTACATTATAAGATACCTTTATCGGTATACCGTTTTTCATGGCAGGGGTCCAGCGTGGAGAGGATGAAACTACCCTCACTGCTTCCGCATCAAGGGTGGCGGCAAGAGATTGTCGGGAAGAAGAAGTTTCTCCTCCAAAATATGATGCGGGTGAAAGTACCCGTACATTTTTTACATATCCCTCTGCAGAAATGTCAAAAGCAACGGCAACCTTACCGGTATATCCCTCCTTGGCGGCTTTCTTGGGATATATCACATTTTCTGCAACCCAGGTCATAAAATCGGTGTGGCCGTTATAGTTGAATCTTGCGTGAACAATGGAGGTGTCATTGGCGGACTTCTTTCTGAGGTCAAATACCACAGGAAATGTAAACCTCACATTGGCTTTTTTCCCCTTTACAGTAACCCTATCCCATGCCGGAGAGGATGATATAACTCTAACTGCCTCATTGTCAAGCAATGGGTGGGCACTACGTTTAACTCTGACATCAGAAACGACACCGGCAGTGTCAATAATGAATTGCAGAGTAACCCTGCCTGTAATATTATGTGCCATAGCCTCTTCAGGGTATTGTATCTGAGACAAACACCAGTTGGTGAATGTATGCACAGGTTGCCCCTGAAATGTAAGAGGCTTGTCCAGCAAGTTCTGCAAAGCAAAAGGTATAGTATCGTATATTGTAGAACTCCTTTCCCTTTGTGCATACCCTTCAAATCCCATCATCAGAAGAGTACATAACAGAACAATATATTTTGTAACAATACGTCTCATATTTATCAGGAATTTAGGATTTTTAATTTCTTTACATATTTTTCGCACATTGGAGATTCTTTAATTTTACCCCTAATTTTAGATTTTATAGCCCTCACCCCATTATCAGTAATTCCCAGATGCAGGGCTATCTCCGTGGTGCTGAAATCTTCTTCTACCAGAATAAGTACAATTTTTTCCTGTACCCCCAAATTTGGAAAATCCTTAAGGAAAGGGTATTGCCGTGCAAAATCCGCATCAT
This sequence comes from Clostridia bacterium, assembly GCA_045530725.1. GTDB lineage: Bacteria > Bacillota > Clostridia > UMGS1810 > UMGS1810 > SIG435. The sequence continues at coordinate 3,290 of JAZSCT010000053.1, forward strand.
TCACAATTTCTACAAACCCACTTTTTGAACTCCTCTTTACATCATCAATTGCAGCCTGAAATTCTTCATATAATTTTCCCGACAGCTTTATCCCTTTTGCGCTCAACTTATTTACCCTGTCTGTAAAAAGAGGCATTGCAGCGGCCTGATTATGCAATAATTTGTTGGAAAGCTTACTGCTCCTCATCTTCTCCCTATAGTGCCTTATAAAATAAAAAGCAGCAATACTACTTGCCACAATAATGCAAACCAGCACAATTGCCAGAATTGTGTTGTTCCTTTGGGCACTCTCCAATTTTACCACAATGGCATCCAGTTCATACCGGTATACCATAAGGGTACCTAAAGTGTCGGACATATTATGAGCAACCTGTTCCATACTTTCAAATTTACTGAACTTAAATGTATATTTTAAGACAAAGAATGAAATTTATAGGGAGTTGCTCTGATAACTAACATAAAAACAGATTGTTACACAAGGCTAGTTGCGCCCTCTAATTCATCCGTTTCTTTTCTTAAGAAAAATTTCAGGCGTAAATTATACGCGTTTACTTGGTCTCTAGAGTTCCAAGCTGTAGGTTTGCTGCCATAAACTTTAGAACAATATCTTTAGAAATTATGGAGAACAGAGATGGAAGATTAATGAGTCCATTTTTGGATTGGAGTTTTAAGCATCTATTTGGAACGGAGGAGAGCAAATCTAATTTGATTGGACTGCTAAATCTGATACTGATGCCTAAAAGTGAAATTGTAGAGGTAACATACCTCAATAATGAAGCGTTACCTGTATCTCAAGAGTTAAAAGGGTGTGTATTTGATATCATTTGCCAGGATAAAAACGGAGAACGCTATCTCATAGAAATGCAGAATCAAGAGGCACAAAATGTAAAAGAGAGAATCATCTATTATACTTGCAGGATGATTGACAGGATGGGATTCAGAGGGAGCAAATGGAATTACAAGGATATTAAAAAAGCATACACTATCTGTATGATGAATTTCACTTATGAAAGCAATCCTGTTTTGAGAAGAGATATTCAATTACATGACTCCAGAACAGGAGAATTGTTCTCTGATAGCTTCAATATCATTCTATTACAATTGCCTTGCATTAAAGCAGTGAACATCAGTGAGTGTAGTATATTTTATGAACATTTGTTATATTTGTTGCAAGAAATGCACAAGAATATGAAGACAATAGATGAACTGAAGCAGGAAGTTAAGGCAACAGATTTGCCAGAGAACACAAAAGAGTTGTTCTATAAAGTTCTGGATACTGCAGAAGTTGCTTCCTTGTCTGAACAGGACAGAATCCGCTATGAATCTGACTGGAAAAACTACCTGGATACT
>JAZSCT010000071.1:0-21916 GCA_045530725.1 Clostridia bacterium
ACCTCATAGTTTGTGTTATTGTATTCATAGCGAATAGATTTCCTTTCTGTGTGGTTTTTGGTGGTACTTAAACTTTAACACAAAAAGTTTCTATTCGCTATTTATTTTTTAAAAGTGTAACATATCAATTGTAAACCTACAAGACCTGTATAAAATTTTTTAAAAAAACTATTGACAAACCGCATAAAGTGGTGTATCATATCAAATGTTGGTAGAAAATACCGTGAAAATAAAGCAGAAGTCCACTTCTCACCTTACGGTTTAAAGGTATCGGTAAGGTTAATAGTTCATTGTATATTAATGGGCAGGTGGATTTCCATCTGTCTTTTTTCATTGTATAAATTTTTTTGGAGGTGCTTTACCATCGCTAAGAATGAATTGATGATTAACGAAGAAATCAGGGATAAGGAAGTAAGACTTATCGGAGCAGACGGCGCTCAGTTGGGTGTGGTATCTGTTAAGGAAGCAATGCAGAAAGCCGAAGAAGCAAGTCTTGACCTGGTTAAGATTGCCCCTCAGGCAACACCACCTGTATGCAAAATTATGGACTACGGCAAGTATAAGTTCGAAATTGCAAAAAGAGAAAAAGAAAACAGAAAGAACCAGAAGGTTGTAAATACAAAAGAAATAAGAATTTCACCGTCTATAGATTCCAATGACTTCAACACTAAGGTTAATCATGCAATCAAGTTTCTTAAGTCAGGTGATAAGGTTAAGATTACTGTCCGTTTCAGAGGCAGAGAGGTAAACCATTCACAGATCGGTGCTTCACTTCTTGAGAAGTTTATTGAGGCGTTATCTGAATATTCATCGACAGACAAAGCGCCTAAACTTGAAGGAAGAAATATGTTTGTTGTAGTAAGCCCTAAATAAAATTGTTTATTTTGTCTTTGACATTAATAAAGACTTATATAAAAATTTAAAAATCGGAAGGAGTTGTACGTTATGCCTAAAATCAAAACTCGCAGAGCAGCAGCAAAGAGATTTGGTCTTACAAAAAACGGCAAAGTAAAAAGAGGTCAGGCTTTCAGAAGTCATATTTTGACTAAGAAATCTACAAAGAGAAAAAGAGGTTTGAGAAAAGCCGCTTACGCTTCAAGAGCAAATGAAGCAACAATCAAGAAATTGATACTTTATAAATAATATTAGAAGGAGGAGTTACTAATGGCTAGAGTTAAAGGTGCGTTAGCAACAAGAAAAAGACGTAGAAGAGTCTTAAAACTCGCAAAAGGTTACAGAGGTGCGAAGAGTAAATTATTCAGAACTGCCAAACAGGCTGTTATGAAATCATTGGTATATGCATACATTGGAAGAAAGCAGAAGAAGAGAGATTTCAGAAGACTCTGTATCACAAGAATCAGCGCTGCTTGTAAGATGAACGGCATCAACTATTCACAGTTTATGAACGGTCTTAAGAAAGCAAACATTGATATGAACAGAAAGATGCTTTCCGAAATTGCTATTGCAGATGCAAAAGCATTTACAGCACTTGTAGAAAAGGCAAAAGCAGCTCTTTAATAGTCTGCAGTTTCTTTACTACATCAACATTTGAATTTATTCATTTATAGAAAATATTGCATTTCATAATGCAATATTTTCTGTTTTTATGAACAATTTTATTAAATTGTGATGAGGTGAATAATTGTGACCGAAATAACAAGTAATAAGAATAAGATTATCACTCATTTAAAAAAACTTGAATCGTCATCCTACAGAAAGAAAACGGGAGAATTCATCATAGAAGGAGAAAGACTTGTAAAGGATGCCGCATCAAACGGCGTGAAGCTCTGTTCTCTTTTTGTGTCAGAAAGTTACAGGGGAGATATCCCTTATGCAGATAATTTATACAAACTGTCTGACAAACTTTTTGATGAAATAAAACTTACCGTGAATTCTCAGGGAATAATGGCAATATGCAAGACGTTTGATATGAAGATAAAAGATGATTTCTTTTCGAAAGACCTTATAATATATCTTGACGGCATTCAGGATCCGGGAAATATGGGTACAATTATAAGGACCTGTGATGCATCGGGAGTAGGCGGAATAATACTGTCACCCTTTTGTGCAGATGTATTCAATCCCAAGGTGGTCCGTTCCACTATGGCAAGCCTTTTCAATGTGGAAATGGCTGTTTGTGACGAGGAAATATTTGCCCGCCTTAAGGATGAAGGCTTTACAATCTATGCTACATCTCTTGATGAAAGTATTTCGTACTATGATGCGGATTTTAAGAAAAAAACAGTCATTGTCATAGGAAATGAAGCCAATGGTGTAAGAGAAGAAGTGCTTGAAATCTCGGATATGAATATCAAAATCCCTATGGTAGGAAAGGCAGAGTCACTTAATGCGGCAGTTGCAACAGGAATAACGCTCTATGAAGTATTAAGGCAAAGACATAACGGATAGTTTTTTGTGTAATTTATTTTAATAACAAAAGCAAATTGTCAAAAATTTACACAAATTGACAAAAATATAAAAAACTATTGAAAAATCTTTATTTTTGATGTATAATACAAAGAGATGTTACATTTTAAAGGAGAGATACTATGTTTAGCAAAGAAGTTACAGTCAATAATCAAGTAGGTCTTCATGCAAGACCGGCTACATTTTTTATACAGAAGGCTACAGAATATAAATCTACTATCTGGATTTCAAAAGACCATAAAAAGGTGAATGCAAAGAGCCTTTTGGGAGTGCTTTCACTTGGAATTATCAAAGGAACTACTATCACATTATCAGCAGAAGGACCCGACGAAGAAGACGCAGTTAACGGATTGTTTGACTTGATTTCATCAGACTTCATTGACGCTAAATAAATAATATACATAACACGGTGTAAAATTCTATTTTTACACCGTTATTGATTTTTTAGGAGAAATATAATATGGATTTTTTGAATCAATACACAGAAAGAATAAAAAGTATATATTCATATCTCAAAGAACAGGGAAGAACAAAAGAAGTTTTTCCTGTGATTCTTGAATTTAAGAAAGAAACTGAAGAATACCTTTCGGGTTTAAAAGATGAAATGTTGTATGCAGTTGTGTATAACACTCTTGCAACAATTATGTCTGCACCTGAAGGGTGCTCATATTTTCAACTGGAAGAAGCACTCAAAGATGCATTGAGCGAAATAGAAATAATGAAAGAATATATGTAGAGTATAATATTAAAAAAAGGTGGTGATATAATGCGTGACTTTGACTACAAAATAAAGAGCCTTCCCGAAAAAAGCGGAGTTTATATTATGAAAAATGAATCAGGCGAAGTAATCTATGTGGGCAAGGCAAAAGTGCTCAAAAACCGTGTAAGTCAGTATTTCAACAATTCAAAACATACACCAAAAGTAGAGGCAATGGTCAAAAATGTTCACGATTTTGAGTATATCATCACCGATTCTGAGATGGAAGCACTTGTACTTGAGTGTAATCTTATCAAACAATATATGCCAAAGTACAATATCCTTCTTAAGGATGACAAAACATACCCTTTTATAAAAATCACCTTAAACGAAATGTATCCCCGTATTTCGGTTGTAAGAAAGGTAATAAAGGATGGAGCAAGATATTTCGGACCTTATCAGAGTTCCTATGCCTTGAAAGAACTTATAGATTTTTTCAGGGAATTATACGGAATCAGAAGTTGCAACAAGGTTTTTCCCAGAGATATCAAGAAAGGCAAAAGTTGTCTCTATCGTCATATCGGTAAGTGTATGGGTGTGTGTGAGGGAGATGTTAACGAAGAAGAATACAGAGAAAAAATAATGAAGATTTGTGAGTTTCTTTCGGGGAATACAGACAAAGTAACACAGGAACTGTATCTTCAGATGAAAGAGGCGTCAATGAACCTTGATTTTGAAAAAGCGGCTACAATCCGTGACAGGCTCAATTCCATTGATGTTATACTCAAAGATCAGAAAGCCACTTCCACCACCGATTCAAACTCTGATCTTGTAGGGATGCATACCCTTAATAATTCCACCTGTGTGCAGATATTTTTTGTAAGAGGGGGAAAAATCATCGGAAGGGAAAGTTACTTTTTTGAAAATACATCTGTAATGGATGAAGCACAGATTCTGTCAGATTTTATAAATCAGTATTATCAGGAGTCATCTTTCATTCCTGATAATTTGTATCTTCAGTATGAGATTGAAGATAGGGAACTTTTTGAAGATTTTCTCAGTGGCAAAAAGGGAAGAAAAGTATATTTGAAAACCCCGAAAAAAGGTGAAAATCTTAAACTTATCAATATGATAAAACTTAATGCAAGAAAAGAACTGGAAAACAGAGAACTTAAGATTCTGAAAGATATCAAATTCAAAAACCACGCTCTTTCAGGACTGAAAAAAGTCCTTGGACTTGCAAACTATCCCCACATCATAGAAGCCTATGATATGTCAGGATATCAGGGTGAGGCTATGGTTGGGGAAATGGTTACATTCATTGATGCAAGGCCTTCAAACAAGCACTACAGAAGTTTCAATATAAAAACCCTTTCAGGTCAGGACGACTACGGTGCTATGAGAGAAGTTTTGAGAAGACGCCTTGCACATCTTTCTGACAATAATTTCGGGTGTATTCCCGATGTGATTTTTGCTGACGGCGGATTGGGGCAGATAAATGCAATCAAAGATGCTATGAATGAAGCAAATGTCCATATCCCTGTATATGGTATTGTAAAGGATGATAAACACAACACCCGTACAGTAATGGATGAAGAGGGAAGACTTCTTGATTTTTCGGACAACGAAGAGGCATTTATGCTTGTGATAAGGATTCAGGATGAAATGCACAGACGTGCAATATCCCATTACAGAAGTATTAAAGAAAAAGAAATGCTCCGTTCGTCGCTTCTGGATATCAAAGGGGTGGGAGAGAAAAAGAGACAGATTCTTCTTGATTATTTCAAAACTGTGTCAAAGATAAAATCAGCAACTTTAGATCAACTCCTCAATGTTGACGGAATTGATAGAAGAACCGCAGAAGAGATAGTTAAGTTTTTTGAAAGTACAAAAGATTAGCACCAAAGTACAAAAAAATTATATTATTTGCTATTGAATTATATCGGGATTTATTATATAATATACTATGTTTGGAGTTTTAGGTGTTTGTCAGGGGGATATTATGAAAATCGGTTTTGACAATGAAAAATATATTAATACACAATCGGCGCAGATTATGAAGAGGATTTCTCAGTTTTACGGTAAACTTTACCTTGAACTGGGGGGCAAACTCTTTGATGATTTTCATGCGTCAAGAGTCCTTCCGGGATTTGAGCCTGACAGCAAGATAAAAATGCTTATGCATCTTAAGGATGAACTTGAGATAGTGATTTCAATCAGCGCCATAGATATCGTAAAGAACAAAATCCGTGGTGACTACGGCATTTCATATGACCTGGAAGTGCTTCGTCTTATAGATACATTTCGTTCAATAGGTCTCTATGTGGGAAGTGTGGTTATCACACAGTATTCAGGACAGGCCGTTGCAGATGCTTTTAAGAAAAGACTGGAAAGTCTCGGTGTGAGTGTATTTTTGCATTATGTCATAGAAGGGTATCCCACAAACCTGGAACTTATAGTAAGTGATGAAGGCTTCGGGAAAAATGATTATATTGTTACATCCAAGCCACTTGTTGTAGTTACAGCACCGGGTCCGGGAAGCGGAAAGATGGCTACCTGTCTTTCACAACTATATCACGAACACAAAAGAGGTATCAAAGCAGGATATGCCAAGTTTGAGACATTCCCTGTGTGGAATCTTCCTCTGAAGCATCCGGTGAACCTTGCATATGAATCTGCAACTGCAGACCTTAATGATGTGAATATGATTGATCCGTTCCATCTTGAAGCATATGGCGAAACATCCGTAAACTATAACAGAGATATAGAAGTGTTCCCGGTACTTAATGCTATGTTCGAAAAGATTCTGGGAGAAAGTCCATACAAATCACCTACAGATATGGGTGTGAATATGGCAGGTAACTGCATCATAGACGATGAAGTGTGTAAGAATGCATCAAAGAAAGAAATCATCAGAAGATATTACAATACTCTCTGCGATTGCAAAAAGGGTATTGCGACAAAGGATTCTGTATATAAAATAGAACTTGTTATGAAACAGGCAGGTATTTCTACAGAAGACAGACCAGTTGTGAAGGGTGCTCTGGACAAAGCAGAGAAGACAGGGGAACCTGCAACTTGTATGGAACTACCTGACGGAAAACTTATCACAGGCAAAACATCTTCACTTCTTGGAGCATCTGCTGCATGTATTCTCAATGTGTTGAAGGAATTTGCAGGGGTAGATGATGACAAATATCTTATTCCGCCTGAGATTATAGAGCCTATTCAGAATCTTAAAGTAAATAATCTCGGTAATAAAAATCCAAGACTTCATATTGACGAAGCGCTTATTGCACTTTCCATGAGTGCCACATTAAGCGAAGATGCAAAGAAGGCTTTTTCAATGCTTTCACATCTTAAAGGCCTTGAAGCACACTCAAGTGTGATTCTTTCATCAAACGATATGTCCACATTCAAAAAACTTGGTGTAAACCTTACCTGTGAGGATGTATATCGTTCCAAAAAACTGTACCACGGTTAAGATTATCTTAACTTATATATCAATTATTAGATTTAAACATAAAGGACAATAGGGAGGAATTATTATGTCAAAAAAAGTAGTAACTTTCGGTGAAATTATGCTTCGTCTTCAGACACCTTCATATCAGAGAATTTCACAGACCAAATCATTGGAAGTAGAATTTGGCGGTGGAGAAGCAAACGTTGCAGTATCTGTATCCAACTATGGAATGCAGGGATGTTTCGTAACCAAACTTCCTGACAATGCATGGGGAGATAAATGTATTTCCGAACTGAGAGCAATGAATGTTTGCACAAAGCACATTGCAAGAGGCGGAGACAGAATCGGTGTTTATTTTGTAGAAAAGGGTGCTTCACAGAGAGCATCAACTGTACTTTATGACAGAGCAAATTCTGCAATAGCATTGGCTTCATCAGATGACTTCAACTGGGAAGAAATCTTCGACGGTGCGGAATGGTTCCATTGGACAGGAATCACTCCTGCTATCTCTGATGCATCTGCAGCAAACTGCCTTATGGCTTGTAAGAAAGCAAAAGAAATGGGCGTAAAGGTAAGTTGTGACCTTAACTTCAGAAAGAAACTCTGGACAAGTGAAAAAGCAGGAAAAGTTATGGCAGAACTTATGCCATATGTAGATGTACTTATCGCAAATGAAGAAGATGCTGAAAAAGTATTCGGTATCAAAGCAAGTGAAACAAATATCACAGGCGGAGAATTAAGTGACGAAGGATACAAGGATGTTGCAAGACAACTTGTTGAAAAGTTTGGCGTAAAGATGGTTGCAATCACTTTGAGAGAAAGTATCTCTGCATCAGTAAACAACTGGGCAGCTCTTCTCTATGACGGCAAAGACTTCTTCAAGTCCAAAAAATACAATATCCAGATTGTAGATAGAGTAGGCGGCGGAGATTCATTCGGTGGCGGTCTTATCTATGCACTTTTGGCAGGATATTCAAACCAGGATGCAATCGAATTTGCAGTTGCTGCATCATGTCTCAAACACTCAATCGAAGGTGACTTCAACCGTGTATCTGTTAAGGAAGTTGAAGCACTTATGAGCGGTGATGGTTCAGGAAGAGTGCAGAGATAATTATTCTTTGTAAATAAAAAATCAAGGTTGTCCCCGTAAGTGAATTTTCACTTATTGAGACAACCTTTTTTTATGCAAAATGTATCTTACGAAAGATGTCAGAATCTGTTGACAATTAAATATCAGTTTGTTATAATCTTCGGGGTGCAAAACTTTTTTTGCACCCCTTAACCAATGACAATGCAGATTTTTGTGAAAGGAAACAGGTGCAATGCTTTCTATTGTGTGCAATTTTATAAAAAAGAATACTGTTATGGTGATAGCGTTTTTTGCCGCATTGATAACCTCATTTATAATACCGCCTGACATTAAATATAAAGATTATTTCGATGTAAAAACTCTTGTGTGTCTATTTTGCGTTTTGTGTGTTGTATGCGCTTTGAAGAATATCAACTTCTTTTATATACTTGCTAAAAAGGTGGTCTCATTTTTCAAAAATGCCCGTATGAGTGTTCTTGCACTTGTATATATCACATTTATCGGTTCTATGCTTATAGCAAATGATATGGCACTTCTTACATTTCTTCCTTTAGGATATTTTGTATTGAAATCTACAGGCAAGGAAAAGTATATGGCGTTTACTTTTATTATGCAGAATATCGCTGCAAATCTTGGTGGAATGCTTACACCATTCGGTAATCCTCAGAACCTTTATCTCTATTCTGCATTTGATATAGGAAACCTTGAATTTATGAAAATTATGGCACCGCCATTTGTTATTTCTGTGATTATTATCACACTCTGTTGTCTTTGTTTTGTAAAAAAAGAGCCTTTGGAAATAAAGGATGGAGATGTGTCACTTAATCTGCCAAGAGCATTTGTATATATGGTTCTTTTTTTACTTTCGATACTTATAGTATTTAGGGGGATACCTTACCAGACAGGTCTTGTTGTGATTCCTTTGGTTTTGTTATTTATGGACACACGTGCCTTAAGAATGGTGGACTATCCTCTTCTTCTGACCTTTGTATTTTTCTTCATATTTGCAGGAAATATGGCAAGGATAGATGTGATAAAAAACTTTTTTTCATATCTTATGGACAAAAGTGCACTTCTGTTTTCCGTTCTCTCATGTCAGGTGATAAGCAATGTACCTTCTGCTATATTGCTGTCACAGTTTACACAAAACTACAGCGATTTGCTTGTGGGAGTAAACATAGGCGGGGTAGGTACACTTATTTCATCCCTTGCAAGCCTTATCACATTTTCGGAATATGCAAAACATAATCCTGATAAAATAAGATACTATATAGGACAGTTTTCTTTATATAATTTTGGATTTCTCTTTTTGCTTACAGGGTTTATGCTGCTAATTAAATATATATATATAAACTAAGGAGATGTAAAAAGCATTTTTGCATCCCCTTTTTTGTTGTTGAATTTTTTGTTACTTTATGTTAAAATATGCGTAATGGTGTAATTCAAAGGGGGATTATTATGAGAAAATGGGGAGACCGATATGATGCTAAGCGTGTAAGGGATATAGACGGTATGCATTTTTATATGGCATACCTTATGCCAAAAAGATGCGATGCAGAAGTCTATATAAATGAAAAAATTGATATTACAGAACTTCTTAAATATATAAAAGAGAAGAATGCATCAGGTGAGAGAAAGGTAACACTTTTTCATTGTATGATTGCTGCAGTTGCAAGAACAATCAAAATGCGTCCTCTTCTTAACAGATATATTTCAGGCAAACACTATTATATGAGAGACGAAATATCCATGGGCTTTACAATCAAAAAGCAGTTTGAGGATCATGCGGAAGAAACACTTATGATTTATCGCCCTAAGGATAATGAAAGCCTTGTGGATATTACTGACAATCTTACTCCGAAAGTAAAAGAAGCAAAGAAAGAAAAAGACAATGGACAGAGCGTAGATGATATACTAAACATTGTAAAGAAACTTCCAAAGCCCATAATGCATATATTTATGTTTATTATGAGAGCGATGGACAATCTTGGCCTTATGCCAAAGGCTTTCAGCAGCGTTGATACCAACTATTGTTCAGTACTTTTGTCAAATTTAGGAAGCATAAAATGTGATGCGGTGTATCATCACCTTAATAATTTCGGTACAAACGGAATAGTTATTACCATTGGCGAGATGCACAAAGAGGTTATGCTCAATGAGGAAAACAAACTTGTTGTACGTGATGTGGTAAACATCGGTGCCACACTTGATGAGAGAATTGCTGACGGATTTTATTTTGCAAGATCTCTTAAACTGATCAAGCATTTGTTCAAAAATCCTGAACTTCTCGACAAAACTCTTGAGGAGGAAATTGATTTTGAATTCTGAGGCTAAGTGGTTTAAGTATTATGGGGATATCCCAAAGACAATAGATTATCCTGATATATCCATGTACAGAATGATAAAGAATGTTCAGGAGAAATATCCCGAGTATGTTGCTTATGATTTCATGGGTAAATCACGTACATATACTGAGTTTATGGAAGAGATAGAGATTTGTGCAAAAGCACTTATGGAAGAAGGGGTAAAAAAGGGTGATATAGTCACAGTATGTCTTCCAAATGTGCCTCAGGCTATAATTATGTTTTATGCCATAAACAGAATAGGTGCGGTTGCAAGTATGATTCATCCTCTTTCTGCAGAAAATGAGATTCTCTTCTACCTTAATGAAACTCAGAGCAGAATGGCTATTACATTGAGCCGTTTTTATGACAAATTTCAGTCTATAAAGGGAAAAACAAGACTTGAAAAGATTATAGTAGCCAAAATCGACGAAGTGTTGCCTAAGGTCAAAGGCTTTGCATATAAGTTCATCGGCAATGAACCTAGGGTAAAAGATCAGCAGGGTGTTATTTCCTGGCCTGATTTTATGAAAAAAGGCAAGGCTTCGGTAAACGAGATTACATATGAAGGATGCGGCCAAGAAGATGCAGTAATCCTTTTTAGCGGCGGTACAACAGGTACTTCCAAGGGAATCCTTCTTACCAACCTTAATTTCAATGCCCTTGCAATGCAGACAAAGGAAAGTGCCCAGTGCCTTGATGCAGGGGATACGATGCTTTCCATAATGCCTGTATTCCATGGCTTTGGTCTTGGTGTAGGCATACACACAGTACTTTCATACGGAGTGAAATGTGAACTTATCCCACAACTTAATGTAAAAGAGTTTGCAGGATATTTCAAAAAATACAGACCGAACTTTATGGCAGGCGTGCCTACACTTTTTGAGGCAATGATGCGAAATGAAGATATGAAAAAGGCAGACCTTTCCTGTCTTAAGGGACTTTTCAGCGGTGGAGACTCCCTGTCTATAGAACTTAAGAAAAAGGTAGATGCCTTTATCAGAGAAAGAGGAGCCAATATTCAGGTAAGAGAAGGCTACGGTACTACTGAATGTGTTACCGCAAGTTGTCTTACACCTAAGGATTATTACAGAGAAGGAAGTATCGGAATTCCTTTTCCTGATACATTTTACAAAATCGTTATTCCAAGTACTCACGATGAAGCACCTGCAGGACAGATGGGTGAGATTTGCCTTACAGGACCTACGCTTATGAAAGAGTATATCAATAATCCCAAGGAAACAATGCAGACTCTTCAACTGCACGAAGATGGAAAGATATACCTTCATACAGGGGATCTTGGATATATGGACGAGGATGGATTTATATATTTTGTACAGAGACTCAAACGTATGATTGTCACAAGCGGCTACAATGTATATCCTTCACAGATAGAAAATGTCATAGATTCTCACGAGGCAGTTCTTTTCTCGACAGTTATCGGAGTGAAAGATGATTACAGAGTTCAGAGAGTAAAGGCATTTATAGTTTTGAAACCGGGCTTTTCTCCCACAGATGAAATAAAGGAATCCATCAGAGCACATTGTGAAAAGAGTATAGCAAAATATGCCCTTCCCAGAGAATACGAATTCCGTGATTCTCTTCCAAAAACATTGGTTGGCAAAGTTGCATACCGTGAACTTGAAAAAGAAGAAGAAGAAAAACAGAAAAATCTTCAGAATGTATAATATGAGATTATCAGGATGAAAAAATGACTTTTCATCCTGATTTTTTTGTAATATTAGATTATAACCCTCATATAATTGTACAAAGATTATACACGGAGGGATATAGAGTTGAATAATATTTATAAAGATATTGCGCAAAGGACCGAGGGGGATATTTATATCGGAGTGGTAGGTCCTGTAAGAACAGGCAAAAGTACGTTTATAAAGCGGTTTATGGAACTTATGATTATTCCAAATATCGAAAACGCCTACAAAAAAGAACGTGCAAGAGACGAACTTCCCGTAAGCGGTGCAGGAAGAATGATTATGACAACAGAGCCGAAGTTTATCCCCAATGAAGCAATCAGGGTGACACTTTCTGATAATGCAGATATGAATGTAAGGCTTATTGACTGTGTGGGATATATTGTAGATGATGCTACTGGACATATGGACGAAGATATTCCCCGAATGGTAAAAACTCCATGGATGGAAGAAGAAATACCTTTTTGTGATGCGGCAGAACTTGGCACACAGAAGGTTATACGTGAGCACTCTACCATTGGACTTGTTGTGACATGTGACGGAAGCATTACGGGGATTGAAAGAGACAAGTATATAGCCGCAGAGGAACGGGTTATAAATGAACTCAAAGAGATAAATAAGCCCTTTGCTATAGTTATGAATACACTTAATCCTGATAGCGACTACACAAGGAATCTTGCTATGGAACTTGAAAAAAGACACAATGTTCCTGTTCTTTGTATTGACTGTGACAATCTTACAAATGATGACATCACAAACATATTCGAAACCCTTCTGATGGAATTTCCTCTTTGTCGCATAGATATAAATATCCCTTCGTGGATTGAGGTATTATCAGGAGAACACGAACTTAAAAATAAACTCTATTCGGGGATTCTTTCATCTGTAAAGGATGTGACAAACATCCGTGAGGCAAAATCCTTAAAAAGTGTATTTGACAGTTTTGAAGATGTAGAAAGGGTAGATATTTCCCATATAGATTTGTCAAAGGGAAGAATACTTTTTGAAATACATACAGAAGAAAAACTATTTTATAATATCCTTAAGGAACAGTCAGGACTTGAAATATCAGGCAAACAGGATATTATTTCCGTTATGTGTGAAATGGCTCATATGAAAAGACAATTTGACAAGGTTAAGGATGCCTGGGTGGAGGCAGAGGAGACTGGATATTCCATTGTGTGTCCCACTATGGAGGATATGAGCCTTGAAGAGCCTGAGATTGTTAAACAGGGCAACAAATTCGGTGTGAAACTACGTGCATCTGCACCCTCATATCATATTATAAAAGCAAATGTGGAAGCGGAAATCGCACCTGTGGTAGGATCTGAGAAACAGTCAGAAGAACTTGTACATTACCTCTTGAAAGAGTTTGATGAAGCACCTGAAAAAATCTGGGAGTCGCATATATTCGGCAAAACCCTCCACGATCTTGTGAATGAAGGCCTTCATACCAAACTTCAGAAAATGCCTGTGGATGCACAACTTAAACTATCCGAAACATTGGAAAAAATAATCAACGAAGGCTCAGGAGGGCTTATCTGCATAATACTATAAGGTAAAAAATCAAAAACTATACCAAAAGGGACCGTCCCTTTTGGTATAGTTTTTCTTTATTTAGAAAAATATGGACAAAATGATATACATAGTTGTAATATATATGTAGGAACAACGAAAGGAGAATTACTATGAAAAAAATAATTTGTTTGTTGTTAAGTTTTGTTCTTATAGTTTCTTCGTTTTCTGTATTTGCATTAAGTGATAATGACAACGAAGAACTGAAAAATATCCTTTCCATAGTAAAGGGTAAGATTTATGTGGATAATTGTTTTACAGAATTCAATATGTCTATAAGAGGAAATAATTTCGAACCTCAGCAGAGAAGGTATGAATACTTCTGGGAAACAAAAGACAGAACAAAAAGTCTCAATGTTTCTGCGGACAAGTCAGGAAATATCCTTTCATATTCTTTTTATGATGCACAAAATGATAAGTCAAAGGGAGATATATCAGTTAAATATGAAACCTGCCTTGAAGTGGCAGATGATTTCATAAAGAAAGCCCTTCCTTTCTGCTTTGAAGATAATAATGATATACTTGTTCTTAAAAGTGATGCTCCAAAGATGGGCACACTATCAGGAAACACAGTATATTTTAACTTTACATACCAGCGAATCAAAGATGGATACCCTGTATGGGGCAATGATGCAACCGTAACTGTATTTGTGGCAGGAAATGAGCCTGTTATATCAAATATGAATTCATCCTGGGATTACGAAAGTGTATTTCATAAGACGGACAAAATCCTTGATAATCCCATTGATAGTTATCTGAAGGTTTTCCCTGTGGAAATAGTTTACAAAAATAAATATGTTCTCTATAAATCCCTTTCTGAAGATTCTTGTGACACACCTTTGCTTATCTACAGATTCAGAGACAATCAGACAGGATACATTCTGGCAAATAACGGAGAAAAATTTGAACCGAAGAAAAATAACATCCTTTTCAATTCGGCAATGAAAGAAGAGTTTGCAGAGGATTCTGCTACAGGCGGAGCAATGAGAGGAGATCTTACCCCTGAAGAAATTGCAAGGATAGAGGAGGTATCTTCTCTTATAAGTGCCGATAAAGCAGAAAAAATCTTAAGAGATAATAAACACCTTTCCATAGATGATGAATATACAAGAAACGGAAGTTCCCTTTATAAGACAAAACCTGAAGGCGATGACTATACAAGGACAGTTACATTAAGTTATTCTTCTGGCAATAAAAGCAGCGACATATATGCTTCCCTTGATGCAACAACAGGTGAGATAATGTCATATTCAAGAAGTGTTTATGGTCCCGATGTATGGAACAAAGAGTATGTTGCTACAGAAGAAGAGAAGAAGACTGCTTATGAAAAACTTCAGGCATTTGTAAATGAAACTGCAAAATCATATATAGACCACTACAGACTCAAAGAAGATAATTCCTACGATTCTTCAGTATCAAGAACTTACGAAAGATATATTGACGGTGTACGCTATATCGACAACAGAATCAATGTAAATTATGACCTTAAAGAAAATTATATCAGCGGATACAATATTTCCTACACAAAAGAATTTACCGATCTTCCTTCTGTAAAGGATGCCATTGATATAAATAAGGCTACTGAAATTATATTTGATCTTTATCCGATTACTTTTTCATATATGAAGGGTGAAGACGGATACCATCTGTGTTTTGGAAATGACTCTTTGAGAAATGCAGAAATCTATGCAATAAGCGGAGAAAAAGTAACCACAAACACAAAAACCGTAAATCTCAAACCATATACCGATACCCACAACCATTGGGTAAAAGACATATCTGACAAACTATTAAATATCGGGATAGGTTTTGAAGACGGACTGTTGAAACCTGACGAAAAATGCTCTCAGAAAGACTTCTTAAGGATTATGATGTGTGCTGTGAACAAATCTGCAAATTATCTTACCTATACCGACGATTATCTGTATTCCCGTCTTGAAGGAAGAAAGCACATACAACCTAAGGAAAAGAATCCTGAAGGAAATGTTATGAGGGAAGATGCTTTTGTATATACTGTAAGAATGATGAATCACGAAGAAATAGCCAGACTAAAAGATGTATTCAAAACCGACTTTTTAGATAACAGCCATATAGATGAAGAAAAGATTGGCTACGCGGCAATACTGAAAGGCTTCGGACTTATATCAGGAGATGGTACATACTTAAGGCCAAAGGAAGATATCACCAGAGCAGAAGTTATGTCTATGGCATATAACTGTATTGTGGTAAGATAGAGATAAATTTCATACAATTTCGGGGATGTAAAGATTGTTTTTGCATCCCCATTTTTGTTTGAATGTATTCGGTGAGGTATTATAATGAGTTTTAAAGAAAATTATATCGTCTAGAGACTATTGTTTAATTGTGAGTCAATATTATGAGGAATTACATATCAGATAACAAGAACAAGATCAATTCAGTATGCGGCAGTAATCGCAATCGTTATTGCCATACTTGTAGGGCTTATAAATAAAGATGACAGAATTACATTCAAACGTATATTTGAAGCACTTTCTGTAGGCGGACTACTCCTTATATATCCGGGACTTACAACTGATATAATAGGGCTTTGTCTCATTGCAGTTGTTGTATTGATACAGGTATTAACAAAGAACAAAAAAGTCACAGTATAATATGTGATAACGAAAAGAGTCAGTTTACTTTAACTGACTCTTTTTTGTGTTTGTATATAATAATATGATGTTGACCGAAAACGGTCAAATTACCGACTCAAATAAAAAAATAACGACTATTCTATGAGAATAGCCGTTATTTTCTGGAGCTGTTGAGCAGACTTGAACTGCCGACCTCTTCCTTACCAAGGAAGTGCTCTACCTACTGAGCTACAACAGCATAAAACCACAAAGGTTATTATACATATAATTTTTAAGTATGTCAACAGTTTTTTTAAAAAATATCTGCATACAAAATTCAGAATATATCCGTATATAAATGCACATATTACCTAATTATATATAGGTACAAACTTTTTTTACCTGTATATAATACGGAAGAAAAAATACAATAAAAAAATTTTCAAAAAGTATTGACAATAGGGTTGATTTATTGTATTATAACATAGTATGTGTAGGTCTATGCCTATGTATAGGAGGAAGAAAATGAGTTCTAAGTTGACAGATTGTGACAATCTGGTTGTAGGAGTCAGACAAGCGAAGAGATTATTGTCAGAAAGAAATGTGTCCAAGGCATATATTGCAAAGGATGCAGACCCTTACATAACAGATCCCATCATCAAAAAACTTAAAAAACTTGAAATCGAAACCGAAATAGTTCCATCCAAGAAGGAACTTGGTAAGATGTGCAAGATCGATGTGGATGCCGCAATCGCAGTAATTAAGAAAAATTAGCAAAGTATATTGACATCATATGATGTTTGATATAAATATTATATTGGAGGTGAAAAGATTGCCAACATTTAATCAGTTAGTAAGAAAAGGCAGAGAAACTTCTATTAAGAAATCTACTGCTCCTGCTCTTCAGTTCGGTTTCAACTCATTGAGAAAGAAACAGACTGATCTTAGTTCTCCACAGAAGAGAGGCGTATGTACAACAGTTAAGACTATGACACCTAAAAAGCCTAACTCAGCGTTGAGAAAAATGGCCAGAGTAAGACTTACAAACGGTATTGAGGTTTCAGCTTACATTCCGGGTATAGGACACAACCTTCAGGAACATAGTGTTGTTCTTATCAGAGGCGGAAGAGTAAAAGACCTCCCTGGTGTTAGATACCACATTATCCGTGGTGCTCTCGATGCTTCGGGTGTTGCTAACAGAAACCAGTCCAGATCCAAATATGGTGCTAAGAAACAGAAAACCAAGTAAGTTGATTCTAGCTGAACGCTTACGACGGATTTTATATATATCGAATTATTTTTCGGGATATTTAAACCTCTGTACTAAGCGCTTAACGAACTTAAGTTCGAGTACCTATGAATCCATATTAATATGAAGGAGGGAAGAATAGTGCCAAGAAAAGGTTATATCGCAAAAAGAGAAGTTTTGCCTGATCCAATGTACAATTCAATCGTTGTTACAAAACTTATCAACAACATTATGCTTGATGGTAAGAAGGGTGTAGCGCAGAACATCGTTTACGGAGCTTTTGACATTATTGCTGAAAAGACAGGAAAGGATGCTGTTGAAGTGTTTACACAAGCACTTGAAAACATCGCTCCATTGCTGGAAGTTAAGGCAAGAAGAGTCGGCGGTGCAACATACCAGGTTCCGATTGAAGTAAGAGCTGACAGAAGACAGACATTAGGTCTCAGATGGTTAACTCTTTATTCAAGACAGAGAAGCGAAAGAACTATGAGAGAAAGACTTGCAGCCGAAATCATGGATGCAGCAAACAATATGGGTGCTGCATGCAAGAAGAGAGAAGATACTCATAAGATGGCTGAAGCAAATAAGGCATTCTCACATTATCGTTTCTAATTTTAGTTTGAATTTTATCTATTTTTTATAAGAATATTATCGAAAGGAGAAAAACCGTGGCTAGAGAGTTTTCGTTACAAAAAACAAGAAATATCGGTATCATGGCTCACATTGACGCCGGTAAAACTACCACAACCGAAAGAATTCTTTTCTACACAGGTAGAATTTATAAAATCGGTGAAACACATGATGGCGAAGGCACAATGGACTGGATGGAACAGGAAAAAGAACGTGGTATCACTATCACTTCTGCTGCTACAACTGCTCATTGGAAAAACCACAGAATCAACATCATCGATACACCGGGACACGTTGACTTCACAGTAGAAGTTGAACGTTCACTCAAAGTTCTTGACGGTTCTGTAACTGTTTTCTGTGCTAAGGGCGGTGTTGAACCACAGTCTGAAACAGTTTGGAGACAGGCAGACAAATATGGCGTTCCTCGTATGGCTTATGTTAATAAGATGGACGTTATGGGTGCAGATTTTTACAATGTTGTAGATATGATGCACGACAGACTCAAATGTAATGCAGTGCCAATCCAGCTTCCTATTGGAAGTGAAGATACATTCAAAGGTCTTATCGACCTTGTTGAAATGAAGGCAGTTGTATATTATGACGATCTTGGAAAAGACGTTAGAGATGAAGAAATCCCTGCAGATATGATGGACAAAGCAGAAGAATACAGACAGGCTCTTCTTGAAGCAGTTGCTGAAACTGATGAAGAACTTATGGAAAAATTCTTCGAAGAAGGCGACCTTACTGTAGAAGAAATTCAGAGAGGTATCAGAAAAGCAACTATTGCAAACGAAATGGTACCTGTACTCTGCGGTACTTCTTACAGAAACAAGGGTGTACAGCCTCTTCTTGATGCTGTTGTTGCTTATATGCCATCACCGGTTGATATCCCTGCTATTAAGGGTGTTGTTCCCGGTACAGAAGATGAAGAAGAGAGACCTGCAGATGACAACGCTCCATTCTCAGCTCTTGCATTTAAGATTATGACAGACCCATTCGTTGGTAAACTTTGCTTCTTCAGAGTATATTCAGGTACTGTTAATAAGGGTTCAACAATCCTTAACTCCACAAAGGACAACAGAGAAAGACTTGGTAGAATTCTCCAGATGCACGCTAACGAAAGAAAAGATATCGATACTGTATATTCAGGTGATATCGCTGCTGCAGTTGGTCTTAAGAATACTTCTACAGGTGATACACTTTGTGCTGACAACAGCCCAATCATCCTTGAATCAATGGAATTCCCTGATCCTGTTATCAGAGTAGCTATTGAACCAAAGACTAAAGCAGGTCAGGAAAAGATGGGTATCGCACTTTCAAAACTTGCAGAAGAAGACCCAACATTCAAAACATATACAGATGAAGAAACAGGACAGACAATCATCGCAGGTATGGGTGAATTGCATCTTGAAATCATCGTTGACAGATTGCTCAGAGAATTTAAGGTAGAAGCCAATGTTGGTAAGCCTCAGGTATCTTACAAAGAAGCAATCAGAAAGACTGTTAAGCAGGAATACAAGTATGCAAGACAGTCAGGTGGTAAAGGTCAGTACGGCCATGTTCATATTGAAGTTGAACCTCAGGAACAGGGTAAAGGTTATGAATTCATCAACAACATTGTTGGTGGTGCTATTCCGAAGGAATACATCCCAGCTGTTGATGCAGGTATCCAGGGCGCTATGCAGAATGGTGTACTCGCAGGATACAACGTTGTTGACGTTAAGGTGACACTTTATGACGGTTCTTACCATGAAGTTGACTCATCTGAAATGGCATTTAAACTTGCAGGTTCTATGGCTTTCAAAGAAGCTATGAGAAAAGCAGATCCTGTTCTTAAAGAACCTATCATGCAGGTTGACGTTCTTGTACCTGAAGAATACATGGGTGATGTTATGGGTGACCTTAACTCACGTCGTGGTCAGATTCAGGGTATGGAAGCAAGAAACGGTATCGAAGCAATCCATGCTTTCGTTCCATTGTCAGAAATGTTTGGTTATGCAACAGACCTCAGATCCAGAACACAGGGTCGTGGTAACTACTCAATGCAGCCAAGCCACTATGATGAAGTGCCAAAGAGCATTCAGGAAAGCATTATTTCTGAAAAAGCAAAGGCTAACTAATCATATATAAAAAGTTTTTAAAAGGTCTAAATACCTTTGTAAAAAAAGCACTTGCTTTTTTCACGAATATTTAGTAAAATAATATTAATCATTTATAACTCATATAAAAGGAGGAAAATTAAAATGGCTAAAGAAAAATTTGAAAGAACCAAACCGCACGTTAATATTGGAACTATCGGTCACGTTGACCATGGTAAAACAACATTGACTGCTGCTATCACAAAGGTGCTTGCTCTTGAAGGTAAAGCACAGTTCGAAGCTTACGATATGATCGACAAAGCTCCGGAAGAAAGAGAAAGAGGTATCACTATCTCTACAGCTCACGTTGAATACGAAACAGTTGCTCGTCACTATGCACACGTTGACTGCCCAGGACATGCTGACTATGTTAAGAACATGATTACTGGTGCTGCTCAGATGGACGGCGCTATCCTCGTTGTTTCTTCAGCTGACGGCCCAATGCCACAGACAAGAGAACATATCCTTCTTGCTAGACAGGTTGGTGTTCCTTACATCGTTGTATTCATGAACAAAGTTGACCAGGTTGACGACCCAGAACTTCTCGAACTCGTTGAAATGGAAATCAGAGATCTTCTTTCTGAATACGATTTCCCAGGTGACGATATTCCAATCGTTAAGGGTTCAGGTCTTCAGGTTCTCGAATGTTCTTCAAACGATCCTTCAGCTCCTGAATATGCTTGCATTAAGGAACTTATGGATGCTGTTGATGCTTACATTCCATCACCTGAAAGAAGCACAGACAAGCCTTTCCTTATGCCAGTCGAAGACGTATTCTCAATCACAGGCCGTGGTACAGTTGCTACAGGTAGAGTTGAAAGAGGTACACTTAACCTTTCTGACGAAGTTGAAATCGTTGGTTTGACAGACGAATCAAGAAAAGTTGTTGTAACAGGTATCGAAATGTTCAGAAAACTCCTTGATTCTGCAGAAGCTGGTGACAACGTTGGTGCACTCCTCAGAGGTGTACAGAGAAACGAAATCGAAAGAGGTCAGGTTCTCGCAAAACCGGGTTCAATCAACCCACACACAGCATTCAAAGGCGAAGTTTACGTTTTGACAAAAGATGAAGGTGGAAGACATACACCATTCTTCAACAACTACAGACCACAGTTCTATTTCAGAACAACTGACGTTACAGGCGTTATCAAACTTCCAGAAGGCACAGAAATGTGTATGCCTGGTGATAACATAACAATGGAAGTTGAACTTATCACACCTATCGCTATCGAAGAAGGTTTGAGATTCGCTATCCGTGAAGGTGGTAGAACAGTAGGTTCAGGCGTTGTTTCTTCAATCATCAAATAATTAAACCTTAATTGGTTACTAAACAAGACTATGATATTCATAGTCTTGTTTTTTTGTATTTCTTTTCTTGACACTATACCTAAAATGAGGGTATAATTGTATAAACTAAAAAGGAAGACAAAGGGACGGTTCAAGACAAAGGGACGGTTCTGCTGTCTTGGTATAGAATTACTCACGTTAAGTCCAACAATTTAAAAGAATAGTTTGCAATCAGGAAAAATAGTAGGTACATATTATGTTTAGTAAAATTTATCACATAACCCTGAAAGGACACACTTATGCAAGTACCCATTGACAAAAGATTATTAAAGTTGTAATGGATATACGTGCACGGGGTCTATGTCCTCTTGCAACCTATATGAAGGTGGAGGATATTGATCCATTGTTTGTAAAGAGAGAAACTGATAGTATGAATATGTGTATGAAAGTTAAATCTCTGAGAGAATTCATATATTCTCTTTCTGAATCCATTGATGATGTGAAAAATATTTTTGGTATAGAAAATTAAATAGGGCTAAAAAAGACGAAAAGAAGTATTTATCTTTTCGTCCTTTTTGTATAACGAAAACCACGCGATAGTCGCGTGGTTCAATATAGGTTAACCGATGAGAAAAATCCTCCTAATGTGATATAATAAAAAAGACCTGCCAGTCAAAATAAAAACATTAGGAGGATTTAACTATGAAAAAAA
>JAZSCT010000005.1:0-59228 GCA_045530725.1 Clostridia bacterium
TATCGTTAATTCTTGGTGTTTTTCTGGCATTTACTAAAGCATCATTCAACAGAGTATTATTTTCATCAAAAGTTTTTAAAGTTATGATAAACACCATGTCCGCTGATCCTTTTGCAATAGATGATTTCGACAAGAAATCTGTTGTCGTTGGTAAAAGTGTATATTTTTTATTGTGTGTTACAGGGGTTTTGCTTGGTGTTTCGGGCTTATTTATAACTCCATACATTGTGCTTATCGGACTTTGTGCACTCATTGGCATTATGATGGTTATGTACAATTTTGCAATAGGTGTATATATAACGATTCTTTGCTTTCCGTTTTTGCCTACAATGGCAGTAGTTGGATTGTTAATGCTCAGTTTGTTTTCACTTGTAATCAGATATCTTTCGGATGATTCTTTTACATTCAAAAGAACAGGTCTGGATATATATATAATTCTTTTTGCTTTAATCATCGGAATAAGCGGCATCACCAGTTTTGACAGATCCACAAGTATAAACATAGCACTGGTATATATTGTATTTATACTTTCATATTTTGCTTTCACAAATACTATCAGAACAAAGAAAGATCTTTCTATATCCCTGTCTATGCTTATAGCAGGCGGAATCATCGTTTCGCTGATCGGTATTTATCAATATATTTTTGGCTTTAGCGGTGGAAATGTATGGATAGATTCAGATATGTTTTCTGAAATAGAAACGAGAGTTGTCTCTACATTTGAAAATCCCAATGTACTTGGCGAATATCTTCTGATTATAATTCCTGTAGCAATTGCGTATTTCTTTGAATCGGGATCTCTTAAAGAAAAATGGGCATCTCTTTTTGCAGCAGGCATCCTTGTTCTTTGTATGATATTTACATTTTCACGCGGATGCTGGATCGGGATGATAGTTTCTTTTGGCATACTCAGTTTGTTTTATGACAGAAGATTTGTATGGGCAGGATTTATACTGATTCTTTTTGCACCTCTGTATCTTCCAGAATCTATTATACAAAGGTTTATGTCTGTAGGAAATACCACAGATACATCCACATCTTACAGAGTGTATATATGGTTTGGAACTATTGATATGCTCAAGGACTACTGGCTTACCGGCATTGGTCTAGGCGAAGGTGCATTCAATGTTATTTATCCTCACTATTCTTATTCTGCTATTGTTGCACCGCATTCACATAACCTTTATTTGCAGATTATGGTTGAAAATGGAATAGTCGGTTTTGTTTTGTTTGCAGTTATGACAATTGCATTTTACAGAAATGCAATCAGTTCTCTGGTAAGGATTAAAAGAGGTTTTTTGAAAGTGTGTTTACTATCATTGCTTTCTGCTGTGACAGGATATTTTATTCAGGGGCTTTTTGACAATGTATGGTATAATTACAGAGTGTTTATGTTTTTCTTTATGGCACTTGCTATCACCATGCAGTGTGGAAATATAGCATTGGAAAATGATTTGAAGAGTAGGGGGGATAGTGTTGATTAATGTATGCAATGTTATAAGCGACAAAAACATTGGCGGCGCAGGCAAATGCATCCTTACTTTTCTTAAGTATCATTCCAAGGATAAAATCAATCTTACTATCGTTCTTCCTAAGGGCAGTCTTCTTATTCCGATGATACAGGAACTTAACGGTAATTATATCGAGATTGACGGTCTTGGCGACAAGTCTCTGGATTTAAGTTGTATCGGTAAACTGAAAAAGATTTTCAAAGAACTTAAACCTGATATAATTCATACTCATGCAGCAATGAGTGCAAAAATTGCAGGAAAGATATATTCTAAAGCGAAAATTGTATATACTCGCCACAGTGTTTTTGAGCCGTCTCCTCTTATTTCAAAAGGAATTGGCAAACTTATCAATGGTGCGGTAAATAATTTTCTCTCAGACAGTATTGTTGCGGTTGCTGACGCTGCGAAAAAGAATCTGACTGACACGGGCATATGCCAAGATAAGGTTACAGTCATAAAGAATGGTGTAGAACCGATCAGCAAACTATCCTATGATATTATAAGCGAAGAAAGAAAAAAATATGGCGTAAATGATGATGAGTTTCTCATTGGTATTGCAGCACGTCTTACTGAAGTAAAAGGGCATACAATCATCCTTGATGCTCTTAAAATGCTGAGAGATGATCATATGAATGTGAAACTTATTATCGCAGGTACCGGCGAATACGAAGATAATATCCGCAAAAAAATCGATGATCTTAACCTTAACCAAAGTGTAATTATGGCAGGATTTATAAATGATATTACAAAATTTATGAATATTCTTGATCTTAATGTTAATGCATCATTCGGTACAGAAGCAACGAGTGTTTCTCTTCTTGAAGGTCTGAGTATCGGACTGCCCTGTGTTGTCAGCGATTTCGGTGGGAATCCCGGCGTTGTATATGAAGGAGTAAATGGATTTTTGTTTGAAAGCAAAAACCATATTATGATGTATGAAAAGATCAAAAGTATTGTTTCTGATAAAAATCTTCTTTTGAAACTCAGAAATGGTGCAAAAGAAGTGTTTGAAAAAGAGTTTAAAGCCGAGATAATGACTGAAAAAACTGAAAATTTATACTATAATGCATTGGAGGATAAAAGATAATGAAAAAGTTTAAAATCGGAATTCTTGATGTAATAATTATAACTTTTTTAATTATTGCAATTGTTTTGGCGGTTGGATATTTCAGCTCCGGGGCTAAAAGGGTAGCTGTCAAGACACCTGACGTTGTTTATAAAGTTGAATTCAAATCTGTCCCCAATGATGTTATTCATTTATTTGAAACTGGTGATACCCTCAAAGACAGCGTTAAAGGCGGTTTTCTCGGTACTGTTATTGGTGTGGATGTACGAAATAATACTGAAATCAGAGAGGATGCGTTAAATGATCAGTTCGTTGTCTCTTCTTTTGACAATAAAAAGGATGTTTTTTTAACTGTCAAAGGTAAACCAACTACTTTTGATGAAAAAAATATCAGATTTGCTACAGTTAATATAAAAGTAGGTGAAATGCTCTATATAACCACAGGAAAATACACTTATTCAGGTTATATTGTAGAAATGGAATCTATTGAATCCAATTCAGAACATGTGGAGGGCGCGAAAAATGATTGATAATAACGGTAAAATATTTGGAAAAATCAATATACTTGACTTTTGTGTAATTATTCTAATCATTGCTGCAGTTGCTTTTGGTTCTCTGAAATTTATTATGTCAGAACACAAAGAAAACATCAAAGCAAAAGATACTATCAATTATACATTGAAGGTAAAGTCTATCAGAATGGGATCTGTCAACTCATTCAATGTAGGAGATGAAGTGTTTGACAAAGTGACAGACAAATCTCTAGGTATAATCAAAAATATTACCCATGAAAATTCAAAAGAGTATATAAATAAGGCTGATGGAACTATAACAGAACCCAAAGAAATACCTGACAGATATGATGTATATCTGGATATTGAGGCTAAGGGAGAAAAGTCATCTGAAGGATTTTTCTTAAGCGGAAATAAGCAAGTGAACAACACAACATCTATAAATATTTATACTCGATATATCACATGCTCCGGACAAATCAAAAATTTACGATAACAGAGGTTTGAAATATGTACAAAACTATTTACAGATATGTTATCTGTTTGATATTCCTCGTTGTTTCATTGTTTTCTTCAAATGTATATGCAAATAAGATTGATGGTTATTTTGAAGGACAGAAACAGTTTAATATGCTTGCTACCATCGTAGATGCGGGGGATACAACTTACACAATTTCATGCGGACATATATTATCATCTCCGAACAACGCATCTATTCCTGAAAAAATAGTACTGAATAAATTCAGGTATGCATATGATTCTGAACAGGCAGATAACTATAATACGCCTCATCTTGGCGACAATATAATTATATCAGTTAAGTACAATGGTTCATCTTATGAAATTCAGAACGGAGTGTATATGGTAAATACAGTCACTTATTCTTCATCTTTTATATTCATTCCGAAAGAACTCACCAAAAAAGAAGATATTCTTAAACTGTCTGCATTGGCATACTATATCAGATCAAACGGTGAATGTGTTGAATATGACTTCAAATCAGATTCTGTTTATTCAAAAGACGGGTTTGAAATCTTGCCTTCAAAATATCTTAAGACTATTGAAACTGATAAAATATCCGGCAGGCAGGAAGAAACAGATAAACAATCCGGTATGTTTTCAAATGAAAGTAAGTGGATTGTGGGTTCATTTATAATTATATTTGGTATGCTTTTGGGTCTGGTTGTTCTCGTGTTTATAAATAAGAAAATATTCGGGTGAGATTACTATGGAATTTAAAGAAGTTTTAAAAGAGAGAAAAGATGTATTTTCCGGAAAGGTATTCTCTGTTTCAAAAGAAACTGTCATTCTTCCTGACGGACGAGAAGCACAAAGGGAAATTGTCAACCATAACGGAGGTGTATGTGTCATTCCCGTTGATGGAGATTGCGTTTATATGGTGAGACAGTATCGCAGAGGCGTTGACTGTATGTGCCTTGAGTTTCCGGCAGGAAAACTTGAAAAAGATGAAGATATTTATCAGGCAGGATTAAGGGAATTAAAAGAGGAGATTGGTGCATGTGCAGGTAAATATGAATTCATAGGTAAGATTTATCCGACTCCTGCATACTGTTCTGAAATTATTCATATGTTTATTGCAGAAGAACTTACAATTGGTGAACAGAATCCCGATGATGATGAGTTTTTGATAGTTGAGAAAATAAAAATAGCAGAACTGCTTAATATGGTTGAAAAAGGCTTGATTTCAGACGCTAAAACCGTAATCGGAGCCTATAAATTAAAAAAATTTCTTAAATAACCTAAAAACTTTAAATAAATGATTAAAAAATCTCTCAGAAACAGCAAGTATGCTATCCTGAGAGAATTTTTTACATCTGAATTGTAAAATTTACATAGAATAGTTTACATAATACATATATGGTAAACTAAAGTTTGTATTTACTAAATTTTGACCTGAGTAGGGGAGTAAGATGAATTATTCATTATCTTTTTCCTGACTAAGGTTGATATTTGCAAGAGGATTATTTTCAGCAGCGCTGATGAGACCTTCGTTTTTTACATGAGTATATAATTGAGTCGTTGACAAACTTGCATGTCCGAGAAGTTCCTGAAGAGTTCTGATATCTACGTTTCCTTCGCGATACATTATTGTTGCTGCTGTATGACGTAGTTTGTGTGGTGTATATTTGTCAGGGTCTATGTTCGCTTTTATGAAATACTTTTTAGCAAGGATTTCAACCATTCTGTTTGATATTCTTTTTAACTGCCTACTGAGAAACAAAGCATCCTTATCTTTGAGCAAAACACCATCTACGGGACGTACTTCAAGATATTCTTTGATTGTATTTATGCAGAGGTCGTTTAAATAAACGATACGCTCTTTATTGCCTTTGCCGACAACTCTCAACGAACGTTTTGCGAAATTGATGTCGCTGATATTTATGTTAACCAATTCTGATAAACGCAGTCCGCAGGTGAGGAACAGGAGGAATATACATAAATCTCTTTTTTTGTATTCTCCGTCGATAGAATGGAGTAAATCTATACTTTGTTCAACTGAAAGATACTTTGGCAATCTTTTTTTAATTTTTGGACTTTCGAGATTTGCGGCAGGATCTTCGCTGATAGATTTATCTTTAATATACAGATATTTAAAGAATGATTTTAAACTTGCAACTTTACGTGCTCTGTAGCAGTCGTTGGATGAGTGTTCATTATTTACAAATGCAATGAATGAATACAGATCACTCAGGGTGATTTTTTTAATTAACTCAAAGTCAAAATCTTTAATTAAAATTTGTGAAAAATCTTCATTTAAATCATTTTCCGTAACCAATATGTATCTGAGAAACGTTCTCAGGTCATAGAAATATTCTCTGATTGTGTTTTCTGATTTGCCTTTGATTACTGACATATAAACCAGATAGTCCTTTAAAAACTGAGGACATTCGGCATAAACGCTATTTAAATGCCTCATTTTTACCCTCTCCCTTTTCGCAAAATTTTAATTTTGCGAAATAATATATATTTCTTTTAAAAGATATTTTTGTGACTTTTCCTTGTACCCTTCTCTGAATTTTAACTACAAAATTACAATAAAGTAAGGAGTTGTATGCAAACAAATAAAACTATTAACAATGTAAAGAAATTATTTTCTATTTTGATTTCATTTTTATTTAATGACTGAATTTTGAATTTATTATTTTTATTTATCTTCCCTATCAACCACAACCCTGAAAAAAGAATCAAAGCAAAAATAATAAATATCAAGAACTGGTTGCCTGTAATTATAAATCTGAATGCAGCATCAACATTGTTTGCAGCGTTTTGCATTAAAAGTGTTGTTGTATTTATTACAAAATGTCCTATAACACCGGAGTAAATTGAATTAGTTTTAAATACAATATATGTAAGAAACATCCCTATCAGAAACTGAGGTACTATTGCAACAATTGATCCATGCATCAATGCAAATGCCACAGCACAGAGAAAAATGGCCTTTTTTGTACCATATATTCTTTCGTATTCTGCAAATGCTATTCCGCGAAACAGAATTTCTTCAAATAACGCAGGGATAATACATATCAAAAGTATATCCATAAAGAATTCAAATCCGCTATGTGTATATGTTTCTGCAACATTTATTTTGTCAAAAAGCATATATATTGGCATACAGAGAAAGTTGTTTACTACAATATTAACAGCAAAAGCACTCAATATTACAATCAATGTATTGGCAATGCTTAGTGACTTATCTCTTTTGATTGCTTTAAATCCTGCTTTGTTGAATTTAAGATACAGCATGGATGGTATAAATATTGGTATCAGTTGTGTAAGAAACATCATCATATAATCAGAAACTTCCCCACCTGACATAATCGGAATGAGCGTACCTAGAGCAATCTGAGCGATAAAAATAACTAAAAGCATATAGTTGGTTTTTAGTCTCATAACGTTTTCCTTTCTAATACTGCATTGAATTTTTGATGTTGTCAGCTAATGATTTACTCTTTAAAACTTTTACGAATTCAAAAGCAAATTCATGTGCACATCCTGCACCTTTTGCGGTAATTATAAGTCCGTCTCTGACCACTTTTTCTCCTGTTACTTCTGCACCTGTAAGTTCTTTTTCAAATCCGGGAAAACAAGTGGCTTTTCTTCCTTTCAGGATGCCCATATATCCCAAAACAGATGGTGCAGCACATATTGCACCTATTATTTTTTCGTTTTTGAAACAATAATCAATCAGACTAAGTACTTTTTCGGAGTTTTTCAAATTAATTGTGCCGGGCATTCCACCTGGCAATACAACGGCTGATATGATGTCTGTTTTCACGTCATTAATATTAATATCGGTGCATACTCTGACTCCGTGAGCACCTGTAACATAGTTATCTTCATTTATGCTTACCAATTCGCAATCAATTTCTGCCCTTTTCAATATATCAAAAAAAGCAAGTGCTTCTATCTCTTCAAAACCGTTTGCTAATGTTATATAAATCATTATTTTCTCCTTATAATTCGAATATGATAGTATGTTTGGTTACCATACAGTCTGGATAATAGGATTTTTTTGCTTTTCTTATACCTTCTATCCCCATATCCTCTTCTCTGTTCACATATTTTATATTCGGCCAGATTTCAGATATATATAGGTTATTTATCACGGTGTATGCCCCATCATACATGGTATTTGCCTTTTCTACATGTACAACACAAGTATCTGCATTAAGTTTTTCTCCGAGAGTAAATGCGATTATATCATCCTCGTATAATAGGATAACACCAGACAAATTGAGTTTGTTAAAGTTCAATAGGAACTCGCTGATAGATTTCATTTCATCGGTGTATTCTTTCGAAAGTTTACTCCCCCACTTTTCAACCAACCATCTATGAGAAAATTGCAAACAACCTTCAATGTTTGATTCGTTGATTTTGACACATCTGTAATCAGGATACATGGATTTAAATTTGTTTATATGGTTTCTTTTTGAGTGCAGTTTTTTTCCTTGTAATGTTCTCAGTTTTTCGCCGAAATAAACATAATCGTTCAAATCGGTATCTTCAAAGATCTGAACTTTTTTAAAATGATTACGAATGAATTCCGCTTCACTTTCAGTTACACTTTCCATTATCATTTCAGTATTATTAAGCCTAAAATAGTTCTGCAAATTTTTTATACCTGATAGAGGATTGGCTCCACGCGGAAAACAGCATGCTCTTTTTCCATTGCGTTTAGTATAGACAAAATAACAGTTATCTTCATCAAAAGAAATAAGTGTATCCATCACATTTCGCCATGCAAACATATTTGCAAATGATGATTCTGAATTTGTTTCATTACCCGAAAGATATCTGTCATATAGCGGTTTATCTTCAATTTTTAATTGTCTGAAATTCATAATTATATCACCGATAACATCCGAATATCAACAAAAATAAGCAAGACTATGTTTGTAAGCCTTGCTTATTAATAGTGTTAAATTTCTTCGCTTACATTTGTAACTTCTTCTGTGTGTGTATCAGGTGCGGAAACAGACTTATCATCTGTCAATGATTTTCCTGACATAATAAGTTCAAATTCCTCACCGGAAAGTTTTTCTTTATCCATTAGTGCTGCTGCAACACTGTTAAGGCTGTCAAGATTGTCGCGAAGCAAACTTTTGCTTTGTTCAAAGCATTTTTCTATAATAGTTTTTACTTCGTTGTCTATTTCTGATGCAACATTTTCGCTAAGGTTTTTTGATTGAACAAAGTCTCTGCCAATAAATACTTCATCGTGTTCTGATCCGAAACAAATAGGACCAATTTTGTCACTCATACCAAACTTTGTTACCATCTGTCTTGCGATTTTTGATGCTCTTTCTATGTCGTTTGATGCACCTGTGCTGATATCATCAAGTGTAATTTCTTCTGCAGCACGCCCTCCCAGAAGCACTACAATATTATCAAGCATTTCGCGTTTTGTACCATAATATTTATCTTCACTTGGAAGATGCATTGTGTATCCTCCAGCTCTGCCTCGAGGTATGATGGAAATCTGATGCACAGGGTCCTGAGAAGGAAGAAGTTTTGTGACAACTGCATGACCTGCCTCATGAAATGCTGTGAGTTTCTTTTCCTTTTCTGTCATTGTACGGGTTTTCTTTTCTGTGCCCACAACAACCTTAATCATTGCATCTTCCATATCTGTTGTATCAATTTTTGTTTTGTGTCTTCTTGCAGCGAGAAGTGCTGCTTCGTTAAGAAGGTTTGCAAGGTCAGCACCTGTGAGACCTGCAGTTGATTTTGCAGTTACTGACAAATCAACATCATCTGCAAGAGGTTTATTTTTGGCATGTACTCTGAGTATTGCTTCCCTACCCTTTGCATCAGGATAATCTACACCGACCTGTCTGTCAAATCTACCCGGTCTTAAAAGAGCATTATCAAGAATGTCAGGTCTGTTTGTTGCTGCGATTACAACAACAGATTGATTTGCAGCGAATCCATCCATTTCAACAAGTAACTGATTGAGTGTTTGTTCTCTTTCGTCGTGACCGCCTCCAAGTCCTGCACCTCTCTGACGTCCGACTGCATCGATTTCGTCGATAAACACAATACTCGGGGCTTCTTTTTTGGCTTCTTCAAATAAATCCCTTACTCGTGATGCACCTACACCAACGAACATTTCTACGAAATCAGAACCGCTTATTGAGAAAAACGGAACACCGGCTTCGCCTGCTACCGCCTTTGCAAGGAGAGTTTTACCTGTTCCCGGAGGGCCTACAAGAAGGACACCTTTTGGAATTTTTGCACCTAAAGCATTGAATTTTTCAGGTGATTTAAGAAATTCGACAATTTCCTGAAGTTCTTCTTTTTCTACGTCAGCACCTGCAACATCATTAAATGTAATCGGGTTATTGTTTTTATCATGGCGTCTTGCACGGCTTTTGCCAAAATTCATGGCTTTTCCGCCACCGCCCTGAGACTGTCTGATGAAAAATACCCAGAAACATACAAAAAGAATCAAAAGGAAGAAACTTGGGAGCATTGATATCCACCAGGGTTGTTTTTCAGGACGTGGTGTTTTTAATATAAGTGTATTGTTTTCGATTTGAAGTTTAATCTGTTCTCCTGAATGTTTATATAAAACTTCTATTGACGGAATGTCAGACACAATAGTTTTGCCGTTTTTAGTAACAGCTGTCGCAACATTATTACTGTCAATAGTCAGTTGCTTGATTTCAGCAGCGTTAATCTTTGTTACCAGTTCAGAGAAATTTATTTCATTGGGAACTTCGTTAAAATTCATTAATGATATTATTCCGACTATAACAAACGCCAGAATAATATAAAATCCAATGCCTTTTATGTATTTATTCAAATGAATCGCCTCCTATATATGTATTATATCCTTTTAGCGGATAATTATTTATAACATTTGATAATAAAAGGTTATATTCTATTCTTCGTCTATAACGGCAATGTAAGGTAGATTTCTGTATTCTTCATTTACATCAAGACCGTATCCTACAACAAATCTGTCCTCAATTTTATATCCGATATAATCAGCATCGATATCTGCAGTTCTTCGTTCAAATTTGTCAAGAAAAGCACATATTTTCAATTCTTTTGGATTTTTATTAAGAATGTATTTTTTCAAGTTGAAGAGAGTGATTCCTGTGTCAATTATATCTTCAACAATGACAACATTTTTGCCCTCTATATCTATATCAAGATCTTTTTTGATTTTGAGTTTTCCGCTTGAAACAGTAGAAGAACCGTAACTTGACACCTGCATAAAGTCGATTCTTACATCAGATTTGATGTGTTTGAGCAAATCTGAGAAAAACATATATGATCCTTTAAGAATACATATAAATGTGATCTGCTCTCCTTTGAAATGTTTATCAAGTTTAGAAGCAATTTCAATTACTTTTTCTGTGATTTCTGTTTCGTTAATGATTATTTTGTCAATTTTCATCTTTTGTACCCCTTGTAATTTTTAATATATTTTTTGTATTAA
This sequence comes from Clostridia bacterium, assembly GCA_045530725.1. Classification (GTDB taxonomy): domain Bacteria; phylum Bacillota; class Clostridia; order UMGS1810; family UMGS1810; genus SIG435. The sequence continues at coordinate 11,059 of JAZSCT010000005.1, forward strand.
TATCAACTTTAAAAAGTTCGCCGGTCCTTATGCCGATTATCGCTGCTATATTGTCATCTGAACATAAAATCAGCAAATTATTACGTAAATTGGTCGGGATTTTTGAATCAATGTAAAAATCTTTCAGTTTTTTATTATTTTTCATCCCTGAAGGTACAAAGGTGTCCCCTTCCCTTCTGTTGCGGATGGTAAGTTTTCCGAGTTTATCAAGATCAAGATATGTTGTGTTAATCTCGGAGTAGTTTATCATATTACGATTTGTAATGATTTCGAATATAATGGTTTCTTCTGTTTCGTGTATGAATAACGGTTTGAACTCATCTGAAACATCATAATAGTAATTTTTTGCTTTATCAATGTCACAGGAAATGATTATTTTGTCATATGACCTTGTAAAGTGCAGTTTGTTGCCAAAATGAAATGATTTTCCTGTTTTGAGAGAAAGGATATCTGTAATATTTTTGTATGACAAGTCAATGCTATACGAAACAAGTTGACAGATGCATTCTATAAGAACTCTTCTGATTATTACCTGATCCTCTTCCTTGTCAATGATTATTTCGCACAATCCGTCAGAGAAACTACAGTATTTCTTGATATATTCATCGGTTTTTTTCTGTATATATTCATCCTCTTCTCTTATAATGTCTGCACATCTTTTTGCATTGTCAAGAAATGACGGATTAATTCTATCAAAATGAGGAGTAATACAATTTCTGATAATGTTTCTTGAATAAATATCGTCATTGTTTGATGAATCTACAATATACTTAATTTTGTTAGAGCAAAGGAATTCTTCTATATCCTTTCTCTTTGTATTTATAAGCGGTCTGACGATGTTTCCGTTTAAAGGTGGAATACCACACAACCCCTTCATTCCGCTTCCTCTTAACAGATTGAAAATCATTGTTTCGAGACTATCGTCCATGTTGTGGGCAACTGCGATTTTTGATGCATTTGTTTCTTCTAATGCTTCGTTAAAGCACAAATAGCGTATGTTTCTTCCCGCCAGTTCTTCGGAAATTCCCTTTTCTTTTGCAATTTCCGGAACATTTTTCCGATATACCTTAAGAGGAATATTGTGGCTTTTGCAAAAATCAATTACAAAGTTTTCATCTCTGTAAGCCTCGTCACCTCTTATCATATGATTTATGTGAACTGCAATAATCCTGTATCCGAGTTCTTTTAAGGAATAAACTAATGAAACAGAATCTGCACCACCCGAAAAACCTACAATTATCTCATCATCGTGAGAAATCATAGAGTGGTATTCTATAGTTTTCTTAATGTTGTCTAAGAACAAATTCATTTATCTCTCCTATTGTTCAGGATCTTTGTGAACTATATCAACATCAACGAATTTTGTAAGTTCTCCTATCCAGCCAACCGGGAACGAATCACAGGCACCGTTTCTGTGCTTGGCAATGATTACTTCTGCGGCTCTCTGGTCAGCGGCTTCGTTGTATCTTGATTCTCTGAACAAGAACATAACAATATCAGCATCCTGCTCGATTGCACCTGAGTCTCTCAGGTCACTAAGTTGAGGCTTGTGATCTGTTCGTTTATCTGCTTCTCTGTTCAACTGAGAAAGTGCAATAACCGGAACCTGAAGTTCTTTAGCAAGGATTTTCAGAAGTCTGGAGTTGTCCGAAATTTCCTGTTGTCTTGAATCAGCCCTGCCCTGTCCGCTCATTAACTGCAGATAGTCGATTACAATCAGATCAAGTTGCCCTCTTAATTTGAGGTTTTTGCATTTTGCTCTGATTTCTGCAACGGTTATACCGGGAGTATCATCTATGTAAATATTTGATTTTGAAATCATTTCCATTGTCTGGACAAGTCTTACAGAGTCATTCTGATCAATGTCGCCATCACGGATTTTACCGCTTGGTATAAGTGCTTCACTTGATAATATTCTGTTTGCCAACTGTTCTTTGCCCATTTCAAGGCTGAATATAGCGACAGAAGCGTTGCCTCTCATAGCAGCATTTGTGGCTATGTTTATTGCAAAACTGGTTTTGCCCATAGATGGTCGTGCGGCAATAAGAATCAGGTCTGTGGGATGAAGACCCGATGTTCTTTTGTCAAGTTCGCCAAATCCTGTGGGAATACCAGTTGTGGCACCTTTATTTTTGATTAGTTCTGAAAGAGTTGCAAGGTTTGTCTTTAAGATATCTTTGATATGAAAGATATCTGTCATTTCTTTCCCCTGTGCAATATCAAGGATAGACATTTCGGCAAGGTTTAATACCTTATCAACTTCGTTATCTATGTTATAACTGTCTTCGATTATTTTGGATGAACCGTTTATAAGATTTCTTCTGAGTGCATTATCTTTTATAATTTTGATATGATATTTAAGATTTGCAGTTGTACTTACCATAAATCGTAATTGAGTAAGATACTCAATGCCGCCTGCTGTCTCAAAGTCCATTCCAAGTTCATTTTTGAGTGTGACAAGGTCGATCGGTTCTGCACGGTTGGATATGCTGATCATAGCCTCGTATATCTTCTGATGCTGAGCAAGATACAGATCTTTTACTTTAATTTTTGCAGATATTTCACTGAGAACAGAATTGTCAAATATAATACATCCAAGAACAACCTGCTCCGCCTCTATGTTGTGAGGCATTATGTTTGCATTATTTTCCGGCATTTTTTCCTCCAAATTATCAAGAAAATTACTGAGCCTTAACAGTTACTTTGAGTTTACCTGTTATACCGGGATGAAGTTTTACGTCGAGTGTGTAGTCTCCGAGGGCTTTTATTCCGTCAGGCAAAACAATTTTTCTTTTGTCAATGTGGATTTTTGAATCTGCTTTCAATTTATCTGCAACATCCTTTGCTGTTATAGAACCGAAAAGTTTGCCGTTGTCGCCTGATTTTGCAGTTAAAACAACAGATACTGAATCAAGTTTTTTTGCAAGAATATGAGCATTTTCCTCTGCCATATCTTTCTGATACTGTATGGATTCATTCTTACCTTTTATGTCGTTCAGATTGGCGTTTGTTGCTTCAACAGCAACGCCTTTTGGTAAAAGAAAGTTCTTTGCATAGCCATCGCTGACATTCTTGATTTCACCTTTTTTACCCTGTCCTTTTACATCCTGAAGAAAAATAACTTTCATTTGTCTGTGTTCCTTTCTTTAATTTAAAACCGAGTCGATACATTCGTACAATGTATTCATACACTCAAGGATATTTTCTTTTTTTATGAATGTTGCAGCGACGGTTATATGTCCGCCACCACCCATTTTTTCCATTATTGTCTGTACATTTATATCGCCGAGTGATCTGGCGCTTATAAAATATGAATCGCCCATATCACACACAACAAAAGATGCACTTACACCTTTGATATTGAGTATTTCGTCTGCGGCACTTGCCACTACTGTTCTCATATCAGGGTCGTTTTTTTCGCAGTTAGCAATATATATTTTATGTTTATATTCTTTTGCCTGAGAAACAATTGTCCAGATTTTAGTAAGTGTTTCTCTGTCAAGTTGAAACATTTTTTTGACTTTAATCTGATCTGCACCGTGTTTTTTCAAAAAAGATGCCGCATCGAATGTGCCTGTGTTTGTTTTGAAAGAGAAATTCTTGGTGTCAAGATAAATACCTGCATACATGGCGTTTGCCTCTGTAAGAGGTAATTGGATTGAGTTGTCAAGATACTGTATAAGTTCTGTCACAAGTTCGCTTGCACTGGATGCATATGGCTCGTGATAAGTAAGCACAGCATCTGATATAAAATCAGGATTTTTGCGGTGATGATCGATGATTACATACTGTTTGCATTCATTGAGTATATCAGGGTTGTCAAGCATAGAAGAAACGTGAGTATCAACTACAATTACAAGAGTGTTTTTGCCTACAATTTCTGCAGCATATTTAGAATTTATAAACAAATCGATATACTCATTCGATAATGAAGATTTGAAATTAGAAACTGTCTGGTTGCAACTTTCCATAAGAATCTTCACTTCTTTTCCTGCGTTTGTGATGATCCTTGATAGTCCCAAAGCGGCACCTACAACGTCCATATCAGCGTTTTTGTGACCCATTATAATAACATTTTGAGCATTGGATATCAAATCTGACAAAGAGTTTGCTATTACCCTTGCACGGATTCGAGTTCTCTTTAGAATTTCTTTTGACGTACCGCCGATAAATCTGTATCTTTCGGGAGTTTTAATAGCAATCTGATCTCCACCACGACTGATAGCCATATCCAGGGCTTCATAACTCATAGAATCATTTTTTGCCATAGAGTCTCCGCCTGAACCGATTCCTATACTGAAAGTAGGTATTCTGTTTGGATTGTCAGATACAGTTTTGAATTGGTTAAGTATTTCAAATTTGTTTTCCGAAAATTCGTTGAGGTATTGTTTGCGAAAATAAAACAGATACCTGTCTTTTTCGAGTTTTTTTACAATACCGCCGGTGCTTTCGGCGATTTTATCAAAAATATTATCATATGCTGCAAAAAGCAATGGCCTTTCTGATGAAGGTGTATTCTGAACAATATCATCATAATTATCGATGAGAATAACCCCGGAAACAAATTTTTCGTTTTCGTACATTGATTTGAGGTTTTCGACTTTTGTAATATCTGCAAAATACAGAATAATGATTGAATCATCGTGTTCGGAATTTGTAACGGTTCCGAATACGTTATAGATTACATCTTTGTGTTTGACCTTTTCGGATACTGGAACATTATTTTTTGTATTGCTTATGATACTTTTTATGTCAATATCAGGGATAAAATCAGTAACAGGCATTTCAAATCCGATGTCATAATGATTGTCAGAGTCAGAGATTAGTCTGAGAAACAATTCATTGTACCAGGAGATGTTTCCTTCTTTTTTTAAAACCACTACAGGGAGAGGAAAATTCATCAGGGATTCTTTACTTGCAGTATCCATTGTAAGTGTGAGTTCTTCAAAATAATCAAGAATCTGATTTCTTCTCCACAAACCGCTTATTATGTATATAACAAGCAGTATTGAAAATATAGCCATTTCCGTAAGGGCTAATTTTGTATCAAAAAGAAAAGTGGCAACAGAAAACAAAAATATAACCCAAAGATAGAAGAATTTATTGATAAGAGTGCTTTTTAAAATTTTTCTGGGGTTCATTCTGTTCCCTCCTTTTGTTTATTTAAATAAAATCCTTATGTTGAAATTGTCTATCTTTCTGAAATCACGCGATGCATCTATCATTCCCAGGAGCGAAAGAATTGTCAACGGATTGATAAATGTAAACAATGCGAAAACAAAAGATACAAATGTAAAAAATGTTATATAAATTATGATTCTTAATATAGAACTTCTGATATACTTTCTGAAATAGAAGTCTATCAAAGAAAGCCCGCACCCTGTGCACATAACAGTCAGTATAGAAATGATGTTTCCTGTGATTATACCGAACATTCCTGATGCAAAGAGCGATATAAGATACATAACAAATAATACAAGGACTGTTGTTCTTTTCAACTTTAGTCTTGAAAATGAAATGATATTTTCGAATTTTTCGTCTTTGTTTATGAATTTAACAACTCTTTTTAAAATGTATATATAAACAATCATAATAATCATAGTTGCAATTATCATAACTGCAGGGGTGGAATATGCTATAGAATCTGCGATAATGTTTATATATTCAGGTGTAAGTGACTGATTTCCCATAGATGATGCCAATTGGCCAAACATAATATTTGAATCAATCATCAGTCTTAATGGCTCACGTATATATGTGTCCATAATATTTATTTTGTCAACGACAGACATTTTAAGCATTATCAGCATAATACCTAATATAAAAATCAATACACTGTAAGTGTATATTGTCCTGAAATCTGACTTTTTCTTTATTGAAATGCCTGCAAATACAGAAAACGGATACATAAGTACAAACATTTCAAGTGATTCATAAACTGACTTTATATCAGGGGATTTGATGCATAAAGAACCCATCATCAGAATAAGAGATGTTATAGTAATTTTAATTATATCTGCCCTGCTGCACAAATAACCTGTTATTCCTGACAATATTGGTATGAGTATAAAACAAACAACTTTGTAAGGTGTCGGAATATAATTGATACAAAAGGACAAAACCATCAGCATTATAACTGATATAACTTTTTTAATCGTGTAATTTTTATCCAAAAGTATTCTCCTTAATAAGAAAAAATATATGTCAATATAGTATAACATAAAAATGGTTTTGATTCAAGCATTATTTGGAATTTTGTGTTTTTTCAATAATAATTTTGTTTTGGGATCAACCCTGTAACTTTCCAATGCTTTCCGAATGGTTTTGTTATGAATCCACGTAGGTAGTTTTTTGTTCAATATAAAATCCAGTGCCACTTCTTCCCTCTTCGCCAACGCTGTGGCAAAAAGCCAGGCAATCATCATATTTACATAGTATTTGTCGCTTTTGATTTCTGAGGCTTTTTTTAAATAATCAGGATTGAAATTCTCATCCAGATGCAGCCTCATAATTAATCCCAATGCAAATCTTATTGTATATTCTTCGCCTGACTGAAGCCATTTATCAATTTTTTCATCAATTTCACGAATATGTGTCTTGAATATTTTAGGAAAAAAAGAATCGCAAGTTGCCCAGTTATCTATATACGGAAGAAATTCTTCGGTAAGGTGGAGAGCTTTTTGAAAATCTTTCTCTTGCTCAATCAGAAAAGCGTGAAGATGATTTTCTTCCAGATATTTGTGGGGCAAATCATTCAAAAACTCCCCTACCCATTTCTCTTTATATATCTCTTTAGCCAGTTTTCTTAATGCAGGAATTCTTACTCCGAGTACAGATTCTCTGTTGATACCGGGGATAAGTTTTTCGTTGAATTTCTTGTATTCGCTTTCACACAACTCAAAAAGAATATCATTGATTATTTTCATTTTTATCACCCGATGACATTCTAACATAATCAAGTTAAAAAGTCCACTAATAAAGCAAAAATAACCGCCTGTATGGCGGTTATTTTTATGCACGGATTTTATTTACAATAAACTCTTCATAATTATCATCTATTACTTCGAGTAAACACGCAGGTGTAATTTTTTGGTTGTAAACTGATCTCAAAAGTCCGTATGCAGATTTTTTATCGGTTGTCAGATTTTTTGCCGTACTTTTCTGTGAAAGTTCGTTTCCTGATATATCTGTGTATTTTTTTATGATTTCGATACCAAAGCAATCTTTATACTCGTTGTATTCATAATCTCTTATGCTGTTTGAAATGAGATAGTATTCAAGAGTAAATTCATAATCATTATCAGATTCTCCTCTTTTGATATGTTGCGATGCAAAAAAAGTCTTTTTCAATGTTAAACACTCCTGTTTTTTGATGTCTAACTAATTATATAAAAAACTTTCGCCAAAGTACATAAAAAGATATCGCATTAATCATCAAAAAAACCGCCATATTGACAGTTTAATTGTCGAATATGACGGTTCTGTGATTTATTTGTGTATAATATACATTATTTTGCGATAAATATTTTTTGGTATCATTTTGTAAATATGATCTTTTTCGGACATTTTTCGGCGCAGGTTCCGCAATTTGTACATTTTTCATAATCTATATCTGCTAGAAAACTATCAAGTTTGATTGCGTTTTCAGGACAGTTTTTAGAGCAGATGCCGCAACCTATGCAACCTGCTTTACACAAATCTTTCATCAAAGCGCCTTTATCTTTGGATGAGCAAGCAACGATATGTTTCTGATCGGCAGGAATAAGGGAAATAAGGTTTTTCGGACAAATCTGAACACAACTTCCACATCCTACACATTTGGAATCATCAACTACTGCTACACCATTGATAATGCTTATTGCATCGAATTTACAAACCGATACACAACTGCCAAGTCCCATACATCCATAAGAACATTTCTTGGGTCCGCCACTTAGTGTATATGCAACCTTACAGTCATCAACACCAAAGATTTCGTATTTGTCCGGTGCCACGTCGCAGTTTCCCATACACTTTACAAATGCAGTTTTTTTGACATTAGTGTCACATTCGACACCCATTATAGCAGAAATATCTTTAAGGTTTTCTTCGCTTACCACTTTACAACCTGATGGAGTTGCATCTCCCTTGACGATGGCTTCTGCAAATGCGGCACATCCTGCGAAACCGCATCCTCCGCAATTGGCACCTGGAAGAAGATTGGTGATTTTTTCGATTCTTTCATCAGCATCAACTTTAAAAAATATAGACGCCAGAGCAAGGAGCAATCCAAACAGAAGCCCTAATCCGCCCAGAATCAGAGCGGGAATTATAATCTTATCCAATGTTATCCCTCCTTAAAATGAAAGTCCCTGAAAACCAAGAAATGCCATTGACATAAGTCCTGCTGTTATAAGGGTAATTGGAAAACCTTTTAGAAACTCAGGTATATCTGAATTTTCCATTCTTTCTCTTAACCCTGCAAAAAGAACTATAGCCAGAGTAAATCCGATTGGAGCACAGAATGAATACCACATTGATTCGAAAAGAGTGAATCCGTTCTGTATATTTGATATGGCAATACCGAGTACTGCGCAGTTTGTAGTGATAAGCGGAAGATAAATTCCCAATGCAGAATAAAGGGATGGAAGAAATTTCGCTAAAACCATTTCAACAAACTGAACAAGTACCGCAATTACAAGAATAAATGCCAATGTCTGCAGATACTCCATTCCAAGAGGTACAAGCAGAAAGTGATGAACTGTATATGTAATGAGACTTGAAAGAACCATTACAAATGTAACTGCCATACCCATACCAAATGCAGTTTCTACTTTTTTGGATACACCAAGGAAGGGACATATTCCAAGAAATTGAGTAAGAATAAGGTTTTCAACAAAAACAGCCATAATTGCAACTGAAAAAATATTTGCCATTTATATTTCCTCCTTTTTCTTACTTGATATTACATTGATTATTGCAAGTATTATACCAAGTGCGATGAATGCACCCGGTGGAAGTATGAACATCAATGCGGGTTTGAATGAGGTACCGAAGATACTGATGCCAAATACACTTCCTGAACCGAGAATTTCCCTTACAAGACCAAGAGTGGTTAACCCAAGGGTAAATCCAAGTCCCATACCCAATCCATCAACCATCGAAGGAAGTGGAGTGTTTTTTGATGCGAAACTTTCTGCTCTCGCAAGGATGATACAGTTTACAACAATTAGCGGAATGTATAATCCTAGAGCCTGAGAAAGCGATGGTATATATGCTTTCAGAAGTAAGTCAATAATTGTAACGAATGTTGCTATAATTACAATATATGATGCTATTCTTATCTTTGATGGTATGTATTTTCTCAAAAGAGAAATAACAAGATTTGAAAAAATAAGAACAAATGTGGTGGATAAGCCCATTCCCAGAGCATTAATTGCAGATGTTGTCACAGCAAGTGTGGGACACATACCGAGAAGTTGAACAAATGTGGGATTTTCTGATATTACACCATTTAAGAAGGTTGTTTTGAACATATTTTTTTTCATTTAATAACCCCCTTCAGAATTTTTGCTGATTTTAAAGCATTATTTACGCCATTGGTTACCGCATTTGAAGTTATGGTTGCACCACTGATGGCGTTTATTGTATTAAGGCTGTCAGATGGGGGTTTTACCACTTCGATGCCATATTTTTTACCTGTGTATTGCTGAAGAAATTCAGGTTTCTGTGAGTTAGCACCCAGACCTGCAGTTTCACTCATTGATATAATGTTTACCCCTGAAACAGTCAGATCTTCCTTTACGCCCACAATCATATTGATTTCCCCGCCGTATCCTGCAGAAGAAACGCTTATGCAGTACCCTACTCTGTCATTTCCTTTATATGCAATATATATTTCACGGATTGAATCATCTTTTATAGAATTACTGCTGTCTTTTTCAAATCTGTCTGCATCGGGCAGAACGTTTTTTCTTGCGTTGTTCTGAAGTTCGATATTTTTTTGTATAATAATATCCTCGGTCACGTTGTTTACAATCGAAAGTGCAAGAGTTGAAATGGAAACAATAAGAAAAAGGATTAATCCCAGTTTGAATATAAATTTATAGTTTTCTTTCAACATTTACACCCCCTTCGCTTTCTTAACAGGCTTAAAACCGTATTTTCTCGGTTGAATATACTTGTCAAGCAAAGGTGTTGCTATATTCATAAGTAATATAGCATATGTAACACCTTCGGGATATCCACCGTAAGTTCTGATTATTACAGTGATAAATCCTGCCATTACTGAATATATTAGTTGACCTTTGAATGTAACAGGACTTGTCACATAGTCAGTCGCCATAAAGATACCTCCAAGTATTACACCACCGGAAAATATAGAGAAAACAGCATTTCCGTTAAAAAATCCGTCTTTTGAAAATATGAATCCGAACACACCGACTGATAATATGTATCCGAGAGGAATTGTAGGTGTGATTTTCTTTCTTAATACAAGATATATTCCGCCAATTATAAGAAGAATTGATGATACTTCTCCTATTGATCCGCCAATCTGTCCGGAAATCAGGTTGTAGTATGATATTCCCTCCGACATTGCAAGAGGTGTTGCACTTGTAACTGCATCAGGAGAAAAAGGATTCATAAAAGGTGCAATGTAACTTGTCATATCTACCGGCCAGCTTGCAAGCATAAATGCTCTTGCACAAAGAGCAGGATTAAGGATATTGTGTCCTATTCCACCATAAAACTGCTTGGCAACTATAATTGCAAACACTCCGCCTACTGCACACATCCACAATGGAATTGTGGAAGGAAGTGTAAATGACAGAAGGACACCTGTTACAACAGCACTGAGATCCCCTATTGTATTTTTCTTTTTAAGACATTTATTCCAGATGAATTCGCTTAATACACATGAAAAAACAGTAACAGCAACAACAAGCCAGCCTCTGATGCCAAATACCCAGAAAACAAATATAAATGCAGGTATAAGAGCAATCAAAACATCGAGCATTGTATCTCTGACTGATTCATCGTCTCTGATATGAGGTGCGTATGAAACAATTAATTTATCTCTCATTTATGTACCTACTTTCTTTGTTTTTGTTCTCTTATAAGATTTTTTGCGGCTTTGATATTCTGTACCACATTCTGCCCTGTCTGACATAAATATGTACATACGCCACATTCAATACAATCCATGATATTGTATTTTTCGCACATTTTGAGGTCTTTTTTCATAGCGTACATATTAAGTGTCAAAGGCATAAGATGCATCGGGCATTTCTGCACACATTTACCGCATCTGATACAGGGACTTGTTTCTTTTAAACCGACTTCATTATCGCTAAGAACAAGAATGGCACTTGTTCCTTTTACAACGGGCACATTAAGATCATAAAGACAAACACCCATCATAGGACCACCTGCAAGAACCTTCTGAGGTTCGCCGATGATTCCGCCTGCGGCTTTAATAACATCATTTATGCAAGTGCCGATTTTTACAGAACAGTTGATAGGATGTTCTATACATTCACCGGAAATTGTGATAACTCGTTCCGTAAGAGGTTTGCGCTCTTTACATGCTTTGCCGATGGATATACAGGTGTCGATATTATCAACAACGACTCCCACATCTGACGGTAATCCTCCTGAAGGTACTTCTCTGCCTGTAACTGCTGATATAATCTGCTTTTCACTTCCCTGAGGATATTTGGTCTTAAGAGGAATAACGGAAATCTTATCTGTAGATTCTGTTGCATCCTTCAAAGCCTTTATTGCCTCAGGTTTATTTTCTTCAACAGCAACATATGCTTTGTTACATGAAAGTATATCCATCATACATTTGATTCCATATAGGATATCTTCTGTATTTTCAATCATAAGTCTAAAATCATTTGTAAGATATGGTTCGCATTCTGCCCCATTGATAATGATACTATCAATTTCTTTCGGAGGATTCAATTTGATATGAGTAGGAAAACATGCTCCACCAAGTCCCACAAGACCTGCTTCTCTTATCACATCTATCTTTTCTTTTTTTGATAGTTTGTGGAATTTTTTAACAGTGCCTGAAGAAGGGGCACTTTTATAAGCAAAGTCATTTTCAATAAGGATTGCATCTACAACACTTCCGTTTGGAATAAGAGTTTTTTCTATTCCGATTACCTTACCTGACACAGATGAATGTATGGGAGCAGAAACAAATGCCTTGGAATCGGCAATTTTTTGCCCCACATAGACTTTGTCTCCTGCTTTGACAATTGGTTCACAAGGTGCTCCGATGTGCTGTGACAGCGGAAATTTCATAATTTCAGATGCATCAATGCGAACAATACTTTCGTTTCTTGTTATTTGCTTTTTGTCATCGGGATGTATTCCGCCTCTGAATGTAGCCTTAAACATTATATCTCTCCATTTCTTAAGATATGAATTTATGGTCTTCTCTTTTCTATTTCTTCTTCGAGACAGGCTTTGATAGACGCAGGCGTTGCTTTGCCTTTCAGTTCTTTGGCAGCCTGACCCATAAAGAATCCGAACATATTTGTCTTTCCGTCGAAATATTGTTTGAGAAGATCGGGTTTGGAATCGAGAAGGTTTGTAATAAATTCGACTATTGCGCCGCTGTCTTCTTTTACAATGAAGCCGTTTTTCTCAGCAATTTCCATTGGCTTGCCGCCTTCTTCAAACATTATTCTGATAATAGCCTTCGCATCGTTTCTGTTTACCTTTTTGTCATCGATCATTTTGATGAGTTCTGCGAAATCTACGGGATTTATAGAAATTTCTTCCATATGGGTTTCGTTGATAATTCTCATTATTTCAGTCAGAAACATATTTGCGACTGATTTGTACTCAGGGTATGCTTTAACTGCATCATCATAGAAATCTGCTGTAAACTTTTCCCCCGAAATGATTTTTGCATCATCTTTTGTGAGACCAAAGTCTTCTGTATATATCCTGTATCTTTCATCAGGTAATACAGGAATCTTTTTTCTGATTTTTTCTATATCTTCATCTGTAAAAGTGATTGCAAGAATATCAGGCTCGGGAAAATATCTGTAGTCGTTTGCATTTTCTTTTGAACGCATAGGCTTTGTTTCCCCTGTTGCATCATCAAAACGTCTTGTTTCCTGCTCTACTTTTTCTCCATTTTCTATTAATCTTGCCTGACGTTTCTCTTCGTACTCTATGGCTCTCATCATTGCTTTCATTGAGTTTAAGTTTTTGATCTCGGCTCTTTCGCCAAGTTTTGATGAGCCTTTTTCCTTAAGAGAAATATTAACATCCGCACGTATGGAACCTTCCTGCATTTTGGCATCACAAACACCGAGATACTTAAGGTAAAGACCGATTTTTTCAACAAATTCTGTCGCTTCTTCTCCCGACTTGATATCAGGCTCTGTAACGATTTCGATTAACGGAACCGAACATCTGTTGTAATCTGCAAGGCTTAAGTCGTTGTAATCATCGTGTGTAAGTTTTCCTGCATCTTCTTCCATATGGATCTGATGGATTCTTACTTTGGTACCTGTAGAAAGAGTCACATTACCATTAATGCACAATGGTAAATCCAATTGTGAAATCTGATATGCTTTCGGAAGATCAGGATAGAAATAATTCTTTCTGTCAAATCGTGTGTATCTGTTTATATCACAATTAAATGCAAGACCTGCTTTTATAGCGTATTCGACTGCTTTGCGGTTTACAACAGGAAGTGCTCCCGGTTGTGATGTGCAAACAGGACAAATATGTGTGTTAACATCAGATCCAAATGATGCAGAGCATGAGCAATACATCTTTGTATCTGTGGAAAGTTCTGCATGTATTTCCAGACCGATGACTGTATCAAATTTGTTTTCCATAATCCTTACCTCCTTACATTACAAAACTGTTCTCAAATGCATCTACAAGTTGAATTACTTTTGCATCGTTGAACTTATCTGCTGTTATTGAAAATCCGATAGGAAGTTTTTCTTTTGAATATCCACAGGTTGTACTCATACTTGGCAATCCTGCAATATTAGCGCTTACTGTACATATGTCAGCAAGATAAAGTTTGACTGAATCGTCAATGTTTGCATCAAGTCCATATGCAGGTGACGGAACTGTAGGTGTAATCATACAGTCGCATTTTGAGAATATTTCGTTGTGATCCTTGATAAACTGCTGACGGACTGCAAGTGCTTTTTTGTAATAAGCGTCATAATATCCGCTGGATAGTGCGTATGTTCCAAGAAGTATTCTTCTTTGTACTTCCTTACCGAAGCCTTCGTATCTTGTTTTCTTTATAAGTTCATCATAAGATTTAGCGTCGGGTGTTCTGTAGCCGTATCTTACTCCGTCAAAACGGGCAAGGTTTGAGCTTGCTTCTGCACATGCAAGAAGATAATAAGCACTTACTGCATATTTAAGTGACGGCAAAGATACTTCAATAAGTTCTGCACCGTTTTCTTTATAGAATTGAGCAGCTTTCATTACAGATTCTTTAACTTCGTCATCAATACCATCAGCAAAGTATTCTTTTGGGATACCGATTTTTGTACCTTTGATACTCTGTCCGATCAATCCGTTGAAATCGGAAATACCCGAATCCTTTGATGTATAATCATTCTTATCAAAGCCTGCAATGGAATTAAGAATCAATCCACAGTCATATGCAGAATTTGCAATAGGTCCGATCTGATCAAGTGAACTTCCGAAAGCAACAAGACCAAAACGGGATACTGTGCCATATGTAGGCTTGATTCCTGTTACACCGCAAAAAGCAGATGGTTGTCTGATGGAACCACCTGTATCAGAGCCAAGGGATGCAGCACACATATCTGCTTTAACTGCAGCGGCGCTTCCGCCTGATGAACCGCCGGGTACCTTGGATGTATCAACAGGATTTTTGCAAGGTCCGAAATATGATGTTTTGGTAGTTGAACCCATTGCAAATTCATCCATGTTGGTTTTGCCAAGGATAACCGCACCATCGTTTTTCAATCTGGAAACGGATGTAGCGTCATACACAGGAACGAAATCCTCAAGCATTTTTGATGCGCAAGTGGTTCTGATACCCTTTGTACTGATGTTATCTTTGATAGCCAAAGGAATTCCTGTAAGCGGAGTTACTTCACCTTTTGCAATAAGTTCGTCGGCTTTTCGAGCCATTTTCAAAGCTTCATCTTCGCATACTGTAATATATGCATTGATTTCGCCGTTATTATTCTTAATATTCTTAAGATATTCCTCTGTAATTTCTACTGAGGAGATTTCTTTTGAAATAAGTTTCTTTGATAGTTCCTTGATTGTATTCATCTCTATCCCCTCCCCTGTATCAATCTACAACCTTCGGAACGACAAACTGATTTTCTTTTTCTTTAGGTGCATTGTTGATAATTGCATTCATATCAGAAAAGTCTGTCACGTTGTCGTTTCTTAATGATGAAAATGAAATTGCTCTTGACATATCCTTTGCATTATATTCGCTGTCTGCATCTAAAATGGTATCCATCAGAGAAATAATTGTATCCATCTCTTTGATGTATTCAGGATACTTTTCTTCTGGGATTCCGAGTTTTGAAAGTTCGGTCAGGAGTTTAAGTTCTTTATCTGTTAGCATTTCGTGTCCTCCAATTAGAGATTTTATACCATATTATAACAGTTTTTAATGTATATTTCAAGAGTTTTCGACTCATTATGTATATGAAAGATTGTTAAAAAAATCACACCGTACAGTCATACGGTGTGAGATAGTTATTTTTTTGAAGTTTTCTTGTCTTCTGAAGGTTTCTTTTCTGCGGCTTTTTTGGTAGTTTTCTTTTCCGCTTTTGCTTCAGTCACTTTTTCTTCTGCTTTTTTTGTAGTTGTTTTCTTCGCAGGTTTTTTGTCTGCTGCAGCATCTGGTTTTGTTTCTTTTTTCGCAGTTGTTTTCTTGGCTGCAGGTTTCTTTTCGGAAGGTTTCTTTGTAGTTTTTTTGGAGGCGGTTTTCTTTTCTTTAATTACAAGTTTTTTCATTTCAAGTGCTCTTTCAAAATTGCCTTCAATTACAAGTGTACCGTCAGCGATACTTGATTCGAAATCCTTCTTATCTGTCATAATATCAATGAAATCTTCACATGAAACTATGAACATTGCATCCCTGTCATAATAGTCAAATGGTTCTACATATACATTGCCATTGTTTATCTCAATGTAAAAAACACCTGAGGAATCCGGGTTGTTGAGGTTAATCTGAATCGCAAGATGACCATGTATATCGTTTGCTTTAGCATTTTTAAGTGCTGCTTTGATTTTATCAAATGCTTCGATAAATGTCATATTCAATCATCCTTTCATATATTATACAACGTTATTATACAACTAAATATACTTTTTGTCAACTCGAATAATGTCGCATACATATAAAATGTGTTTTAAACAACTATTAACATAAAAAAAGATGCCGTTGGCATCTTTTTTGTGTATTTAGTGCAGAACTCTCTGCAAAAACTGTTTTGTTCTTTCGTTTTTTGGATTAGAGAACACTTCTTCGGGATTACCCTCTTCAATAATGTATCCTCCATCCATAAATATAACCTTGTCAGCCACTTCTCTTGCAAATCCCATTTCATGTGTGACTACCACCATAGTCATCTGCGAATCGGCAAGTTTCTTCATAACATTGAGAACTTCACCGGTAAGTTCAGGATCAAGTGCAGATGTAGGTTCATCAAAAAGCATCAGATCAGGATTCATGGCAAGTGCTCTTGCGATAGCAACTCTCTGCTGTTGTCCGCCTGACAGTTGACATGGATAACTGTTAATTTTGTCTTCAAGCCCCACTTCTTCAAGGAGAACTTTTGCATTTTGTATAGCAGTTTCCTTATCCATTTTGTTAACACAAACAGGTGCTTCGATGATATTTTCCAACACAGATTTATGAGGAAACAGATTGAACTGCTGAAAAACCATCCCCATCTTCTTAAGAAGCGGTCTTAATTCTTTGTCTGTTTTGTATTCGCCATTTTCGGCGATAGCATCGTTATAAAGATAAATATTTCCTTCGTCTGCTTTCTCCAGTTTATTTATACATCTTAAAAAGGTACTTTTGCCCGAACCGGAAGGACCTATAATTGCAACAACTTCGCCTTTATTAACAGTAAGGTCGATGCCTTTGATAACTTCGAGTTTTCCAAAACGCTTTTTGATTCCTTCTGCTTTCAAAACAACCATTATGTCCCCTCCTATCCGTGATAATAATCAAGTTTTTTCTCAATTTTGCCAAAGAGAATTGTGAGAAGTCCACAGAACAACAAATAAAATGCACCTGTATAGAACAAAGGCCATATGATACCTGATGATTTGATAAACTTCTGTCCATTCCAGATGATTTCATATACCATTACAATTCTTGCAAGTGAAGTATCTTTTACAAGAGTGATTATTTCGTTGCTCATAGGTGGAATAACTCTTTTTACTACCTGTATAAGTACAACTTTAAAAAATACCTGTGCTTTTGTCATGCCAAGCACATGTCCTGCTTCATACTGACCTTTGGGAATTGATTCTATACCGCCTCTGAATATTTCGGAGAAATAACAGGCATAATTGATCACAAATGCAAGAATTACTGCAAAAAACCTGTCAAATACAGTCCATGACGACAACCATTCAATAATTGCACCGGAATATATGCCTGATGCAATCATTTTTTGTCCCCATGTACCTACAAGTCCCGGGCCATAGTATATAATTATAAGTTGAAGCATCAGGGGTGTGCCTCTGATAATCCATATAAATGTTTTGATAGGCCATTTAATCACTTTGAATTTACTCATGGAGCCGAAACTGATGATAAGTCCCAGAGGCAAAGCAAACAAAAGTGTCAGGGCAAATATTTCAAGTGTTGTTCCAAAGCCTTCTAAAAGACTTAGTGTAACTTCTCCAAACATAATATATACCTCATAACATCAAGCAAAGGCAGAGAGCATATGCTGACTGCCTTTACATATTTATAGATTTCTGTTAATTATTCAGCCAATGTAAGTTCATACTTAGTTGCAAGTTCTACCAATGTACCGTCCGCTTTGAGATCAGCCATAAGTTTGTTGATTTCTGCTGTAAGATCAGAACCTTTTCTGCAACCGATACCGTATTCTTCGCTTGTAAGTTCGCTTGCAACAGCAAGGTCAGAATAACTTGAACCTTCTTTTTCTACCATTGCTTTTGCCATTGTGATATCAATGATACAAGCGTCACATGATCCACTTGCCACTTCGAGAAGAGCATCTGTCTGTGTACCTGCTTCAACAACATTTGCAAAACTGTTTTCTTCTGCTGCAGAAGCACCTGCAGAACCTGCTTCAACTGCGAACTTAAGGTCCTTCATTGATGCAGCATCTTTGTAATCTGCAACATTATCTTTTGCCATTACAACAACCTGAGCATTCTTTACATAAGCATCTGTGCAGTTTGTGTTGAGTTTAACTTCTTCAGAAATAGTCATACCGTTCCAGATACAGTCGATTGATTTGGATTCAAGTGCAATGAACTTGTTGTCCCAGTCGATTTCTACGAATTCAGCAGTAACACCGAGTTTTTCACATACTTTTTCAGCAAATTCTGTATCAAAACCTGTCCACTTACCTGCTTCATCTTTGAAGTTCATTGGAGCATAGTCTGTGATACCGATGATAAGTTTTCCGTTTCCTTTGATGTATTCAAGGTCAGATGCAACATTGTTGTGTGCCTTATCGTTGCCGCAAGCGACAAATGCGAATACCATTAACATTGAGAGTACTAATGCAATAATTTTTTTCATTTCTAATATCTCCTTTTATACTTTTCCGCATTGCGGATTTGATTATAATGCCATTATACTTTATTGCTTTATTAAAGTAAAGTGGTAAAATGTATAAAAAACGACCTGATTTTGCATAAAAAATTGGACATATTATACAAATTAGACATTTTTTTAAATATTTCTTGTTTATTTTGAGATTTTATGTTAAAATTATCGCAACTATTATTCATATATATGAAAGGAGTTTTAATATGTTATATTCTTCAGAAGTTGAAAGAATGTGCGTGGTTGCAAAAGGCGCAAATCACGGACCCGCTCCTATCCCTGAAGAAGGTCAGTGGGTAAAAGCAAAAGAAATCAAGGATATCAAAGGTCTTACACACGGTATTGGTTGGTGTGCTCCACAGCAGGGCGCATGTAAACTTACACTTAATGTAAAAGACGGTATCATTGAAGAAGCACTTGTTGAAACAATCGGATGTTCAGGTATGACTCACTCTGCTGCTATGGCAAGTGAAATCCTTCCAGGAAAGACACTCCTCGAAGCTCTCAACACAGACCTCGTTTGTGACGCTATCAACACAGCAATGAGAGAATTGTTCCTTCAGATTGTATATGGTAGAACACAGACTGCTTTCTCAGAAGGCGGACTTCCTATCGGTGCAGGTCTTGAAGACTTGGGTAAGGGCTTGAGAAGCCAGGTTGGTACAATGTACGGTACCAAGGCAAAAGGTACAAGATACCTTGAAATGGCTGAAGGCTATGTTACAAAACTTGCTCTTGACGAAGACAACGAAACAATCGGTTATGAATTCGTACATATGGGCAAAATGATGGAAATGATCAAAAAAGGCATGGATGCAAACGAGGCTTTGAAGAAAGCAACCGGTACATACGGAAGAATTGCAGATGCTGCAAAGACTATCGACCCAAGAGAAGAATAATATAAAAAAGGAGGAATAACAATGGCTTTGTTCGAAAGTTATGAAAGAAGAATTGACAATATAAATAAAGTTCTTAATGCAAACGGCATTTCTTCATTGGAAGAAGCAATGGATATCTGTAAAGAAAAAGGCATCAATCCTTATGATACAGTAAAAGAAATCCAGCCTATCTGCTTCGAAAACGTTTGCTGGGCTTATGTTATGGGTGCTGCTCTTGCAATCAAGAGAGGCATTAAAAACGCTGCTGACGTTGCAGAAGTTATCGGTGAAGGGTTGCAGGCTTTCTGTATCGACGGCTCTGTTGCTGACGACAGAAAAGTAGGTCTCGGTCACGGTAACCTTGGCGCAATGTTACTCAGAGAAGAAACAAAATGTTTTGCATTTCTTGCAGGTCACGAATCATTCGCTGCTGCTGAAGGTGCTATCGGTATTGCAAAGAACGCAAACAAAGCAAGAAAAGAACCTTTGAGAGTAATTCTTAACGGTCTTGGAAAAGATGCTGCTCAGATTATCTCAAGAATCAACGGTTTCACATACGTTCAGACAGAATTTGATTATGCTACAGGAAAAGTAAATGTAATCAAAGAAAAAGCATACTCAGACGGAGAAAGAGCAAAAGTAAGATGTTATGGTTCTGACGACGTAAGAGAAGGTGTTGCTATCATGCATCTTGAAGGTGTTGACGTATCTATCACAGGTAACTCAACAAACCCAACAAGATTCCAGCACCCTGTTGCAGGTACATATAAGAAAGAATGTATCGAACTTGGCAAGAAGTACTTCTCAGTTGCTTCAGGTGGTGGTACAGGAAGAACTCTCCACCCTGACAATATGGCTGCAGGCCCTGCTTCTTACGGTATGACAGATACAATGGGAAGAATGCACTCAGACGCTCAGTTTGCAGGTTCATCTTCAGTTCCTGCTCATGTTGAAATGATGGGATTCCTTGGCGCAGGTAACAACCCTATGGTTGGTATGACTGTTGCAGTTGCTGTTGCTGTTGCAGAAGCAATGAATAAATAAGGAATATCAAGGTTTTAACCTAGTTTAAAGTTCTATAATTATAACAAAAGGATGTAAATCGCTTGATTTACATCCTTTTTTCATTGTAGTATAAATGTTGCCAACCTCTTATCCGAATCCCAATTGTATTGAAAATATTCAGCAAGTTCATCGATAGAAATCATCATATTACCTTTAGAATTAAAAGAATTTTCAATATAATTTATAATTCCGTTTTCTACAAATGCCACCCTGATATCTGTAGGTGTAACATCAGAATATATGCCTGTGTAGTTGGTTTTATTAAAGTCTATCTGTTCTTTTTTCTTATTTTGGTTATAGGATATATATAAAGTTCTGTCCTTTTCGGAAAAACAAAGATCAAATCCGCAAATGGAAAGGTCATCTGCTTTTATAACTGCAAATCCTGATTTACCTCTGTAATAATATGCAGGAATTTTTGTTTCATCAAAAGATGCTTTGATATCTGAATTAAATATACTTTCATTATCCGTCAAAACCTCAAACCCTAAATCAAGGAGTTTAACCGAATCAATAAATCTGTCATCTGCACTTTCAGAAAACATAGTCAAAGACAAAACTCTTCTATTCTCCCTTTTTGCCGTTGCACAGAAACAATATCCTGCGGCTGTGGTGGTTCCGGATTTCAATCCGTCTGCACCTTCGTAATAAAATTTATCGAGTAATAAGTTTGTCGAATTAAACCTTCTACCGTGTAATTCAATATAAGGAAGAGAAGTCTTATTAAGAATTTCAGGATATTCACTAAGAAGAATTCTTACAAATCTAAGATACTCATAAGGTGAAACACGGTTATCATTACTGAGTCCATGACAGTCATAGAATTCTCCCTTTATTCCCAGAGAATCCATGGTTGTTTTCATTGTATCAACAAATTGTTCTTCTGTTCCACTTACATACTCACTAAGTACAACTGCGGCACAGTTTGAAGAGCGAACAAGTGCTGCGCTTATCAGATCATCTACTGTATATGTTTTATCTCTATACAGAGGAAAATAATCCTCATAATAGCACTTAAGCGCCTTTTCTTCCATTTCTTCAGAAATGGGAACAATGTCATATAAAGAAATATCTCCCCTTTCTATAGCGTTGTAAACACAATAGACGGTTATGAGTTTTGTAAGACTTGCAGGTACAAGTTGTGTATCCTGATTGTATCCGAAGAGTATTTCTCCTGTATAAAAATCCATAACACAGGCACCTTTGGATGTGATGGCAAAATCGCTCTCACTAAATGCAAAACATCCATAAGAAGTGAAAACAATTAATATTAATATTACAGACAAAGACTTTGTTATATTTCTCATATTTTCCCCTGTTTATAAACAATTTTTAATTGATTATACAGCATACGCAAAAATCAGTCAATGAAATTTTATTAAAAAGTGTTGACAAGGAATATTTTGTATGTTATATTCAAACTGTACTAGGTGTCGTAATACAGTTGGTATAAAGGAGTGATGATATGATCAAACTTGACTACAAAGGATCCATGAGCCTACACGAGCAAATAGCCTCAAATATCAAAAACCTGATATTTAACGGTGCTTATCCCGAACACAGTCAACTTCCAAGCGTCAGAGAAATGTCGGTAAATCTTACTGTAAATCCCAATACAGTTCAGAAAGCGTATAAACTTCTGGAAAATGACGGATACATATACTCTATCAAAGGCAAGGGAAATTTTGTAGCACCGGTATCAAAGAATGAAAACACAGAAATCAAAAGAAATCTGTATTCGGAATTTGAAAAGACAATAAGAGAACTTCTGTATCTTAAAGAAGATAAAAAGTCTCTTATAGAAACAATTGAGAAAATATATACAGAAACGGAGGAATAAAGAATGATTAAAGTCAAAGATGTAACCAAGTGTTTCGGCGACTTCAAAGTCCTTGATAATCTTAATATGAACGTGAAAAAAGGTTCCATTTATGGACTCATCGGACCTAACGGAGCCGGAAAAACAACAATTATCAATCATATCACAGGGGTGCTTAAACAAAACGACGGAGAGATACTTATTGATGACAAAAAGATATTTGATAACGCCAATGCTAAGTACAAAGTGATAAATATTTCTGATGAGTGGTTTTATTTCGGTACATACAGAATAAAGGATATGGCAAAATTCTATTCTGATATTTATCCAGATTTTTCCTATGAAAGATACAGAACTATCTCGGAAGTGTTTAAGATAGATGAAAAAACTCAGATCAAAAATCTTTCGAAGGGTATGAAAAAACAAGTGGCATTCTGGCTCTCACTTTCTGCAATGCCTGATGTTCTTATTCTTGACGAACCACTTGACGGACTTGATCCTGTTATGAGAAAACAAACTCTAAATCTTGTTATACAGGATGTATCCGAAAGAGATCTTACAGTTCTTGTTTCTTCACATAACTTAAGAGAACTTGAAGATATATGTGACCATGTAGGTATAATACACAAAGGGAAAATGATTGTAGAAAAGCCTCTTGATGATATAAAAGGCGGCATAAGAAAATATCAACTTGTGTTTAAAGATGACAAGTCTGAAGAACTTACAAACAATCATTTTGTGCTTAATGTTTCTCACATAGGCTCTGTATATACTGTAATAATCAAAGGAGAAGAGGAAGAAACAGATAAGTTTATGGCATCTCTCTCCCCTTCTCTTTGTGAAAAAATCAGTCTTACACTTGAAGAAGTATTTATTTATGAGTTAGGAGGTTTAGGATATGACTTCAAAAACATCATTATTTAACAAAGGAATATTCAATTCCACAATCAAGAGATTTTTGTGGGGATCGATACTGTATTTTGCAATACTCTTTATATCAACCACTCTCCCCTTCCTGATCGAAAACCCAAGTCATATCCTGAGATTACATACAAACAAAGGGTGGTATCTTTTTGATTATGGAATGAGTACATTTTCTGTAGTAATATCATCAATAGTGCCATATGTGGCTTCACTTCTTGTGTTCAGATTTATTCATTCAAAAAAGCAGTCCATATTTCTGCATTCGCTTCCATTAAACAGAAGTACAATTTTTTGTTCTGCATCACTCGGGGCTTTTGCACTTATGATAATACCTGTGATAGTTAACAGTCTTATACTGTTTGTAATGAGTTTTACCAATTATTCACTTGTGATTTCACCTGTGTCAGTTCTGATATGGATTATTATAAATATACTCTCGCAGATAATTATGTACTCTATAGCGGCGTTTTGCTGTCAACTGACGGGTAATTCCTTTGGTGCAGTAGTGATATATCTGATTTTTCATCTTGTTCCTCTCATTGTTACTGCCACAACAGACACCATTTTGCAAAACATTCTTAACGGTTACAGAGGAAACAATGTACTTGCAGCACTTATAGCGGAAACAAACCCCTTTTCATATCTTGTAGAAGTAACAAATGCGATTACAAATTTGTATGCAAAAAATGAAACTGTAATCTATGAAACATCTGTATTTTCGTACATATGGATATATCTTGTTGCAGCTGTTATACTGCTAATTGCGGCATTTCTTCTCTACAAAAAAAGAAATCTCGAAAATGTGGAGGAAGTTGCGGGATTTAAGGTTTTGAATCCTGTACTTAAATATGCATTGACAGCATCTGTTGCTTTTGTAACAAGTGCGGCTGCAATAGAATTTTCATACAATTCTCCCGTTGCATTTATAATCACATTTTTGCTTACAACATCAGTTACATACTTCATATCTGAAATGGTATTGAAAAAATCATTGAAAGTCTTTGGTTCATATAAAGGATACATCGGGTTTGTGGCAGTTGTAGCCGTTCTGGCTATAACTACAAATATCACAAACGGTTTCGGATACGAAAGAAGAATTCCCGAAAAAGACAATATAAAAAGTGTATCTGTTTCGGGATATAACGGATACGATCAGAATGCAACCGTAGAAAACAATGACGTTATAGAATATGCCCTGAATTTGCACAAAAATCAGATGAATAAGCCTATACTCAGACCTGATTTTGACAGAGCGTATTCGACTTTGAATATCGTCTATAAACTTAAAAATGACAAAGAATTCAGGAGAAGTTACAGGGTAGATAGTTCAGTTATGGACGACATTATAGATAACCTATACAAATACGAAGAGTATGTAAGAAAATATGACAGTTTCTATTCAAGAGGAGATTCAGAAATAACCGGAATGCAACTTAACGACGATGCACACTCAAGAGAATTTGCTATAGATCAGGATCAGATAAATGGACTTTATAATGCTCTTGAAAAGGATATCCTCAGTCTTGGATACAAGGAAATGTACTGCATACAGAATGAATATACTCTAAGTATCGCAATGAGTTATATTGTAGAACCTGAATCGATGAATAATACACCGACTCACTCTTACAGAGGCTACAGATCAAGTATAGATGAATACAGCAGAATTCAGTCAATAAGAATTACACCTAAGTTTAAAAATACATTTAATTGGCTTGAAAGCGAAGGTTATCTGACTTTGGTAAATATACCGAATAACGGTAAGTTGTATTTAAGAAAAGGCGGATACAGTTATATTGACGGAGTAGAACTTCAACCCGACACTATAAAGATCACAGATGAACAGGACACAAAAGAAATACTTGATTTCATACAGAAAAATCCAACAAAGAATACCGATTCTTATGATATTTATACAGTATATTACAACCCTAATCCATCTGTAACATCAAGTGTACGTGAACTATGTGAAGTAGATAGTAATATGATGCCTGAAAACTTCAAAAAATATATCAGATAGCATAAAAAGAGGCTGTGAATTCACAGCCTCTTTTTGAATACTATTAATAATTAACTATGTCTTTTATTACTTCTCCAGCTATTATAAGCCCTGCAACTGATGGTACAAAAGAAATACTTGAAGGCGTATGTCTTCTGCCGGGAACCGACTCTTCGTTACATGATGATTGAATTGGTTTTTCTTTGGAATAAAGAACCTTAAGACTATCAATATTTCTTTTTTTCAGTTCATACCTCATCACTTTTGCAAGAGGACATACAGATGTTTTGTATATATCGTCTATTTCAAACATTGTGGGATCAAGTTTATTTCCCGTGCCCATACTGCTTATAACAGGAACATTATTTTCTTTCGCCTTAACTATGATTTCTATTTTTCCTGTAACGGTATCAATGGCATCTACAATATAATCAAATTCATAAAAATCAAATTTATGTGAAGTATCAGGCATAAAGAATTCTTTTTTTGTTATAATCTGAGCATCAGGGTTTATGGAAAGAAGTCTTTCTTTTGCCACATCTACTTTGTCTCTGCCGATAGTATCGGCAGTTGCAATTATCTGTCTGTTGATATTGGATGGAGATACTGTGTCGTTGTCAACGATGGTAAGTTTACCTACACCACTTCTTATGAGTGCTTCACAAACATAGCCCCCTACTCCGCCAATACCAAAAACTGCCACATGAGAATTATTCAATCTTAAAAAGTTATCTTCTCCTATGAGACTTATTGTTCTTGAAAAATATTCATT
Source organism: Clostridia bacterium (assembly GCA_045530725.1). GTDB lineage: Bacteria > Bacillota > Clostridia > UMGS1810 > UMGS1810 > SIG435. The sequence goes on from JAZSCT010000005.1 coordinate 37,312, forward strand.
CATAACTGCACCTTAAATTAAAATTTGTACGTACCCTTATTCGCAAGATTAAGAAGTTCTTCAGAAACCGATTCTTTGTCTTCTTTGTATGTAATACCGAACCATTTGTCATTTGTTTTAAGGACTTTTATGTCCGCAATATTATTCTTAAGCATATTATCCACTATTATCGGAAGTAAAAACTCTTTAGATAAATCAGACGAATATTTACTTAAGAATTTAACAAAATCTCCTTCGAGATAATCTATAAATGAAGGGAAAAACCCCCACATATTCATAGATGCAAAGGCATCGTCAGGGATTTTTGTATATTGGTCATTTTCGTCCTTTGAATAGATACCACCATTATATTTAACAATATTTTTTGTTTCATTTATGCCTGTAAGATTCATATTTTCATCCATCAGGCAAATACCCCTTGTTACACCGCCGTTGTCGCTCAATGTATTCTTGAGCATAAATCCTGCAAGACAAATATCATGAGTTCCGTCATAAGAAGTATCTTTTTCATTTACAAGAAAAGTGTGAAGTTTCTCAAATGCCTCTCTTCCATAATAATCATCCGCATTAATAACTGCGAAAGGCTCATTTACCACACCTTTGCAGCATAGAATAGCATGTCCTGTTCCCCAGGGCTTTATTCTGTCATAAGGCTTAGTAAAGCCATCGGGAAGATTGTCACTTTCCTGAAAAACATAATCTACTTCACAGAGTTTTTCTATACGATTACCGATTATTTCCCTGAAGGGTTCTTCGATATCTTTTCTGATAATAAATACTATTTTGTCAAAACCTGCCTTCAAAGCATCGTATATGGAATAATCCATAATTATTTCGCCATTGGGACCTACTTTTTCAAGTTGCTTTATTCCCCCGCCGAATCTTGATCCTATTCCTGCCGCCATAATAACCAGTGTAGTTTTCATAATGTCACCACCAATTAGTGTATATTTTCTTTGTAATTATACCACGAATATAATCATAAGTCAAATAATAAGACAGCACAAAACTAAGTTTCGCACTGTCTCAAAAAACTACTATGCTATAGATGAAATTATGTCTATGAATTCTGCTTCAGAAATAAGATTTGCGAACAATTTATAAACATAATTACCTTTTACAAAATATCCGCCATACACATTGTCATCAGAAAAAAGAACAACATCATTATCCGATATTATGTTTTTTAATATATCATCATTATTCAGATGCTCATCAAAAGTCTTTCTGTCAGGTGAAATAGTGACTGTAAGGCTTCTTCCATTATTTCCGTTATAAGTGAATACACAATCTTTTAAAGAAGATAAATCTGTATTTTCGGTATCTGTTTGTGTAAAGTCATCAGGAAGAGCAATATAATCGGTGAAATTATATCCGATTGAGCTGAAATATTCATCCTGTATATTCTGATAAGTTTTTTCTTTTTTTGGCGAAGCGGCGGCTGATGATCCGCCCCCTGAAGCCCTTTCAGTATTATATTCTTTCATCATCACGGTGTTCTTTGAACCGACGGAAAATAATGAAAAATCGTTAAATAAAAGTTTCTGATTGAAACTGTCGTTAAGCATCTCCGTTTGACTTATGCTCTCTTCAGATACATCAGATGTATAATCGGATGTGCCATATGTCTCAACCGATATGTCAACGTCATTATCTGTTGATCTGATTTTTGATTTATCTATTGAATCATTTATTGCCACATTATCTGTGTTATTGTCTGATGCGCCTGTTTTTTCGTCGATGGTATTTTGTATGACTTTTGTTTCAGTTACAATGTCGTCTGTTTTTGGAAGAAATACTGTATTGTAAACATAAACCGAAGTCACTACAAGCAATGCGGCAGCGCAAATTGACAACATACCTGTAAATTTTGTCATATGTATTTTTTCCTTTTGCGTTGATGAAAGGATTTTTGAAAACATTCTGTCTTTCTGTTCCTTAGTCGGACTGACTGAATCAAACACGCTTCTAAGTTTATTGTCAATCATCATATTCACCACCTTTTAACATGATTTTAAGTTTGTCTCTTCCTGTTTTTAGTTGTCCTCTCAGAGTGGATGGATTCACTTTGAGAATGGCAGAAATTTCATCTGTTGAATATCCTTCGTAATAATAAAGATAAATAGGCAACTTAAACTTATCGGGTAGGCTGAGCACCATTTTCAAAGTGGTATCGTCATTGTATTTATCTTCACAGGATAAATCTGAAATCGAATCAACTGATACTTTTTTACTCCTCCACCAATGTTTGAGAAGGTTTTTTGCCTCGTTTTTTGCACACAAAATAAGCCATGCTTTTATATGTTCGTCGCTTTCAAATCTGTTGTCGGATTTCATCAGTTTGATGAAAACGTTCTGGACAACATCTTCTGCTTCCTGCTGATTTTTCAAAAGCATATAGCATACTCTGTATATTGTATCTACATATTTTTCGTATATACGGTTTATTTCATTTTCGTCACGAAAAGATGCACCTGACACCTCATCCACCTCCGATGCCAACCATTTATTATACAATCACATAATAAAAAATGTTTGATATTTTTTGTTATTTTATACGATTATTATAGCAAAACCACATTAAAAGTCAATTTTTCTTATTATTCGGTCAATTTTACCAATAAAGTATCAGAATATACCCTTAAATTTTATCAAAAGTTTGTTGACTTTGTCTTTTGGCTATGTTAAAATAATTGATGTAGAAAATTTATCTGTAACTGACGGGTTTACGCGGAGCACCGCGAAGAAGCAGATAAAAAATCAAGCCGACCGTCTGGGCATATCTATCTCTTCTTTGGATAGGTGTGCCCTTGTGTTTTATTACGGCAAAGAATTCAGGAGGTTTATGCAATGAAAAAAGTAGCAATTATTATGGGATCGGACAGCGATTTGCCTGTATTGGAAAAATCAATCCAGACACTAAAGGATTTTGGTGTGCCTTATGAGGTACATGTTTTTTCGGCACACAGAACTCCCGTTGAAGCCAAGGAGTTTTCCGAAAATGCAAGAAAGAACGGTTTCGGCGTGATTATAGCCGCAGCAGGAATGGCAGCCCATCTTGCAGGTGCCATTGCGGCAAATACTACCCTGCCTGTTATAGGTATTCCAATTAAATCAACTACATTAGACGGTATTGACGCTTTGTTGTCAACTGTTCAGATGCCTTCGGGTATTCCTGTTAGTACAGTTGCCATTAACGGTGCAGTTAATGCCGCCTTGTTGTCTATCGAAATGATGGCAATCTATGACGAAGACCTTGAGAAAAAACTCAATGAATTCAGAATGGCAAATTATGAAAAGGTTCTTTCAAAGAACAAAGAAGTAGAAAACAAATATAATGTTTAAATAAAATCTATCAGGAGGATAACTAAATGAAAAGTTTCAGCGAAAGTTACAAAGAAGCAGGTGTTGACATTACTGCCGGCTACAAAGCAGTAGAACTGATGAAAGAACACATCAAAAGAACAATGTTTGGCAAAAACACATCTGATATCGGTGGTTTTGGCGGATTGTTTGAACTTGATATGACAGGAATCACAAAGCCTGTATTGGTTAGCGGAACCGATGGCGTAGGTACAAAACTCAAACTTGCTTTCCTTATGGACAAGCACAATACCGTCGGCATCGACTGTGTTGCTATGTGTGTCAATGACATCATCTGCTGTGGTGCAAAACCACTCTTTTTCCTTGACTACATAGCATGCGGAAAAAATGTCCCTGAAAAAATTGCAGACATTGTTTCAGGTATTGCTGAAGGCTGTGTACAGTCAGGATGTTCTCTTATAGGCGGAGAAACAGCAGAAATGCCCGGTTTCTACCCTGTTGACGAATATGACCTTGCAGGATTCTCTGTAGGTGTTGTAGATAAAGACAAAGTCCTTAACAACAAAACTGTTACCGAAGGCGATGTAATAATCGCTCTCCCATCATCAGGCGTACATTCAAACGGTTTTTCTCTTGTAAGAAAAGTATTTGATATAGAAAATGCCGACCTTAAGACTCCACGTGAAGAACTTAACGGCAAATCCCTTGGCGAAGCACTCCTTGCTCCTACAAAGATATATGTTAAACCAATGGTAAAACTCTTTGAAGAAGTTACTGTTAAAGCAGTATCTCACATTACAGGCGGCGGATTCTACGAAAACATTCCGAGAAGTATCCCTGAAGGCTTTGGTGCAAAGATTCAGAAAGATGCTATTAAGACACTTCCTATTTTCGACCTTATCGCAAAGACAGGAAACATCTCTGAGAGAGATATGTTCAACACATTCAATATGGGTGTTGGTATGAGCATAGTTGTTGCAAAAGAAGATGCAGATAAAGCACTTGAAGTTCTTAAAGCAAATGGCGAAGATGCATACATCATGGGCGAAATCATCAAATCCGACGAAAGTGTGGTTATATGCTAAAAGCAAAAATTGCGGTTCTTGTTTCAGGCGGAGGAACAAACCTTCAGGCTCTGATAGATGCTCAGAATTCAGGAATTATCACATCAGGAGAAATATCTCTTGTAATTTCAAGTTCTCCTAAGGCCTATGCAATCGAGAGAGCAAAAAACAACGGCATAGAATATGCAGTTGTTTCTAAAAAGGAACTCGGCAGTCAGGAAGCATTCGAAAATAAAATCATTTCTCTTATTGAAGAAAAAGAAATCGATATTATTGTTCTGGCAGGATTTATGTGTATTCTTTCAAAGAATTTCACAGACAAATATCCTGAAAGAATCCTCAATGTACATCCTTCTCTTATCCCGTCTTTTTGCGGCGAAGGATTCTACGGACTCCACGTCCACGAAAAAGCCCTTGAATACGGTGTAAAAGTTACAGGTGCTACAGTTCACTTTGTAAACGAAATCCCCGATGGTGGTAAAATCATCATGCAAAAAGCAGTAGAAATCGAAGAAGATGATACCCCTGAAACATTGCAAAAAAGAGTAATGGAGAATGCAGAATGGTTAATTCTCCCCCGCTCTGTGGAACTTGTATCACAAAGATATACGAAAGGAAAATAAAAATGAGTGTATATAAAATTGACAATATAAACGAACTAATAAAAGATAACCCATATGTGGGAAGAGGAATTATAATAGGTAAATCCAAAGACGGCAAAAAAGCCGCATTTGCTTACTTCATCATGGGCAGATCAGAAAACAGCCGTAACAGAATATTTGAAGAAACTTCCGAAGGGGTTTTCACAAAACCTTTTGATGTATCAAAGGTAGAAGATCCTTCACTTATTATCTATTCTGCAATCAGATCAATCGATAACAAAACTATCGTAACAAACGGCGACCAGACTGACACAATCTATGACTTCATCAAAGATGGCAAAACGTTTGAAGAATCACTTGAAACAAGAAAGTTTGAGCCTGATGCTCCAAATCTTACACCAAGAATAAGCGGTATGCTTACATTTGGTGACAACGATTTCACATACAAGATGAGTATTTTAAAAAGCGGTGACGAGGAAGGTACAGTTTGTAACAGATACACATTTTCATACAATCCCATAAACGGACTCGGTCACTTCATCCATACATATAATCACGACGGAAATCCGATTCCTACATTCACAGGTGAACCTGAAAGAGTGGAAATTCCTGATGACATCGATACATTTACAAATGATATCTGGACTGGACTTAACGAAAACAATAAGATTTCACTTTATGTAAGATATATCGACATTGAAACAAAAAAAGAAGAAAACAGACTTATAAACAAGAATAAATAATCAAGTTATTCGGAAAGGAAAAGAAGATGAAAGAATTTCAACTTAAATACGGTTGTAACCCCAACCAGACAGATTCAAAAATTTATATGGAATCAGGAAAAGATCTTCCGATTGAAATATTGTCAGGAAGACCAGGATACATAAACTTCCTTGATGCATTCAACAGTTGGCAACTTGTAAAAGAAGTAAAAGATGCTCTTGGACTTCCCTGTGCTGCATCATTCAAACACGTAAGCCCTACAAGTGCAGCGGTGGGTATCAAAATGAGCGACAAACTTAAAAAAGCCTGCTTTGTTGATGATGTAGAAGGTCTTGACAATTCACCAATCGCTCTGGCATATGCAAGAGCAAGAGGAACAGACAGAATGTGTTCTTTTGGTGACTGGATTGCATTAAGTGACAAATGTGATGCAACCTGTGCAAGACTTATTGCAAGAGAAGTATCCGATGGTGTAATCGCTCCTGATTATGACGAAGATGCACTTGAAATTCTTAAAACAAAAAGAAAAGGTAACTACAATATAGTAAAAATTGATCCTTCATACACACCTGAACTTCAGGAAAAGAAACAGGTATATGGAATAACATTTGAACAGAGAAGAAACGATTTCAAAATCGATGAAGAACTTCTTAAAGATATCATTACAGAAAACAAGGTCCTTCCCGACTCTGCAAAGAGAGACCTTATCATAGCACTTATCACATTGAAATACACACAGTCAAACTCAGTTTGCTATGCAGTAGATGGACAGGCAATCGGTGTTGGTGCAGGTCAGCAGTCAAGAATCCATTGTACACGTCTTGCAGGCTCCAAGGCAGATACCTGGCACTTGAGACAGAGTGATAAAGTTCTTAATCTTCCATTCAGAGACGACATCAAACGTCCTGACAGAGATAATACAATTGATGTATATATATCCGATGAATACGAAGATGTGCTCAAAGATGGCGTATGGGAAACACTTTTCACAGAGAAACCCGAACCATTTACCAAGGAAGAACAGAAAGAGTATCTTTCAAAGATTACAGGTGTAAGTCTTGCATCAGATGCTTTCTTCCCATTCGGTGACAACATCGAAAGAGCGAAAAAAAGCGGTGTTTCATACATTGCACAGCCAGGCGGTTCTATCAGAGATGATAACGTAATCGACACCTGCAACAAATACAATATGGTTATGGCAATGACAAAGATGAGATTGTTCCATCATTAATTTATAAAAATATTTTATTTACGAAAGGATAAATTATTATGAAAAACTTTTTTGAAGAACTTGAAAACTTTGATGCGGAAGTATATGCCGCTTGTAACGATGAATTAAAGAGACAGCAGAACAATATCGAACTTATTGCATCCGAAAACATTGTATCAAAAGCAGTTTTGCTTGCTGCAGGCACTATTCTTACAAATAAATATGCAGAAGGCTATCCTGCACACAGATATTACGGCGGTTGTGACTGTGTGGATGTAGTTGAATCAATTGCAATCGAAAGAGCAAAGAAACTTTTTGGCGCAGATCATGCAAATGTTCAGCCTCACAGCGGTGCAAACGCAAACCTTGCTACATTCTTTGCACTTCTTAACCCCGGAGATACAGTTCTCAGTATGGACCTTTCACACGGAGGTCATCTTTCACACGGTTCTCCTGTAAATATCTCAGGTAAATACTTTAATATCGTTTCTTACGGTGTTGACCCTGCAACAGAACAGATTAATTACGACACACTTGAAGAACTTGCAGTAGCAAACAAACCTAAACTTATCCTTGCAGGGGCAAGCGCATATTCAAGAACAATAGATTTCCCAAGAATCAGAGAAATCTGTGACAAAGTAGGCGCTTATATGATGGTAGATATTGCACACATTGCAGGTCTTGTTGCTGCAGGTGTTCATCCAAGCCCTGTTCCATATGCTGATGTTGTTACAACAACTACACATAAAACATTGAGAGGACCAAGAGGCGGTCTTATCCTCTGCAAAGGAGAACATGCAAAGGCTATTGATAAAGCAGTATTCCCAGGAACACAGGGTGGTCCTTTAATGCACATCATTGCTGCAAAAGCAGTCGCATTCGGCGAAGCACTTACAGATGAATTCAAAGAATATCAGAAACAGATTGTAAAGAATGCAAAAGTTCTTTGCGACGAACTTAAGAAGTACGGTCTCAAAATCGTATCTGACGGCACAGACAATCATCTTATGCTCCTTGACCTTTCAGGACTTGAAGTAACAGGTAAAGAACTTCAGATGAGACTTGACGAAGTTCACATTACTGCAAACAAAAATACTGTTCCAAACGAACAGAGAAGTCCTTTTGTAACAAGTGGTGTTCGCCTTGGTACACCTGCAGTTACTTCAAGAGGATTCAAAGAAGCAGAAATGGTAAAAATCGCTGCTTGGATCAAAGACATTATCTATGATTTTGATAATACAAAAGAAAGAATTACAAAAGAAGTAGTTGAACTTTGTGAAAAATACCCTATTTATTAATTTCCGCATTAAGAAAGGAAAACTCATATGAAAGTTATGGTAGTTGGCGGTGGCGGAAGAGAACACGCCATTATTAAAAAGATAAAAGAAAATAAAAATGTAGAAAAAATTTATGCACTTCCTGGAAACGGCGGTATCAGTCTTGACGCAGAATGTGTTGACATCGGTGCCAAAGATATCGAAAAGATAACCGCTTTTGCAAAAGATAATCAGATTGATTTTGCAATCGTTGCTCCGGATGATCCGTTGGTTCTCGGTGCAGTTGATGCATTAGAAGAAATCGGCATTAAGTGTTTCGGGCCAAGAAAAAATGCTGCAATCATCGAGGGAAGCAAGGTTTTTTCAAAAAATCTCATGAAAAAATACAGCATTCCCACTGCTGCATACGAAGTGTTTGATGATGCCCAAAAAGCCCTTGAGTACATGAAAACTGCCCCTATTCCGACAGTTATAAAAGCAGACGGACTTGCGCTTGGAAAAGGTGTTCTCATTTGCGACACAAGAGAGAAGGCTATTGAAGGTATCAAATCCATAATGCTTGACAAAGCCTTTGGCGAAAGCGGAAACAGCATTGTCATCGAAGAATTTCTTGAAGGCCCTGAAGTATCCGTTCTTTCCTTTACTGATGGAGAGACTGTTATCCCAATGGTATCATCTATGGATCATAAAAGAGCAAAGGACAATGACGAGGGATTAAACACAGGTGGTATGGGTACAATCGCACCTAACCCCTATTACACCAAAGAAATCGAAAAAGAATGTATGGAAAAAATCTTTTTGCCTACAATCGATGCAATGAATAAAGAAGGAAGAACTTTTTCGGGATGTCTTTATTTTGGACTTATGCTTACAAAGAACGGACCTAAGGTAATAGAATATAACTGCCGTTTCGGTGATCCCGAAACACAGGTGGTTCTCCCCCTTCTTGAATCCGACCTTCTTGAAATTATGCTTAAAATTGCAGATAAAGATCTGAAAAACGCTTCTGTTAAGTTTTCCGAAGGATCTGCATGTTGTGTAGTAGTTGCATCAGAAGGATACCCTGAAAGTTACGAAAAGGGTTTTGAAATCACAATGCCTTCTGACAAACTTATTTACTGTGCAGGTGTAAAAGAAGAAAACGGAAAACTACTTTCCAACGGCGGACGTGTTCTCGGAGTGACTGAGACTGCACCGACATTAAAAGATGCAATCAAAAAAGCATATGAAACTTGCGAAAAAGTAACTTTCAAAAATGCTTATTACAGAAAAGACATAGGACAAAAAGCACTCAAGGCTTTGGAGGTATAAGATGGTATATAGAGTATATGTAGAAAAGAAAAAAGAACTTGCTCACGAAGCCAATGCCCTAAAAAATGATATAGTAAATATCATCGGTATAAAAGCGTTGGAAGATTTAAGAATTATCAACAGATATGATGTAGAAAACATAGACAAAGATTTATTTGAATATGCAAAAACTACTGTTTTTTCCGAACCTCAACTTGATATTGTTACAGACTCAGTTGATGCAAAGGGAGGATATGTCCTCATAACTGAATATCTCCCAGGTCAGTTTGACCAGAGAGCCAATTCTGCTGCAGAATGTATTCAACTTATATCAAAGGGAGAAAGACCGCTTTGTAAAACTGCAAAGGTTTATGTACTTGGCGGAAATCTCACAGAAAAAGATATACTTACAATCAAAAATCATATCATAAACCCTGTAGAATCAAGAGAAGCAACTGATGAACTTCCTTCTACTCTTAAGGCTGAATATGATATTCCCGAAACAGTAGAGACCCTTGATGGTTTCATAGATATGAAAGGCGACGAGTTTGAAGCATTTGTTAACAAATACGGTCTTGCTATGGACTCTGATGACCTTAAATTCTGCCAGGAATATTTCATCAAAGAACAGAGAAACCCTACTATCACAGAAATCAGAATGATTGATACATACTGGTCAGATCATTGTAGGCACACAACATTCCTTACAACAATCGACAATGCAAAATTTGAAGATGAACTTTTGCAGAATGCATATGAGGAGTATCTTAACACAAGAGAATTCCTTGGTAGAACAAAAAGCATAAATCTTATGGATATTGCTACACTTGCAGTTAAATACTTAAGAAAAACAGGCAAACTTGACAAACTTGACGAATCAGAAGAAATTAATGCCTGCACAGTAAAAGCCGATGTTGAAATTGACGGCAAGATGGAAAAATGGCTTATCCTCTTCAAAAATGAAACACATAACCATCCTACAGAAATCGAACCCTTCGGTGGTGCTGCTACATGCATCGGCGGTGCCATAAGAGACCCGCTTTCAGGAAGAAGTTATGTATATGGTGCAATGAGAGTAACAGGTGCAAAAGACCCTACTCTTCCTATTTCTGAAACTCTCCCGGGCAAACTTCCTCAGAGAAAAATTGTAACTACTGCCGCAAACGGTTATTCATCATACGGCAATCAGATTGGACTTGCAACAGGTATTGTTGACGAAATCTATCACGATGGCTACGAAGCGAAAAGAATGGAAATAGGTGCAGTTATCGCAGGTGCACCTGAAAAGAATGTAAAAAGAGAAAGACCCGAACCGGGCGATGTGGTAATACTTCTCGGCGGTGCTACAGGCCGTGACGGTTGCGGTGGTGCTACAGGTTCTTCAAAATCACATACCAAGGAATCACTTGAATCATGTGGTGCAGAAGTACAGAAAGGTAACGCTCCCGAAGAAAGAAAACTTCAGAGACTTTTCAGAAACGAAAAAGCATCCACCCTTATCAAAAGATGTAATGACTTCGGTGCAGGCGGTGTTTCAGTTGCAATCGGCGAACTTGCAGACGGTCTTCTTATTGACTTAAACAAAGTGCCGAAGAAATATGAAGGTCTTGATGGAACTGAACTTGCTATATCAGAAAGTCAGGAAAGAATGGCTGTTGTAGTAGAAGCAAAGGATGTGGATACATTCTTATCCCTTGCAGAAAAAGAAAACCTCAACGCTACACCTGTTGCTACAGTTACTGAAAAACCATACCTTACTATGGTATGGAACGGAAATACAATCTGTAATATTTCAAGAGAATTCTTAAATTCAAACGGTGCAGAAAAACATACAGAAGTTGTAAGCACAAAGTGTCAGGACTTCAAAAAAAATACATCTGATTCCTTTACAGATCTTTATACAGAATTAAGTTCAGATCTTAATGTATGTTCTAAGAGAGGATTGTCGGAAAGATTTGACTCTACAATCGGTGCAGGAACAGTTCTTATGCCTTTTGGCGGAAAATATCAGAAGACACCTATTCAGGCAATGGTAAACAAAGTATCCTCCGAAAAAGGCCATACAACAACATGTTCTCTTATGAGTTGGGGTTATAACCCATTCATTACAGAAAAGAGCCCATATCACGGTGCATATCTTGCAGTTGTTGAATCTGTATCAAAACTTATTGCACACGGAGCATCCTTTGAAGATGTATATCTTACATTCCAGGAATACTTCGAAAAACCAAAGGGCGATCCGAAACGTTGGGGCAAACCATTCTCAGCACTTCTCGGTGCATTTATGGCTCAGAAAGATTTCGGAATCGGTGCTATCGGCGGAAAAGACTCAATGAGCGGTACATTTGAAAATATCGATGTACCCCCTACTCTGGTTTCATTCGCCGTTACTATGGACAATATCAAAAATATTATTTCCAATGAATTCAAATCATCAGGACACAAAGTATGTCTTTTGAAACCTGAATACACAAAGGACAATCTTCCTGATGCTGAGAGCCTTAAGAAAAACTTCGATATTGTCGCAAAACTCGTAAGAGACAAGAAGGCTGTTTCTGTATATACTCCTACATACGGCGGTGTTGCTGAAGCAATACTTAAGATGGCACTTGGTAACAAAATCGGTTTTGAGTATTCGGACGATGTATCAAAAGACGATATATTCGGATATCTCTACGGTTCATTTGTCATCGAAATGGCAAATGATGAAACAGTTGGCGAAGTTCTTGGTTATACAACTGATGAATATACAATCAAATATAATGGCGAAACTATTGCCATAGATAACCTTGAAAAAGCATACGAAGACAAACTTGAAGGAATCTTCCCTTGCAATATCGAATCTTCAAGTGAAAAAGCAGAAAAAATTGAATACAAAGAAACAAAATGGAATTCGGCATCTATAAAAGTTGCCAAGCCAAAAGTTCTTATCCCTGTATTCCCCGGCACAAACTGTGAATTTGACACAGCAAAGGCTATGACAGATGCAGGTGCCCAGGCAGAAATATTTGTAATAAACAATCTTTCAAGTGAAAAAATAGCAAAATCAGTTGAAGATTTCGCATCAAAAATCAATGAATCACAGATGATCTTTATCCCCGGTGGTTTCTCAGGCGGTGACGAACCTGACGGCTCAGGAAAATTCATCACAGCATTCTTCAGAAATGCCGAAATCAAAGATGCCGTTACCCGTCTTATGGACGAAAAAGGCGGTCTTATGGCAGGTATATGTAACGGATTCCAGGCACTTATAAAACTCGGCCTCGTTCCATATGGAAAGATCATCGACACCGATGCAAACTGCCCTACTCTTACATTCAACACAATCGGCAGACATCAGTCAAAGATTGTAAGAACAAGAGTTGCATCAAACAAATCTCCATGGCTTAAAAATGTAGAATGCGGTGACATCTTCTGTGTACCTATTTCTCACGGCGAAGGAAGATTTATGGCAAACGATGATGTAATAAGAGAACTTATCGCAAACGGTCAGGTAATGACACAATATGTTGATCTTGAGGGCAATCCTACATATGACATTGCATTTAACCCTAACGGCTCAGCATATGCAATTGAAGGTATTACATCACCTGACGGACGTATCATCGGCAAGATGGGACACTCCGAAAGATACAACAACGGCCTTTATAAAAACGTATATGGCGAATATGATATGAAATTATTCAAATCAGCCGTTGAATTTTTCAAATAATTATTGACATCATAGAAAACATAATGTAAAATAGGCAGAAAAACATAAATACAATATAGTTTTAGGAGGAGTAAAAATGGCATACTATTACAAAGAACCATCAAGAACATTCAGCGAATACCTATTGGTTCCCGGCTATACATCTGAAGATTGCATCCCTGCAAACGTATCACTTAAAACACCACTTGTAAAATACAAAAAAGGTCAGGAAGAACCAAGAATATCCCTTAATATTCCGTTGGTTTCCGCAATCATGCAGTCAGTTTCCAATGACACTCTTGCAATAGCACTTGCAAAAGAAGGCGGAATGTCCTTTATCTACGGATCACAATCTGTAGAAGAAGAAGCAAAAATGGTTGCAAAGGTTAAAAACTACAAAGCAGGATTTGTGGTATCCGATTCAAACCTTACACCCGAAAATACCCTTGAAGATGTGGTGGACCTTGTTGAAAGAAACGGTTATTCAACAATAGCAATTACTGATGACGGATCAAGCTCAGGTAAACTTCTCGGTATCGTTACAGGCAGAGACTACAGAGTATCAAGAATGTCTCCTGATGTAAAAATCAAAGAGTTTATGACACCTATTGACAAACTTATCACTGCACCAAAGGACACAACACTCAAAGTTGCCAATGATATTATATGGGAACACAAACTTAATTCCCTTCCGATTATTGATGACAACGGAAACCTTATGTATTTTGTTTTCAGAAAAGACTATTCATCACATAAGAACAATCCGAACGAAATGCTTGATGCAGAAAAGAGATTTATGGTCGGCGCAGGTATCAATACAACAGACTATGAAAGAAGAGTTCCTGCACTTGTTGAAGCAGGTGCTGATGTGCTTTGTATTGATTCATCAGAAGGATATTCATGCTGGCAGAAAAAGACCATTGATTTCATCAGAGAAAGATATGGCGACAAAGTATTGGTTGGTGCAGGTAACGTAGTTGACAGAGACGGATTTATGTTTCTTGCAAAAGCAGGTGCTGACTTTGTAAAAGTTGGTATCGGTGGAGGTTCAATCTGTATCACAAGAGAAACAAAAGGTATCGGACGAGGACAGGCAACTGCACTTATTGAAGTAGCAGCAGCAAGAGACGAATACTTTGAAGAAACAGGTATCTACGTTCCGATCTGTTCTGATGGTGGTATTGTTCACGATTATCATATGACACTTGCACTTAGTATGGGTGCAGATTTCCTTATGCTCGGAAGATACTTCGCACGTTTTGACGAAAGTCCCACACCAAAACTCAACATCAATGGAACATATGTGAAGGAATACTGGGGTGAAGGTTCAAACAGAGCAAGAAACTGGCAGAGATATGACTTAAGAGGAAAGTCAAAACTCTCATTCGAAGAAGGCGTTGACTCCTATGTAACATATGCAGGATCACTTCACGACAATGTGGAAAAGAGTCTTTACAAGGTAAAATCCACAATGTGTAACTGTGGTGTCACAACCATCCCGGACCTTCAGAAAAATGCAAAACTCACTGTTGTATCATCAACTTCTATCGTCGAAGGTGGATACCATGACGTTGTACTGAAAACAACAAACTCCAATACCTAAAGGGTGATTATTAATGAAAACCGATATTGAGATTGCACAGAGCGTGCAAATGGAACAGATTACCGAAATAGCAAAAAGAGTCGGTATTGATGAAAAATATATCGAACAATATGGCAATTATAAGGCAAAAGTTGATTTATCATTATTAAACGAAACAAGTAACAAGGACGGAAAACTTGTCCTTGTTACTGCAATCACCCCTACTCCTGCGGGCGAAGGAAAAACAACCACAACAATAGGACTTAGCGACGGACTTAAAAAAATCGGCAAAAATGTTATGGTTGCTCTTCGCGAACCGTCACTAGGACCTGTATTTGGTGTAAAAGGCGGTGCTGCAGGCGGAGGATATGCACAAGTAGTTCCTATGGAAGATATAAACCTTCATTTCACGGGCGATTTCCATGCTATTGGTGCTGCAAACAATCTTCTTGCTGCAATGCTTGATAACCACATTCATCAGGGAAATGCTCTTGGTATTGACACAAGACGTATTACCTGGAAGCGTTGCGTGGATATGAATGACAGACAATTAAGATTTATCACCAACGGCCTTGGCGGACGTTCAAACGGCGTACCACGTGAAGACGGATACGATATTACAGTTGCTTCAGAAATCATGGCTGTTCTGTGTCTTTCAAGTTCAATCACAGACCTTAAAGACAGACTTTCAAGAATAATCGTTGGATATAACTTCAACAATGAACCTGTGACCGCAAAGGATCTGAAAGCGGAAGGTGCAATGACAGCACTCCTTAAAGACGCCTTAAAGCCAAACCTTGTCCAGACCCTTGAAGGCACACCTGCATTCGTTCACGGTGGTCCATTTGCAAATATTGCTCACGGATGCAACAGTGTTATCGCAACAAGAATGGCAATGAAACTTGGGGATTATGCTATCACAGAGGCTGGTTTCGGTGCAGATCTGGGAGCGGAAAAATTCCTTGATATAAAGTGCCGTGTTGCAGGCCTTAAGCCTTCGGCAGTAGTAATGGTAGCAACAATCAGAGCACTTAAAATGCACGGTGGAATGGCAAAAAATGAACTTGGCGAAGAAAACCTTGAAGCACTATCAAAAGGACTTCCAAACCTTCTCCGTCATGTAACAAATATCAGAAATGTATATAAATTGCCATGCGTTGTGGCAGTAAACAGATTCCCTACAGATACAGACAAAGAAGTCGAACTTATCATCAATGAATGTAAAAATCTCGGTGTAAACGTTGTTCTGTCAACTGTATGGGCAGATGGCGGAGAGGGCGGAATCGAACTTGCAAAAGAAGTAGTAAGACTCTGCGAAGAAGATAACAACTTCACATTCAGTTATACTGACGACCTTGGAATAAAAGAAAAGGTGGAAGCCGTAGTAAAGAAAATTTACGGCGGAGAAGGTGTATCCTTTACACCTCAATGTCTCAAACAAATAGACAAACTTACAGAACTGGGATTTGGTAATCTCCCTGTCTGTATTGCAAAGACACAATACAGTTTCTCTGACGATCCTACAAGGCTTGGCGCTCCTGAAGGATTTACAGTTACTGTAAGAAATGTAAAAGTTTCTGCGGGTGCAGGATTCATAGTTGTACTTACCGGTGAAATAATGACAATGCCCGGTCTTCCAAAAGTTCCCGCTGCAGAAAAAATCGACGTTGACGAAAACGGTATAATAACCGGACTTTTCTAAAATATCAATTAAACGGGGGTGTAAAAATATTTACATCTCCATTTAATTTTTGAAGGTGATAAAATGAAATTGATAATTGCATCAAATAACAAAGACAAAATCAAAGAAATAAAAGATATTCTTTCATCACACTTTGATGAAATAATATCTATAAAAGAAGCCGGAATCCAACACGAAACCATCGAAGACGGCACAACATTTATGGAAAATGCAATAAAGAAAGCAAAAGAAATATGCGAGATTTCAGGATGTGCTTCACTTGCTGATGACAGCGGCATATGTGTAGATGCTTTGGGCGGTGAACCAGGCATATATTCTGCAAGATATTCAGGTGAACACGGCAATGATGAAATGAACAATCAGTTGATTCTCAAAAAATTAGAAGGAAAATATGACCGCAAAGCACATTATACCTGTGCAATGGCTCTTTTCTTTCCTGATGGCAAAAGTATCACTACAGAAGGATATTGGCACGGGAAAGTGGCATATGAACCGAAAGGTACAAACGGATTCGGATATGATCCCTTATTTATTCCTGATGGTTTTGGCTGTACATCGGCAGAACTTACTCCTGAAGAAAAAAATGATATAAGCCACAGAAGAAATGCGTTGAATCTTCTTCTTGAAAAATTGTCATAGATATTTATCAAAAAAGGATGTGAAAAAATTCACATCCTTTCTCTATTATATTAGATTGAGTATATTTTCTTTGACTTCTTTCATGGTCTGAAAAATTATATATACACCGAAATCATATTCGAGAAGTTCTTCATAAGTCTATTCATATACAATCCCTTTCCAATCAGCAACTCTGTCAATGGCATATATAGTGTTTCTTAATCCATCATCAAACCTTACCCTTCCGTTAAAGAACAAAATGGAATTACATCTTATGACGGTTTCTTTTGCCTTTTTAAGAAGAGGTTTGAGGAATTTTCCGCTTAATGCTTCACTTTTTCTTTTGTATCAGAAAGTGTATAAACATCGCAGGATTCAGGCATAACAATTATATCCATAAAATCGTATCATTTATCCATAAGTTCACATTGCTTCTGAAACAATTCGTCTGCTCTCTGATGATCTACAGAATATTCGGGTTGATAATACAAACTTTCATTTTTAACTCCTTATTTATAATAAATTCTCATTATAAACCGCTCTTATTCCGCCAATGAACTTCGGACGTGTTCTTGCAGCAATAATATTTGCTTCTCCGATTTTTGACACACTTAATCTTACCGGCACAGCAACTTCTTTAAGATGCATACCGATAAGTGTGCCGCCTATATCAAGGCCTGCATCGGCTTTAATCTTTTCAACCGCAACAGGGTTTTTGAATGTATTATACGCAACAGTAGCAAGTGATCCTCCTGCCTTTGGCTGAGGAACCACATTTACACATTCAAGATGCGGTACTGCATCCTTATCTGTAATAATGCATCTGTTAAGATGCTCGCAACATTGTACTGCAACGAAAATCTCATTTTCACGAGCGATTTCGTATATACCATCAAATAATTCCTTCGCAGTATCAGGACTTGAATTTGAGCCTATTTTGCTTCCGATAACTTCACTTGTGGAACAACCGACTACCAGTATGTCCCCTTTTTTTATTTTAGAAACTTCAATAAGTTCGCTTACAACATTTTTTGCCTGAGTTCTGATATCCATTTCATTCACCCTTTCTTCTATTTGCAAAGTAATTCTTCTTATTTCTCTTCGATTATTTCTTTGGGAGCGTAGTTTTCAAGATTTGAATCCTTACCGCCATGTTTACATATTTTATATCCTTTGTCATCAAAAGAAATCTTAAGATTTTCATTTTCTTTAAGCAAACCGTCACAACCTCTTACACCATAATATACTTAAAGTATATCATAACTGTATCTGATACCTTTGCCATCTGTATATATATATATCATAAGCGATTTTTACAGGATTGTCATCTGAAGTATTGCTTAATGTTTTTCCTGTTGATATTTCTTCTTCCATGAGACATGGACTGTATATAATCTTTACAGGGCAATTTTCAGAAAAGAACTTCACGCTGTCACATACAAGTTCAATGCCTGTTTTGTCGCTTATTTCATCAGGTTGTGATTTAAGAAGTGCAGAAATATTATTAAATGTGCCGATTGTAATAAACACAACATCGTCGTTTTCGGAAATATCTGTGTCAATAATTATCTTTTTAAATTTTCCGCCATAGACCTAAAAACAAAAATATACTCATTAACAACTCTATTTATACAAATAAAATCCCTTGCCGTTTATTTTTTGAGATTCTGCAAAAACTATAAATGCTGTATTATCTATTTCGAGAACTTTTCTCTGGAAATCTTCTGCTTCACTTTCCTTCAATGCACAAAACAACATCTGCTTTTCCGAATTGGTATATACTCCTTTTACATCTATAAGGGTCACACCTCTAGGTGAAGTAGAAACAAGTTTCTTTGAAATCTCATCGCCCTTGTCTGTAATGACAAATATTATTCTTGAAATGTTAAGTTTGCTTATAACAAAATCAACAGAATAACTTGAAAGAAAAAGAGTAATTATACCATAGAGAGTAAGTTCGATATTTTTAAACACAATCAATGAGGTAAGGATTATAATACCATCTATAAACAAAAGTATTTTGCCGATAGGAAGATAACTGAATTTTGCTTGTATAATTCTTCCTAAGATATCTGTACCACCTGTAGAAGCACCTGCGGCGAAACTAAGTCCTATACCTGTGCCGAAAAATATTCCTCCAAAAATCGATGCAAGCATCAGGTTTTCTGTATAGATTGGCATCAATGAGAACAGTTCAACAAAAACGGATAAAAGAAGAGAACCAAAAAGAGTGTTTACTATGAAATCTTTGCCAAGAACTCTTAATCCGATTATAAGAAATACAAGGTTAAAAACAAAAAGAGTTACACCTACTTCTATCCCAAAGGTGTGGTATAGAATTGTACCTATACCTGATGCTCCGCCACCGACAATTTTGTTAGGTGTAAGGAAGGAACCGATTCCAAAACCGATAATCATGGTTCCCAATATAGTCATAAAAATTGATTTTGATTTTTTCATATTGTACCTCATATTTATTAAATTCATATTTTAATAATTGTAACATAATTAAAAAAATATTACAATAGAAAAAGGTGCAAAAAATGCACCTTTTTTAATCTTTCTGAGATATTTCAGCCAAAGCATCTGCCGCTTCGATTTTGTAGGCATCTTCAATGGCAACATCTCCTATTGTAAGCATACCTATAAGAACACCTGCATCTACAACAGGAAGCCTTCTCACTTTGTCATTGCCCATTCTTGTGATTACATCCTTCATATCTGCCTCCGGTGATACTGTGTCAACATTTGACGTCATTATTTCTTTTACTTTGATTGCGCAGGAGTCGTCACCTTTAGATGTGTTTCTGACTACAATATCCCTGTCTGTAACAATGCCTACTACCTGTCCTTTACCGTTTATAACCGGTACAGAACCAATGTTATGAGCCTGCATTATTCTCGCAGTTTCACATACGGTATCTTCGCCGCTTACAGAAATTGCAGGGTTTGTCATTACTTCTTTTACTTTCATAACTATTTTGCCTTTCTTAATGTTTGCAAAATTAAAAACCGAGAGAATTAACCCTCGGTTTTATTATGCTCATACAACTTACCAAAATACTTTAAATTTCTTACCAGAAGTGCCTTTCCTCTCCAACTAAATGCTCTGTCTCCGAATCTTAATTTAAATTCTTTATTGGAAATATTTTCTAAATCTGATAAATAAAGATTATCAATAAGACTCTTGGAAAACTCCCCTATTTCTGTCAAACAAACATTTTCATTATGGGGACAAACCTTCTGGCACACATCACAGCCGAATACAAGACCTGATTTGACGATTTTTTGTGCATCAGAAGACGACAGTTCGCCTTTTGTCTGAGTTATATGCGAAAGGCATTTTTCTGCACTTACTTTGCCATCTTCAGATATGGCTTTTCCGGGGCAATTTTTCACACACATTCCGCACCTCATACATCCTTCATTAAGGAGAGATGAATATTCAAACTCTTCATTGCACAATGCATATCCAACGAATACATAACTGCCGTATTTTTCGTTTATCAGAAGTCCGTTTGTGCCTTTAATACCAAGACCTGCAAAAAGTGCAAGTTCCACATCAATTTTTGGTCCTATATCAGCAAAAATTTCATAATCTGTTATTGATAAACCATTAAATATATTCTTAAAAATCTCTTTTATAACAATATGGTAATCCTTGCCTCGTGAATACAAAGATATATTTGACTTATCAGGCATACCGCAATAATAAGGAAACAGCGCAACTACAACAGATTTATATTCTTTGTCAAACATATGGTTGTAAGGCTTCGCTTTGACAAAACCGATTTCTGTAATATTATATTTTTTTGCTTCGAGAATAAACTCCCGGTTTCTCAAATCAATCATCCGCCTTTTTATCGGTTACCCTTTGCTTTCTGCCTTCCTTTTTCCATCCATCAATACCTGACGTACATACTGCATTAAAGATTCTGTCTTTAAACCCTTTGTCTGTAAGAAATTTTTCTGCAACAAATTCTTTCATCGCCTGTCTTTTGGTATTGCCATCTGCAGGACAAGGATTTTTGCACACAGGAAGGTTGTATCGTTTGGCTACACCTCTTATTTCCTTTTCTGTAGTGTAAATAAAGGGTCTTATAAGGGTTATTTTCTTTCTGTCAAGGAAGTTTACAGGGGAAAAACAATTTATCCTTCCTTCATAAAAAAGGCTTAAGAAAAATGTTTCAATAACATCATCGAAATGATGGCCCAGACACACTTTGTTGCAGCCTTCATCGAGTGCTGCATTGTGAAGCGCACCACCTCTAAGTTTGGCACAAAGAGCGCAGGGGTTCTTTTCATTTCTAATGTCAAAGACTACCTCTTTTATGTTCGTTTTGATAACTTTATATTCAATTTCTAGTTCTTTGCAGAGTTTCTCTATAGGAGTATAATCGTTTTCCACATAGCCAAGATCAAGAGTTATGGCAATCATATAAAAATCCTTGGGATAAAACATCTTAAGATGCCAGAACGCCTTTAAAAGCACAAGTGAATCCTTTCCTCCTGATACACCTATTGCAATTCTGTCTCCATCTTCTATCATATTATAATCTTCTATTGCTCGACGCATTGTGCTTAGTATTTTTTTCATAAGTTTATCCTTTATAATTATATTTAGTTTATTGTAGCACAAAAATGTATATAATTCAATGGTTGTATAGGTAAAATAACTTACGAAGTGCACAAACAAAACTAGAAACTTGTCAAGTATTTCGGACAAATAAAAGAGTGAATTTTTACATCCAAACAGAATTAGGTGTCTTGTAACCTATTCCTGAATGTAATCGCTCTGAATTGTAATACAAATATATGTAGCTTAATATTTCTT
>JAZSCT010000011.1:0-35112 GCA_045530725.1 Clostridia bacterium
GCAAAGCAAGAAATATTAAGCTACATATATTTGTATTACAATTCAGAGCGATTACATTCAGGAATAGGTTACAAGACACCTAATTCTGTTTGGATGTAAAAATTCACTCTTTTATTTGTCCGAAATACTTGACAAGTTTCAGTCAGAATTAATCCCATCAGTACAAACCTGATTATAAATGGAGTAAATTTGTTATGGATAGTCCGTTCACAAAAAAATCACTTGCTTAAAGCAAGTGATTTTTTCAATTGCAATCAATTATTTTTCTTTACTGTATTCTGCCTCTATTTCAGGAAATGCTGAAAGCATAGGTTTCACATCTTTGCCCTTAAGATTTCTATCTACATAGTTCCTTGTAATCTTCATTACAAGGCCTGAAAGAACTATAACAGCAATAAGGTTAGGAATCATCATAAGTCCGTTGAATGTATCGGAGATATCCCAGGCAAGTGAAGATGTAAGGATAGCACCAAGCATAATTGTGATAAGATGGATTACCTTATACACCTTGATAGACTTAGCACCGAAAAGGTATTCCCATGCCTTTGAACCGTAGTGATCCCATCCGAGCACAGTAGTAAAAGCGAAGAGCAAAATAGCGATTGCTACAAATTTTGATCCGATATTTCCCCAGCTGAATACTGTATTGAATGCTTCTGCAACGATTGTTGCATCGTTTGTATATGTACCCATCGGAGCATAGAGATCAGCATATACACCTGATGTAAGAACTACAAGTGCTGTTATTGTACATACTACCATTGTATCAGCAAATACTTCGAAGATACCCCACATACCCTGTTTTACAGGTTCTTTGATATTTGTATTTGAGTGTACCATTACAGAAGAACCAAGACCTGCTTCGTTGGAGAATACTCCACGCTTAAAGCCCTGTACCATAACAGTCTTGATCATAGCACCTGTCGCACCACCTGCTACAGCAACAGGAGAGAATGCAGTCTTGAATATTGCACCGAATGCAGGAATGATCATATCATAGTTGATACCGATGATTACAAGGCTTCCTGCTACAAAAATAACTACCATAAATGGCACTATCTTTTCTGCAAAAGATGCGATTCTCTGAAGACCGCCAAGTGTAATAAGAGCAGCAATTACCACAAGGATAACACCGAGAATTACAGAATAAAGACTTACACCAAATGGTGTAGGGATGTTTGCAAGTGCTTCAATCCTGAAAGCAGATTCAAGATTTACAACGATTTTGTTTATCTGACCCATTGCACCGATACCAAATGATGCAAGAAGTGTGAATATTGAGAAAAGTACAGCGAGAACTTTACCGATAGTTTTGCAACCTTTCTTTGAGCCAAGACCTTCTGCAAGATAATACATTGCACCGCCTGCCCATTCGCCGTTTGCATTTCTTCTTCTGTAGTACATACCGAGTACATTTTCTGAATAGTTTGTCATCATTCCGAAGAATGCTGCAACCCACATCCAGAATACCGCACCGGGACCACCGATACAGATGGCAGCAGCAACACCGGCGATATTACCAACGCCGATTGTAGCAGCAAGTGCTGTACAAAGTGCCTGGAATGGTGAGATAGAACCTTTGTCCTTTGAATGTTCGATTACATCCTTATGAAACATACTTCCTACTGTTTCTTTCCACCAGTGACCGATTTTTGTCACCTGAAACACCTTTGTAAGAAGTGTCATAAGAACACCTGTGCCTATAAGAAGTACCAACGCGGGGATACCCCAGATAAAACTGTTTACATCATTATTGATGTTTGTAATAAATTCCAACATTTTATAACCTCCTTTATAATGTTCTTTGGAAAGGCTAATTATATTCTTTTGCCCAAATCTAAGCAAAAAAATAGAGTGTCTTTAAGGACACTCGAGGGAATTTAACATATTCGTTAAACTGCTCTGTCCTTTTGCCTGAGAGATCATAAGGAATTTATTTCCTTACTTACACCTTCGGCGCCCTTTTATTTATTAGGTACTCTCCAGAGATCGGTCCTAAAAATGTCTTAAATCAGACCGATAGTGAGATTATAGCACAGTTGACTGCAAAATACAACAGTTTTTCATATATTTTTTACTTATCCTTGTATTTTTTGATAAAATGATTTATAATTACTGTATATTATTTAATTTAAGGATGTATCAGTTATGAGAATGAGAAGAAAGAAACACAGAGAAGAAAGGCTTGAAGCCTGCAGCGAATTTTTTATAGAAAATCTTTCTGACTATAGTGACAACTTGCGAAAGATATTTCCAAATGACAATCCTCTCCATATAGAAATCGGTTGCGGTAAGGGCGGATTCACTGTAGAAATGGCTAGAAGAAACCCAGAAGTCAACTTCCTGGCTATAGAAAGAAACCTTGATGTGCTTGTAATAGCATCAGAGAAGGTGAAGGAAGCAGGGGTGACCAATGTGAGATTTGCACCGGGAGATGCGGCAAAACTTGCTGAATTTCCTGAATATCCCCATTGTGACAGACTCTACATCAATTTCTGCGACCCATGGAAGAAATCCCGTCACGCAAAGAGACGTCTTACCCATGAAAATTTTCTTAATATATGGGAAAGACTTCTTTCTGATGAAGGAGAGATTCATTTCAAAACAGACAATATGAAACTCTTTGAGTTTTCTCTCAATTCATTTTGTGCTTACGGTATGAAACTTAAAAATATCTCCCTTGATCTTCACAATTCTGACTTCGAGGGAAATGTAATGACTGAGTATGAGAGACTTTTCTTGGAAAAAGGTCAACCCATATACAGACTCGAGGCAAAGAAAAACCGTTAGGAGAAGGGTTATGGAGTTTAAAACTGCTTTATTTGACGAAAATATGATGATGAGGGTAATCCGTAGAATCTCTCACGAAATCATCGAAAAGAACGAAAATGTAAATGATATCTGCCTTGTAGGCATCAAGACACGAGGTGTGCCTATTGCAAAGAGGATTTCCGATTGCATATACAATATAGAGAATGTCCGTCCACCTGTAGGTACCCTTGACATCTCACAGCACAGAGACGATATAGACAAGGATTCGGGGAACAAAACTGCACTTTCTGATATAGATTTCCCCATTACTGACAAAAATGTTATTCTTGTAGATGATGTGTTTCACACAGGAAGAACGGTAAGAGCCGCACTTGATGCAATAATCACTTTTGGCAGACCGGCGAAGATACAACTTGCGGCAATTGTAGATAGAGGGCATAGAGAACTGCCTATAAGGGCGGATTTCGTAGGGAAGAATGTGCCTACTTCCAAGACGGAAGTGATAAGGGTTTCAATAAAAGAAATCGACGGGAAAGATATCATAGAACTCTTCGAAATATAATGGGTTTGAAATGTAAAAATTCCTCATACCGCAAAAGTGCGGGAATAAAATTATAATGTCTTCAATGTAGAAAAACATCTTCAACGATGTTTTTCTTTGTTTTTGTGCACTTTTGCTTTGAACAAACATTAATTTTCGCAAATTCAAAAGGGCTTCCCCTTGAGGGGAGGCTCCGTCCAAGACGGTGGTGAGGTGTAGGATTTCAAAGAAATCCATCCCCTGAACCTCTTCTCTTTACGCCTTTTCAAGGCTACACCTCATCCGGCTTTTGCTCCGGCAAAACCCACCTTCCCCTCAAGGGGAAGGCTTTCATTTACTTTTGTCCAAATATATTGAAATAAATGTCATCGCACACATTTTTGAACTCTTTATTTATCTGTAGATTGGAGTATCTTAACACTTTTATCCCATTTTTCTTGAAAAACTCATCTCTTTGTGCATCTTTTCTTAGCCCATCATCACTATAATGTTGCTCTCCATCCAACTCTATAACAATTTTCGCACTTGCTATGTAAAAATCAACCACGTATCCGTCAAATACTTTTTGCCTGTTTACATTTACTGGCAATGTTTTCAGAAAATCATACCATAAATGCCTTTCTTCCTTTGTCATATTTCTTCTTAATACTTTGGATACAGAAGTTAACTTACCATTATACATATTATTCATAGTCTTTCTATCCTCTTTCAACTTGAATCTTTATTTATGCTTTCTCGCAAATACCGTCGGGTGTGTACAAAGCATCCAAGGCTTCCCCTTGAGGGGAGGCTCCGTCGAAGACGGTGGTGAGGTGTAGGATTTCAGAGAAATCCGTCCCCTGAACCTCTTCTCTTTACGCCTTTTCAAGGCTAGACCTCATCCGGCTTTTAGTTACTTATGCTTTATGGACATAAAACAGATTATCCTTCGTCATCCATACAAAATCAGAGAATCTCTATAAGATGTTTCCACTCCACTTCGTTTCGCTCAACATAACGAATAGTGGCTTAAACTGTCATTCTGAATGAGCGTAGTCGAAGGATCTCACAAAGTATTTATAGTTACCTGAACAGTCTAAATGTTACAACACCGACACCCATATACCCATAAGTATAATACTTGCACACATAACTCTGTATAGTATATTCTTTTCCTTAAACATAAGCCTTCCGCAAAGGATAGACACAAATACCGCAGACCGTTTGATAAGAGTGATTGCCACAACTGTACTCTGAGGATTTGCATTTGCTTCAAAAAGTGCCCTGTCACCAAGCACAAGAAGAATTGCCATAATGGGGATGTATGGATTTCTGATAAGTGTTTTCAGGGAGATTTTTGTTCTCGTCACCACAATATATATCCCGTATAACAGTACCATATACAGCATAAAATAAAACTGCAACTGACTTGCTGTCACATATCTGATGACCACCTTATCGATAACACCTGATGTGGAATTAAAAAGAGTACCCATAAGTGAAAGAATGACGAATTTCAGTCTGATTCCCTCATCATTTTGTGTGTCAGTTGCTTTTTTGAGATTCAGAAGAATCAATCCCATAAGCACCATTACAAGACCTGCTCCCTGAAAAGGCGAAAATGGTTCTGAAAGAACTGTGATACCTATAATGGTAGAGAATATCATTCCCGAAGTATCCATTACTCCCGAAAAACTTACAGGGAGTTTTTTTATAGCAGAGAAATTGCATATCCAGGCAAGAAATACACAGAGGGATTTGAGAAATATTATCCCCTGATAGCCTATACTTACTCCACCCACATTTTCCGATGCAGGAAGTACAAACACGAAACTAATCAATGTATAAAAAAATAACACCTCAAAGGTGGAATTTTTCATAAGGGCTTTCTTTTTGATACTGTCTCTTATTCCCCTGAAAACTGCGTATATGATTACAAGAAATATCCAACTGTTCATTATTATCTGCCTTTCATCTTTTGTCATCGATATATATTAACATATGGATAAATAATTGTCAAACCACTCCAAAACTTACCAAAAGCACCAAAAGGGACGGTCCCTTTTGGTAAGTTTTGAAATCAGTTGACACAGAAGGACATTTTAATTAAAATTATATCAGGATGTGATTAAATGAAAAGCAACAATCTGAGAATTATAGAAAACAACGGCGTGAAATACATCGAATATCCGTTTTTTGACAAACTTGATTTCGTAAATACAATCGGTTCTACAAGATACGGAGGAGTAAGTAATGGAAGAGATAATTCTTCTATGAATCTTGGCTTTGCTACAGTTGACGCTAAAGAAAATGTGTATAGAAATTATGAGATATTTGCCGATGCAGTCGGCATAAATTGTGACAACATAGTCACATCAAGTCAGTTTCACAACGATAATATACGGGTATGCACCAAATCTGACGGGGGAAAAGGCATCACAAAGACAAGGGATTTCCAAGATATTGATGCACTTATTACAAATGAAAAAGGGCTTACTCTTACAGTATTCAGCGCAGATTGTGTGCCTGTGTTATTTGCAGACAAGGTCTCACATTCAATCGGTGCGGCACATTGCGGATGGAGAGGGACTTTTAAATCCCTTGCAGCAAAAACAG
Source organism: Clostridia bacterium (assembly GCA_045530725.1). Taxonomy (GTDB): domain Bacteria; phylum Bacillota; class Clostridia; order UMGS1810; family UMGS1810; genus SIG435. The sequence goes on from JAZSCT010000011.1 coordinate 5,909, forward strand.
CCCAAAAGATGATTGATGAATTCATCGCAGACAGAGATAATATCCACGTGACTATCGGCGTATCTATCAAGAAATGCTGTTATGAAGTTTCGCAAGAATTATATAACGACTTTATTGATAAATTCCCATATATCAACGATGGTAAGTGTGCAGAAATTATTAACAATAAATGCTATCTCGACTTGCCATTGATAAACAAAAAAATCCTCATTGATTATGGTATCAAAGAGGAAAATATCTTTATAGCGGATATGTGTACCTGTTGCAATAAGGAACATCTCTTTTCTCACAGAGGTCAGGGCTCGGGACGGGGTATAATGGCGAGTATGATTACAATAGAGGAATAACCAACAAAACACCAAAAGGAACAATCCCTTTGGTGTTTTTTATACTATTTTTTTCGGGAGGGCGTGGAAACCCTCCCCTACATACAATAATATCGGTCTTGCGTCCATTTATTTGGATTGGTTTCTATATAATCCCAGATTTTTTTGTAATCCTGTTCATTTCGAATTATGTGATCATGATATGAACGTTGCCACAATAAACTTCCATATTTCCTTGTAGTATATGATTTCAGTTGTCCAATGATATTTTGTAGGGGAGGGTTTCCATGCCCTCCCGATTCATCCAGCACCATAATCAAATGAATATGATTAGGCATAATCACATATTTCTCAATTTTTACATCTTTATAGTTATCATTTACATACTGAATTACTTTTTCTATCTCATTTCCAATATTAGTCAATGCGATTTGAGGAACAGAACAGGGATCGTTATCTGAAATTATATCTGATAAAAGATTTTTCCTTTCAAATGTACATATAGTTACAAAATATTTTCCCGGATTGCTATAATCATAACCTTTTAACCGCAACTGTTTTCTTTCAGGATATTCCATACCTATTCATTCCTTTTTTGGGGCGTGGAAACCCTCATTTTTAACGGGAGGGCATGGAAACCCTCCCCTACTAGATAATAGATTTGAAGAAGACTTTAACGTAGAGGTAATCATCATCTACCCCTATGAGCATAGATCTGCCTTCTTTCTGAAACCACACATTTGAATCCCAGTTCACATTTCCTCTGTATGTAAAGCCATCATTTACAAGATATTTTGTATATGCATCATAGATTTCCTTTGTGATATCTTTTCTCGGATATGCATATATTACGCCCGACAGTCCGCTATCTGAATATTTGGTCTCATATTTCGGAGCACCTACCGCCTCGGGCGTTGGTACATCGGGGAATTCTTCGAAACTCAGGTTAACTGTATCGGGAAAATTCACATAGTGCTCATACACACCTGTGATAAGTCGGATTTTTCGCTCCTTGTCATACCATTTCACCGAGCCAAAAAGAGAGAGATTATCAAAATGTGTGATGATTCCTTTTTCTGACCAGAGGCATGGAAGAGAAGTATCTTTTACTATAAGTCGGATATCTGTTTCCCTTGCATAAAAGGATAATTCTCCCGTAGTTACTTCTTCATCTATAAGTTCATGGTGGGGGATATATGTACCCTCATTTACAGTAAGGGTTCTGTCTGTTTCATTCCATATCACTTCAAAGCCATATTTACTTAGTTCTTCAATCAATACATAAGTTTCCCCATTTATATTCACAGAGGGAATAGAGGATAGATTTATATATGACTTAATATCAGTATAATATGCAGGAATGTCAGATGATGCATTTGCGCATATTCCTGTTGACATTATGGTTATCAGAATCAAAGCAATTAACTTTTTCATTTGTTAGTCACGACCTTTTGATATTATAAAGATATTATATATTTTTTAATAATATATGTCAATTATCACAGGATGAAATTTGTGTGAAAATTTGAAATCAATTATCATTACAAATTAGCACGATTTTAAAAGATTATGAAGAACCTTTTTTGCGGTACGATGAGGGCATCGTACCCTACAAACTGGTGATTGTAAATTACCGCAAAACACAGTGTAACTGTCCGTCTGAGTGATAGTATAGAATATTAACGAAAGCAACGTTCCTTATCAAAGGGCCGCTGCTTTTAATGATATATATAAGTTATTCAACAAAAAGACAAAAGGAAAACCCGACAAGCATATGCTTGTCGGGTCTGCCTATATCATAAGATAATTCATTGAGAATTAAAGATCAAAGCCTTCAAGTTCAACGATTTCTTCTTTAACTTCTGCTTTTTCTTCAACAACTGGAGCAACAGGAGCTACAACAGGAGCTGATGCAGCTGCTACGTTGTCTGTGTACAAAGCAAATCTTGTTGGGTTTGGAGTATCAAGTCCAACGATATCAAGAACTTTACCTTCGTATGTTCTGATAAGAACTGTGTAACCAGCAAGTGCAGCTACAGGATCTGTTACTGGGTTATTGTCATCATCCCAATAGATTGTATCTTCTTTATCAATGTTGCCGTAAGCGTAGTCGCTGAGTTCAACTGTAGAAGAAGATTTCTTAAGACCTGTGATTGTGTACTGGTTAGCAGCACCACCAACATTGAATTTCTTGAAGTTAGCATCGATTGTTACGTCACATACTTCATCAAGAATGTTAACTGTTACAGCGTTTGCTGTCTTGTTTTCAATGTAAGCATAGAAGAATGCATCACCATGTGTATAGTCTGAAGTGAAGTTTGCTTTGAAGTTTGTATCGAAAGCAAATTCCTTAGAACCGTTTCTACCATCAGCTGTAGCTGAATCGTAGTTAACTTTAGCGATTACAGCATATTTGCTTACGATACCCTTAGAGTCTGCTGAATAAAAGAATACAGAACCCTTATCAAGTGTTGTGTAAGCAGCTGTTGAGTACATTACAGTTGAATCACTGTTGAAGATCAATGTAACTTCTTCTTCGCCCTTATAAGCTTTAACCTGGAGAACTTCTTCGCCGTCTTCAGCAAGAACTGTCTTAACGTCAGATACGATAGCGATTGGATCTTCTTTTGCAAGCTGAGCATCAGAACCTGCTACTACAGCAGCTGAGTAGAAGTCACCGTCAGCGTCAACGTCGAGCATCAATGCTGAATATACGTTTTCGTCAACGAAGTAAGAAAGATCTGTTACATATGAATTTTCATAATCGTCAGCGTCAAGAACGATAACGATAGCTTTTTCATCAAGAGTTTTGTTTACAATGTCAACACCGTCAGCATCGTATTCGCCAGCAGCTGCATCGTATGACAATTCATAGTTGTAGTCAGATGCGCCAGTTGCCATTGGAGCGATTTCGATGATTTCGTTTTCGCTGTTAACTTTGAACTTGATTGTTCTTGCAGCAGCAACAGCTGGTTTAATTCTCTTAACAGACTTTGTTGCAATTGTTGTTGTTTCAACGTTTGCAGCAGCATCGATGTCTGAAGCGAACTGTGTAGCGATTGCTGATTTGAATGCGCCTGAGAGACCAGACCAAGCTGTGTTAGCGAATTCAGCAGCGATTGTATCGTCAGCCTTCACATTGTATGTGTATGCTTCGTAAACACTGTTAATAAGTTTGAATCCTTTGATTCTGAATGAGTTAGCAAGTGTGTATGTAGCAATACCGTCTTTTGTGAGCAAGTCGATTTCTGTCTTAGCAGATGGTCTTGCATCGAGGTAAGCGTTCATGATAACAGCGTAGTTTGTGTTAGCAATCTTGTCGCCTTCAAATCCTACGATGATGTCACCAGAAATACCTACGAAGAATGTACCTTCTGACTGGAGACCGATTTTGCCGTATTCAGCGAGTGTAGCATAAGCATCAAGGTCTTTGTCGCCAACTGTTACAGTCTTAACAGAACCTTCAACGCTGTATCCATCAACGCCGCCTGATACGAATGAATCTTTAAGAACGATAACATCAAGTGTATCGTATTTACCCTGCTTGAGAGCAGCTGTTTCTGTGCTTGTGATACCTGTAAGAACCATAGCCAATACATCGTTCTGTTTGATGTCAGCAAGTGTAAGTTCGTTACCATTGATATCTTTGATAGTTACTTTTGCATCAGGATCGTCAACATTGAAGTTGATCTTGTTGTCGTTTTTGTCAACAGCGATACCCTTAGCTTCGTCAACTTCTTCAACTACTGCATGGTAGTACTTTGTAACGCTGATTACATCGTAGTAGTTATCTGCATTGTAGTCGATGAATTCGATTGAACATGGAACGTCAGAGTTAACAGAGTTAACAGCTGTACCAAGGTTTGAAAGAGCCATAGATGTGTTGTTTACAAGTGTAGTTGCAGATGGAGCAATGTTAACCTTTGTAGATTTTGTAGCACCATCTTTGAAGTACTTAACAACGTTTGCGAAAGAATCGTCTGTAGCATCGTCATCAAGAGCCTTAGAGCTGATTACGAAAGATGTAGAAACATCGTCGATTTCGTAAGCAAGAACTTCGTATTTGCTAACGTTCTTCTTAACATATACAACGAGCTGATTTCCGATTGCATCTTCGATATCTGTTTCGCCAGCCAAAAGAAGTTCAGCTGCGAAGTATGGGTTACCTTTGTCATATACAGGAACTACAGCGCCTGTCTTCTTAGCCCATGTCTTAACTGGTGAATCGAAGTCATCATCCCACCAGAATTCAACGATACCTTTATCCTGAACAGCTGCTGTGTATGGCATTGTTGTCTTGTAGCTAACTTTTGAGTTAGCAGCAACGATACCGCCGAGTTTGTAGATACCCATCTTTGTAAGAAGAGTAACTTTATCATGATCTTCTGTTCTCTTCATGATTTCGAGCTTAACTTCTGTACCGAAGCCAGTCTGTTCCATCATAGGAATGTCAAGTGCATTGTAGCAGAGCTGAGCAACCAATGATCTTGGAGCACCTGCGCCCTGTGTGCCTGTAACATCACTAAGAAGACCGATCTGGTAAGCTGTTGTCAAGTAACCAGCTACCCAGCCACCCTTAGAAACTGCCATTGGTTCGTAACCAAGTGCACAAACAAGCATCTTAACTGCTTCTTCGTATTTAACAGGGTTTTCTGGACCGAATGTGCCATCACCGTAACCGGAGATGATACCCTGCTGCTGAGCCATAGCAATGTAGCCTGTAGCCCAGTGATCAGCTGCAACGTCAGTAAAGTTTGCTTTACCTGTAGCAGCACCTTCAACACCCAACAATCTTGTAATCATAGTAGCAAATTCTGCTCTTGTGATTGTAGCGTCAGGATTGAAGTTTCCTTTGTCGTCGCCCTTAATCATACCGAGGTCTGAAAGGACGCTTACTGCTTTAGCATAGTCAGCGTCAGCTGCTACGTCTGGGTAAATAGCTGCGAAAGCAACTGAAGAAACCATCATAGCAAAAACAACAACTAATGCTAATACTTTTTTGAGATTTTTCATAATTCTCAAATCCTCCCTTATAATATTTTTGAAAGAGAACTTACGTTTTGTGATAACCCGGTTCTCTTTCTGTTCGGAATACCACAATTAGACTATTGTCTAGCCTAACTTTGTGTTCATTATAGCATCACAAAATAATGCCGTCAAGAACAATTCGCCGTTGTAACAAAAATGTAAAAATACAGAAATATTACATACATTTTTGTAAACAAACCAATAAATAACAGAGGTTTTCTCTGTATTTATGTAGAATACAGTCGATTACATGAAACCGACAGCCTACTTATTGTATATTCAAAACATCAAAAAGTCAACACTTTTTTTGTGGTTTTTATTTTACAGTTTGATTACATAGAATATATGGTGCTTTATACCATATATATGTCAATATATTGTATGATTATTTTTATTTTTGTATGATTTCACAGCGGAATAAGCAGAATCAGACATATTTTTGTGGAATATTTCTTTTATCGCATTAGTGGAATATATATAATATATAATAAGGAAGGAAATTTGCGAATAAAAGGATTTTGATGAAATGAGGGTGTAATATTTCAATGAGATTCTTCGCTTTCGCTCAGAATGACGACCTAAGGAAGGTAATTGTCATGTTGAGCGGAGCGGATGCGTAGTCGAAAGTTTATTTCATAGTAAAAAGGCACATAAAAAGAAAATATCGCAAACTAAGTGCGATATTTTCTACATATGAATTGTTTATTTCTTCTTTTGGGGATTAATAACTTGCTTTTTCCCGCCTTTTTACGTTCTGGGCCATTTTTACCTGTCATTTATTCCATAAGGTCGGACATATTATACAATCCCGCTCCTTTACCACATAGAAACTTCGCCGCCTTAATAGCACCCACCGCAAAGACTTCCTTGCTTGTAGCAGTATGCTTAAACTCTATCTGTTCGTCATTTCCTGCAAAAAGCACCTGATGTTCACCTACGATTGTACCGCCTCTGACTGCTGATATGCCGATTTCTTTTTTCTGTCTCTTTTCTCTTACAGAATGTCTGTCATACACATATTCTGCTTCTTCTTTCATTTCTTCTTTGATTGCATCTGCAATCATTATGGCAGTTCCTGATGGAGCATCAATTTTTTGATTGTGATGCTTCTCGATGATTTCTATATCAAAGTTTTCTTCAAGTACGGAAACGGCTTTTTTCACAAGACTTATGATAAGATTGATACCAAGAGACATATTTGCACTATAAAATACAGGTATCTTTTCTCCCGATGCCTTCACATATTCTATCTGTTCTTTGGAAAGTCCTGTTGTAGCCACTATAATGGCGGTATTTGACTTAATTGCATATTCCATAGATGGATTAAGGTTTGACGGATGAGAAAAATCTATTATCACATCTGCCTTTTCCTTAATATCGTTGTATGATGAATACACGGGGTAGTGGCTTTTTTTCTCAGTATTGATATCTACTCCGCACACAATATTGATTGCTTCGTCATCCTGACAGAGTCTTGTGATTACCTGTCCCATTTTTCCGTTGCAACCGGAAAGTATAATGTTTGTCATTGGTTTTACCTCTTTTCTTTTTCAATCCCCTCGCCACGTACGTGGCTCTCTCCCCTTTGACAAGGGGCGCCCGTTTGACCGAAACCCAAAAGCCTCCCTTGCTAAAGGGAGAGGGACCGCACCGCGGTGGTGGGATCGAATACCTTTCTATTCTTAATTTTTCTTCTTTTCAACTTCTTCGATAATATAATCGCATACATCAACAAAGTAATTTTTTATCTGAGCATTCGGAACACGGATAACATCTATTCCAAACTCATTGATTCTTTCGGTTCTGATAGCATCTTTTATCATATTCTCATCTTCATAATGTTGAGAGCCATCCAGTTCTATAGCCAGTTTATATTTTGAACAGTAAAAATCAAGTATATACTTGTCTATTATTTTCTGTTTAAGCCATCTTTCTTCTCTGAATTTAAGGAAATCATACCAAAGATGTTTTTCCTCTTTTGTCATATTTTTTCTTAATGTTCGTGCTAGCGGAGTCAGTTTTTTGTTATGCTTATACACTTTGTGTCCTCCACATTTTCTCCAATCTCTCCACCGCTAACGCGGTCATCCTCCCTTTCACAAGGGAGGCTCATGTCTTCTTTCGCTGAAGCGCCTCTTACCAAAATGGCGAGGGGATTGTGTAAAGTTCTACTCTATGATTATCTATCCGTTTTTCCAAAAACGGCCATACCGCAAGAAGGTACAGCCGCATAAGTGGTTTTATTTAAGTGGGATTCCATAGTTTGTCAATGCCGATATAAGTTTCTGGCGGTTCTTTTCGTCCATTTCCACCAAAGGAAGTCTCAAAGGACCTACATCAAAGCCCATAAGTCTCAATGCTGTCTTTGCAGGGATAGGATTCACTTCACAAAACAGCGCATCCACAAGTTCAAGTGCATCAAGTTGCATATTCTTTGCTTCTTCGAATTCACCTTTGAGGAGTTTTTCTGTCATAAGGTGAGTTTCTTTCGGTGCAACATTTGCAAGAACAGATATCACACCCTTGCCGCCCATCATCATAATAGGAGCGATAAGCGCGTCTTCCCCTGAATATATATCAAGATCAGGACAAAGTGACATAATCTTAAGCACCTGACTCATATTGCCGCTTGCTTCCTTAAGTCCCACTATATTGTCTATCTCAGAAAGCACCTTTACAGTCTCGGGAAGCATATTTACACCTGTTCTCGATGGCACATTGTACATAATCACAGGTAGTGATGTGCTTTTTGCGATAGCGGTGTAGGATTCGATAAGTCCCTTCTGTGTGGTCTTGTTGTAATAAGGTGTCACACAAAGCACACCATCTGCGCCCATCTTTTCTACTTCTTTTGTCATATAGACAGCGTGGTCTGTGTAGTTGCTGCCTGTACCTGCAATGACAGGAATTCTCTTTGCGACTCTGTCTATGGTATATCTTACTACTTCCAGATGTTCATCATCGGGCATAGTAGCATTCTCACCTGTAGTACCGCAGATGATGATTGCATCTGTGGAATTCTCCAGTTGAAAATCTATCAGTTTGCCCAGGGTATCATAGTTTACCCCTTCATTAGTAAATGGAGTTACAAGAGCAACGCCCGACCCTGTGAATATAGTTTTTGACACAGAAATTCCTCCTTTTAATGAAATGATGATTTTCCAAACACTTATTTAATTATTTTTCTTCCCATTGTTCAATAACCTTCTGTGCTATCTGTACAGCATTTGCAGCAGCGCCTTTTCTGATGTTATCTGCTACAACCCAGAGGTTCACGCCTGAATCAACACTTTCGTCTCTTCTGATTCTGCCTACATAGGTTTCGTTTGTACCCTTTGCAGTAATAGCCATAGGATAGATATTGTTTTCAGGATCGTCCTGAACAATGATTCCCGGTGCTGATTTGAGCACTTCTTTCAGTTCTTCAAGATCGAAATCATAGTGGAATTCAAGGTTGATGGATTCTGAATGACAGTCAAATACAGGAACTCTTACTGTAGTAGCAGTAATCTTCATTGTATCGTCGCCAAGAATCTTTCTTGTTTCGTTTACCATTTTCATTTCTTCTTTTGTATATCCGTTTGGAAGGAATACATCAATGTGTGGCAGGCAGTTGTTTGCAATAGGATAAGGGAATTTCTTAGGTGGTTCACCATTGAGACCGTTCTTGAGGTCTTCGTATCCTGCAACACCTGCACCTGATACTGCCTGATATGTAGAGTAAACTACTCTCTTGATTTTGTATTTGTCATGGAGAGGTTTCATGGCAACCATAGCCTGAATTGTAGAACAGTTAGGGTTTGCAATGATACCTTTGTTCCATTTGATATCTTCAGGGTTTACTTCAGGAACTACCAACGGAACTTCAGGATCCATTCTCCATGCGCTTGAGTTATCAATTACTGTCACACCCTTTGATGCAGCAATAGGAGCGAACTTTTCGCTGATAGATCCGCCTGCTGAGAAGAGTGCAATATCGATATCTCTGTCAAAACTTGTTTCACAGAGTTCTTCTATTACATATTCTTTGCCCATGAAGTCAATCTTTGTACCTGCTGACTTCTTGGAAGCAAAAAGATAATAATTTTCTACAGGGAGTTTAATTTCTTCAAGAACTTTGAGAAATGTTCTTCCAACCATACCGGTTGCGCCTACAACGGCGATGTTATACTTTTTCATTTTTTACACCATCCAATACTGTTTATAGTCGGTATAATTATACAGTTTTATTATAAATAAGTCAAGTTTATTTCATATTTGTTATAAGTTTTTGAATAATTTGACTTATATTTTGTTTTGTAGTATCATTATTGTATATCACTTTTTGACAAAAAAGGAGGTTTATATGAAAAAAACACTTTTTTCATTTATGATAATACTGGTTCTGTTTTTATGTCTCTCTATAACATCATATGCTGAGGGCAATGAATATGAGAACATAAAAATCGGGCTTCATTTCTCTTCATCTGCCAAAGATAGCGCCTCTCTTACCTGCTATTCGGGGTTTGAGATGGGATATGAAAACGAAAGCGGAGACTTCGAACTTATTTCCGCTCTTCTTGAAACAGATCTTACAATCAATGTATCAGAAGAAGGCTTTCTTCAGGTAGAAGGCATATTCGTAAATACTGATTTTCCAAACCTCTGCATCCGTCCAGGCTTTGGCAATCTTCAACTGGACGGCAAGGATTACAGAGGAAGTATGATTTTTATAAAAGATGACAACAATCTTATGACAATTATCAACAAAGTAGGCCTTGAAGAGTATCTCTATTCGGTACTGGGACGGGAAATGAGTCCAAGTTGGCCCATAGAAGCACTTAAGGCACAGGCAATTTGTGCAAGGACATATTCTATAAACAACTGGAGAAAGTATGCTTCATACGGATTTAACCTTGACAATACACAGAATTCACAGGTGTATTCGGGAATTTCAAGCGAAGGCGACCGCACAATTCAGGCGGTGGAAGAAACAAGAGGTCAACTTGTGATGTATGACGGGAAGTTGGCACAGACTTTCTATTCTTCCTCCTGTGGCGGCAAAACCGCCAATGTAAAATACGTATGGGGAAGTGAATTTCCTTATCTAGTAAGTGTGGATGACCCTTATGAAAATCCCGAGGAAATATCCAACTATAACTGGTCTGTGGAATATAGCGCAGATGAAATAAAGGAATTTCTTACAAAGAGAGAAATTGATATTGGAAATGTAGTAAATGTAGAAGTAATCAAAGAAGACAACGGCACCGTATATGATGTAAAAATCACAGGGGAATCAGGTGAACATCACATCAAAAATGACAGCGTGAGAGGATTTTTTAACTTAAAGAGTCAGTATTTCACCATTTCTTCGCCATCATCTCCCGTGACTTATCCATCTGTTGCTGTTATAGGCGGAAATGGTATTTCTTCTGTTTCACTTAACAACATTGCTGTATTTAACGGCTCTGTTACAAGTGCACTTTGTATCATTTCGTCACAGGGAATAGCGGATATTGTGCCAAATGAAGCCAACACCTCGGATAAGTTCATCTTCAACGGTCACGGATGGGGACACAGAATAGGTATGAGCCAATGGGGTGCAAAGGGTATGGCTGATCAGGGACTGAGCGCCTATGACATACTTTCCCATTATTTCCAGGGAACATATGTGGACAACTCCATTCTTGGTTAAACTTTTTCACTTAAGAGAGGACATATTTTATGAAAACAGGCGATTTTTATTATGATTTGCCCGAAGAACTCATTGCCCAGGATCCCATAGAGGACAGATCAGGTTCAAGACTTCTTGTACTGGACAAAAAAAGCGGCAACATCCAGCACAGAATATTCAAGGATATAAAAGCCTTTCTGAAAAAAGGTGACTGCCTTGTATTAAACAATACAAGAGTAATCCCCGCCCGCCTTTTCGGCACAAAAGTACCAACAGGAGCAAAAATAGAATTCCTCCTTCTCAAGCGTGTGGAAAAAGACATCTGGGAAGTAATACTCCGTCCGGGAAGAAGAGCACTTAAAGGATGCGAAGTGGAATTTGGCAACGGAGAACTTAAGGCAAAGGTCATTGAAGTACTTGACAGCGGAAACAGACTTGTAGAATTTTATTATGAAGGGCTTTTCGAAAATGTCCTTGACAAACTGGGACAAATGCCCCTTCCACCGTATATCACGCACAAACTGGAAGATAAAGAAAGATATCAGACCGTTTATTCAAAAATCAAGGGTTCTGCCGCAGCACCTACCGCAGGACTTCATTTCACAAATGAACTTCTCGACGAAATAAGAGATATGGGCGTAAAAATCGCATATATCACCCTTCATGTGGGGCTTGGCACATTCCGTCCCGTAAAGGTGGATGATGTAACCAAACACAGAATGCACTCGGAATATTATTCTATAGACAAGGAAAATGCGGATATAATAAATAATGCCAGAAAAAACGGCGGGAGAATAATATCTGTAGGCACAACAAGTACAAGAGTACTTGAAACAGTTGCCGACGAAAATGGTATATTGAAGGAAGAGTGCGGCAATACAGAGATATTTATATATCCACCATACAAATTCAAAATCGTGGATTGCCTTATCACAAACTTCCACCTGCCTGAATCTACACTTCTGATGCTTGTATCAAGCCTTGCAGGTAAGGAAAATATAGATAATGCATACAAAACCGCAGTAGAAGAAAGATACAGATTTTTTTCCTTCGGAGATGCGATGTTTATTCAATGACAAAATCATTGAATGAACAAGTGAAGAAGTAATAGTGAAAAGTGAAGAGTTATAGTACTTTTTCCACATTAAAAATAATGGATAAAAAATGATGATATCATCATATAAATATATGAAACATATTTTGAGAGGAATTATTTAAATGTTTAAACTACTGACAACAGACAATCTTGCCAGACGAGGCGAGTTTCATACAGTTCACGGCACAGTACAGACACCCGTATTTATGAATGTTGGTACTCTTGCCGCAATAAAGGGTGCTGTATCATCAAAAGACCTTGAAGAAATCGGATGTCAGGTGGAACTTTCCAACACCTACCATCTGCATCTTCGTCCCGGTGATCAGGTAGTGCACGATATGGGCGGTCTGCACAAGTTTATGACCTGGCACAGACCTATCCTTACTGACAGCGGCGGATTTCAGGTGTTTTCTCTTGCAGGTCTTAGAAAGATAAAAGAAGAAGGGGTGTATTTTTCTTCTCATATTGACGGAAGAAAGATATTTATGGGGCCTGAAGAAAGTATGCAGATACAGTCAAATCTCGCATCTACCATCGCAATGGCTTTTGATGAATGCGTATCCCTACCTGCACAGTATGATTATGCAAAAAAGAGTGTGGAAATGACTGAAAGATGGCTTGCACGATGCAAAGAGGAGATGACAAGACTCAATACTCTTGACAGAACCATCAACAAACATCAGATGCTATTTGGTATAAATCAGGGTGCCACATTTGATGATCTTCGTATCAACAATATGAAATCTATAGCAAAACTTGATCTTGACGGCTATGCCATAGGCGGTCTTGCAGTAGGAGAAACCCACCAGGAAATGTATCATATACTTGATGTGACACTTCCTCATGCACCAATAGATAAGCCAAGATATCTTATGGGTGTTGGCACTCCCATAAACATCCTTGAGGGTGTTGACAGAGGAATAGACTTCTTCGATTGTGTGTTGCCTGCAAGAAACGCAAGACATTCAAATCTCTTTACAAGTCAGGGATATATGAATCTTCTCAATGCAAAATATGAGAGAGATCCCAATCCTATCGATCCTGAATGTGACTGTCCTGCCTGCAGAAATTACTCAAGGGCATATATAAGGCATCTTTTCAAGGCAAAAGAAATGCTGGGTATGAGACTTTGTGTACTTCACAATCTCCACTTCTACAACAAACTTATGGCAGATATCAGACTTGCCATCGAAGAGAAGAGATACAAAGCATTCAAGGAAGAAAAAATCAGACTGTTTTCACAGAGATTATAAAATAATAAAAAAATTCCTGACCGGAAAAGTCAGGAGAAAAGAGCCACAGGGGAATATTACATTATTTGATGTGATATTCCCTTTTTTATTTCTAAAACTTAATTATTGATGTGATATATAGTTTTGATATGTCTTTTATTCGGACAGTCGGGGACGCCTGTCCCTGCAAATTATCTTTGATTTTTCAGAATTTTCTCATATTATCCTGAAAACTGAAAAGTTAATTCTACTTTTCTTCATACAGATCCCTGTATATTTTCTCTCTTTTGTTTACCTTTTCTACATAACTTTTCGTCTCAGGAAAAGGAATCTCATCAAGATTTATACCATCAGAAGAATATTTCTCATCTTTGAGCCATTTTTCCACATTGCCCATGCCTGCATTATATGATGCAAGGGCTTTTGTTTTGTTTCCCTCAAACCTTTCAAAAAGATAGTGAAGATATGCACATCCTATTTCTATATTTTCTTCAGGTTGGGTGTATGTTTCCAAAGATGCATCTATATCAAATGTTTCTATGCACCATTTGGCAGTTTCTTCTGTTATCTGCATAAGACCTTTTGCATTCTTTTTGCTGACTGCTTGGGGATTGAAGTTACTTTCAACACTTATAACTCCCTTTACAAGATATTCATCAAGATTGTATTCTTTGCTGTATTTATGTATATAAAAACTGTACTCATCAGGATAAAAAAGTTTAAGAACACTATCTCTTGCAGGTTCTGTGATTGCAATCAGAAATGCGATTACAATGAGAATTTTTATGATTTTTTTCATTTTTTCATATTTCCTTTATTGTATATCCTTTATTATTTTTTCTACATCTTTTTTGGGGTCTTTTCCTTCAGAATTATCCACTATGAAGTCTGCTTTTGTGGATAAATATTTCTCGTCAGGCTGAGAACTTATTCTATTCATAGCGTATTGGTAGGAAATGTTGTCTCTTTCCGAAATTCTCTTGATTTTTGTATCTTTGTCGCATACTACAAGTATGATTTTGTCACAGAGTTTCTCAAAGTCTGTATCTATAAGTACGGGTGCATCCAGAAGAATCTTTGGTACATTCATTTCCTTCTTTGCTTCTTCCATTATATACTTATGAGTAATACTGTTAAGTAATTCCAGTTTATCTTTATCATTAAAGACTATCTCGCCGAGAGTTTTTCTCAGAAGACTGTCCCGTGAGAATACTACATCACCAAAATTCTCTCTTATTTCTTCTAAACAAAGAGGGTTATTTTCATAGACTGAATGGGCAATTCTGTCCATATCAATCTTTTTGTAACCATAAGTTTCTATAATATCCGATATGTAACTTTTGCCTGATCCGGAATTGCCTGTAATTCCTATTACCATACTTTTTTTCCTTTCTTTAGTGAGCAAGATACCAACTTTCACCGCTTCCTACTTCCACACTTAAAGGTACTTTCATTTCACATGCGGATTCCATACATTCTTTGAGAAGTTTCTTTACTTGTTCTTCTTCATCTCTGTATGCTTCTATGATAAGTTCATCGTGGACCTGAAGGATAAGTTTTGATTTAAAATTGTTATCTTTCAATGCCTTATACACCTTAACCATTGCTATCTTGATGATGTCTGCAGCAGTTCCCTGAATAGGTGTATTCATAGCCATTCTTTCTGCGGCACTTCTCTGAATGAAATTTGAACTTTTCAGTTCGGGAAGATATCTTTTTCTGCCGAAAAGTGTCTCTACATAGCCCTTTTCTTTACCTTCTTCTATTACATCTGACATAAAATTCTTCACATTTCTATACTTCTCGAAATACCCGTCAATATAAGCCTTGGCTTCTTTGTTTGTAATGCCAAGATCCTGAGAAAGAGAAAATGATCCCATACCATATACAATGCCGAAGTTTACCGCTTTTGCCCTTGTCCTCTCTAATGGAGTAATCTCATCTTCCTTAAGTCCGAATACATTCATTGCAGTTGTGGTATGGATATCTACATTATTTCTGAACGCATTTATCATTATTTCATCATCTGCAATATGGGCAAGAATACGAAGTTCTATCTGAGAATAATCCGCATCCACAAGTACTCTATTTTCGTCGGTTGGCACAAACATTTTTCTTATTTCTCTTCCCAATTCCGACCGCATTGGTATGTTTTGAAGATTTGGCTCTGTTGAACTGATTCTTCCTGTCATTGTAACAGTCTGATTAAACTTGGAATGAATCTTTTTGTCATATGGATTTATCACTTCACTAAGACCGTCGGCGTAGGTGCTTTTGAGTTTAGTAAGTTTTCTGTATTCAATGACTTTTTCTACAACGGGACTGTGGGTTTTAAGTTTTTCCAGCACATCTGCATCGGTAGAATAGCCTGTTTTTGTCTTTTTGACTACAGGAAGTTCCATTTTTTCAAAGAGTATAACTCCCAGTTGCTTAGGAGAAAGAATGTTAAACTCTTCTCCTGCTTCCTCATATATTTCCTTTTCAAGGACTTCTATTTTTCCTTTGAGCATTTCTCCGAATTCAATGAGTTCGTCCTTATTTACCATAAATCCTTCCTCTTCCATACTTGCAAGTACCTTTGTAAGAGGAAATTCTATGTTGTAGAGAAGATTTTGCTGATTATTTTCTTCAATTATCTCTTTTTGTCTGTCTGAAAGAATGGAAAGTGCAGTAAGTTCATTGGAAATAAGACTTTCAAAATCCTCTTTTGAGAGGTTATTTATTTCTTTACGCTTTGCACCTTTGCCAAGCATATCATCTATGTTCAGAATGTCAATTTCAAGTGTGTCACGGCAATTCTCACATATTTCATAACTGTTTCTTGATGGATTTATCACATATGCACATACTTTTGTATCAAAATAGTTGTCGGCATAGTCTATCCCCATAGAACTTAATAGAACAATATCTTCTTTTATACCTGAAGATATTTTTTCTGTGGATTCACTTTCAAACACTTCCCTGATTACATCTTTTACAGGTAATATTAACGTAATATCGTTTATAACATAATATATTTTACTATTTTTAATATACGCAACAGCATATATTCCTTCATCTGTGGTGTAAATTCTGTAAATAAATTTGTCAGATACCTGTATTTTTTCATAACTTCTTTCACATGGAAGAAGTTGAAGGGTAGTTTTTACTGCTGACTTATTTATTCTTGACATAAATGATGAAAATTCAAGATTTAAAAAGAGTTTCTCAAGTTTTTCATCATCATATTTCTTTGTAACCGCATCATCTAACTTAAAAGCAAGTGGAACATATCTGTCTATAGTACAGAGTTTTTTGCTTAAATAAGCCATTTTTTCTCCGTCTTTAAGTTTCTGTGCAGTGGCTCCCTTAATCTCATTGATATTTTCATATACTCCTTCTATAGACTTATACTGACTGATAAGATTCATGGCAGTTTTTTCGCCAATTCCCTTTACACCTGGGATATTGTCAGATGTATCACCCATAAGTCCCTTCACATCTATAAACTGTGTTGGAGTAACTGCGTATCTTTCATAAACTTCTTTCTCATCACATACGGTAACCGTGGTATTTCCGCCTTTTGTAACAGTAAGGAGGACTTTTGTATTCTGACTTGCCAGTTGCAAATCATCCTTATCTCCTGTAAGAATCAGACATTCTACCTGATTTTCATCACACATTCTCGATACTGTACCTATGATATCATCCGCTTCATAGCCCTCTTTTTCCATAATATGAATATTCATGGCAGAAAGCACTTCCTTCAGTACAGGAAGTTGCATTCTCAGTTCTTCAGGCATAGGCTTACGCTGTGCCTTGTATTCATTATACATCTTGTGACGGAATGTGGGTTTCTTAAGGTCAAATGTAACTGCTATATAGTCAGGATTGATTTCATCTATATTTTTGAACATTATATTAAGAAATCCATATATTCCATTGGTAAAAAGACCATGTTTGTTAGACAGAAGTCTTATTCCGTAGAAGGCTCTGTTTATAATACTGTTTCCGTCAATTATGAGAAATTTTTTCATTTATGATTCCTTTCCATACACAATCACAAACTGATTGTATAGCCTGTTTTTGGCTTGGTTGAGCCATTTTTGAGCATATGAGATTATTTATTCATCATAATAATCTTATATACATATAACTGCAGTTCAGTAAGATATGTAGTATCAAGAATCTCGATTTTTTTCTGTGCTTCTTTTACTTTGCCACTAAGATAGAGATCGTATGCTTCTATTATAAGTTTGTCATCGTTATCTTTGACACGTCTTCCTGAGTCAGCCATATCTTCCCTTGCACTTCTCAGTTGAGTTGACATATGACCGTTTTCTTCACGGCATTTCTTAAGTTCTTCTTCAAGGGAACTGATTTTGTTTGCAAGGTTTTGTTTTTCTTCATTCATAGAAGAGATTGTCTGTGCAAATTTATTGTTCAAAGAATTTCCGTTGATTTTTACACACACAATAATCAACACAATTATCAGAACAGGAATGATAAGTCTCTGAACTGTCTTTTTGTTTATATCAATAGTCATTTCTTCACCTTAAATGTTCCACATGGAACATTATACCCTAAATTCTATAAAAATTTCGTCAAAAAACATCTTATATCAAAAATAATCTTAATATTTATTTGTATCAATTTTTAATATAATTTGATATAATTATTCAAAATTTAACTGAAAATCTCTTAGAAAGCAATTTTGAAGGTCACTTTTTTACGAATTTTCGATAATTTTGAATATTCTTTCCAAATCTTCATAACCGTAGTACTCTATTTCAATTTTTCCTTTTTTCTTACCGTTATGTATTTTTACTTTTGTTCCAAGAGTGTCACTTGCTCTTTTTTCAAAATCAATGAATGCGAGTTTTGTATCAAGATCTTCTTTCTTTTCTTTTTTCTCTTTTTTTGATGAAAGTGCAAGTTTCTCCAACTCTCTTACAGTTATACCTTTTTCTGCTACAAGTTCTGCAAGTTCTTCTATACTTTCTTTATTTTCAAGGGAAAGGAGAACTTTTGCATGACCTACAGAGATTTTGCCTGATTCAAGAAGCAAAAATGCTTTTTTAGGAAGATTAAGAAGTCTTAAGGAGTTTGCAATCTGGCTTCTTGCCTTACTTACCTTCTGTGAAACTGCTTCCTGTGTGAGACTAAATTCTTCCATAAGTCTCTTATATCCCTTTGCTTCTTCAATAGGATTAAGATCCTGACGCTGCAAGTTTTCTATCAAGGCGATTTCATAGGCTTTTTCTTCTTCAAAATCCTTGATTATAGCAGGGATTGTGCTTATTTTAGCCATTTTTGAGGCTCTCCAACGTCTTTCTCCTGCGATTATCTTATAGTATCCGTTCTTTTCTTTTCTCACTATAATAGGGGAAATAACACCGTGTTCCATGATAGATTCTGCAAGATCAATAAGTTTTTCTTCATCAAATACTTCTCTTGGTTGTTCCTTATTTGGTTCTATCTCTGTTACTTTGATTTCTACAATACTTTCATTATTTATTTCTTCAGACACAGAAATCAATGAACCCAGACCTTTTCCCAGACCTTTTTTAGCCATATTAATGTTCCTTTCTATTATTTATTTCTTTTGATTACTTCTTTTGCCAGTGAAAGATAACTATTTGCACCTTTTGAGTGCTTATCGTATTCAAAAATACTCATACCATAACTTGGTGCTTCACTTAATCTTACATTTCTTGGTATTACAGACTTATAAAGTTTGTCAGGATAATACTTTTTCACTTCTTCAGCCACCTGTACAGAGAGATTTGTACGTGAATCAAACATTGTAAGAAGTACACCTTCGATATCAATATCTTTGTTCAATGATTTTTTGATTTCTTTGATGGTTTTGATAAGTTGACTGAGTCCCTCAAGAGCATAATACTCACATTGAATAGGGATAAGAATAGTATCTACAGCAACAAAAGCATTAAGTGTAAGAAGTCCAAGAGAAGGAGGACAATCTATCAGAATATAATCATATTGTTTTCTTATATCTTCTATAGCCTTTTTGAATATAAATTCTCTCTCTTCTATATCCACCATTTCTATTTCTGCTCCAGCAAGTTGTATATTTGAAGGACACAGATCAAGGTTTTTGCATTCTGTCTTTACTATAGCATCTTTGATATCTACTTCATTGATAAGTACATCATATATAGAGTTTTCACAGGTTTCCTTATCTATACCTACACCACTTGTGGCATTTCCCTGAGGATCAAGGTCTATAAGCAGTACCTTTTTGTTTTTGATACCCAAAGCAGCGCTGAGATTAATAGTGGAGGTTGTTTTTCCTACGCCTCCCTTTTGGTTGGCAAGTGCAATTACTTTTCCCATAATATCCTTCCTTTTTCTTAATTTATTTACTTGTCCATTATAACATATAAATGTTCCACATGGAACACTTTTTTTCAATTTTTTATAAATTATTTTTTATATTTGTTCTACGTGGAACATTTAATTTTATATTTTATATATTTATTAATTTATGTACGATATATCATATATTATATTATAAATTTATTATTTTTATACTTTATTTCATTAGTTTTATATAAAATTTTTATTAATTATAACATTATAATCACAAAAAAGAATGTTCCTTATAATAGAACATTCTTTTTTATTAAATTTAATTATTTAATTAATTTTCTGAAGATGTGTTTTCTTCCTGTTCTGATGGTTGTGAGTTTTGCTGAGATTCAGATGATTCATTTACACTTTCTTCATTTATTTCATCATCCTCTTCTTCTTTTTCTGCTATAGTAGTAGATACAATACTTACTCCATCCTCAAGTTTCATTACTCTTACACCCTGAGTTGCTCTTCCGAATTTACTGATTTCTGCAACATCACATCTTATAATAATACCTTCGGATGTGATCATCATTACATCATCATCTTCTTTTACAATAGATACACCTGCAACTTTACCTGTCTTTTCTGTGATTCTGTATCCCATTACACCTTTACCGCCACGTGTCTGGAGTTTGAATTCATCTATATCACTCTTTTTGCCGTAGCCGTTTTCTGTGATAGAAAGGAGAGTACAGTCATCTTTTTGAACACAGGCACCTATTACATAGTCACCATCATTTAAAAGAATACCTCTTACACCTGTAGCATTTCTACCCATACATCTTGCATCTTTTTCTCTAAAACGTATGCATTGTCCGTCGTGAGTAGCGATTATAATATTATCTTCTCCGTTTGTAATTTCTACATGGATAAGTTCATCATCTTCTCTTAATCCGATAGCGATAAGACCGCCTTTTCTGTGAGAATTGTACTCATCAAGGTTTGTCTTTTTGATGATACCTTTCTTTGTAATCATACAAAGGTTATTTTCTTCGCTGAATTCTCTCAAAGGAATCATAGCAGTTATCTTTTCTTCAGGTTCAAGGGGAAGAAGATTTACTATTGCAAGACCTTTGGCAGTTCTTCCTGACTCAGGAATCTGATATGCTTTCATCTTATACATTCTTCCTCTGTTTGTAAAGAAAAGAATATAATTATGTGTACTTGTAGTAAAGATTTTTTCCACATAATCTTCATTTCTTGTACTAAGTCCCGAAACACCTCTTCCTCCTCTGTGTTGAGAACGATAAACTGATGTGGAAAGACGTTTGATATATCCAAAATGAGTAAGTGTTACAACATTATTTTCTTCTTCTATAAGGTCTTCGTCTTCTATATCATCAGTATTCATTGTGATGGTGGTTCTTCTTTCATCGCCGTATTTTTCTTTTATTTCAGTAAGTTCATCTTTTATAATCTGAAGAACAAGTGTTTCATCATTTAGAATTTTCTTATAATATTCGATTTTTTCTTTAAGATCATTAAGTTCGTTTTCTATTTTTTCTTTTTCCAGTCCCTGAAGTCTTGCAAGTCTCATATCGAGGATAGACTGTGCCTGAATTTCTGAAAATCCAAATCTTTCCATAAGTCTTTCTTTTGCATCATTATAGGAAGATCTGATTATTTTGATGATTTCATCAATATTATCAAGGGCAATTTTCAGTCCGTCGAGGATATGTGCTCTTGCTTCTGCTTTTTCCAGATCAAATTTTGTTCTTCTAACAATTACTTCTTCCTGGAATTTGATATAATTATCAATTATCTGTTTGAGATTTAAAATCTTTGGCTGTCCGTCAACAAGGGCTAAGAATATTATACCGAATGATTCCTGCATAGAAGAGAATTTGTAGAGATTATTAAGTACAATATTTGCATTTGCATCTCTTTTTATCTCAATAACAATTCTTATACCTTCTTTGTCAGATTCATCTCTTAAATCATATATTCCTTCTATTCTCTTATCTTTTACAAGTTCTGCTATTCTCTGGATAAGAATAGATTTATTTACCTGATAAGGAAGTTCTGTAACAATGATTCTTTCTCTGCCTTCTTTGTCAGTATCAATTTCGGCTTTTGCTCTCATTATTACTTTGCCTTTACCTGTATTGTAAGCCTGAATGATACCTGCTCTTCCCATTATAAGTCCTGCAGTAGGAAAATCAGGTCCTTTTATGTATTCCATAAGACCTTCAATATCAATATCAGGATTATCTATACTGGCTATACATCCATCTATTACTTCTGTCAGATTGTGTGGTGGTATATTTGTAGCCATACCTACGGCAATACCTGAAGAACCGTTTATAAGAAGAGATGGTATTCTTGAAGGAACTACCACAGGTTCTTTTCTTGTTTCGTCGAAGTTTGGCATATAATCCACAGTTTCTTTATCTATATCTCGAAGCATAAGCATTGCATATTTGCTCATTCTTGATTCTGTGTATCTGTATGCAGCAGCAGGGTCACCGTCAATAGAACCGAAGTTACCCTGACCGTCAATCATAGGATATCTCATTGTGAAGTTCTGAGCAAGTCTTACCAATGCATCATAAACAGAAGCATCTCCGTGTGGATGATATCTACCAAGCACGTCACCTACTGTAGTAGCACATTTTCTGTAAGCAGAAGTAGGGAAGAGGTTGTCTTCATTCATTGTGTAAAGAATTCTTCTGTGTACAGGCTTAAGACCGTCTCTTACATCAGGAAGTGCTCTTCCTACGATAACACTCATGGCGTAATCAATGTAAGACTTCTTCATTTCATTACTTATTTCTACATTAATTAACTTTTCATTTTCAAACATAGTATCTTATCCTTTCGCAAGGGATGCTTTATTTTTAAATATCAAGATTTGTTACATATTTTGCATTTTCTTCGATAAATTCTCTTCTTGGTTCAACGCTGTCACCCATAAGTACTGAAAACATTTCATCTGCTCTTTGAGCATCTTCAAGTTCTACTCTGAGCATTATTCTTGTTTCAGGATTCATGGTTGTTTCCCAGAGTTGTTCAGGGTTCATTTCACCAAGACCTTTATATCTCTGAACTTTTGCATCTTCACCGATTTCTGATAAAGCATCTTTTAGTTCTTCTTCTGTATATGCGTATTTTTCTTTCTTTCCTTTGAATACTTTATAAAGAGGAGGCTGTGCAATATACACATGACCTTCTTCTACCAAAGGACGCATATATCTGAAGAAAAATGTAAGTAAAAGTGTTCTGATATGTGATCCATCCACGTCGGCATCGGCCATAATGATGATTTTTTCATATCTTAATTTAGATGTATCAAATTCATTTCCCACACCTGCACCTAAAGCAGTAATTACAGGAAGGAGTTTTTCGTTTGTAATAACTTTATCTATACGAGATTTTTCTACATTGAGCATCTTTCCCCAGAGAGGAAGAATAGCCTGATAATTTCTGTCTCTTCCCTGCTTTGCAGATCCTCCCGCACTATCTCCTTCGACGATATATATTTCAGTATTTTCTCTTGATTTACTTGAGCAATCTGCAAGTTTTCCGGGAAGTGATCCTCCACCGCCAAGAGCACTCTTTCTTGCATTTTCTCTTGCTTTTCTTGCTGCTTCTCTTGCTCTTGCAGCACTCATAGCCTTATCTATGATAGTTCTTGCTATCTTTGGATTTTCTTCTAAGAATGCATTGAGAACTTCATTCATTGTAGATTCTACGGCACTTCTTACTTCGCTGTTACCAAGTTTTGTTTTGGTCTGTCCTTCAAACTGTGCTTCAAGTACCTTTACACTTATTACACAGGTAAGTCCTTCTCTTATATCTTCACCGCTTATCTTTTCATCTTCTTTTTTGAATATGCCGAATTTCTGAGCATAACTGTTAAATACTCTTGTGAGAGAATTCTTAAATCCTATTTCGTGTGTACCACCTTCTGTGGTGTGGATATTATTTGCAAAACTTACAAGTGTTTCTGTATAACTTGTAGTATATTGAAGAGCAATTTCCACATTTGTATCTTTCTTTTGTGCTTCCATGTAGATTGGTTCTTCATGGATGGCTTCTTTACTCTTGTTGAGCCATTGTACATAAGAAATGATACCGCCTTCGTAGTACAATTCTTTTTTCTTATCTTCTTCTCTCTTATCTGTAAGAACAATCTTTATTCCTTTGTTAAGAAATGCCTGTTCTCTAAGTCTGTCAAGTAAGATAGAATAATCATATTCAAGTTCTTCAAATATTTCACCGTCAGGTTTGAAAGTTACTTTTGTACCTGTTTTTGTTGTTTCACCGATGATTTTAAGTTTATCTATACTCTTTCCTCTTTCGTATCTCTGGAAATGTACATTCTTTCCGTCAGAAATCTCTACTTCAAGATATTCACTTAATGCATTTACAACAGATGCACCAACACCGTGGAGACCACCTGATACTTTGTATCCTCCACCACCAAACTTACCGCCTGCATGAAGAATAGTAAATACCACTTCTACAGCAGGGATTCCCATCTTCGGATGAATACCTACAGGTATGCCTCTACCGTCATCTATTACTGTGATAGAGTTATCTTCGTTTATAAACACCTGGATTTCTTTACAGTATCCTGCAAGTGCTTCGTCAATACTGTTATCCACTATTTCATAAACAAGATGATGAAGACCACGTGATGATGTACTTCCTATGTACATACCCGGTCTTTTTCTTACTGCTTCAAGCCCTTCAAGAACCTGAATATTACTTTCATCATAATTTGTGTTTACCTGAGAACTCATAATTTCCTCCTAAAGATTATTTTTTCTTTTTATATAATCTTCTTCACACCTTTTAAGGAGTGTTTGTGCCGCGATGGGCGATATATATAACTTATTTTCTTTATCATTTTTTAATATTACATAAGATTTTGGAAGAATATTTTCTTCTACATTTATTACATTCTTATTTAATTCCATTTCTTTAAGATATTGTTTGGTTATTTTTGATATAGAACTTGATTCAAGATCCATTATTGCTACAATATCTTTTTTATTCACTATGAAATTTCCGCCTAAATGAAGAAACATTTATTATTCCTCTCTTATAATTTTTCCTTCTTCTATCTTAAAAATCTTCACATTTTCATTATTTTCAAGATTTTCTTCTTTTTTTGTACAAGTGATTATTACCTGCTTGTCCTTTATCTTTGAAGTAAGATATTTTATTCTTTTTTCATCAAGTTCACTTGTGATATCATCAAGAAGAAGAATAGGATATTCATTTACAATATCATATATAATATCTGCTTCAGAAAGTTTGAGAGATAATACTGCAGTTCTTTGTTGTCCCTGAGACGAATAAATTTTTGCATTTTTTTCATTTATTATAAAATTAAAGTCATCTCTGTGTGGACCTATAAGAGAAATTCCTGCTTCTTTTTCTCTTTGTTTATTATCTTCAAGATATTTATAGAGTTTTTCTTTATCTTCTCTCATATCTTTTATATTACAAACATATTCTATATACAAATTCTCTTTTTCATCAGATATTTCTTTTTGATATTTTTTTATATAAGGATTTATTTTCTTTATAATTTCTTCTCTGTATTTAGAAATTATAACTCCATATTCAGAGAGTTTTTCATTCCATACAGACAAAAGAGAATCATTGTTGTTTCTTTTTTTCAAAAGAGTGTTTTTTTGTTTCAATACCTTATAATAATTTATAAGATATTTAAAATAGACAGGATAAACAGAAGAAAGAAATGAATCAAGGAAGTTTCTTCTCTGACTTGGACCGCTTTTTATGATATTTAAATGCTCGGGAGTAAATATAACTGCCTTAAGATATCCTACAAGTTCACTTAATCTTTTTATATTTATACCGTTTATACTTACTATTTTTGAATCATCTAATTTTATTTCGGCATTCATATCACGAAGATTTGATTCAAATTCTATATTCAAAAAACTTCCATCTTCATTAAATTTTATTACTTCTTTATCTTTTACTCCTCTGTAACTTTTTCCCTGACAAAAATAATATATTGCTTCTATTACATTTGTTTTTCCCTGACCGTTTTCACCATAAAGAATATTTATATTTGAAGAAAAATCAAACTTTTCTTCACTATAATTTCTGAAGTTTTTAAGATAAATATTTTTTACAATCATTCTTTCAAAACCTTGATATCTATTTCTTCATCTTCAGTTTTTATGGTAATAATATCTCCTGGATAAATCTTCTTTCCTCTTTCTTTTATCACATTTTCTCCCATAAATATTATACCCTGTTTTATAATAAATTTAGCATCTGCTCCGTCCTCAGCAATCTGAGTAAACTTAAGAAGTTGATCGAGTTTTATGTATTCTGTAGTGATATAAACGGTTTCCATATTTATTTTCCTTTTTATTTAAGAATTCTTGGCAAAATCATATAATAGAATGAATCACCATCCACAGGAGTGATAACACAAGGTGTTTCTGCAGAAGTGAAACTTATCATAATGTTTTCGTCATCGATGTTTTTGAGAACATCAAGGAGGTATTTACTTCCAAGACCGATTTTCAATGTAGTGGCAGTCTGATATATTTCAAACTCTTCATGGAAATTACCTGTTTTTGAAGTACAACTTATACTTAAGTTTCCACCTTCTATTTCTATAACGATAGGAATTCTTGTGTCATCATAATTTATAATAATTGATGCTCTTTCTATCATCTGAGTAAATATTTTTTTATCAAGTTTTATGCTTATTTCATTATTTTTTGGAATAAACTGACTGTATTTAATATATTCTCCACTCATAAGGCTTACTTTTACCTTGCAGTTTTCAAAAGCAAACAAAGCATTGTTTTCGTTAAATGAAATATCCACAATAGTGTCATCATCTTTTAGAATTTTAAGAAGTTCGTTAAGTATTTTTCCTTTGAGTAAGAAATTGAATTCATCTTCTCTTTCAGGGATAGCAATCTTTTTTATAGCCATTCTGAAACCGTCAATGGCTACTAACTTCATTTCAGTTTTTGATATTTCAAAATTTATTCCTGTAAGGATAGGATTTGATTCATCAAGTGCGCAGGCAAAAGTAGTACTTCTTACAGCATCCTTGAAGTCTTTAGATGGAATAGAAATATATCTTTCAGCCATAATATCTTCAAATTTTGGAAAATCTGAAGCACTCATACCCATAATATTGTATTTATTGGTAGGAGTATAAACTACTACTTCATTTTTTGAATTAACTTCTATGTTTATATAATCTTCTGTTGTCTTTCTTAAAATATCAGAGATAATTCTTGAATCAATAAGAATTTCACCCTGTTCCAAAATATCAGCATCTACTTCACATTCAATGGCAATTTCAAGGTTGGTAGAATTGATAAGAAGTTTGTCATAAGCCTTAAAATATATTCCACCCAGTATAAGAACAGGTGAAGAAGTATTGCAAGCCTTTGATACAATATTAACAGCATTTAAAAGATTTTCTTTTGAACAGGAAAATTTCATTTTTATCTCTCCTTAAATATATAATTAATAGATAAATAATATATATTTTAATAATAGTAATATTAATATATGTGGATAGTGTGGAAAAGAGTTTTATTCCTTGAAGTATAAGAAATTATATATGTGAGAAAGTATGTTGATAAATAAAATTTTTATCCACATTATACACAGTTAATAAAAATAAAAATATAAGAAAATTTTTTCCACAACAATAAAAAAAGTTATAAAGTGGATAGTGTGGATAACTTTTATCTGTTTTTTATATTTTTCATAATGTCATCTACCACATTTTTTGTGAAGGTATCATCTTCTATTTTCTTAGTAATTACATTTATACCGTGAATAATAGTAGAATGATCTCTTCCTCCAAGAGAAGCACCTATCTTTATGTAAGATATATTAGTACACATTTCCTTCATGATATACATAGATATCTGACGGGGAATGGATATTTCATTTGCTCTTGATTTACTTTTAAGTGAATCTTCTCTTAAGTTGAAGTGTCTTTCTACTGCCTTGATTACAATTTCAGGTGTGATAACGGAATTTTCGTGAGTATTGAAAGATTCAAGAGTTTTTGAAAGCATTTCTTCATCTACAGGCTTTTTGTAAAGTTCAGAGAGCATTTTAAGTTTCTTTAGCACACCTTCCATCTCTCTGATATTTTCTGTAATACAGGATGCTATTCTTAATATCATTTCCTGAGGAAGAAAAAGATTAAGAGAAGAACATTTCTTTGTTATAATTGCTGCTCTTGTTTCAAAGTCAGGCTGCTGAATATCGGCTAAAAGACCATTTTCAAATCTTGTTCTTAATCTTTCAGAAAGAGTATGAAGTTCTCTTGGAGGACGGTCAGATGAAATGATAATCTGCTTATTGAGATCTTTAAGATCATTGAAAGTATGGAAGAAAGATTCTTCTATACCTTCTTTACCTCCGATAAACTGAATGTCATCAATCATAAGAACATCTACACTTCTGTATTTTTCTCTGAAAGCAAGAGTAGATTTATCAAGAATTGAAGAAATGAATTGATTTGTAAAGTTTTCAGCAGAAATATATACTACTTTTTTTGAGGGTTTTGTTTTAAGTATAGTATTTCCGATAGCATGCATAAGGTGAGTTTTTCCAAGTCCCACACCACCATAAAGGAAAAGAGGGTTGTACATTATTCCGTTTCCTTCTGCAACAGCAACTGATGCAGCATGGGCAAATTTATTGGAACTTCCTGTAACAAAATTTTCAAATGTGTAGTAAGGATTGAGAAATCCTTCTACAGGAGTATCATAAGTTTCTGTTTCTTTTTCTTCTTTTACTTCTTCTATGACATTTTCACCTTTTACTACCACGGTTATAGAAAGTTCTTCTCCTGATGCAATACAGAGAGCATTTGTGATAAGAGGTTTATAAATTTCTGTTACCATTCTCTGATTATAAGGAAAAGGGACTTCCAGAATAATAGTATTGTCTTTGATAGATAGAGGGTTTATGGTCTGTATCCATGATCTGTAAGAAACAGGCTCCATTTCCGGTTCGAGAAGCTGGAGTGTTTCAGCCCAGACAGTAAGTAATTTATCCATAATATTTCTCCTGAGTAAATAATAAAATATATAATAAAAATTGTTGATAATTATATATAAAAAAATATAAAAATAAGCATAATTATACACAATAATATTATATCAAAAAGTCAAGGATATTTCAAGAAAAAAATGAAGAAAATTATCAACTTTTTTCATAAAATAAAATAAAATTATTGACAATGAAAAATATAGAGTTTAAAATAGAAAATAAGTGAAAAATATGTCCATATAGCTCAGTAGGATAGAGCGACCGCCTCCTAAGCGGTAGGTCGGAGGTTCGACTCCTCTTATGGACGCCAAAAAAAGAAAAGACAATATTCTTATGAATATTGTCTTTTTGTATAACGAAAACCACGCGATAGTCGCGTGGTTCAATATAGGTTAACCGATGAGAAAAATCCTCCTAATGTGATATAATAAAAAAGACCTGCCAGTCAAAATAAAAACATTAGGAGGATTTAACTATGAAAAAAA
>JAZSCT010000014.1:0-75282 GCA_045530725.1 Clostridia bacterium
ACCTCATAGTTTGTGTTATTGTATTCATAGCGAATAGATTTCCTTTCTGTGTGGTTTTTGGTGGTACTTAAACTTTAACACAAAAAGTTTCTATTCGCTATTTATTTTTTAAAAGTGTAACATATCAATTGTAAACCTACATAATTTGCTGAATAATTTTTGGCAAAGGGATTGTCAAAACAAGAAAAATATGTTAAACTGAGTATGCTACATACTATGCTTACAATGGTATAATTGTAGGTATATGTATTCATCACAAGGTGTACGCTAATTAGGTAAAAGCGTACACTCTGACTACCATAACTTTGTGATGAAGTATGTAAGTATAAGTGTGTAGCAACCTTATGTCAGGGCTTGTATGTTTTTCGTGCGTAGCTCTGAGATATGGGCTACGCATTTTTTATTATAAAGAGAGGTTTTATCTATGAAAAAACTATGGTCTTTTATTCTTGTACTAACATTAGCAGTTAGTATGCTTTCATCCTATACTGCGTCAGCGCAAAATGATAGCTTTGTGCTGACAATGCAGATTGGAAATCCAATTATGAATGTTAACGGATCGAGTTCGGAGATTGACCCAGGTAGAGGAACAATACCTGTTGTCGAAAATGGAAGAACACTTGTGCCTATTCGTGCCATAATTGAGGCGATGGGTGGTACTGTTGGTTGGGATGGTACAACACAGACAGTTACTTTGACATATGGCTCGGACAAGATTGTTTTAAATATAGATAGTGCTTATGCTTACTTAAATGGTGCAATGAGTGTACTTGATGTCGCACCTAAAACCATAAACGAAAGAACAGTATTACCTATACGATACATTGCAGAAAGCTTTAAATTTGGCGTAGAATGGGACGGCAATACCCAAACAATTAAGATTACTAAAAATGGCTCATTGTCAAATGAATTATCAGCGGAAGAAATTTATGCAAAGTGCTCTCCGTCTGTATTTTATATTGAAGTATATAATGAAAATGGGTCAATTCGCGGTTCGGGAAGTGGATTTTTTATTGATGAAAAAGGAACGGCAGTTACCAACTTTCATGTAATAGATGGTTGCTCTTCGGCACGAATAACAACATCGGATAATCAGAAGACGTATGATGTTCTTGGTGTATATAATTATAACATTGCTGAAGATTGGGCAGTTATCAAAGTTGATTGTGCTAATCAAAAAGCATTGGAATTAGGAGAATCAAACTCTTTAATCGGAGGGGCTACCGTATATGCAATAGGAAGTCCATTGGGATTACAAAATACGATTTCAAAAGGGCTGATTTCAAACCCTAATAGATATGAAGATGGCATTAATTATATTCAAATTAGTGCGGCAATTTCTTCGGGAAGCAGTGGCGGTGCGTTGCTTGATGTAAAAGGTAGAGTTATAGGTATTACCTCTGCGTCATATGTTAATGGACAAAATCTAAATTTAGCAATTCCCATATCGTATGTAAATATAGACACAAGTGGAACAATAAAACAATTTGAGGTTTTGGAAAAAACAGTAGATATAGAAGACCCTGTCCAATATTTACAAGATTTTCTCGTTGAACACGGAACGGCTGATGCACTACCGACTACTGTATCGATAATTAATTATTCGCTTAATATGGAAGATACAAACGGGGCAGTTTTTACTATAAGTTATACGCCGAGCACAGAAACGATGTATATTGAAAAAGAGTATTCGACAAAACATAATACAATAAGTACCAATTTATACTTTTCTGGAGCAGGAACAGACGAGAGCGCAGCAAAAGCGATGTTTAGTTTCCGCAACGATACAGAATGGACATTGGGCTATGGATTTGTTAGTAGGGAACTTGTTAAATATCCAGAATACTTTAGTTTTTATTCGATGATGGAGATGGATGGTGCAAAATATCCTCTGTCACAGGATGCAGGAGAAGAAATGTGTTATGGGATGATACTAGATATTATCGATGCAGCTGATTATATATTTAGTTATTATAATTTACCAATAACAATGAGAGATTTTGGGTATATATACTAAACCCGATTGATGTAGAATGCAATAAGGCTTGCTTCAATATTATATTGAGAAGACTGAAAAAAACCGACACTTTTGATAAACTGAAATTGGTGTTTTCTTGATATGACACCGATTTCGCATATTACAAATTGACAGCTTAAAATCGAGATGCTCCCGGTGTAAACCGACACTTTTGACCATTTGAATATATGTTTTTATAAAAATCATATATCCTTGTATCGAAAACACAGTAAAATTTGCCCGGTCGAAAAATGTTTGGCATTTTTCCAACACTTTTCAACCGACACTTTTAAAAGGAGGACTATATATGGATGAATTTAGACCTCAATCTTTTGGATATGCACATAGCAAGGCAGTTATGGAAGGCTTAAAGGCTTATGCAAGACTTAGAAAGAGTATTATTACAGAAAGTTATGTTTACATAGAGAAAGAGGGCGAAACCGAAGCTTTTAATGAAATGATTAAAGTAGCAAAGCAAGGCGGTAGAGATATACTCTATGTTGACAGCGTTAAGGAGTTTGCTGGCAAAAGCCTTGCAGATTTCAAAGAAGCCTTAATAGCAATAGAAGATGCGGGAATGAAAGTTGTGTCAGTAACAGAAAAAGATTATGACTATAACGCTTTTATGACGGCAATAGAGGTTTTGGAAGATATAACACCCAACTATCAAAAAAGTGCTTTATGTATCACCGCAATAACAATGCATGCAATGGGTGCGGATATAAAGAAAATTTGTAATGACCTTGGATTAAGTGAGGCAGATGTTTACGGAGCTATTGCAGAGTACAAGAGGGCAAGTGAAGATAAATAATAATATGATGGGAGCGTGTAATTTATGAAGAAAGGTAATATTGTCAAATGTGATAAGTGTGGGGAAAGCTACTACTATGAAAGCACAGGCAATCCTTGGCCCGGCGGTAAAGACCACGAAACAGCATATTGTCCATACTGCAAAGCAGAAGGACCTTCCGAGTTTATAAGTGGATTTATCTATACATACAAATTGGATGATAACGGAAATCCTATTAAATAATAAAAGGCAAGAGGGCAACTCGTGGGAGTTGCCCTCTTATGTTATGTTTTGGTGGTATATTTCAAGCTTTTAAGGTATTTTATATCTTCTTCATCTATCATATAACTACGGTTTTTCGTTACCAGTTCAACAATAATCTCGTCTATATTGTCAAGTTTTGCTATGGTGGAAGCAAGCGTCCAAGCATTCATCTTTGTATATCCTTTAATTCTGTGGATTTTTGCTATCTCATTCAGGTGACTGCGTGGGGCATCGAGCAGTATTTCACGCACATTAAAGGACGGGATATCTTCGGAATTATATTTGAAATATTTGTTTTTGGTAATTTTGCGTGCTTCTTCTGTTTTTTCTTTGAGTATCTGCATCGCTCTGCCCGATGTCTTTGGAATATCAAGGTCGATTTCCTCCAAGTCTGGACGGGTTAAATTAATATGCAAGGGCAGAAGTTCCGACAATATATTCTCTGCGTCTCTGTGGCTGGCGGGATATTGTCCGTGACTGATTTTCCAATTACGGCGAAAAGCAAAGAAACGCATATATTCAGCAAGATACTTAGTTGATACATTTGTCATACGCCTTTCAAAGAGTTTTTTCAATTCGTTGTGTAGCTCATTTACTCTTGCAAGAGAAAGGCTATATGTTCGTTTTATAGCACTGAACTCGGCATAGGTCAAATCCTCTCTATGCTCTATTTTGTCTATCTGCCTTTCTCTGTAAAGGCGTTCCAAAATAATCTCATTGTGTTTATGGCGTTGTTCTTTGCTCATATTAGGAGCATCCTTTGCGTTAAGGTATCCGTTGCTTTTTAGTATGGTGTTATAATTTGAAGGGCGTATATAATGACATAAATTTAGCAGGTCACAGGCTTGTGTATATATGCTGTTTGCATCGGAACAGAGATAGGCTGCATCAACACAGTATTTTTCGTATAAGTCTATAACGCTATCAGCAGATGCACGCCCAAGAGCTACCACCTCACAGGCACAGTAACCACGGCTGTCCACGGCGGTTAAGACAGTTGCATATTCCGGAGAAAGGCTGCCGTATTGGGAAGGACTATATCCGTATCTTGGCTTTCGCTCAACTCCTTTGAGATAACTTATAAGGTGACGGCTACCTTTTTGACTTTCTCTAAACCCTGTTTCGTCTATCTGTATGACACCCATCAGTTTAGGCGGCTCTACGGCTGCCATAGCAAAAACAAGTTTCAAACGCATAGCAAAAAGAGTTTTAATATTGACACCCTCACAGGCATATGAGTAATCTTGTGAGAGTAGTGTTTGCATAGTTTCAAGGGAATCTCCGTTCAAAGTCATTCGGAGAACTTCCACCCAAACCTCCCAAGGAAAGCGTGACCTTTCCAAAAGAGTACCTGTAAAGCGGTTGAATCCTTTCGAGCAGTCTTGACAGCGAAATTTCTGAATCCCGGCATTTGTCTTGCCGTTGTGTACTACTGCAACAGAACCGCAATAAGGGCAGGATCTGTTTACCCCTATACTTGCAAGGTGTTTTTCGGAAATTGTATAAATAGATTTATCCCACTCACGGCGAGAATCCCCGCCTTTTGCTTTTGCATAGGCATCCACTAATTCTTTAAACTGTGCAGGTGTTAATTCACTCATTTTTGATTGTAGTTTCTCAAAATCCTTTTCATTCATAGCTTTACCGCCTCTATCTATTCATCACAGCCAAATTTGATGATTTTTTATTCTTCAAATCATACTTTATATTATAATCTCAACACTAAAATCTGTCAACTGTTGTGTGGAATATATAAAAATAGACGGCGGATGTTGACATATCCGCCCTTTTGTATTATTCTATAGGATGGTAAAAATGAGGAAAAAAGAATGGAAGGGTAAAGAATGTTAAAAAGAGACGACTTAAGAAATATTGCAATAATCGCTCACGTTGACCATGGAAAAACCACTCTCGTAGATGCTATGCTCAAGCAGGCGGGCACTTTCAGAGAAAATCAGCAGGTTGACGAAAGAGTAATGGATAATAATGATATAGAAAAAGAAAGAGGAATCACTATTCTTTCAAAGAACACATCCCTTATGTATAAAGGTGTTAAGATCAACCTTGTAGATACTCCCGGGCATGCGGATTTCGGCGGCGAAGTGGAACGTGTACTTAAGATGGTTGACGGTGTACTTGTGCTTGTGGATGCATTTGAAGGATGTATGCCACAGACAAGATTTGTACTTAAAAAAGCCCTTGGCTTAAATCTTAAACCCATTATCGTAATAAACAAAATTGACAGGCCAAATGCAAGACCATATGAAGTGGTGGATGAAGTGCTTGAACTTTTCTTAGACCTTAATGCTACAGAAGAGCAGTTTGAGTCTCCTGTTGTATTTGCATCAGGAAGAGCAGGTTATGCATCAAGAACTGCAGATGTGAGAGAAGGGGATATGACTGACCTTTTCGATATGATTCTTGAAGCAGTCCAGGCACCTGAAGGAGAAGATGAAGAAGGACTTCAGTTCCTTATTTCAAATATCGATTACGATGAATATGTGGGCACTATGGCTCTCGGCAGAGTGGAAAGAGGTACTCTCAAAGTAGGACAGAGTGTGGTTGTATGCTCAAAGGACGGCACTACAAGAAATGCCAGAATTGGTAAGGTTTATCAGTTTGACGGACTTGGAAGAAAAGAAGTTGATACTGCAAAAGTAGGTGACATTGTAAATATCTCAGGTCTTGGCAAAATCAATATCGGAGAAACTGTTTGTGACACAGAATGTGTTGAGCCACTTCCTTTTGTAGAGATAGACGAGCCTACACTTTCTATGACATTTTCTGTAAACAATTCTCCTTTTGCAGGTCAGGACGGAGATTATGTGACAAGCAGGCACTTAAGAGACAGACTATTTAAGGAAATGGAAACAAATGTAAGCCTTAAGGTGGAAGAAACCGATTCTGCAGATGCATTCAAGGTATCTGGCAGAGGAGAACTTCATCTGTCTGTTCTTATTGAAACAATGAGAAGAGAAGGGTATGAATTCCAGGTATCAAAGCCTGAAGTTATCACAAAGGTGGAAAACGGCAAAGTGGTAGAACCTGTAGAACTTCTTATTGTAGATGTGCCAAGCGAATATGAGGGCGTCGTTATCGAGAGACTCAGCGAAAGAAAAGCCGTTATGCAGAATATGGGACCGGGAAGTACAGGTTATACAAGACTTGAGTTTACTATTCCGTCAAGAGGTCTTGTAGGTTACCGCTCACAACTTCTTACAGATACAAGAGGCAACGGTATTATGAACCATATGATTAACGGTTATGAAGAATACAAAGGCGAAATCAACAGCCGTTCACGTGGTTCACTTGTGGCATTTGAAACAGGCACAAGCGTAACATACGGACTCTTCAATGCACAGGAGAGGGGATCACTCTTTATCGGTGCAGGTGTGGAAGTATATATGGGTATGGTAGTTGGCGAAAATGCCAGAGTAGATGACGTGGAAGTAAACGTATGTAAGAAGAAACACGTTACAAATACCCGTGCCGCAGGCTCTGACGATGCACTTCGTCTTACTCCTCACGTGGAAATGAGCCTTGAACAATGTATAGAGTTTATCGCAGATGATGAACTTCTTGAAGTAACACCAAACAACTTAAGACTCAGAAAGAAAATTCTTGACAATACTTTAAGAGCAAAAGCAAGAAACAAAAAATAATCCGAGGGTGATTTTATGGTAAGTTTCGGTAATGACTGGGACAAACTTCTTGAGGGTGAGTTTCAGAAAGATTATTATCTTAAGTTAAGAGAATTCTTAAAAACAGAATACTCCACATATAAGATACATCCTGATATGAATAATATATTCAATGCACTCAAATGGACATCCTTAAAGGATACAAAGGTGGTTATATTGGGACAGGACCCTTACCACGAGCCCAATCAGGCACACGGACTTGCATTTTCTGTTATGAAGGATGTAAAGATTCCCCCGTCACTTCTGAATATGTACAAAGAACTCCGTGACAGTCTTGGGCTTTATATACCGAACAACGGATATCTTGAAAAGTGGGCAAGACAAGGTGTTCTTCTCCTTAATGCTACACTTACCGTAAGAGAAGGGTTTGCCAATTCCCACAAGGATGCAGGATGGCAGATTTTCACCGATAGAGTGATTGAGATTCTTAATGAGAGAAAAGAGCCTGTTATATTTCTTCTCTGGGGAAACAATGCAAGACAGAAAGCGCAGTTTATCGATAAGAAAAAGCATTTTTGTCTTGAAACTGTTCATCCAAGCCCCCTTTCAGCTTCACGTGGATTCTTTGGGTGCGGACACTTCAGAAAAGCCAATGAAATACTTGTAAGTCTCGACAAAGAGCCTATCGACTGGCAGATTGAAAATATTTAAAAAACTTGTCAAAATGGGGTACGTCCCCATTTTGACAAGTTTTTTGTCTTTTATGCCAAATCACATAATTATTATCAGTAAGGTATGGAAGAATATGAAAATTTTTATAATGTGGGAACCCGAATTTAATGATAATTCGGGTTTCTTCTTTTATTTACACCTTTTGCTATTGATACACAGAGCCTCTCGGAGTATCGCATACACCTTCGAATTCTGTTTGTCAATTGTGAAGCATTTTTCCTATTTCTATTCATCTCTATCATCAGTCAATTTACCCGTGGGTGGATATTTATTTGTCTTGAAATTTTTTCTTGAAAAAGCCTTATAATTATAGTATAATAGCATTAATATGGGAAAGAATTTCCAAATACAAAAAGGAGAATAACTATGGACAACAAAAAAGAGCAGGTTTTGAGCATTTTGGAAAATGATTGTACAGTATCGGTGGAACAGATAGCCGCCATGCTTTCAATGGATGTGATTGATGTCGCCAGCATAATCGATGAATGCAGAAAAAACGGCACTATTTTGAAGGACAGAAGTGTTATAAACTGGGAAAAGACAAACCGTGAGATTGTTACCGCTATGATAGAACTGAAAGTAACCCCTCAGAGAGGTGGCGGATTTGACAGAATTGCCGAGAGAATATATCAGTATTCCGAAGTAAATTCTCTCTATCTTATGTCAGGCGGCTTTGACCTTATGGTGATTATTCAGGGTAAATCTATGAAAGAAGTTGCACTCTTTGTATCAGAAAAACTCGCACCACTTGAATCTGTGCTTGGTACTGCCA
The DNA here is from genome assembly GCA_045530725.1 of Clostridia bacterium. GTDB lineage: Bacteria > Bacillota > Clostridia > UMGS1810 > UMGS1810 > SIG435. The sequence goes on from JAZSCT010000014.1 coordinate 8,217, forward strand.
CTCATTTTGTGCTTAAGAAGTATAAGTATGACGATGTTATATTTGAAGATACAATGGAAGATGACAGAGAGGTGATCACCCTATGACATTTGATCCTTCATCATTTATAAATGACAAAATCAAGGTGATGCCACCATCAGGCATAAGGAAGTTTTTTGACATTGTATCCACAATGGAAGGTGCAATAAGTCTTGGTGTGGGCGAGCCAGACTTCGTAACACCCTGGTCTGTGAGGGATGCTGGCATTTATTCTCTGGAAAAGGGTAAAACTCACTACACTTCCAATTCGGGTATGATGGAACTTCGTGAAGAGATTTGTAATTATCTTAAGAGAAGATTTGACCTTACATATAATTACAAAGAAACCCTTGTGACAGTTGGCGGAAGTGAAGCCATTGCTGTTGCAATGAAGACTCTCTTAAATCCAGGTGACCAGGTGCTTGTACCTGAACCGAGTTTCGTTTGCTATAAGCCCTGTGCAATCATTGCAGGAGGAACCCCCGTTCCCGTAAAAACCACCGCGGAAAATTCATTCAAACTTACAAAGGATGATGTTTTAAGACATCTTACATCTAAGACAAAACTTCTGGTTCTTTCATATCCAAACAATCCTACAGGTGCGGTTATGACAAAAGAGGACCTTGAAGAAATCGTAGAAGTGGTAAAAGAAAATAACCTTATGGTTATATCTGATGAGATATACGCAGAACTTACATACGGAAGAAAGCATGTATCTATTGCATCATTCCCTGATATGAAAGACAGAACTATCCTTGTGAATGGTTTTTCTAAGGCGTATGCCATGACAGGATGGAGAATGGGATATGTGTGCGGAAACGAAGAGATAATCAAGGCTATGACGAAGGTGCATCAGTATGAAATAATGTGTGCGCCTACAGTCAGTCAGTATGCAGCGGTAGAAGCACTTCGAAATGGTGATTCTGCTATAGAAGAGATGCGTGACGAATATGACAGAAGAAGACGTCTCATTGTAGAAGGATTCAACAGTCTGGGTCTTACCTGCTTTGAGCCTCAGGGTGCATTCTATATATTCCCGTCTATAGAAAAGACAGGAATGAAATCTGAGGAGTTCTGCGAAAAACTTCTTATGTCAAAGAAACTTGCACTAGTCCCCGGTACCGCATTTGGTGAATCGGGCGAAGGATTCTTAAGGGTATCCTATGCTTATTCTGTAAAAAAGATTACAGAAGCGTTAGAAAGACTTACAGATTTTATGAATACATTATAATTTAAGGTGAAAATATGTTTAATATAGTACTTGTCAGCCCCGAGATTCCGCAGAACACAGGAAACATCGCCCGTACATGTGCCTGTACAGGAGCGAAACTCCATATAGTAAAGCCAATGGGATTTGAGATTGACGACAAAAAGTTGAAAAGAGCAGGTCTTGACTACTGGCATATGCTTGGAGTTAAGTTTTATGAAAGCATCGATGAGTTTTTTGAAACAAACAAAGGCGGCACATTTTATTATGCCACAACAAAGGCGATAAACAGATATTCAGATGTGGAGTATAGGGATAATGATTTCATCCTTTTCGGAAGAGAAACCAAAGGTCTTGATGAGGAACTTCTACATAACAACAGGGAATATTGCATAAGAATACCCATGATAGATGAGGCAAGAAGCCTTAATCTTTCAAATGCAGTTGCCATAGTTGTGTATGAGGCTCTGAGACAGACAGATTTCAATGGACTTAAAGAAATGGGAAGCCTTACAAAATTTGAATGGTAGAAAGGACGTATTTATGGAAAAGATAAAGATTATTACAGATTCAACAAGTGAAGTTACACTTGAAGAAGCGAAAGAATACGATATAACCGTTATGGGAATATCCATTATATTCGGAGACAAGGTATATAGAGAAACTCTGGAACTTACAAAGGAAGAATTCTTCAATAAACTTGAAGAATACGGAGACATACCTAAGACACAGCAGATACCTATATCTGAAATCGTAGATGAATTCAAGAGAAATATTGATTCAAAGATTATTTTCTTCACTCTTTCATCCAAGGGTAGCGGTACAAACCAGACTGTGCATATGGCAAAAGAAATGGTAATGGAAGAATATCCTGATGCAGATATTACAATCATTGACTCTATGGCATATTCTTTTGTGTATGGTCATTGGGTAATAGAAGCGGCAAAGATGGCAAAAGAAGGCAAATCCAGAGATGAAATAGTGGAGACTGCCACAAAGGGCATAGCGGATTTTCAGGCATATATTGCAGTTGATACTCTCACATATCTTCAGAAAGGTGGAAGAATCAGTTCATCTGCAAAGATAATCGGCAATCTCATGGACATAAAGCCTATCCTTGTAATAGAAGACGGACTTATCATGAGTTATGACAAGGTAAGAGGAGAGAAGAAGAGATACTTCAAAATGGTGGATCTTGCTATAGAAAATGCTGATGACATAGCCAATCAGAAGGTATATATCCTTCACGGCAACGCTCCCGAAAAGGCTCAGGCACTTAAAGATGCCCTTCTTTCAAGAACAGAAGTAAGAGAAATTGAAACACGTATCATCGGTGCAAGTGTCGGCTCACATATAGGCCCCGGAGTAGTGGCAATTCTCTTTAAAAAGAAATAAAAACAGAATATTATCTGAAATTTTGGAAAAAATTTCTTATATGCCTTGAAAAATTCGAAAATGTGTAGTAAAATGTAGGATGGTTAAATTCTTAACAAACAAAAATAATAAAAATATAATATGAGGTGAAAGAAAATGGCAAAGAAAACTGTTGACGATATTAACGTAGCAGGTAAGAAGGTATTGGTAAGATGTGATTTCAACGTACCAATCAAAGACGGCAAGATTACTGACGAAACAAGAATCCTTGGTGCTCTTCCAACAATCAAAAAATTAGTAAATGACGGTGGTAAGGTAATCCTTTGCTCACATATGGGTAAACCAAAGGGCGAAGTTGTACCTACACTTACTTTGAAGCCTGTTGCCGAGAGACTTTCAGAACACCTTGGCAAAGAAGTAGTATTTGCTGCTGACGACTGTGTTGTTGGCGAAAATGCAAAAGCTGCTGTTGCTAATATGAAAGATGGCGATGTAGTTCTCCTCGAAAACACAAGATACAGAAAAGAAGAAACTAAGAATATCGAAACATTCTCAAAAGAACTTGCATCATTGGCAGAAGTATATGTAAACGATGCTTTTGGTTCTGCACACAGAGCACATTGCTCAACTGCAGGTGTTACAGATTATATTGATACATGCGTATCAGGTTACCTTATGGGCAAAGAACTTCAGTTCCTTGGCGGTGCTGTAGAAAACCCTGAAAGACCTTTCGTTGCTATCCTTGGCGGTGCAAAGGTTGCTGACAAACTTAACGTTATCTCCAACCTCCTTGAAAAGTGCGACACACTTATCATCGGTGGTGGTATGGCTTATACATTTGCAAAGGCTAAAGGCCTTGAAATCGGTACATCACTTGTTGATGACGAAAAACTTGACTACTGTAAGGAAATGATGGCAAAAGCTGAAAAACTCGGCAAAAAACTTCTTCTTCCTATCGACACAGTTATCACAAAGTCTTTCCCTGATCCAATCGATGCAGAAATTGAAGTTAAGACTGTTGATGCAGACAAGATCCCTGCAGACATGATGGGACTTGATATCGGCGAAAAGACAAGAGAACTCTTCGCATCAGAAGTTAAGAATGCTAAGACTGTTGTATGGAACGGACCTATGGGTGTATTCGAAAACCCAATTCTTGCAAAGGGTACAATGGCAGTTGCCAAGGCTCTTGCAGATACAGATGCTACTACAGTTATCGGTGGCGGTGACTCTGCTGCTGCTGTAAATCAACTTGGATTCGCTAAAGAAATGTCTCACATTTCTACAGGCGGCGGTGCTTCACTTGAATTCCTCGAAGGTAAGGAACTTCCGGGCGTTGCATGTCTTAACGACAAATAATATTACTTAATATAACGGAGGACATTACAATGAGAAAAATCGTAGTTGCAGGTAACTGGAAAATGAACAAGACTCCTGCAGAAACAACTGCTCTTATCAATGAACTTAAACCACTTGTAAAGGATAGCGCTACAGATGTAGTAGTTTGTGTTCCTTTTACAAACCTTTATGCTGCAGTAGAAGCATGTAAGGGTTCAAATATAAAGGTTGGCGCACAGAATATGTACTTTGAAGAAAGCGGCGCTTACACAGGTGAAATCGCTCCTTCAATGCTTACAGAACTTGGTGTTGAATACGTTATCATCGGTCATTCAGAAAGAAGACAGTACTTCGCTGAAACAGATGAAACTGTAAATAAAAAGGTTATCAAAGCATTTGAACACAAACTTATTCCTATCATTTGTGTTGGTGAATCATTGGAAGAAAGAGAACAGGGCGTTACATTTGAAATTGTTGCAAAACAGACAAAGGTTGCTCTCGGCTCTCTCAGCGCTGATCAGGTGAAGAGCCTTATCATCGCTTACGAACCAATCTGGGCTATCGGCACAGGCAAAACTGCTACAAGTGATCAGGCTCAGGAAGTTTGTGCAGTAATCAGAAAGACTGTTTGCGATGTATTCGGCAAGGATGCCGCAGACAAAGTTACAATTCAGTACGGCGGAAGTGTTAAGGCTTCAAACGCTGCAGAACTCTTCGCAAAAGAAGATATCGACGGTGGTCTTATCGGCGGTGCTTCACTTAAGGCTGAAGACTTTAACGGTATCGTTAACTACTAATTTTAAAAATTATTAATTTCGCCGCATAAATCTATAATGCGGCGAAATTTTTGAAAGGAAGATAAAAATGGCAAAAAAACCGGTAGTTCTTGCTATTCTTGACGGATACGGCTTGAGCGATTACAAAGAAGGTAATGCAGTATTATCTGCTAATACTCCAAACCTTGATAGATTTATGAAAGAATACCCAAATACCATTATCAAAGCAAGCGGTATGGATGTTGGTCTCCCTGAGGGACAGATGGGCAACAGCGAAGTTGGTCACACAAATATCGGTGCAGGAAGAATCGTATATCAGGAACTTACAAGAATCACAAAAGCGATTTCTGACGGGGATTTCTTTGAGAATGAAGCATTCCTTAATGCTTGTAAAAACTGCAAGGAAAATGACTCTGCACTTCATCTTATGGGACTTATGTCTGATGGTGGTGTACATTCACATCTTACACACCTTTTCGGACTTATAGAACTTGCAAAGAGAAACGGACTTACAAAAGTATTCGTTCATTGCTTTATGGACGGTAGAGACGTATCTCCTACATCAGGTGCAGGTTTTGTAGCAGAACTTCAGGCTAAGATGAAAGAAATCGGTGTTGGTAAAGTGGCTACAGTAATGGGACGTTACTATGCTATGGACAGAGACAACAGATGGGAGAGAGTAGAACAGGCTTACAATGCTATTGTCAACGGTATCGGTGTAAAAACTGATGATCCTGTTAAGGCTATCGAAGACTCCTATGCAAAAGAAGTTACTGACGAATTCATCGTTCCTACAGTATGCTTGGAAGATGGCAAACTCAAAGAGAATGATTCTGTGATATTTTTCAATTTCCGACCTGACCGTGCAAGAGAAATCACAAGAACAATTGTTGATACAGAGTTTAATGGATTTGAAAGAAAGTTTTTTAAGACATATTATGTATGTTTCACACAGTATGATGCTACAATGCCAAATGTAGATGTAGCATTTAAGCCACAGACATTGGTTAACACATACGGCGAATATCTTTCTGACCTTGGTAAGACTCAGTTAAGAATTGCGGAGACAGAAAAGTACGCACACGTTACATTCTTCTTCAATGGCGGTGTGGAAAAGCCTTACGAAGGTGAAGACAGAATCCTTGTTCCTTCACCAAAGGTAGCAACATATGATCTTCAGCCTGAAATGAGCGCATATCTTGTTGCAGAGAAGGTATGTGAAGCAATCGAATCAGGAAAATATGATTCTATTATCTTAAACTTTGCAAACTGTGATATGGTAGGACATACAGGTATTATGGATGCTGCTATCAAGGCTGTTGAAACAGTTGATGAATGTATGGGAAAAGTGGCAGAATCTGTTCTTAAAGTAGATGGTGTTGTTCTTATTACTGCAGACCATGGTAATGCAGAACAGATGATCGATCCTGAAGACGGAAGCGTCTTTACTGCACATTCAACAAATGTGGTACCACTTATCGTTCTCGGTGCAGGAGATATTACCTTGAAGGAAGGCAGACTTGCAGACCTTACACCTACAATGCTTGATATTATGAATATTAACAAACCTTCAGAAATGACAGGGGAAAGTCTTATTGTAAAATAAATTGAATGTATTTATTTTAGAAACTGTCCGTATTTTGCGGACAGTTTTTTTCTTTGTATTCATTGGGAGTTTGTCCGAACTGTTTTTTGAATCGCTTTATAAAATAAGTTGATTTTACTTTATCCCCATAATTACAAATTGTATAATTAATGTATCAAATTTTCCAATAAAGATAATAATAACTACAAAATCTTTTTATAGGAGAATTGATATGAAGGATAAAGTATTCGGAGTATTACAAAGGATTGGCCGTTCCTTTATGCTCCCCATAGCCCTTCTTCCTGTTGCAGGGTTGTTTCTTGGAATAGGAAGTTCATTTACAAATGAAACTATGCTTAATGCATACAATCTTACATGGCTTATATATCCGGGAAGTATTATCTATACGGTACTGGACATTCTTTCCAAGGCAGGAAGTGCGGTATTTGACAACCTTGCACTTCTTTTTGCAATGGGTGTTGCAATCGGTATGGCGAAGAGAGAAAAGGAAGTAGCGGCTCTCTCTGCAGTAATCGCATATCTTATTATGAATACTGCTATAAGTGCCCTTATTACTGCCTATGGCGGAGTTGGAGCCATGGCGGACAATACCACCACATCCATGCTTGGTATCACAACTCTTCAGATGGGTGTATTTGGCGGTATTATAGTAGGTCTCGGTGTGGCGGCACTTCACAATAGGTTTTACAAAATCGAACTGCACCAGACGTTGTCATTTTTTAGCGGTACAAGATTTGTTCCTATCATTAGTTCAATAGTATATCTTGGTGTAGGTATATTGATGTTTTATATCTGGCCCATTGTTCAGAGAGGTATTTCCTGGCTTGGAAATCTTGTGCTTGGCTCAGGATATTTCGGCACCTGGATATACGGTACAATCGAGAGAGCCCTTATTCCCTTTGGTCTTCATCATGTATTCTATATTCCATTCTGGCAGACAGCACTTGGCGGTACAGCAGTAATCGACGGAAATATAGTAAACGGTGCGCAGAATATCTTCTTTGCAGAACTTGCATCAAAGAGTACACAGGTTTTCTCTGTTTCTGCCACAAGATTTATGTCGGGTAAATTCCCATTTATGATTTTTGGTTTAGCCGGTGCAGCCATTGCAATGTATAAGACCGCTCATCCAAAGAAGAGAAAAGTGGTAGGAAGTCTTCTTCTGTCTGCTACGCTTACTTCTATTCTCACAGGTATCACAGAACCAATAGAGTTCACATTTTTATTTGTAGCACCTGTTATGTATGTGGTGCACTCAATTCTTGCAGGTCTTTCTTATATGCTTATGCATATCCTTGGAGTAGGAGTAGGGATGACTTTTTCAGGAGGTCTTATTGACTTATTCCTCTTTGGCATACTTCAGGGCAATGCAAAGACAAACTGGATATGGATTGTAGTGGTAGGTCTCATATATTTTGTACTGTATTACTTTATATTTAAGATTATGATAGAAAAACTTGACTTAAAGACTCCCGGACGTGACCTTGAAGAAGGAGAAGTGAAACTTTATACAAGAAAAGATGTAAATGAGAGAAAAAAGAATAAGTCTCAGGACTTTTCACAGAGCCGCCTTATCTTAAAAGGACTTGGCGGAAAAGAAAATATCTCTGATATCGACTGTTGTGCAACAAGATTAAGAATCACAGTAAATGATGCGGCACTTGTGAAGGATGAATATCTGAAACAAAGCGGTGCATCGGGAGTGATACACAAGGGGCTTGGCGTACAGGTAATATACGGACCACAGGTATCTGTGATTAAGTCCAATTTTGAAGACTATCTTGATACAGACGAATCAGATACTGTTGTATCGGATGTGGTACTTGATAGAGAAGAAGTGAGCATAGATGAAAAAAAGACCATGAAACAAACTGAGATGTTTTCTCATGCATCAGGCAAGGCAATTCCTTTGAGTAAAGTAAATGATGAGGCATTTTCTTCAGGGGTTCTGGGAAAAGGTGTTGCTGTAGAGCCTGTGGAAGGGAAACTCTACTCTCCCTGTGACGGTATAGTAGAAAATATCTACGATACAAACCATGCTCTGACAATTCTTTCTGATGATGGAGCAGAAGTGCTTCTTCATATCGGTATAGATACTGTTAAACTTAAGGGTAAGTATTTTAGTCCCCATATAAAGAGCGATTCTAAGGTAAAGAAAGGCGACCTTCTCATATCCTTTGATATAGCAAAAATCAAGAAGGCAGGTTATCAGGTCACAATACCTCTTATCATTTGCAACAGCGATGATTACAATGAAATTACACAAGTGAAATCGGGAACAATCAATCAGGGAGAAAGACTGCTCAGTCTTGAATAGTTTTTATATAAGGTGCGAAAGGATTTTTTCGCACCTTATTTTTGCTTTATTATTGCAAAAAAATGGTGTCAAATTTTGGATTGATTTGTTGACTTTTATAATATCATATGCTATACTTTTTTTATATGAAAGGGTGTATATTCTGAATGAGAGGAGAATCCGTTTGAAAGCATTGGAAGAAAAAATCCTTAAAGAAGGCAAAGTTTTGCCCGGAAACATTCTCAAAGTTGACTGCTTTTTGAATCATTGTCTAGATGTTTCTTTCCTTGTGGAAATGGGAAAAGAAATCGCAGAACTTTACAAAAATGATTCTGTAAATAAGATTCTCACTATTGAAACATCGGGCATTCCTATTGCATTTGCCGCAGCACAGTATATGAATGTGCCTGTAGTTTTTGCAAAGAAAAATAAATCAGGCAATATTTCCGATGATGTGTATTCATCAAGAGTTACATCTTTTACAAAGAAAAATGTGTATGATGCAATTGTAAGCAAAGATTTTCTTTGTGCAGATGACAATGTGCTTATTATCGATGATTTCCTTGCAAAGGGAAATGCTTTAACAGGTCTTATCGATATTGTAGGTCAGGCGGGGGCATCATATGCAGGTTGTGCAATCGCTATAGAAAAAGGATTTCAGGGTGGCGGAGATGACTTAAGACAGAAGGGGATAAGAGTGGATTCTCTCGCAATAGTTGAAGAGATGTCAGAAGATTCCCTTACGTTCCGCAGATAATTATTTTGATGTAAATTTTTATTTACATAAATATTTTGCCATTAGGCAGGAGGTTATCAAAATGAGAAAAATTATTTCACTTCTATTGGTTGCTGTTATGCTTGTTGCATCAGTATGCATGCTTTCATCATGTGGAGAACCCAAGGAAACCGTAAGCAGCGATTTTAAGATCGGCTTTATTTTCCTTCATGATGAAAACTCAACTTACGACAAGAACTTCCTTGACGCTGCAGAAGCGGCTACAGAAGAACTGGGTCTTAGTGCTGATCAGGTAATATTCAAGACAAATATTCCTGAAGGTAACGAATGTTACGAAGCTGCTGCTGACCTTGCTGACCAGGGTTGTAACGTAGTATTTGCAAACAGTTTCGGTCATGAGCCTTATATCCTTAAGGCTGCTAAAGAATTCCCTGAAGTTCAGTTCTGTCATGCTACAGGTACAACTGCTCATACAGAAAAACTCCCTAACTTCCACAATGCATTTGCTTCTATCTACGAAGGCAGATTCCTCGCAGGTATTGCTGCAGGTCTCAAACTCAACGAAATGATCGAAGCAGGTAAGATCACAGCAGATCAGGCAAAAATGGGTTATGTAGGTGCTTATACATATGCTGAAGTTATTTCAGGTTACACATCTTTCTACCTTGGTGCTAAATCTGTTTGCCCATCTGTAACAATGGAAGTTCAGTTTACAGGAAGTTGGTATGACGAAGCATTGGAAAAAGAAGCTGCTACAAAACTTCTTTCAAACAACTGTGTACTTATCAGTCAGCATGCTGACTCTATGGGTGCTCCTACTGCTTGTGAAAATGCAGGCGTTCCAAACGTTTCTTACAATGGTAGCACAGAAGCTGCTTGTCCAAACACATTTATTGTTTCTTCAAGAATTGACTGGGCACCATACTTCAAATATATCATTAATTCAGCAGTAAAGGGTGAAGAAATCGCTCTCGACTGGTGCGAAGGTTTTGAAGCAGGCTCTGTAAAACTTACAGATGTAAACGAAAAGGCTGCTGCAAAGGGTACAAAAGAAGCTATCGAAGATGCTAAGGCAAAACTTATCTCCGGTGAAATCAAAGTATTTGATACAGCAACATTTACTGTAGATGGCAAGAAACTTGACTCTTACCTTGCAGACGTTGACACAGATGCCGCTTACGAAAAGGATACAGAAGTTATCGCAGATGGTTACTTCCACGAATCTGAATATCGTTCAGCTCCTTACTTCGACCTTCAGATTGATGGTATTACATTGTTGAACAGCATGTTCTAATATGCTTTATGGGGGTTGTAAATTCTTTTACAACCCCTGTTATTTTTAATTTATACATATGGTTTGTCCTTTTATAAGCAAAGGTGATGTGTGTTTATCAAAGGACAAAATAATGAGAACAGGAGATAGGTATGGAACAGAATATTGCTCTGGAACTAAGAAATATTACCAAGACCTTTGGAAGTGTTGTAGCAAACAACAACGTGTCTCTGAAAGTGAGAAAAGGAGAAATCCTTTCTATCCTTGGTGAAAACGGAAGCGGAAAGACTACCCTTATGAATATGGTATCAGGAATATACTATCCTGACGGAGGTCAGATGTTTATTAATGGCGAAGAAGTTGTCATTTCATCGCCAAAGGATGCATTTGATCATAAAATCGGTATGATACATCAGCATTTCAAACTTGTTGATGTGTTCAGCGCTGCAGAAAACATCGTACTTGGATTAAGCGATGAAAAAGGCTTTGATATGCCAAAGTATATCGAAAAAATCCATCAGATCACATCACAGTACGGATTTGAACTTGATCCGAATAAGAAGATTTATGAAATGTCTGTTTCAGAAAAGCAGACTGTAGAAATCATAAAAGTGCTTTTCAGAGGGGCAGATATTCTTATCCTTGATGAGCCTACTGCAGTACTTACTCCGCAGGAGACAAGGAAACTTTTCAATGTGTTAAGAAATATGAAACAGGATGGTAAAGCAATCATTATCATCACACACAAACTCCACGAAGTGCTTTCTATTTCTGATAATGTTACAGTTCTTCGTAAGGGTGAATATGAAGGAACAGTCAGAACAAGTGAAACAAACGAAGCACAACTTACCGAAATGATGGTAGGTAAGAAGGTGACACTTAATATTGACAGAAGTGAACCCCAAAATGTCACAGACAGACTTATTGTAGAAAAGATAAACTGCATAAACCGTGAAGGTGTCAAAGTGCTTGATGATGTATCCTTTGAAGCACGTTCAGGAGAAATCCTGGGTATCGCAGGTATCGCAGGAAGCGGTCAGAGAGAACTTCTTGAATCTATTGCTGGGCTTCAGCATCTTGATAGCGGAAAGATTATATATCACGACCCAAAGACAGGAAACGAAGAAAACCTTCGTGACAAAACACCGATAGAGATAAGAAATCTCGGTGTCAGACTTGCCTTTGTACCTGAAGACAGACTTGGTATGGGTCTTGTAGGTAATATGGACATTGTGGATAATATGATGCTTCGTAGTTACAAAAAAGGCAAATCGGTATTTTTGCAGAGAAAGAAACCAAAATCTCTTGCAGAAGAAATTATCGACAGACTTGAAGTGGTTACACCTTCTGCCAATACTCCCGTAAGAAGACTTTCCGGAGGTAATGTACAGAAAATTCTTGTAGGAAGAGAAATTGCCTCATCACCTTCAGTTCTTATGGCGGCATATCCCGTAAGAGGACTTGATATCAATTCATCTTACACAATATACAATCTTCTTAATGAACAGAAGAAAAAGGGCGTTGCTGTTATATTTGTGGGTGAAGACCTTGATGTACTTGTAGAACTTTGTGACAGAATTCTTGTTATCGGCGGGGGAAGAGTAACTGGAATTGTAGATGCGAGAAATACAACCAAAGAAGAGATAGGACTTCTTATGACTAAATCTTCTGTAGAATCAGATGAAAGTAAAGGAGGAAACGAAGATGAGTAAAATAAGTAATTCACTTTCTGCCTCTCTGCACACACCTCCTTTTCATATAGCAAAGAGGGATGATATTGTCTGGTGGAAGGCATGGATAATAAGAATATTGTCTGTTGTTTTAGCACTTGTGGTTTGTGGTGTGATTACAGTTGCACTTACAAAACTCAACCCTGTTAAAGTTTATATCACAATGGTGGAGGGTGCTGTTGGTACAACAAGACTTGTATGGAATCTATTTCAGAATACTGCGATTCTTCTTTGTGTATCCATAGCGGTTACACCTGCATTCAAGATGAGATTCTGGAATATCGGTGCAGAGGGACAGATCCTTATAGGGGGTCTTGCAACTGCTACATGTATGATATTTATAGGTGACAAACTTCCCACACCTGTGCTTATATTTATAATGCTCTTATCAAGTATAATGGCAGGTGCAGTATGGGGACTTGTTCCTGCATATCTTAAGACAAAGTTCAATTCCAATGAAACTTTGTTTACACTTATGATGAACTATATCGCCATTCAGATTGTTGCATATTTCACACTTGAATGGTCAGTTCCTAAGGGCTCGGGCACACCCCGTACTCTTGAATTCGGTCAGTTGCCGGTAATTTTCGGTCAGAAGTATCTTGTGAATATTCTCATTGTTGCAGTACTCACGGTTATTATGTATATATACCTTAAGTACAGCAAACAGGGATATGAAATCTCTGTAGTGGGTGAGAGCGAAAACACCGCAAGATACATCGGTATCAATGTAAAGAAGGTTATCCTTCGTACTATGGCAATATCAGGTGCAATCTGTGGTATTGCGGGATTTTTGCTTGTTGCGGGTACAGATCACTCCTTAAAGAGTGATACTTCGGCAGGAAGAGGATTTACTGCGATTATGGTATCATGGCTTGCAAAATTCAATCCTATATTTATGGTACTTACGTCACTTCTTATAGTATTTCTGGAGAAAGGCGCGTCCAAGATATCCGAGGTTTACAGACTTAACTCGTCTTTTTCAGATATAATAACCGGTATAATCATTTTCTTTATCATTGGTTCAGAATTCTTCATTAATTACAAAATCAAATTTAACAAAAAGGAAAAGGAGGCAAATGTATGATAGCGACAATTATTCAACGTGCAGTTATGCAGGGCACTCCATTGCTTTTTGGCTCCACAGGAGAAATCCTTACAGAAAAATCAGGTCATCTTAATCTGGGTATCCCCGGTATTATGTATGTAGGTGCCATATCAGGTGTTGCAGGTTCGTTTATATATGAACAAGCATTTGCATCTGCTGATATGATGAATCCTTTACTTGCAGTATTGATACCTCTTATCTGTTCACTTATTGGTTCTTCACTTATGGGACTTATATACTGTTTTCTCACAGTTACCCTTCGTGCAAACCAGAATGTGTGCGGTCTTGCTCTTACCACATTCGGTATCGGTATAGGTAATTTCTTTGGCGGATCACTTATCAAACTTGTAGATACTGATGTGCCATCTATATCTTTATCTACTACAAGTACAATATTTAAGACGGAACTTCCATTTGCTCACAGTCTGGGTTGGTTCGGAGAAGTATTTCTGTCATATGGATTTTTGGTTTATGTGGCAATAATCATTGCTCTTATTTCATCATATGTGCTCAATAAGACCAGAACAGGTCTTCACTTAAGATCAGTTGGCGAAAGCCCTGAAACTGCAGATGCGGCAGGTATCAATGTAACAAAATATAAATACCTTGCCACATGTATCGGCAGCGCAATAGCAGGTCTTGGTGGTCTGTATTATGTAATGGACTATGCAAACGGTGTATGGTCAAACAACGGGTTCGGTGACAGAGGATGGCTTTCTATAGCCCTTGTTATATTCTCTGTATGGCGTCCTGCAGTAAGTATATTCGGATCAATACTATTCGGATTTCTTTATGTAATACCTACCTACATTCCTGATATCACCGTAAGTACAAAGAAACTTTTTGAAATGCTTCCTTATGTGGTAACAATCCTTGTGCTTATCATCACAAGTATCAGAGATAAAAAAGAAAACCAGCCACCTCAAGCCCTTGGCCTTGCATACTTCAGAGAAGAAAGATAAAATATTCAAAAATTTAAAAAAATTTCAAACATTTTATTATATTGGAATGTATATTATATGGAATACATAGAGAATAAGTATTTCAAATATTTATAATATACAAAAGGAGAAAAAATATGAAAAAAATATTGTCAGTTATTCTTGCTCTTGTACTTGTATTTTCACTTGCTGCATGTGCAACCAAAACTCAGGTTGATAACATTGACGAGGGTAAAGAAGTTGTAGAAACAGAGAAGACAGAAGATAAAGTTTCTGACACAGAAGAAAAGAAGGAAGAACAAAAGGAAGAAACTAAAAAAGAAGAACCTAAAAAAGAGGAAGTAAAGAAAGAAGAACCAAAGAAAGAAGAGCCTTCAAAGAAAGATGAACCTTCTAAGGAAGAATCTAAAAAAGAAGAGTCAAAACCATCTAAACCTTCGACTCTCGGCACAACACTTCTTTCTGATTTCAAAGAAAAAGCAGCTTCAGGAATGGGTGTTCAGGAAATTGCTGATGCTCTTATCACAAGTTCATACATTAAGTTTGGCGGTGGTGCAATGCCTGTAGAAGAAGGATATCTTTCAGGATTTGACAATGCGGAAATCAAGGGGTTCAAATCAGGTGTGATGATTGCTCCTATGATTGGTTCTATTCCATTTGTGGGATATGTGTTTGAACTTGAAAATGATTCTCAGGTGGCTTCCTTTGTTTCAAATCTCGAAAAGAATGCAAACAAAAGATGGAATATCTGTGTGGAAGCAGATGAAATGGTTACAGGCAGCGTTGGAAACAAAGTATTCTTTGTAATGTGTCCTGCATCATTGGAAGAATAAAAATTAACACTCAAATTTTTATGGCTGTAAAGTTTTTTACAGCCATATTCTATGATTAAATCTTTTTTAGATAAAGGAAAATTTGTATGATATTTTCGAGCATTCCCTTTTTGTATTATTTTTTGCCTGTGGTATTGGGTTTATACCTTATATCGCCAAAAAAACTAAAAAATACAACACTTTTAATATCAAGCCTTATATTTTACGGTTGGGGAGAACCTAAGTATGTATTTCTGATGATATTTACCGTTGTTATCGGCTATATACTTGCACTCTTGATTGATAAGACAAGAGGTACAATTCTCTCTAAGATATATCTTATTATATCTGTTTGTATAAGTGTTTCCGGGCTACTTTATTTTAAGTATGCGGATTTCTTTATAGCAAACTTCAATCAGGTTACGGGACTTTCTGTTCCACTTCTTAACCTTGTACTTCCCATAGGTATAAGTTTCTATACGTTTCAGATTTTAAGTTATTCTGTAGATGTATATAGAGGAGATGTGAAAGCACAAAAGAACATTATCACTCTTGCATCCTATGTGGCACTTTTTCCCCAACTTATAGCAGGACCTATTGTAAGATATGTTGATGTGGAAAAGCAGCTTACAGAGAGAACTCATTCTTTCGAAAAGATAAGTCAGGGTATATATCGCTTTATAATCGGCCTTTCAAAGAAGGTGCTTATTGCAAATACTCTTGGTGAACTTTGCGAAAGTTTCCTTGCATCATCTGATTTGTCAGTTGCTTATTACTGGTTGTATGCAGTATCCTTTATGCTTCAGATATACTTTGATTTTTCAGGGTACTCTGATATGGCAATAGGTCTTGGAAAACTATTTGGATTTGAATTTATGGAGAATTTCAACTACCCGTTTATATCAAGAAGTATCACAGAATTCTGGAGAAGATGGCATATATCTCTGGGATCATGGTTCAGGGATTATGTATATATACCCTTAGGCGGAAACAGAGTAGGCAAACTTAGACATCTTATAAACATATTTATTGTATGGTTTCTTACCGGTTTCTGGCATGGTGCAGAGTGGAATTTCATACTGTGGGGATTGTATTTCGGTGTTCTTTTGACACTTGAAAAATTTTTCTTTCTTAAATATCTTAAGAAACATATCATATTGTCCTATGTATATATGTTTTTCTTTGTAACGGTAAGTTTTATGATTTTTGCATCAGGAAACTTAAGCGAGACTGTAAATTTTGTGGGAGGTATGTTTGGAAGAGGAAATCTGCCTTGTGTGTCTCAGGAAGTGTTGTATAATTTAAGAAACTACGGTTGTGTGATACTCATTGCAGCATTTAGTGCAACTCCTGTGCCGAAAAATATCTACAAAAAACTGAGAAATAAGTTCGAAAAATTCATTGTTTGGGATATTTCAGAGATAATTGTCTGTCTCATTCTTTTAATTGTTGTGACGGGATATCTTGCAGACGGATCCTTCAATCCGTTCTTGTATTTCAGATTTTAAATAATGACAGAAAGGAGAATATTATGAGCAATAAATTAAGACATAAAATAATTACCTGTGTATTTTCTCTTTTTATGTGTGTGGTATCTGTTATATGCTGGGTAAAGCCTGATGATGCTTTTTCGGAAAGTGAAAGAAGAGAACTGGCTAAGAAACCTGAGTTGACAAGTGAGAGTATAGTGGATGGGGAGTTTATGAAGAACTTCGAAGAATATACAACCGATCAATTCCCTTTTAGAGATGTTTTCAGGGGAGTGAAGGCCCTGTTTTCGAAATATGTGTTTAACAAACTTGACAATAACGGGTTGTTCTATTCATACGGCCATTTGTCAAAACTTGAATACCCTTTAAACCCTGATATGGTTGATAATGCAAAGAAAAGATTTGACTTTTTGTACGACACATATATGAAGGATACAGACGTGAAGGTTTATCTTTCGCTTATTCCTGACAAAAACTTTTATCTTGCAGAGAAAAACGGTTATCTTTCCATTGATTATAAATCATTTGCAGATGATTTCATATCCCGTATGGACTATATGACATATATAGATATTATGGATATGTTATCAATAGATGATTATTACAGAACCGATTCTCATTGGAAACAGGAAAAAATCATCCCCGTGGCAAAATATATCGCAGAAAAAATGGGAAGCAGGATTATCGAAGAGTATGATGTAAATGTCCTTGACAATCCTTTCAAAGGTGTTTATCTCGGTCAGGCGGCGCTTAATGTTGAACCTGATGAAATAAAATATCTGACAAATGAAAATATTCTAAATTGCAAAGTAAATTATTTTGATACAGGTGTGGCAAAAGAAGGGGATATGTACAATATGGATAAAGCCTATGGCAAAGACCCGTATGAAATGTTTTTGTCAGGCACATCACCTCTTATAGAAATAGTAAATCCTAATGGGTTATCCGATAAGGAACTTGTGATTTTCAGAGATTCTTTCGGAAGCAGCATTACGCCCCTTCTTTCTTCAGGGTACAAAAAGATAACAGTAGTGGATATCAGATATATCCAGAGTTCATTTCTTGGTAATTTTCTGAAATTTGACAATCAGGACGTACTTTTCCTCTACAGTACAACCATAATCAATAATTCTATGTCATTAAGATAAAAAATAAACCTCTCTTACAAGACTGAATTTCCTTTTAAGAGAGGTTTTTCTTTTTGGGTTTATTGTTTTCTGTTTTATGCTATTTTATGTCGGCTTTTCCTGTTTTTAAATCAAATGTAAATGTGTTACTCTGAAGATTCATTCCCTGATCGAAATAATAGAGATTTCCTGAAACTGTATGATTTGAAAATGAGATGTCATTTGTAGTCATATCGCTTAATAAGGAATCTTTTAATGATTTTTTCAGTTGATAATTAATGTTGTACATTATGATTTCTTCATCGATATACACCGCATAAGGTTCGCCTGACATTACCTTTATACAGTTTTTTGAAACAAATTCCACTTCCGACACAGGGCTTATATAATGATTTGATGCTGTAATATAGTCTCCTTTGTGGCGGAATTTAAGATGAGTTCTGTTTCTTAGTCCGTTTGATATCCAGCAGTATGTGTCAGAACTTAAGTGTTTCGTAATCATATCTGATTTCGTTGAACCCTCAAGAAGAGAGATTGAGAGATTAAGCCTCGACATAGCATACTCAATATATTTTTTTTCATTTTCTGTATCTGAGTAGTTTTTCTTATCAATAGACAGTTTCTTTAAAAATCTTACAAGTCCGTCTTTGTTTATCTTTTTTTCGCCGATTATTTCACAGCACTTTTCATATGAATATACATTGGCGATTTTGTATTTGCTTATGAGCCCGCTTGCTATAACAGAATCATAACCATATTGACTGTAGTAGGGTTCAAGTATGTTGTCCATATAATCGCAGGCAGAGTGTGTGTTGTATATCTTTTCATATGTGTCAATATCCATATTGAGTGTATCGGTATAGTGATTGTATATTGTTTCCCATACACCTGATTTGTTCACCTTTTCTATATGATCCTTATTGACAGAGCCAAGATTGAACTTATATATATTTTCGATATAATAATATCCGTTATATACATTAAATCCTATTACAAAGGCAATAAGAAAAATGATAATGGATATTAGTGATTTCTTCTTATTCATTGTTTATCAGTCCCCGGTTCAGATTCAAAGTATTCTTTTTTTGTTTTGTATTGTTCTTTATCGGTAAATAGATATAAATCCTCGCCATTTACTATTTCATATATTACATTTGAAATGGCGGAGTCAGAAATGCTTTCTGTACATTTGGGTGCATTGTTGTCAGAAAGTATATACTTGTTGTATTTAAATTTATTGTCAGATTTAGCGAATGTATCCATATACTTTCTGAAAAAAGATGCAGTATCATAATAAAACATATCATCTTTGTATCCGGCATTAAGAGATATATCACAATGATAAGGTTTCGACTCAATATATACAATGTTCCATGTATGGTCATCATAAGGTTCAGAATCAAGTTTTCCTTTGTAAATATAAGAATCTATACCGTGGGATCTGAGTATATCACGATATGCTCCTGATATTCCGTCGGAAAAAGCAACCTTGTCAACAAGTGCGCTGTATTCGGTGTGCACTTTTTTGTTTTCAGGTTGGGGTTCTGAATGAATATTGAGATGCTTTGTGTTGTATTTAAGGGCACAGTATGATATTGCCGCTTTTTTTAGTTCTGACCATTCGGGTTTTATGTATTTGCGGCTGAATTCTTTAAGTGAATTCATATAAGATCTGTGCTCATTATATGTATAGGTTATTAAATTGTCGTTTGTGTATATTATACTTTCTGATTTTCTTAAATTTTCATTATCAATAAGGTCATTACCAAACAGGTTTACACTTGGGGAATTATTTACTATATCAAGTGTATTATCGTTCAGTTCTGTTATGTCATTGTATGACAAATCCATATAACAGGAGATATCTTTATGCAGTTTTATTTCATTTATGTGATTGAATTCTGCATTGATTGATGAAATTTTCGGATTTTGTGTCAGATCAAGTGTTCCTTTGATTTTGTTATGTGATATATCCAGATTGGAAAGATGTTTCATATTCTTAATGGGGGATATATCGGTTATGTTGTTTTGGGAAAGGACCAGAGATACAAGATTTTTTTTGTCAGTCAGAGGATTGATGTCTGACAGATTGCAGTTTAATATAGTTAAATTCTTAAGTTCTGCCATGTCCTTTACAAAGCAGATATCCTTCAGTCTGATATTCTCAAGCATTAGAGTTGAAAGGTTTTTAAATCCTTTTAAGTAATCTTTGTTTTCTGTGTCGGAACCCGATATGCTGAGAGACGTGAAATGAGGAGAATCACACAACTTTTCTATGTTTCTGACCTTTGTATTTACTATGGAAAGATTTCTCAGTTTTTTAAAGTCAATATTGGATATATCAAATTCCGTAGCATGCTGAAGATAGAGTGAATTTATCTCCATCCCTGATAGTTCTTTAATGGAAGATGCATCTACATTTTGTATGCTGAGGTGTGAAATTCTTGCATAGTCCTTTAGTCTTAATGTGTCTTCGTAATCTGTGATAATGAATATACTTGCTGATTTTCCTTTTCTCTTTTCGGTTTTGTCGATGATGATATCTTCGATTTCGGCATTATTTTCATTTGTGATTTCGCTGAAAACAGTCTTTTTGGATGGATATGTATATATTGACAGAAATACAATCTGGCTTATTATAAACAATATTATAATTGTAATAATAAATTTTGATATGAATCCTGCTGTTTTCATCTTAATCTGGTTGCTCCTTTTTTAAAAGTACTGTAATTAACCTGTGATAGTGGAAGTTCCGGAAGAAATATCGTAGGAAAGGTTATATTTCTTTATACTCTGTCCGCTTAAATCCGTCAAAGTAGTATTGAACTGCGCGTTTATTACATCATCAGATATGTTTACAGAATTTATATACAAATGGTTGTATTCTTCGTTGAGGTTTTCCGATATGATGTTATTTATCACATATTCATTTACAGAGTTTCCGATTTTTATTACCATATATGTATTTCCGTCATCAAGTAAAACCGTATCATCTTCTTTGAAATATATTGAGGCATTTTTTGCAGAAAAAGTATTAAGTGTTGTATAAAAAAATCCAAAATCATATATTCTTAAGGCATTGTCAGTATTCATAAGATTGGATACCCATGCCATACGTGTTTTACTATTGTTTTTTGCAATTTTTGGAGAGGAAAAACTCTCATCAAGAAGTGATTTTGCAAGATCAAGCCTCTGCTCTGCAATGTGAATATATGTAGCCTCATCTTCAAAATCCGTGATGATTGTTTTGTCTATATTTACATTGTTAAGTGCCGAAAGGACTTCCTTGTAGTTTAATCGTCTGTCGCCAAACAGTTCACAACATTTTTCGATGCAGTATATATTTGCAAGTTTGCTTTTCGACTTGAGTCCGCTTACTATCATGGAGGTATATCCGTATTTTTCAAAATAGGGGATAAGTTTGAGGTCCATATCAGAGGACAGATTGTAGGAATTATAAATAGCCACATAACTGTCAAGAAAAGATGAGGTCTCATCCTCGAAATGCATGGTGGCTTTTTCCCAGAAATCTGATTTTGTAAGTTTGTCTGTAGTGATTTTTGAACCATCTTCCCTGGGATTTGTAAAGTATTCTTTGATATTCCAAGCAAAATATGACGCTGTAATTCCAAGTACAAGTCCCATAATAAGTGTGGTGCAACGAAGGATGAGTTGTTTCTTAGTAATCATATTTTTCTCCTAAAGAATGTTTTTTACATAGGAATAAATTTCATCGCTTATTTCATCAATTGTTTTGATTCTTTCCCCATCCACACACATAATATGAGTCCAGTTGTTTTTCTCTGCTACAAAACAAGCACTGTTGTATGATTCATTAAGATAGTTTTCGTCACTTTCGTGGATATCTTTTACAGAAGAGTTGTTAATTTTGTTATTTCTTTCTGCCATAAGTTTCACAGCAAACTTAACAGGCATATCGAGAAAGATGGTTAAATCAGGCTTTGGCAGGGAAAGTTTTGAATATTCAAAGTCATTTACCCAGTCAAGAAATTCTTCTTTTTTGTCAGTTTCATTTATTTTTGATGCCTGATGAATCATATTGGATGTGGTGTATCTGTCGGCAATTAAAACATCACAATCTTTGAGCATCTTGTTGTATTCTTTCTTGAATGATGCTGCTCTGTCTGCCGCAAAAAATACAGACGCCATATATGGATCGGTATCATTGGCATTCTGACCGAACTCGCCGTTTAAGTACATCTTCACAAGTTCAGAAGATTTGCTTTTGTAGTTTGGAAATTCTATGGCACATACGTTTATGCCCTCATCATTCAGTCTTTCAAAAAGTTTCTTTGTCTGGGTGGCTTTTCCTGATGAATCCACACCTTCGATTACGATTAGTTTACCCATAATAATTTAGTCCTTTGTATTTATTTTAATCCTGAGGAAATTTTTTTCCGTGAAGTATTACTTTCATTGCAAATCTTGGCAGGTCAAGCATTCTTACAAATCTCTTTGGCTCTTTTATAAGTCTGTAAAACCACTCAAGATTAAGTTTTATAAATATATCAGGTGCTCTCTTTACATATCCTGCATACACATCAAGACAACCGCCAAGACCCATAAGCACTTTTGAAGAGAGTTTATCTTTGTTATCATTTATCCATTTTTCCTGTTTGGGACAACCGAGACATACAAATACTACATCAGGATTTTTTTCGTTTATGTCATTTATGATTTCCTTTTCTTTTGCTTCGTCGAAATATCCGTCGCTGTATCCAGCGATGTTTAAGGCAGGGTATTTTTCTTTGAGTTTTTCGTAAGCGGTTTTTACCACTTCGGGTCTGGAGCCGAAAAGATAAAGGGATTTGTTTTCTTTTTCCATTCTTTCCATAAGTTTAAGGGAGATGTCATATCCTGCACATCTTCCTTTCACGGGATTTTTTACAATCTGTGCTGCCTTTACAACACCGATTCCGTCAGCAGTAAGCATAGATGCATTATTGAGGATGGATTTCATATTTTCATCTCTGTATGCACTCATAATAATTTCTGAATTGGGAGTAAACACAGTATGGACCTTGTCCTCATTTGTAAATGTGATGATTCTCTCTACTGCTTCGTCTATGGATACCTTGTCAATTTTTACCCCTAAAATATTAACTTTATCAGACATATTTACCTCCTTATACACCGAAGAGAAGTTTTTCGTATGTAGGCATCGGCCAGTATTCACCGGAACAGAGTGTTTCTGCTTTGTCAACGGGAGTTCTTAACTGATCCATAAGTTTAAGTACATTTTCTTCAAAATATTTAGCCACTTCTTTTGTTCCTGATATTTCAGGAGCGGCTTTTAAGTTATCTTCAAGGTCGCACATAGATGAGTATATCTCATTTGTAAGGTTTGTAAGCGTGATAAGAATCTCTTCTTCTGCATCAAAAGATATACCGCTTAGTACATTCTTCTTATTTGAAATGCTTTCTGCAAGTTTGCCTGTGTATTTGCTTATTGCGGGGATGATGTCCTTTTTTGTCATATCAATCATAGTCTTTGCTTCTATGTTGATAGTCTTTGCATAGTTTTCAAGAAGGATTTCGCATCTTGATCTTACTTCTGTTTCTGTATATATTCCGTGACGTTTAAATAGTTCTATATATTTTTTGTCAGGGTAAAGTGGAAGAGCATCAGCAGTAGATCTTAAGTTTGAAAGACCACGTTTTTCGGCTTCTTTTACCCATTCTTCGCTGTAGTTGTTGCCGTTGAAAATTATTCTCTTATGATTTTTGCAGATGTTCTTAAGAAGTTCTCTTAATGCTTTTTCGAAATCTTCTTTTCCTTCAAGTTCGTCTGCGAAATCTTTGAGTACGTCTGCTACTGCGGTGTTGAGCATTACATTTGTACATGCAATGGAGTCAGATGAACCGAGCATTCTGAATTCAAATTTATTTCCTGTAAAAGCAAAGGGGCTTGTTCTGTTTCTGTCAGATGTATCCATTGTAAACAGCGGAACTGCATCTACACCCACCATTACCTTTTTCTTGACTTCTTTTTTGTATTCAGAGCCATTTTCCATTGCTTCAAGTATTCCTTCAAGATCAGAACTGAGAAACATGGAAACTATTGCAGGTGGTGCTTCGTGAGCGCCAAGTCTGTGATCGTTTCCTGCGCTTGCAACAGAAATTCTCAGTAAGTCCTGATATATATCTACAGCCTTTACTACTGCACAGAGAAATGTAAGGAACTGAAGGTTGTTGTGAGGTTCTTTGCCCGGTTTCAAAAGGTTTTCGCCTTTGTCTGTAGAAAGGGACCAGTTGTTGTGCTTACCGCTTCCGTTGACACCCTTGAATGGCTTTTCGTGAAGGAGGCACACTAGAGAATGTCTTTCGGCAATCTTTTTCATAAATTCCATTGTAAGTTGGTTGTGGTCTGTTGCAATGTTTCCGATTGTAAAAATCGGTGCAAGTTCGTGCTGCGCGGGAGCCGCTTCGTTATGTTTGGTTTTTGCAAGAATACCCAGTTTCCACAATGTTTCGTCAAGTTCTTTCATAAAAGCAGAAACTCTTGTCTTTATAGCACCGAAATAGTGATCGTTCATTTCCTGACCTTTGGGAGGCATTGCACCAAAAAGGGTTCTGCCTGTGATTGTAAGGTCTTTTCTCTGATTGTAGTATTCTTTATCAACCAGAAAATATTCCTGCTCAGGTCCTACAGTTGTGATGACTCTCTTTGCTTCGGTATTTCCGAACAGGCGTAGTATTCTTAAAGCCTGAGTATTGATTGCTTCCATTGAACGGAGAAGGGGAGTCTTTTTGTCAAGGGTATCCCCGTTGTATGCACAAAAGGCAGTAGGGATACAAAGAGATCCATCCTTTACAAATGCATATGAAGTGGGATCCCATGCAGTATATCCTCTTGCTTCAAATGTGGAACGGAGTCCTCCTGATGGAAAACTTGATGCATCAGGCTCACCTTTGATAAGGGCTTTTCCAGAAAAGTCCATAATGATATGACCGTCTTTGGACGGCTCAATGAAACTGTCGTGCTTTTCGGCGGTAATACCTGTCATAGGCTGAAACCAATGAGTATAATGTGTACATCCCTTTTCTATTGCCCAGTCTTTCATTGCACTTGCAACTACATTTGCCACTTCAATGTCAAGACTTGTGCCTTCTGTGATGGTTTTTTTGACGGCGTTATATATATCTTCAGGAAGGCGTTCCTTCATTACACTATCGTCAAATACGTTTTCACCGAATATTTTTGTTACATTTAACATATGCCTTCTCCTTTGTAATCTGAAAATAAAAACACACTTTATCATAACATAAATGAGGTAAAATTTCAACACAAAAAAGTCGATTTTTGTATATTTCTGACGGCTGTTTTAAATTTGTCGTAAATGAATCAATCCCCGATGATTTTCATAATAATAAATCTTATCTTATAAATCGACAAAATGCAAAAGAATAGGGTCCCAAAATCGAATATTAATTTGTGCTTTTTATTTATTATCAGATACAACAAAACAGCCATCGCAAGTTTCCGATGGCTGTTTTTGTACTGCATTATTTAATTTCGATTATGCCGTAATCTCCGTCGTTTCTTTTATAAACAACACTTGTGCCGCCGCTTTGAGAATCTTCGAAGATGTAGAAACTGTGTCCCAGAAGATTCATCTGAAGTATTGCTTCAGATGGACTCATAGGCTTTGCAGAATAGGTTTTTGTTTTTACAATGTTAAATTCCTTTTCTTCTTCAATCGGTTCCATATCAGCATCAGCAATGAAAGCACCTGTTTTGAGTCTTTTTTCAAGTTTTGTTTTCTGCTTTCTGATCTGACGTTCCAGAAGTTCCACAACTCTGTCAATGGATTTATAAAGATCTTCGGTTACAACTTCTGCACGATAGAGCATACCTTGGTATGTAATGGTAAGTTCGGCTTTCTGGTTATCTTTTTGAGTAGAGAGTGTCACTGTGGCATTTGCATCTTCTTTGAAAAATTTATCAAGTTTTTTGATTTTCTTCTCCACATGGGATTTAATGCCATCGGTAAGTTCCATTTTTCTTGATACGATGATAGTCTTCATAAAATAACATCTCCCTTTTTTGTACATTTATGACAGTTGAACTGTCTTTATATTTATATACCCAAGTTGAGAGACTTTAAACACAAAAATTAATTATCCAGAAGAATTTTTGTATAGTGATCCTTTTCTTCTTTGTTGTAGGGTGCATATTCAAGTGCATTAAGTCCTATGATTTTATATAGTGATGTAAGGGAAGGTTTGTTTTGTGATTTGAGTGTATCAAGGGTTTTTAGTGATGAATATGTGTCATTTGTAAAGAATGATCCTCTTAATGAATCTGACTTAAAAGTATGCTCTGTCAGTAACTTAAGAATCCCTCGTATATCGGAAGATGATTTGCCAAGAGTATTTTCTGCTGTTTTTATAAGTGTTTCAAGTCCGTTTGTGTAAAGGTTCAGTACGGAATAAAACACCTTCGCATCATCAATGGATAATTCATTATAAGAAATACCTTTTGATGCAAGAAAGAGAGTAAACTCGGTGTATCTTATGCCGAAACCTTCAAGCATAAATGTGTATAAATCATTTTTCTTTATATTTTCATCGAAAAGAGCAGGGGAGTATATGGAGAAATGTGTATTAAGGTTATCTGTGTAGATTTTGTCCGAGGTATTATCACGGGAAATCATACAAAGAAGTTTATTTTGTGCCTTTGAACTCTTTATAATGGAAATATATGACCTGATATCCTCGTTATCTGTAAGGATAATCACATCTGATGATTCTATTGCTTCATCAGGGCAAAAGTATGCTTTTGAATCTGTCAGGGCGGCAAATTCTACTGCAGACTGAAGGTTTTTGTCATATATTCCAGATATATCTGTATTTAAGGTGTGAAGTATATTGCAAAGGTTTATGGCACTGTCACTTTTGCCGAAAACTGAAATATTCATATAAGCCTCCCTATGTTTTTTGTCAGTATATCATATGATCAAAAGTATGTCAAAAGGTTGATTTTGTAATAAAATTAGGTATTTTGTCACTTATTTTTGTTGACATTTTTCTATCATTGTGCTATACTTACAAAGATCTCAATTGGAACAGCGTTTCCAAAGCAAGATTGAACGACCGCCGGGGAAACCTGGCCAAGGCCATACGGACAGCCGGGTCGAATGCCGAAGACCGCTTGAATATGCGGTTGGCAACTTCTGTTGCCTTATTGATTGAGTTAAAAGCTCAGTTTTGTAAGTTGGTTACTTCATAAACCGAAAATGCCTCAGGCATAAACTTGTAAAATGGTCAATAAGAGTAGTAAAAGTAATCCTTGCTATATAGACTCTGATCCAGTTGTGAGTGTGAATATCTGTATTCTCTTTTAAGGGACAGTGTTGTGATCTGGTACAGATATGAAAGTTCATAATGTGATACAAGTGATATGCCATAAGGTGTATCACTTTTTTTGTGGAGATGACAGATATGAAAAAGATTATTGAACTTAAAAATATATCCAAATCATTTGATGGCGAACTTATCTTAGATAATATCAGTCTTGATATTTATGACAATGAGTTTGTCACACTTTTGGGACCATCAGGATGCGGTAAGACTACCACTTTAAGAATCATCGGAGGTTTCGAAGAAAGTGATACTGGGGATGTTGTATTTATGGGAGAGAGAATAAACGACCTTCCCCCTCACAAAAGACATGTAAATACTGTGTTTCAGAGATATGCACTTTTTCCTCATCTGAATGTATTCGACAATGTTGCGTTCGGTCTTAAGGAGCAGAAAGTTCCGAAGAAAGAAATAAAAGAAAAAGTGGAAAAAATGCTTCAGATGGTAATGCTTTCTGGCTTTGCCGACAGAAAGGTAACAAGTCTTTCAGGCGGACAGCAGCAGAGAGTTGCCATTGCAAGAGCACTTGTAAATGAACCGAAGGTTCTTTTGCTGGATGAACCTCTCGGTGCACTTGACCTTAAACTCAGAAAAGATATGCAGCAGGAACTTAAAAAGATACAGAAAAATACAGGTATCACATTTGTATTTATCACACATGATCAGGAAGAGGCTCTCAGTATGTCTGATACTGTTGTGGTAATGAGTGATGGCAAAATTCAGCAGATTGGTACACCTGTGGATGTGTATAATGAGCCTGTAAATGCCTTTGTGGCAGACTTTATCGGCGAAAGCAACATCGTAGATGGTGTAATGATAAAAGACTATTCTGTGTCATTTGGCGGACATACTTTTGAATGCCTTGATACAGGATTTGGTGAAAATGAGCCCGTAGATGTGGTTATAAGACCTGAGGATGTAGATATTGTAAGCCTTGAGGAGGGTATGCTTTGCGGTACAGTAAAGTCTGTTACCTTTATGGGTGTACACAACGAGGCTATTGTTGATATAAATGGATTTATGTGGATGATACAGACCACAGATCCTGTACAGGAGGATTCATATATCGGAATCAAACTTGATCCTGATGCAATCCATATTATGAAGAAATCCGAATACTCGGGTATGTATGGGGATTACTCTTCATTCTCCAACGAACTTGATGAACTATCCAACCCCGGAGGTGAAGAGGAAGAATGAAAAAAGGTATGATCAAAGGTCAGAATACATACCGTGCTTCCCTTGTGCCTTATTCGGTGTGGTCTTTTGTGTTTGTGGTTGTGCCGCTTATTTTTGTGGCGTATTATGCATTTACAGACAATAATTTCAATTTTACTTTTGAAAATATTTTGAGATTTTTCAATGCAAAAAGTAACCTTATAAACGATGACGGAACAAGTGAAGAAGTAAGGACATATATCATAATATTTATGCGTTCTCTGAAACTTGCCCTGATATCCACCATTATATGTCTTCTTATGGGATATCCCATTGCATATATTATGTCCCGTGCAAAAGAAAAGACTCAGAAAACAATGGTTACCCTTATTATGATTCCTATGTGGATGAATTTCCTTATAAGAACATATGCGTGGATGACTATACTTCAGGATACAGGAATTATCAATACATTCCTTGGTTCTGTAGGATTAAACCCTGTGAAACTTATCGGCACGGAAACTGCAGTTATCATCGGTATGGTGTATGACTATTTCCCGTATATGGTTTTGCCAATATATTCAATACTTGCAAAACTTGATACAAATCTTCTTGAAGCAGCAAAGGATCTTGGATGCTCAGGCGGATCTGTACTAAAAAGAGTGGTCCTTCCGCTCAGTATGCCAGGTGTCATATCGGGAATCAATATGGTGCTTATACCATCTATAAGTACCTTCTACATTTCGCAGAAACTTGGTAACGGCAAGTTCTTCCTTATAGGCGATGCCATAGAAGGACAGTATGTTGCAAACAATCTTCACTTTGCCGCTGCCATTGCATTTATTCTTATGATTATTCTTCTTACGGGTATGACAATTGTGAAGTACGTATCTGCCCGTTATGTTTACGGAGGGGAATAAAATGAAACTGTCTTCAAAAATCTATACGGGGATTGTGTTTGCATTTTTGTTTGCCCCGATTATTGTGCTTTTGGTGTTTTCATTTAACGAAGCGAAAAGCCTGTCGGTATTCTCAGGTTTTTCTCTTAAATGGTACAAAGAACTTTTTCGTGACAGAAACACACTTGAAGCAGTCAAAAATACAATTATACTGGCTTTTGCAGCCACTCTTATATCAACTGCACTTGGTACATTTGCCGCAGTAGGTATCAATAAGTTAAGATCCAGATGGTACAAAGCCGCAATGAATACTGTTACTGATATTCCTATGATAAACCCTGATATCATAACAGGTATTTCACTTATGCTTATGTTTGTGTTTGTGGGAAGACTCTTTGGTGCGGCAAACAGTTTGAGTTTCTGGACAATACTCATTGCCCACGTAACATTCTGTACACCATATGTAATCCTTCAGGTCCTTCCGAAACTCAATCAGATGGATTCATCACTTGGTGAGGCTGCAATGGATCTTGGATGCACACCTATGAAGGCTTTTTTCAAGGCGGAACTTCCCGAAATACTTCCCGGTATCATCACAGGTGCCATTATGGCATTTACATTGTCACTTGATGATTTTGTAATAAGTTATTTTACTTTGGGAAACGATTTTGAAACTCTTCCTATCAAAATCTACGGTATGACAAAAAAGACGGTTACTCCCAAGATGTATTCACTTGCAACAATCATCTTTATTGTTACAATGTCACTTCTTCTTATAAGTAACCTGATTGATAATAAAAACAGTCAGCAAAAGCAAAAATAGTTTTCTAAGGAGGAATCACAATGAAAAAAATCTTGTACATTGTCCTTGCACTTTCCCTTGTTATGATGAGTTTTTCAGGTTGTGCAGGCGGAGACTCACTTACACTTAATGTATATAACTGGGGTGAGTATATATCTGACGGCAGCGAAGGCTCATATGATACAATCAGAGAATTTGAAGACTGGTATGAAGAGACTTACGGTCAGAGGGTCAATGTAAACTACAGTACATTCGCTTCAAATGAAGATATGTATTCAAAGATTTCAAGCGGTGCGGTAAGTTATGATGTGGTAATACCATCTGATTATATGATAGCAAGAATGAGAGAAGAAAATCTTCTTTTGCCCATTAATTATGACAACATACCAAACTATGAGAATATAGACGATTCATTCAAAGGACTTTATTTCGATCCTGAAGCAAAATATACAGTTCCATATACCTATGGTATGGTAGGGGTAATTTATGACGGCAATACTGTCAAAGAAGAAGATGCCAAAGGTTGGGATCTTATGTGGAATGAGGATTACAAAGGAAGAATCCTTCAGTTCAACAATTCCCGTGATGCTTTCGGAAGTGCAATGTACAAACTTGGCATTGATGTAAACACAACTGACAAATCAGAGTGGGACAAGGCTTATGATGAACTTCTTAGTCAGAGACCACTTGTATATAGTTATGTAATGGATGAAATATATAATATGATGGAGTCGGGAGAAGCATCCATCGGTGCATACTATGCAGGGGATTATTTCACAATGGTAGATGCTCAGGCGGAAGATGTGGATCTTAAGTTCTACTATCCCGAAAAGACTAACTTCTTCCTTGATGCTATGTGTATTCCAACATGTGCTCAGAATAAGGATTTAGCAGAAATATTTATAAACTTTATGCTTTCAAGAGATGCTGCTGTGGCAAATGCAGAATATACTTATTATTCATCGCCAAACAGTATTGTATATAACGACAGCGAGTATATAGAAAATATGGGCGAGGATGCTATGAAGATTCTCTATCCTGATGATATAGATTTCAAAGCAAATTACAACGAATATGCTTACAGAAATCTTGATTTGGAAATGCTTGAATATTTAAATACTCTTTGGGAAAATGTGAAGATAAATTAATAGTTTGATAAAGAATATAAGAGATGTGAAATGTTGTTTTTTACATCTCTTTTTAATTTGTTTTACAGTTTTATTTCGTATGTAGTATCAAATTGACTTAAAAATTTGTGTGATGCTATACTTGAAGTACAAAGGAGTGATGATATGAAAAAAACAGCAGGTTTTTTGAGTATATTTATTTTTGTACTTTCGGCATTGCTTTCGTTGAATGTATATGCAGATGATCCAGGCTATGTGACACAAACGGACATTGTTTGCTTCATAGACTATTCTCCAATAGAGTCCTATAATTATAAAAATAAAACATATGTGGTGGCAGAAGACCTTATGAACTACGGTTTTGATGTGGTATGGAATGAAGAGAAAAGAGAACTTAATATAGACAGAAAAAAGTACAATTTCACTCCATATATATCTGATATGGTAAATGAGTTTAAGACTTATCCCACCTTTGAACCATTATTCAGGGTGTATCCTACAGATATAAAAACATATGTTAACGGGGAACTTGCTGAATCATATAATATCTACGGAAGAACAGTTGTAAATATAGATTTTTTGTATCATTGGGGAAATTGCATATACGATGATACCGAAAGGAAATATGAAGTCCGTATTCTTGAAAAAGAAATAGAAGGTATGGAAGAAAAAACTGAAACTGTTGATGAAAGTACAGATTATTATAAATATGTAAAAAACGTAAGCGAAAAAGGTGTTTTCAAAGACGGAAACCTTGTTTACGGTATAAAAAAGAACGTAACAACCAATAAGTATGGTGACAATGTTGATATTTATATAGGAAGTTTTACTGATAACAGAACTATTCTTTACAGTAAATCGTATATGTACTTTGATGCTATGGTTCACTATAATATGAAATCTCCTTTTAAGGTAAATGTTAAAGGGGATAGTGAAACTCCAGGATATACCGTTAATCTCAATCAAAATTCTGTGGTAAAGACTGTGTGTGATGATTCTTTCAGGTATGGACTTATGATAAACAAAGTTACTGCACCGTCAGGAATTGATGGTACAGAGGCTATGTATTTAAGAGCAGACGGCAATCTTTACTCACTAAGGTATGGCACAGAAGAGGAAGATGGGTACAATGGTGAGTTATTTAAGGACGGCAAGTCTATATATAAAGGCAAAATATATTATGACAGATTTTCATTTCAGTTCCATAATTACGGGCATTTTCAACATAAAAACTTCATTGTGCTTTATGCACCTGAATATTCTGACAAAGATGGTGTGATATATTACAAAGATGAATCGGTTGACGGGGCAGGAAGTATATATTATAAAGGAAATGTGGTAAACGGTGTTGCTCACGGAAAGGGAACAATGTTTGCCTATGGTGCAAGAAATTACGATATATACATAGATACTCCGTATCTTATCTACAAAGATGAGGGAAAGATAGAAGAGATTACTTCTGTGGGAGAAAATGTAATGTACATTGGAGGGTTTTCTAACGGGTTACTTAACGGTAAGGGAACTATGTACAACGTTTCCGGTGGTGATATTTCCTGTGTAGGGGAATGGACTGAAGGAGAGTTAAACGGAAATGCAACTCTGTATTGCCATATAGGAGATAATGCATCGGGACTTTTGTATGAAGGGAAAATGAAAGATAACAAAAAATCCGGATTTGGCACAGAATATTCTGCAAAGGGAAATCCCTTTTATGAAGGTTTTTACAAAAGATTTACAGGGGAATTCAAAGACGGAAACTGGCATTATGGCAAGTGGTATGAGATAGAGTATAATGCAGAAAAGAACTTTCACGAAATCTTTCTTCATTATGAGGGAGAATTTCGCTACGGAGAGAAACAATATGGAACACATTTTAGATATTATAACGAACTGACAGGATTATATGAAGAGAGAACGGGATATTTTGACAACTGGAAGTTTGTTGAATAATCAAAATCAACAGTAAACCGAAGAGTCATTATTTATTATTGGGATTCTTCGGTTTTTTAAATTATCATTTAATTGATTCTGTGAACCTTCAACATATTGGTTGTTTTGGAAAGATTAAGTGAGGAACTACCTGTTAATACTATAATGTCATTTTTTGTAAGATCAAGGGATTCTTTTGCTTTTTCCACGGCAGAATCATATAATTCTTTGCTTGAAGTTTTTTCCCCGTTTACAATAGGAAACACTCCCCATACAAGGGAAAGTTTGTAGTATATGTCTTCGTCTATTGTAGGGGCGATTATGGGACAATCAGGACGGAATTTGGAGATCATCCTTGCAGTATGGCCTGATTTTGTCACAGCCACAATGCATTCTGCATCAAGATCAGATGCACAGGTGCAAACTGCATGGCATATGGCATCTGTCACCGTAAGACTTTTGATATTATTATTTGTGATTTTGTTATGACAGATTGTCTTTTCGGTATATTCCGCAATTTTTTTCATAGTCAATACTGTCTGTACGGGAAACTTCCCTGCGGCAGTTTCTCCTGAAAGCATTATTGCACTTGTTCCGTCATAGATGGCATTTGCAATGTCATTTACTTCTGCTCTCGTGGGACGTGGATTTAAAATCATTGATTCAAGCATCTGTGTTGCTGTGACGGATATCTTTCCTGATAAGAGGCATTTTGATATAATTTCTTTCTGTATAGCAGGTAGTTTCTCATATGGGATTTCCACTCCCATATCACCTCTTGCAATCATTATTCCGTCAGATGCAAGGATAATGTCGTCTATATTTTCTACTCCACGGGCGTTTTCTATCTTTGAAATTATCTTGATGTTGGGTTTGCCGTATTCCATAACAAGTCTTCGTATATCTTCCACATCTTCTCTGCATCTTACAAATGATGCAGCAATATAGTCTATGTCATTTTGCATGCCGAATATAATATCTTTTTTGTCTGTTTCGGATAGATATGGCATATGGATATTTGATGAGGGGAGGTTGATACTTTTTCTGTCTGAGAGTTTTCCACCGTGAATGACTTTGCATATTATCTCTTTATCTGTGATATTTTCTGCCTTAAGTTCAATCAGACCATCATTTATAAGTATTGTATCATTTTGTTTTACATATTTTGTGATTTCCTTATAGGTGACAGATACTCTTGATTCGTTTCCCACCACTTCCTCTGTGGTCAGAGTGAAGAGTTGATTTTTTAGAAGTTCTATACTGCCTTTTTCGAATGTTTCTATCCTTATTTCAGGACCTTTGGTATCAAGCATTATTCCTACGGGGAGGTTAAGTTTTTTTCTTATCTTTTTTACGGCATCAATTCTTCTTTTGTGTTCCTCATAGGTGGAATGGGAAAAATTCATCCTTGCTGTGTCCATTCCTGCTTTGATCATTTCTTCTATAACATCTTCATTTTCAGAAGATGGTCCGATTGTGCAGATGATTTTTGTCTTTTTCAATATAAATGCTCCTTTTAAAAAAGAATTGATAGTAATAATTTGTTGACAATGGAAATATTTTGTGTTAAAATAAGTTTCGTTAAAGGGGAGTAGCCAACAATCATATGATTGTTACAATAGTCGTCAATACGGACTTTCCCGCTATTGTATTAAATGGCAAGACTTTTATCGCGGTATGTTTCGTGGTAAAGGTTTTTTTTATGCTCTTTTTTAAATCAAATATTGAAAGGATTGATATTGTGGAAGCTATTTTTGGAAACTTTTTGAACATCCAATGGCAACAGGTGGTAATGTGGGCAATAGGTGCACTTCTTATCTATCTTGCAATCAAGAAAGATATGGAGCCGACACTTCTCTTGCCAATGGGATTCGGTGCAATTCTCGTTAACTTGCCTTTGTCAGGTGCTATCGGTGAGGAAGGTGTAATCGATATTCTCTTTAATGCAGGTATCGCAAACGAACTTTTCCCACTTCTTTTGTTTATCGGTATAGGTGCTATGATTGACTTCGGACCACTTCTTTCAAATCCGAAACTTATGCTGTTTGGTGCAGCTGCTCAGTTTGGAATTTTC
Source organism: Clostridia bacterium (assembly GCA_045530725.1). Lineage (GTDB taxonomy): Bacteria > Bacillota > Clostridia > UMGS1810 > UMGS1810 > SIG435. The sequence goes on from JAZSCT010000014.1 coordinate 43,422, forward strand.
TTTACCTTAAGTATGGCAAGATTCTTTGGGTTTGAACTTCAGGATGCGGCATCAATTGCAATCATCGGCGCGGCAGACGGTCCTACATCTATATTCGTAGCAAACTACTACGGAACTAAGTTTCTTGGTGCAATTACAGTAGCGGCTTACTCATATATGGCATTGGTGCCTGTAATTCAGCCTCCTGTAATCAAACTTCTTACTACAAAGAAGGAAAGACTTATCAGAATGCCTTATAAGCCAAAGAACGTTTCAAAAAGAACAAAGATTCTCTTCCCGATTATTATAACTGTGGTAACAGGTCTCTTTGCTCCGATGAGTGTTTCTCTTATCGGTTTCCTTATGTTTGGTAACCTTATCAGAGAATGCGGTGTTCTTGACAATCTTTCAGAAACTGCACAGAAGGTACTTGCAAACCTTGTTACAATATTCCTTGGTATCACAATTTCCACCAAGATGCAGGCTGCTCAGTTCCTTCAGGTAGATACTCTTATGATTATCGGTCTCGGTCTTATTGCATTTATTGTAGATACAGCAGGTGGTGTACTCTTTGCAAAGTTCTTAAATCTCTTTACAAAGAACAAGATAAACCCTATGATCGGTGCAGCAGGTATCTCTGCATTCCCAATGTCTGCAAGAGTTGTACATAAGATGGGACTTAAGGAAGATAATCAGAACTTCCTTCTTATGCATTCTATTGGTGTAAACGTATCAGGACAGATTGCTTCTGTTATTGCTGGCGGTCTTATACTCAACCTGATCGCTCGTTAGTAAAGGAGGATTTTATATGTTTAATGTAGAAGGTTTTCTCGCATCTCTCAAGTACATGGGACTTGGAATGCTTGGTATATTTGTAGTAACAATAATTATTATTTCTGTGATGGCTTTGCTTAACAAATTGCCTGTAGATAAGGAAGAATAGTTTATATTAAGACTGTGGAAGATATCTTCTGCAGTCTTTCTTTTTTTATTTATTCAAGATACTCAAGTGGGTTGACATTTATGCCATTTACTTTCAGTTCAAAATGAATATGAGGTTCGTCGGCTATCTCATACTGTGCACTGTCACCGCATATGCCGATTTTCTGCCCGATATTAAGTTTGTCTCCTACTTTTAAGTCGATTTTTGATGAAAGGTTTGAGACTTTTGATATCATATTGCCGTGATCGATGGTTACGGAGTAGCCAAGTTCTTCATCCTTTGCTATTTCGGTGACTTTTCCGTTTTGCGGACTGAATACATCATCGCCGATCTGTGTCTTTATATCAAGTGCGGGATGTGTTCTGTAGTCTGCAAGGGTTTTTGAATACAGAAGTTCCGAATCAGAAAAGTGCTTTATAATTTCACCATCTGAGGGTAGCATTATATATGTGACAAATTGCTTTTCTTCTGCTTTTGGTGATGGAAGACTAAGTTTTTCATCATCAGATGTGTTTTCGAAGGTTTCTTTTATTTCATTTATCATTTTTTCTTCGTTGGATGCTTTTTCATTGGGTTGGTCTGGCTTTTTGCTGATTTCAGAAGTGTATTTATTTTCAACCAGGACAGGTTTCTCTGTTATTTCTTTCGTTTGATTTTCTGTAGTTTTTGCACCAAGCCATATTACAAAGAGAGATACTGCCAGAAAAGAATAAAACATCAGTTTCGGTGAAAATTTTTTCTTTTTTTCTTTTTTCCTGATTATAAGTTTTTTCATATAATGTTCCTTTCGGTTTTTTCTTTTAGTTTTTTCAGAACTTAGAATATTATTCCTTTTTTAATATATTTGTACCCTTGTAATAATGATTGATTATTTCCTGGTAATTTTTCCCCTGATGAGCCATTTCGTTTGCTCCGTACTGACTAAGTCCCACTCCGTGTCCGTAGCCGTGAGTAGTGATTTTGACTGTATTTTCGCTTTCCTCCATATCAAATGATGCAGATTTAAGGCTAAGAAGAGTCCGTAGTTCCACGCCTTTTATATCTATGGAATAGAGATTGATGTTTTTTACGTTGCCACCCTTTGTATATGTGATTTTTCCTATACCGCTGCTTCTTTTTGCGTTTTTGTATTTCTCTTTAATCTGTGAATAAAGATCATCAGATGAAATATGATAGATATAGTTGAAGTAGGGGGAGTTTTCATCAGGACTTCTGACGCTTCTTAAGTAGGGGAGAGATGTCTTCCATACATCTTCGGAGTTTTCGGTATATCCGTTATTTGATGAGTGATACAGAGCATCAATGGGTTTATTGTTGTATGTAATAATCATATCTTTTGTTTCATTGATTGCACTATTTATTTTGTCTTTATAATAGGTATAATTTTCTTTCCAAAGTTTTTTCAGGTTGCTTTCGGTTGTATATGACTGGCAATGATTTATATCTGTGCATAAGTCGGCACCGTTTGAGTGGGTTATACTTTGCATTTTTTTGTAAGAATATGTTCTTGCGCATATTGTCTGGGCTTTTATTGCTTCTATGTGGAATGATGCGGGTATTTCTGCTGCAATAACATAATAAAGGTATTCCTCAAAGGGCAGAGATGTTACTTTGTTTTTTTCAGTATCGTAAAGCCTTATGTGATTGTCAGGAAGTTCTGTATGATTATTTGTGAATCTGTTTGCGAAATAAGGTATATATACCGAAAAAACATATAAAATAATAATAAAAATCAGGAATTTTTTCATATTTTTTGTCCCTTCTATTGTTATTAAAAAATTTTTATGATACAATACTAATATTATTTTTAAAGGAATGATATGATGATTGACAAAATTAAACTCGATGATAATGCATATAGTATTGATCGCGAATATTATTCAAAATACGATGTAAAAAAAGGTCTTCGTAATTCTGATGGTTCTGGTGTGCTTGCAGGACTTACCAAAGTGAGCGAGGTTCACGGATATATCATTTATGAAGATGAAAAGATGGCTGATGAAGGTTCACTTGCATACAGAGGACATGATATAAATATCCTTGCCAAAAAATGTGGCATCAAAAAGAGATACAAATTCGAAGAAGCGGTGTTTCTTCTTCTTTACGGAAGATTGCCTGATAGGGAAGAGTTTGAGGAATTCTTAAGTATGATTTCAGAATATGCAAATCTTCCTGAAGGCTTTACCGAAGATACTGTTATTAAGGCGCCAAGCCAGGATGTAATGAACAAACTTTCAAGAGGTGTACTTACACTTTATTCTTATGATGATGATCCTGACACAACAACTGTTGAGAATGTACTCAAGCAGTCACTTATGCTTATTGCAAGAATTCCTACTCTTGCTGCATATGACTACAGAGCGAAAAGACATTATTACGATGGTGAAAGTCTCATTCTTCATTCTCCTCACAAGGACTATTCAATTGCGGAAAATATCCTTGCAATGATCAGAAGTGATGCTAAGTTTACAAAGGAAGAAGCAGAAATCCTTGACCTTTGTCTCTTGCTTCATGCAGAACACGGCGGCGGTAACAACAGTGCATTTACCTGTCGTGTGCTTACATCATCAGGCACAGATACTTATTCTGCAATATCAGGTGCCATCAATTCACTCAAAGGCCCTAAACACGGCGGTGCCAACTACAAAGTTGTAAAGATGATGGACGATATCAAGGAAAATGTCTCTGACTGGACAGATGAAGAAGAGGTAAAAGCATATCTTAATGCCATAATGGATAAAAAAGTAGGGGACAAATCGGGACTTATTTATGGCGTAGGTCATGCTGTATATACCCGTTCTGATCCGAGAACTGTAATTCTTAAAAAGAAGGCAAAAATCCTTGCTCACAAAAAAGGATTTGAAAAAGAATTTGCTTTGTATGAACTTATAGAAAAGATTGCTCCTAATCTTGTGTATGAAAGAAAAGGACGAATCAAGGAAGTATCATGTAACGTAGATTTTTATTCAGGATTTGTATATACTATGCTGAATATTCCAAGTGAAATGTACACTCCTCTTTTTGCCATAGCACGAAATGCAGGATGGTGTGCTCACCGTCTTGAAGAACTTATCACAAGCAAAAAGATTTTAAGACCTGCGTACAAGAGTATCTGTAAGATTGGTGCCAAGTATGTTGAAAAGAAAGAACGCGGATTTGATAACTAGTTTTGGAGTGGAAACATAATTGTGGATGTGTATGCCGGAATCAAAAGAGATATCATTAATTTAAAGTTTGATGTTATGAGTCTTCTTGTGTGTGTAAACGATGTGTGGCACGAACTTAAGGAAAGTACCAATGGTGTTTCTGATGAAATGTTCTATAAGACATACATATTTGAAGAATGAATGGTTAAAGGCTTATAAGTCGCTTAACCTTTAAGAAAAAATTACTTTTAAGGGGAAATATTACATTATGATGTGGTATTTCCTCTTTTTATTTGTCAGAAGAGAAACGTACTCCATTTGACAGGCAATTAAAGTTTATGCATAAAATTTACAAAACTATTGCATAATTGCATAAAAATGTGTATAATTAGTTTTAAGAAAAATTAAAGAAGGTATAAAATATGAAAACGGTGGCGTTAACATCCAACCCGAGAAAAGATGAAAATTACGGCATCGCAAGAAAAGTGTGTGAATATCTCAAGGATCATTTTCACCTTATATGCGATGAAAAGATGAATATTACAGAAGCAGAAAGGGTTTCTGTAGATGAGATCAGAGAAAGAGCCGACATTATGATAGTTATTGGCGGTGACGGAACTATTCTTCGTTTCTGCAGGCTTCTTTGCAAAAAAGAAACACCTGTCCTTGGTATCAATATGGGTAGGCTTGGATTTCTTGCAGAGGTGGAAGTGGAAGACCTGCAACGGGGTATGCAGGCTTTGATTGACGGTAATTACAAAATAGAAAAAAGGGCTATGCTTTATGGTTCTATCAGCCGTGACGGAAGAATTGTTGATAAGTTCAATGCACTTAATGATATTGTGGTATCATGCTCATCATTTAAAAGAATGGTCAATACAAGAATAAGAATCGACGGTGTACTTGCAGGGTCCTATGCATCAGATGGTGTAATAGCGGCAACTCCTACAGGTTCTACTGCATATTCTCTTTCAGCGGGAGGACCTATTGTGGATTCGTCCCTTGATGTGACTGTCCTTACCCCGATTTGTCCGCATACTCTTTCTTCCAGATCCATAATAGTGCCTACGTACAAGCCTATCGAGATTGATGTATGGTCCAAATCCTCAAAGGGGCTTTTGCTTACAGTTGACGGTCAGGAAGGCTTCTATCTTCAGAATGACGATACCATCAGAATCTGTCGTTCAAGATACAAAAGCAATCTTATAAAAATTGACGAAAGAAACTTCTATGATATATTAAAAAACAAGATTTCCGAAAGGACAGTTTGATATGAATAAAGCGGAAAGACAGTTAATGATTCTTAATATTATTTCGAAATATGATGTATCTACTCAGGATGAACTTACTGAACTTCTCAATCAGTCAGGATGCAATGTGACTCAGGCAACTACATCAAGAGATCTTCAGGAAATGAGAATCACAAAGGCGGTAGGTGAGAATGGTAAATACAAATACCTCCCTCCGAATCCACACAAAAAGGATACATCGGATAAAATGAATGCAGTTTTTACACAATGTGTCACTTCCTGTGATTACGCCAATAATATCGTGGTTGTAAAGACAATTTCAGGTGCGGCTCAGGCATGTGCCGCAGCCCTTGATTCTTTTGATCACGATGCGATGCTTGGCTGTATTGCAGGTGATGATACCATTATGGCGGTAGTAAGAAGTGTGGATGCGGCAAAGGAACTTGTAGAAAAACTTTCACGATTTATCGAAAGGTAGAGAATGGCTTTATGTTAAAGACACTTACTGTTAAAAATATAGCCTTAATAGATAATGCTCTTATAGATTTTTCTGAAGGACTAAATGTGCTTACGGGTGAGACCGGTGCAGGTAAATCCCTTATCATAAATTCTCTTGGCATACTTAAGGGAAATCGTATGTCAAAAGAACTTATCAGAACGGGAGAAACAAGTGCACAGGTTACAGGGTTATTTGAGATAAACAAAGATATAAGAGAAAAGATTTATGATATAACAGGTATAGAGTGTGATGATGAACTTCTTATCTCAAGACAGATTACATCTGAGGGAAAGAATAATATCCGTATAAACGGTGTTCCTGTTATACTTAATATGCTTAAATCTGTTGGAGATCTTCTTATAAATATTCATTCACAACACGATGGTACAGTACTTCTTAACAAATCTTCACATCTTTCTTTTCTTGATGATTTTTGCGGCAAAGATGCAGAAGTTATCAGAGAATATAAGGAGTCGTATCATAAACTTAAGGAGACTGAAGAGGCACTTTCCCTTATTGAATGTGATGAATCAGAACGGGAAAGAAAACTTGATATGCTTAAATTTCAGGCAGATGAAATCGAATCGGCAAATCTTAAAGAGAATGAAGAAGATGAACTTAACGAAAGAAAAAAACTTATTTCAAATGCAAAAAAGATTGTTGAGTCTTGTTTCGGTGCATATGCACTTCTTTATGATTCATCTACCGATTCGCCAAGTGCCTATGATTCATTGTCTGCTGCTTTGAAACTTATGGGAAATGTGTCGGAATATGACAAAGCGCTTTCTGATTCATATTCAGAACTTTCTGATGCAATGTATGCAGTCAGCGAGAATGCAAGGATTCTCAAAGATTTTTCTGACAATTTGTCATATGATGAAAGAGAACTTGATGAAATTGAATCACGGCTTGAACTTATTTACACCCTGAAGAAGAAATACGGTTCTACAATAGAGGAAATCTTTAATTATTATGACAAAATAACTAATGAATTGAATGATATTGTAAACTCTGATGAAAGAAAAGAACAACTTCTTAAAGACAGAGAAAAATATCTTCTCAATACCAAGAAACTATCCGGCAAACTGTCTGATACAAGAAAAAAACACGCAATCATACTTTCTGAGAGGATAATGAAGGAACTTTGCGACCTTGAGATGCCTCAGGTGGAATTTAAGGTGAATTTTGAATGTAAGGATTTTGGCGAAAATGGTTGTGATGATGTGGAATTTCTCATTTGCACAAACCTTGGGGAAGGACTTAAACCACTTTCAAAGATTGCATCAGGCGGTGAACTTTCAAGAATCATTCTTGCTATCAAGAATGTGTTAAGCAAAGAAAAAAATGCCGAAACTCTTATTTTTGATGAGGTTGACACAGGCGTTAGCGGTAAGGTGGCACAGAGAATAGGGGAGAAACTTTATTCTATGGGAAGGTTTTCACAAGTTTTGTGCATCACTCATCTTCCTCAGATGGCGGCGTTCAATGATGTGCATTTTGTTATAAAGAAATGTGTTGACAACCAGCGAACAGTTACTGAAATAAACAGGATTTCATCAGAGGAATCTATAGATGAAATCGCAAGACTTCTTGGAGGAGAAACAATCACTTCCGTAACAAAGGAAAATGCGAAAGAACTTATAAATTCTGCCAATAATACGAAAGAAAAATATAAACTATAACAGGAAAGGGGCAAATATTATGGCACATATCAGACCCGACAAAATCAATTATTATCTTGATATTGCACAGGCTGTTGCAAACAGAGGTACATGCTTAAGAAGAAATTACGGTAGCATTATTGTGAAGAATGATGAAATCATTTCCACAGGATACACAGGTGCGCCAAGAGGAAGAAAAAATTGTATCGATCTTGGATACTGTATGAGAGCAAAACTCGATATCCCACGTGGTGAAAGATACGAAATGTGCAGAAGTGTACACTCGGAGGCCAATGCTATTATTTCTGCATCGAGAGACAAGATGATCGGAGCTACTCTTTATCTTGTTGGTGTGGATGCTCAAAGTGGGGAGTTTGTTGAGAAACCATCTTCCTGTGCTATGTGCAAAAGAATGGTCATAAATGCCGGAATTGAGAAAGTTGTTGCAAGAGTCAATAAGACAGAATACATCGTCTATGATGTTGAAGAATGGATAAAAAATGATGATTCACTCATTGGTGAATTTGGATATTAAGGAGAATTTCATTATGAGATATACATACAGACCAAAGGGTGTTTGCTCTATGGAGATTTCTTTTGATGTGGAGAATGATATTGTATCGAATGTAACGTTCAAAGGCGGATGCAACGGAAATCTTCAGGGGATTTCCAGACTTTCGGAAGGAAGAAACAAGGATGAAGTAATAAACCTTCTTTCGGGAATAAAGTGTGGTTTCAAATCTACATCTTGTCCTGATCAGTTTGCAAAGGCTCTTGGTGAAATACAAAAATAAAATTAAGACAAACACAAAATCCCCCGTGATTACATATAATGCATTATATGTGATTATAGGGGGATTTTTTGATGGTATTTCTTTTTGCACAATTTTTGATGTGCAATTTGATGGAACTTAGTTTTTTTGCAGGTTTTATTTCAAATGCAAATGCATTTCTTAAGCCCTTGAGTGCCAATGAAGAAAAAATGTATCTGGAAATGTACAAAAATGGTGACAAGAGTGCAAGGGATATACTTATTGAAAGAAATCTTCGTCTTGTTGCCCACGTGGCGAAGAAATACGCTCAGTCTCCGCAGGAACAGGAAGATGTGATATCCATAGGTACAATAGGCCTCATAAAAGGTATAAATACATTTGACTCACAAAAAGGAACCCGACTTGCTACATATGTGGCCAAATGCATAGACAATGAAATTCTCATGAGTTTCAGAGGCGACAAAAAGACAAAAAACGATATTCTTCTCAGCGACCCTGTAGGCACAGATAAAGAGGGAAACGAAGTGACGCTTCTTGAAAAGGTCAGTGCTGATGGGGACAGTATATATGATGAGGTAAGCCTTAAGATGCAAGTCTGTGAATTGTACGAAAAGATCAGAAACTGCCTTTGCGACAGAGAAAGAAATATTATTAACTTAAGATACGGTCTTTCCGGCGGAGAAATATACACACAGAATGAAATTGCAAAAATGATGAATATATCCAGGTCTTATGTGTCCCGTATTGAAAAAAAGGCTATTGAAAAACTACGTGAGGAATTATCTATGGATTTATTATGATTTGATTTTTGATAAGAAGATTTTAAAGTGTATAGATGTGTTTTACAAAATGAGGCAGTCGTTCTGGACTGCCTATTTGTTTTTTTGTAACAATTTTGTAATCAAAATGTAGTAATTTTTTTCAAAAAACCTCTTTATTTATTCAATATATTGTGTTATACTCAAAGTAATATAGTTATGAGGTGTCAAAATGTTTGAAAAATTATCATTTATTGAAGACAGATTTGCAGAACTGGAAGCGAAAATATCTGACCCTGAAATAATTCAGGATCAGGACCTCTGGAGAAAACTCTGCAAAGAACATTCGGATATAAGTCCCATTGTTGCAAAATATAAAGAATACAATCTTGTAAAAGAAAATATCGAAGAAGCAAATGAGATTCTTGCCACATCTGATGATAAAGATCTTAAGGAAATGGCAGAAATGGAACTTCTTGATTCCAAAGACAGAATTGCTGAAATAGAGCAGGAGATAAAGATACTTCTTATCCCTAAGGATAAAAATGACGACAAAAACGTTATCGTGGAAATCAGAGGCGGTGCAGGTGGGGAAGAAGCAGCACTTTTTGCTGCAGACCTTTTAAGAATGTACTCTATGTATGCTGATTCTATGAGATGGAAGGTGGAAATGCTTTCTGCCAATGAAACAGATATCGGGGGATACAAGGAAGTATCCTTTGCCATCAACGGTGACGGTGCATATTCAAGGCTCAAATTTGAGAGTGGTGTTCACAGAGTACAGCGTGTGCCTGAGACGGAATCAAGTGGCAGAATACAGACTTCTACTGCGACTGTTGCAGTACTTCCTGAAGTGGAAGAGGTGGAAGTGGATATCAATCAGAATGATTTGAGGATTGATGTGTTCCGTGCAGGCGGTCCCGGTGGTCAGTGTGTAAATACAACTGACTCCGCAGTAAGAATCACACACCTGCCTACAGGAATCGTTGTAAGTTGTCAGGACGAAAAGTCTCAGCTCAAAAACAAAGAAAAGGCAATGAAAATCCTTCGTTCCCGTGTATATGATCAGGCACTTCAGGCTCAGAATGACGAGATTGCTTCTGAAAGAAAGAGCCAGGTAGGAACAGGAGACAGATCAGAGAGAATAAGAACATACAATTTCCCTCAGGGAAGAGTAACAGATCACAGAATAGGTCTTACTCTCCATAAGATTGAGGCAATTATGAATGGGGATCTTACAGAACTTATTGATTCTCTGATTACAGCAGATCAGAGTGAGAAGTTGAAGATGAATGAATAAAGATACTAAGATTTTATCAAGTGAAAATATAATCGAAGCCGCCGAATCTATAAAAACAGGCGGATTGGTGGTTTTTCCTACAGAAACTGTATATGGTCTGGGTGCTGATGCACTTAACCCTCAGGCATGTCTTGATATTTTTAATGCCAAGGGGAGACCTGCTGATAATCCTCTCATTGTGCATATAGCGGATACAGAATCCCTTGATTATCTTGCTATGGAGATTCCAAAAGAGGCACGACTTCTTATGGATAGATTCTGGCCGGGACCACTTACTATGATATTTAAGAAAAAAGATACTGTATGTGACACAGTTACTGCAGGACTTAAGACTGTTGCGGTAAGGTTTCCTTCAAACGAAACAGCAAAGGCTCTTATCAGGAATAGTTCAGGTTTTATCGCAGCCCCTTCGGCAAATCTTTCGGGAAGTCCGAGCCCTACGACAATTGTTCATGTAACAGACGATATGATGGGCAGAGTTGATTACATAATCGATGATGAGGGATGCGAAATAGGAATAGAATCCACCGTCCTTGATGTGAGCGGTGATGTGTTTAAGATTCTTCGCCCTGGTGCTGTTACTTTCAAGGACATTTATTCTGTTGTGGGAGATAAGATAGAAGATATCCCCGTTGCTAAGGATGTAAAAGTCCCTCAATGCCCTGGAATGAAATATACTCACTATTCTCCGAAGGCGGATGTGACAGTTGTTTGCGGAACAAAGGAAGACACAAGCCGATACATAAAGAGAATGATAGAAGAAAATCTTTCAGACAAAATTGGTGTTATGTCATACAGATGCGATGAGTTTGAAGATGCTTTTTGTGTTATAAACGCAGGATGCGATATGAAAGAATATGCAAAGGGATTGTACTTCAATCTTCGTGAGTTTGACAGACTTGGTGCAGAAAAAGTTTATGCACAGTTTTGTATAGAAGATGGAATAGGCATTGCAGTCAAAAACAGATTATTTAAGGCAGCAGGCAATGATATTATATATGTTTAATTAAGGAGAAAAGAAATGGACATTTTGCTTGTATGTACAGGAAATACGTGCAGAAGCAGTATGGCAGAGGGGATTTTTAATCAGATACTTGCAGAAAACGATGATGATGTCCACGTGACGTCTGCGGGGATAAGCGTCTATGTATCCACACCTGCAAGCGAAGAGGCAATTAGGATAACAGAAGATATGGGAATAGATATCTCACATCATATGTCAACTCAGATAAGTGAGCAAATGGTTCATGATGCTGACCTGATACTTGTTATGACTTTGAGCCACAAAAATATTTTGATTGATATTTTCCCTGATTATAGTGAAAAGATTTATACTTTGCTTGAGTACGCTTACGGATCGGATGATGATATTGCTGATCCTTTTGGTATGGACTATGATGCTTACCGTGAATGTGCGGTTGAGATTAAAGGAGCCATAGAAAAAGTATATGAGAAAATCAGAAACAGATAGTATTCAGTTTGAGTTTGTGTCCGCCTCTCTTTCTGATGTTAATGAGATTTCCCTTATTGAAAAGGAGAGTTTTTCATCCGGGTGGACAGACAAACTTATTTTGGATGAAATTTCAAACAACAATTCTCTTTCATTTGTGTGTAAAGTAGAAGGTCATGTAAAAGGATACATATTTCTCAGACACATTTTTGATGAAGGGGAAGTATTGAGGATATGCGTGAGCCCTGATATGAGAAAGAAAAAAATCGCTTCTTCACTTATGGAAAAAGCACTTAATTCTGCTTTTGAAAAAGGCGTCTGCAAGGTGTTTTTGGAAGTGAGAAAGTCAAATGTCAGCGCCATATCCCTGTATGAGAAATTCGGATTTTCTGTGTATTCGGAGAGGAAGAATTATTATCCTGATAATGGCGAAGATGCACTTTTGATGCAAAAAATATTTAACATTGATGAGGAGTCAGAATAATGGCTTTGATACTTGGGATTGAATCATCATGCGATGAAACTGCCGCAAGTGTAGTAAAAGACGGCAGAGAAGTACTTTCAAATGTCATAGCATCGCAGATTGATATTCACAAAAAATTTGGTGGTGTTGTTCCTGAGGTAGCCTCAAGGAAACATCTTGAAATTATAAATACTGTTATAGACCAGGCACTTTTGGAAGCGGAAGTGACACTTGATGAAATAGATGCAGTTGCAGTCACATATGCACCGGGGCTTGTAGGAGCACTTCTTGTAGGTGTATCGGCGGCTAAGGCTTTGAGTTTTGCCGCAAATAAGCCACTTGTTGGTGTGCATCATATCAGAGGTCATATCTGTGCAAATTTCATTGCAAATAAGGATCTTGAACCACCTTTTGTATGTCTTGTGGCATCAGGAGGACATTCACACATTATTTATGTGAAGGATTATACAGAGTTTGAAATCCTCGGGCAGACAAGGGATGATGCAGCAGGTGAGGCCTTTGACAAAGTTGCAAGGGTCCTTGGACTTGGATACCCGGGAGGTCCGAAGATTGATAAATGTGCCAAAGATGGAAATTGTGATGCATACAGTTTCAAAAAAGTTTCTTTTGGCAAAGATAACTTTGATTTCAGTTTTTCAGGAATCAAAACAGGTGTTATAAACCTTCTGCACAATCTTGACCAGAAAGGCGAATGCTACAAAATCGAGGATGTTGCGGCAAGTTTTCAGAAAAGTGTTTGTGACGTGCTTAGCGACAATCTTATATCTGCTGCGAAGAAAGTCGGATGTAACAGTATCGCCATTGCAGGCGGTGTTGCCGCTAATTCCTGCTTAAAACAGGCTATTGAAGAAAAGAAGGGAAATATGAATTTTTATTTTCCGCCACTTATACTTTGCACAGACAATGCAGCGATGATTGCTTCAAGCGGGTATTATGAGTATCTTAAAGGCAATCTGAAGGATATGTCCTTAAATGCGATTCCTTATCTTGGAATTGATTTAAAATAAATATTTTTGAGGAGGTTTTACAAATGAAAAAATTTAAACTTTTAAGTTGCTTAATGGTTGTTGTTATGGTTTTGTCTTCATTGAGCACAGTTGTGTTTGCAGGTTCATTCCCTGATGTATCTGACACAAACTACAGTTGGGCACTTGACGCTGTTGAAGAACTGAGCGATCAGGGTGTCATCAATGGCTATGAAGATGGTACATACCGTCCTGAAAAAACCGTTACAAAACTTGAGTCATTGGTTCTTTTGTCAAGAATTCTCGGCGTTGAGGATGATGCACATGTGCTGATCAACGAAAAAGGTCTTGATAATTATGAGGATTTTGTTCTTGATCTTGATCTTGATTATGGTGATGATGAAATCATTTTCCTTCTCGAAAAAGGAATCTTCACCGAAGATGACATCGAAGATTATCTCGCTGATGACAATGCAAACCATGGTCTTAAGAGATATGAACTTGCTACTATTCTTTCAAAGGCGTTGACAAGTGATTCTAATATCAAAAATAAAGAAGTTAAATATGCTGACAAAGGCGAAATCCCTACTTCTCAGAGAAAATATGTCGCATATATTTCTGAAGTTGGTCTTATGAAAGGTATGGGAGAAAATCTCTTCAGTCCTAATACTGATGTAAACAGAGCACAGATTGCCCTTGTTCTTTATAATCTTCAGGTAATGACTGATTATGAATATACATTGTGCAAAGTGACAAGTACTGATTCACTTCTTTCTACAATCAAATTCATCAAAGACGGGGAAGAAAAAGAGTCGGGATATCTTGTAAAAGATGATGTAATCATCAGAGTTGACGGCAAAGAAAGTTCTATTGACAAAATAGGCGTAAACTTCAATGCTGTAATCACTACATCAGGGGATGTTCTTAAGTCTATCGATGCTTATCAGCCTGATGTTGATGACAAGTTCCTTGCAAAGATTGTTACTGCTTCAAATTCTACAATGAAATTTTCCAAGTTTGTTGGTACAAAAACAGAAGATATTTTCTTCCCGGTAAGCAGGGATCTTAAGATTGTAGATGAAGATCAGCAGCCTGTTTCAGTTGCTAAACTTGCTTCAGGCTCATTTGTTGAAGTTACAATCAAAAAAGGCAAAGTAGAGTTTGTAGAAATGCTTGACAAGACAGTTACTGTTGCAGGTATCTACAAATCAATTTCTACTGAAGATGGCGAACTTGTTCTTACACTTGAAGAGGTTGAATCAAAAGAAGATGTTAAACTGTATGTAGGAAATGATGTTACTGTTACAAGAAACGGTTCCAAATCTACTATGAATGAACTTCTCATAGGGGATTCAATGAGCATTACTCTTACTTATAATACAATTACCAAGATCATTGCTACAAGTAAGGTTCAGAACAAGGATGGTTACATTGAAGAAATCAGAATTTCTGCAAAACCTTCAATCGTGGTTAAGATTGCAGGCGAATCTGTAGAATATCAGATTTCTCCTGAAGCATCATATATTGTAAGCGGTAATCAGAACAGTACAATTTATGATCTGAGACTTGGAGCACAGGCTGCTCTTACTGTTGAAAGTAATACAGTTACAAAGATTTCAACAACTGTTGCTGATACTATTATTCAGGTGTCGGGTGTGGTAGAACTTGTAAATGTTTCATACAATATGATTCAGGTATCATTCTATGATGCTCAGGCAGAACAGACAATTTCTCAGTCTGTATTTGTAAATTCTTCAACAAAGATATTCAACAACACTACCGGCAAGACTGTAGCCCTTAAGAGCATCGAAAAGGGTGCTACAATTTCTGTAATCGGTACTCAGTCAACAGGTGTATATCTTGCTAATACAATTATTGTTCTCAACTAATTTTACATATTAATGCAAAGAAAGCCCTTATTCGGGGCTTTCTTTGTTGGAAAGAAGGAATTCAAATGGGATTTTTGAAAAGAAAAGGAATAAAACTATCACCGAAGGTTTACTTTATTGATGCATTAGGCGCTATGGCTCAGGGTCTTTTTGCTTCTTTGCTTATCGGTACTATATTAAAAACAATTGGCCAACAGTTCGGATTTGATTATCTTATAGAGATAGGCAACTTTGCATCCAGCGTTAGCGGTGCGGCTATGGCGGCGTCTATAGGACATGCATTGGGTGCTCCTGCTTTAGTGTTGTTTTCACTTCTTACAGTTGGTTATTCTGCCAATTCCCTTGGCGGTGCAGGCGGACCTCTTGCTGTATATGTAATCACAATTTTTGCCGCAGAGGCAGGTAAACTTGTCAGCAAAGAAACTAAACTTGATATTATAGTTACTCCATCTGTAACCATTCTGGTAGGGTGTCTTCTTTCAAAATTCATTGCTCCTGCATTGGGTGAGGCTGCAACAAGTGTGGGGGATGCTATTGTATGGGCTACAAATCTTCAGCCATTGTGGATGGGGGTAATTGTTTCGGTGTTGGTTGGTATAGCACTTACATTGCCAATCAGTTCTGCAGCTATCTGTGCAGCGTTAAGTATCCATGGCCTTGCAGGCGGTGCCGCTCTTGCGGGATGTTGTGCTCAGATGATAGGGTTTGCAGTAATGAGTTATGCTGCAAATGGTATTGGTGGATTCTTTGCTCAGGGCATAGGTACAAGTATGCTTCAGATGGGAAATATAGTGAAGAAGCCTATCATATGGCTTCCACCTATTATCACTTCTGCAATTACAGGTCCTCTGGCAACCTGTGTTTTCAAACTTGAGGTTACAGGCGTGTCAGCAGGAATGGGCACTTGCGGTCTGGTTGGACCGATTGGTGCATATACAGAATGGGTCAATGCCATAGCCAACGGAACAAAACTCGTTATCACAGGTTTTGACTGGTTAGGTCTTGTGCTTATATGCTTTATCCTTCCTGCTGTGATCACGATGCTTGTGGCAAAGATATTTAAACAATCCGGTCTTATTAAAGATAGTGATCTTAAACTTGATTTGTAATTTTAAAGGGGAATGTGTGATGCTTGATAGTTGCACAATATGTCCAAGAAATTGTAAAGTGAACAGAAATAAAGGAGAAATGGGCTTTTGTCATTCTGATAGTAATATTAAAGTGGCAAGAGCCGCTCTTCATTATTGGGAAGAGCCTTGCATATCGGGAGAAAATGGATCGGGGGCCGTTTTCTTTTCGGGATGTACACTAAATTGTGTTTTTTGTCAGAATAATGCGATTTCACGCGGGAAAACAGGTAAGAATGTATCAGTTGAAAGACTTTGTGAAATCTTCTTTGAACTAAAAAATAAGGGTGCAAACAATATAAATCTTGTAACAGGCGATCATTATATACCTATGATTAAGGATGCAATAATACTTGCCAAAAACAAAGGGTTTGACTTGCCGTTTGTGTTTAACTGTTCAGGGTATGAAAAGAAAGAACAGATTGAAATGCTTGATGGGCTTATAGATGTTTATCTTCCTGATATGAAGTATTTTTCAGATAAATTGTCATTGAGATATTCAGGGACTAAAAATTACTTTGAAACAGCAAAAATGGCTATTTCTGAGATGTTCAGACAATGCCCTGAGATTGTTTTTGATGATAATGATATTATCAGAAAAGGGGTCATTATAAGACATCTGGTGTTACCGGGATGCACAGATGACTCAAAAAAGGTGATATCATATCTTTATGATACATACGGCGACAATGTTATACTTTCTGTTATGAATCAATATACACCTGTGGAAGGGCTTAATCTTCCTGACGAACTTGGAAGAAAACTTACAACAGAGGAATATGATGAAGTTGTTGATTTTGCTGTAGATATTGGGGTAGAGAATGCCTACATTCAGGAAGAGGGGACAGTTTCGGAAAGTTTTATTCCTGAATTTGATAACGAAGGTGTATAAAATACAAAAAATACTTTGACAACTGCATATTTTTGTGGTATTATAAATGAGTTGTTAAAGATATATGCGGACATGGCGGAATTTAAGTGACACCCCAAGAATGCTTGCATGATTGGTCTGGTGGAACTTATGCCAAAACTTCCTGTGAGGCAAGCACCCTCATACGGTGCGTAGGCGAAGAGATGAAGTTGACGGCTGGCAGACGTAATATAATTCAAGTGATAATTTAATATAAGCGGACATGGCGGAATTGGCAGACGCGCTGGCTTCAGGTGCCAGTCGGGGCAACTCGGTGCAGGTTCAAGTCCGTGAACCCTTTTTAAGGGAGTAAGCAAAAAACGGCTTGTGTAAATTCTAACAACTTAAAATTTAATATATGCGGACGTGGCGGAATTGGCAGACGCGCATGGTTCAGGTCCATGTGCTCGCAAGAGCATAGGAGTTCAAGTCTCCTCGCCCGCACCACCAAAAAAGTACAATTACTATTATTATGATTGTACTTTTTTGTATTAATAATCTTATTGTTGGACTATATGAAATTGGATATTATGCTGATTTTGAAAAAAATTTCATAATATATTGATTAATTTAAATATTTGTATTATAATTATAATGTTTAACAGTTAAGATTTCCAAAAGGTAGGATTCGAATATGTATGATAATTTTTCACACACAATACTCTCTCTTAATAGAATTATTGATGAAATAAAGAAAGGCAGATTATCTGTATTTGCAGGTGCAGGGTTATCGTGCGGTTCGGGGTTTGTCGATTGGAAAACATTAATGAAACCAGTTTTTGAACAACTTGAAATTAGCGATGATGTTGATTTAACTGTTGCTGCTCAGTATTTTGATGATAATTACGATCGACAATTTTTAAACACCTTGATCATTGATGAATTTAACAAACAAACCAAAAAGAATGAGAATTTAGATGTATTGTGTGACTTACCCATCGAATCTTATTGGACAACAAATTACGATTCTTTGATTGAAGATTGTTTGCAAAGCAAAGGCAAAAATGTAGATATAATAACTGATCAACTTCAATTGAAATATCAATCATCATCACGTGATGCTGTTGTTTATAAGATGCATGGAGATAAATCCTGTCCAGATAAAGTTATATTAACAAAACGTGATTATGAAACATATGATGAAGAAAGAGCTTTCTTTTCACACAGTTTAATACATGATCTGATTGTTAAAACCTTTTTGTTTATAGGATTTAGTTTTAAAGATCCAAACTTTGAAAGAATCATTACATATATTAAAAACATCTTTGGTAAACATGCTCCTCAAAACCACTACTGCTTTATGCGCCGAGTATGCAGACAAGACTTTGTTGATCTTGATGGCAAGATAAATGAAGATAAATATAATAAGGAAAAACGATTATTAGAATTTCGTATATCCGATCTTCAAAATTATGGTATACAAACCATATTGGTAGATGATTTTAATCAAATTACCGATATTCTCAAATATATAAGATCCAGGTTGGAAATGGATAATATTTTTATATCTGGTAGTGCTGGAGCAAATGACACTGATGAAAAAGTATTAAACGAAGAAGACGAACAGTTTATTTATTCATTATCCAAAACTTTAATTGAAAAAAATTATAATATTTACACCGGATATGGCAGAGAAGTCGGAAACAATATTGTATTAGGTATATTTAGCGCAGAAAAAGGAAATAGTATTAACAATATTGATAAACAAACTCATATATACCCTCTGATGTCTGTGAAAGATGATAAAGAAAAAACACTTCGCAAAATAAGAACAAATCTTATTAAGAAATGTGGCTTTTTTATTTCTTTATATGGAAAAGAATTAGAAGAACAAAATAAAATTAAAAATGATGGAATGTATAAAGAATACAGAATTGCATTAAAAGAGGATAAAACAATCATTCCAATAGGTGCTTCTAATGGAATGGCACGATATATATATAACAAAATTATTTCTGAAGTTGAGAATAAGTATAATTCCAACCCAGAATTAAAAGAAGCTTATAAGAATTTAGGTGGTGAAAAAATAGATACTACAATGATTGAAGATGTTATTTCAATTATTAACTTAATGAAGAGTCAAAAAGAGAAAGAATTAGAGATAACATTAAAAAGAAGTATATCTACCCAAAATATGGATAAGAAGATTTTTATAAGTTATCATTATCAAAACGAATATAAGACTGTGAAAGATATTATTGCTGAACTAAAAAAAATTAGCGCATATGAAATTGTAAATATTGAAGATGAAAAGCTAAAAAACAAAAATGAGATAACTGCTTGGATCGATAACAAATTATCTAATGCGGATTTGACGATATTAATCATTGGGGAAGAAACAGCAAGCAGAGAATATGTTCGTTATGAAATAGAAAAAAGCATTAGAGATAAAAAAGCATTATTAGGCATAGCTTTAAAGAATAGTATTAAAAATCCACTAGATGATATTAAAATTAAAAACTCTAAAGCTAGTGACATTTTTAGAACATACAGTTATAATTCACAGATAAATTGGGAATTTGCAATTCAAGAAGCATTTGAAATATCAAATACAGTATATTAAAAATAGGTTGTATCTAAATGATACAACCTATTTTTAGTTGTTAATAAAGTTACTTTCAATAGTATTTAAAACTTCGTAGACTTTCAAAAACTTCTGTGGTATTGTTTGTGTTTGAATAAGGAGGCAAAACGCAAATCATTGACAACTCTTATATATTTTATTGTTGGTGGTAAAATAAAACCAAAGGAGTTGATTCAAAATGAGAAAAATCACAAACGAACTAATACAAAAGTTTAAAGGTTATTTAATTAATGAGGAAAAGTCCTCCTCTACCTTGGAAAAGTATATCCGTGATATAACAGTATTTATGGAATGGTGCAAAGAAACGGAATTGAGCAAGAGTCTTGTTCTGGAATACAAGCAAGAAATAATAGAAAAATATGCTCCAGCAAGTGTAAATTCTATACTGTCATCACTAAATAGTTTCTTTGCATATAACGAGTGGTATGACTTAAAGGTAAAAGCACTTAAAATTCAAAGACACATATTTGCAAGCAAGGATAAAGAACTGACAAAGGCTGAATATGAAAGATTGTTAGTTGCTGCAAAGCAAAAGAAAAACCAAAGATTGTATTACCTTATGCAAACCATATGTGCAACAGGTATCCGTGTATCAGAACTTAAAGCTATAACGGTTTCTGCTGTCAAGTCTGGACAGGCAACAATCAACTGTAAGGGTAAAATGAGAATAGTTATCTTACCAAAGCAACTTTGTAAAATGCTAAAAGACTATATAAAAGAAAACAATATAAAAAGCGGTTCCGTGTTTGTAAGCAAAAACGGAAAACCACTTGACAGAAGCAATATATGGTCTGATATGAAAAAACTCTGTGAAGCTGCAGGAGTGTCAAAAGATAAGGTTTTCCCACATAACCTCAGACATTTATTTGCACGCACCTACTACTCCATCCAAAAAGATGTAGTAAGACTTGCTGATATTCTTGGTCACTCAAGTGTGAACACCACACGAATATACACAATGGAAACAGGCGAAATTCACAGACAACAAATGCAAAAGCTTGGGCTTTTACGATGCTAAAAATAAAAATACCACATAATCGGCATTATGTGGTTAAAAAAGCATATTTTCATACATAAAATTATATCACCAAAATTATATTTTGTCAATGAAATGCGTATAATTACGTCGAAATCAAAGTAATTTTATAAAAAATAACATAGTAATCAGGTCAAGGGTATATTTTCATCTACCATTGACCTAAAAATCGTTGTTAAACTTCTATATTTTAGTACTATAAATTTGATTGGGCCCCTGCTAAAACCGTTAATCACCACATAATGCCGATTATGTGGTGTTAAGTTTTATATCTAAAAAGTAAAATTAGCAAATAAACATTTAAGAGGAATTGAAAATGGAAGGAATTCAAGAATTAATTGGCATGGACGATACCGGAGATGTGAAAGCACAAGAGAAAGTTGCAGTTGCATATTTAAAGGGTAATGGCACAGAAAAAGATATTAACAAAGCATTGGAATATTTCAAAATGTGCGCAGAGAACGGAAGCGGCTTGGGAAATTACCAGCTCGGTAAAGCTTACGAAAATGGAAATGGTGTTGAAATGAACATGGATATAGCCATTACATACTACAAAAAATCTGCAGAATTAGGCTATGCAAATGCCAAAAATGTGTTAAGTCAACTTGAAAATTCTGAGCAACAGACTCAGGCAGAAAAACCACAGGTACAACAAGGTAGCGGATACATACCACCTAGTGCACCTGTTTCCAATATCCCAAAATTCGGTGAAGCATCCAATGTTGGCGGCAAACAAAAAAGCAAAGTAGTTGCAGCAGTGTTAGAGTTTGTTTTTGGTAGTTTTGGAGCACATAATTTTTATATGGGATTTACCAAAAAGGCAATCATTCAACTTGTATTAACAATAACTGTTATTGGTGCTCCTGTTTCACAAATTTGGGCACTTATAGAATGTTTTATGATTTTGACTGGAAATATAAATTGTGATGCAAAAGGTCATTCACTGAAATAAACGGAGGATATTATGATTACACAAAAAGATTTAGAATATCGAATTGCTCATGGTTGTTTGCCACAGCTTGATTTCACCAATAATAAAGATTGTTTATCAACCATCTCCGCGCCACCGGTTGAACATTCTGTATATGCAAGTTCTACAAATCCCTTAAAACATGCATCAGCAGGAAAAATTGCAAAAGGCATCGGTCAAGGTATGATGGGGGCCTTTCATCTTGCTGCTGGAGACTTTGGATATGGACTTGGAAAACTTCTACAAGGTTCAGGTAATCTTGTTACTGGAGCAGTAGATCCGACCAGAACATCTGTTGATACAGATGCTACTAAAACTGTATTTGAAAGAGAAAATGAAGCTTGGAGCAGATTGTATTTTTTAAGGAATTTTATACCTGCAACAGGTAATATAGGCGATGTCTATTACAAAGACGGTTCCTGTGATGACTTTCATTGTGGAAACGGATATATGATTCTTCCCAACGGAGATTATTTTGAAGGACTCTTTGATGATGGAGAAATTAAGCGTGGCTTATATATTTATGCTGATGGCGAAAGATATTTAGGCGATTTTTATAATGGTATGAAAAATGGTCGAGGCCTTACCATATATACGGATGGTACATACTATGACGGAATCTATGAAGATGGTGAAAAAAACGGCGCTGGTACAATGTGGTACATTGATGGCGTTTATTTTGGTTATTGGCAAAACGGCATAAGACATGGATATGGTATATATAAGCAAAGTGATGGATATTGTTTTGAGGGAGATTGGAATAACGACTATCCTGTAGAGTAAAGAAGGTGCTTTATGAATCCTGAATTAAAAGAAGTTTTCAATACAGGTGTCAAGTATTGTCTTGATGATAAGAATAATCAAATAGACAAAGGGATTGATATGCTTTTAAGTATTGCAGATGGCAATGCAGAAGTTTGTTATACACTAGCAAGGATATATCTAGGCAAAAAGAATGATGCCGAAAATGCTATAAGGTTTTATAGAAAAGCAGCAGAAGATAATTATTTGTTAGCTCTGCAAGATTTAGGTGCATTACACCAACTAGGAAAAGGCGTTCCTAAAGACATAGATAAGGCTATTGAATATTACAAATTATGTGGAAATGCAATCTCTCTTTACAGCATAGGAAAAATATATCATATGGGAGAAGATGTTACACGAAATTTTGAAGAAGCTGCTAAGTGGTTCAAGCTATCAGCGGACAAGGAATATTCCGATGCCTGCGGAATGTTAGGAACTATGTATTATAATGGTGAACACTTTGATAAAAATCTTCATATGGCATTATATTATTTTGAAAAGTGTTATGATTTTGGAAACAAGAGCATTGCGCTGGAAATCGGCAATACATACAATTCTTGCAACAATATTTTGCCCGATGATGAAATGGCATTTGAATGGTATTCAAAAGGCAGCGATGATGGTGTTGCTGACTGTTCCTATGTTTTAGCAGAACTTTATCGAAATGGAAATGGTGTTGTTAGCATAGACGAAGTTAAAGCACTGGAATTTTATGAATTATCCGGGAAACAAGGTTTGTCCTCTGGTTATTTGCAAGCTGGACTTTTATACATAAACGGAACTACGATATCAAAAAACTATATTAAAGCAGAGGAATATCTATACAAAGCACTTTCTCTTGGTAATCCTACGGCACCAAAAGCAATAGAATATCTAATATTATTAAAAGAAAAAAGTGGTATTTCTGTTCGCAGAGAAAACAATCAGGCTTATTCGGGTGCTAGAATCTACGATAGCGGCTTTACAGGATTAACCGAAGTAGAACGACATTATGAAGAGCAAAAAAGAATTGAAGACGAACAACGAAGAGAAATGCTTCACGCAGCTGCAACGGTTTCTTCAGATACAACCTTCTCCTACCTCGATGTTGATGCAGGGGTTGTTCTTAATGAAAATATGGAAATTGTAAGTCTAATAGATGCTGACACTGGTATCATACTTTCAGATAACGATATTGCTTTTTATGACAAGGATACTCACACAACATATAGTCATAAAAACGGATTGGTGCATTATGATTCAGATATGAAAGCATCATACAACTACTCAGACGGAAAGATTACTTGGCATGATGGAGATATTGCCATTAAATACGATTAATTTTGTGAGGGGGACCTTTATGTTTCTTTTATTACTAGTTTTTATTGCTACAATTACAATGTTTGTGCTGTACATGCGTTATATGGGAGAAGGAAAAAAAGAAGCCGCACGAAATTTGTATCTTGCAATTATTGCTGCGAATGTAATTTTGTTTATATCTATAATTGGAGACATCAATTCTAATGAATTTGGTTTTGTATCAATTTTAAAAAGTTCATGTTTAATTTTAGATGTAATTTTTACATTTTGTGCACCTATATCAGCAAGGATACATTCGAATCAAGTAAATCGTATCTTAACAGCATTTGACGGTGAGCTTGGCGATAAATTAAGAACATATTTGCCAATTGATGCAATTGTTTATACCGCAGATACTCATGCTATGACATGGCAAGAAGAAAATGGTGATGGCAGAATACTTACATATTCGTCTTTAGGATTTGATAGATTGCCTGATAATTACGAATATGTTGTATGTCAATGGATTAGAGATAACATTGTTTACGATAGAGAGAACTACCATTTTGAGTCAATGACTTATGAGAGTGATCGATATGAAGAGTCTAATACAGCAACCATTAAAAAGACATATACTGGTGATTATGAAGTTACTCGCAATCCTGGAAGATATGTTACGTCACAAACGACAATCGGTCATGCATTAGTTCATAACGGGTATGATTTTGAAGGACATAGAGTAAATACAAAACCATTAAAGAAATGGTAAATAAATATTTATTATTTATATTGGAGGAAGTTCAATGAAAAAAATAGTATCATTAATGTTATGCGTAATTTTGACATTCAGTTGTGTTGTTTCGGTTGGAGCATATAACTTTAGCAGTAACGGGACAGCAACCAAAAAGGCTACTGCTTATCGTTTGCCAAGCGTAAACAGCGGCTATGTATGGTGGGTAGATAAAAATGACAAATTGCAAGTTTTTTGTCAAGATGGTGATTATTATTTGGTGTTATATCCCTTTAATAACACAGGAAAACATGTGATTGCGTATATTCCTACATCAGCAGTAAGCACATCAGGCGTACCCAGTTCTTCTAACTTCTATAAAAGTGAAATCGTAAGAACGAAATCTAATGCGAATTTATATCATAATCCATCTACAGACACACTAACAGGAGCTTCGGGTTCAAATCAAACTGTAAGAACAACAGTTTCAAAAGGTCAGGAATTAACTGTATTATTTGAAAAAGATGGTTTTTATTGCGTAAGAACATCAAATGATACAGGTTTTATTGAGAAAAATAAAATCTGCACACATAGCAACACTTCTAACAAAAACGAAAAAATAACTGTAGCTAAAAAAGATGACAATACACATACAGTAACAACAGCTTATGATGAGGTATGCAATGATTGCGGAAAAACAGTTAAATTAAATCAAAAGAAAACAAATAGTGAAAAACACGCTATTTCTAATGATAAGTGTACAAAATGCGGATATGAAGCTCCGGTAATTGAAGAAAAGTGCAACCATTCAAATACAAAAGAAAACTGGCGGTCTTCTACAGTTTCACAAAAAGACGATACATATCATACTGTTGAAGAAATCTATGATGTGCTTTGTGCTGATTGCGGTGAAACTCTGAAAAAACCACAAAATAAAACTTATAATGAAAAGCATTCGGTGAAAAATGATGAATGTGAAAAATGCAGTTATGTTGTTCCGGGTTCCGAGGCATCAATATGCAAACATAAAAATACTGCAAAACATTCGTCTGATGATATGAAAACAACTATCAGCATTAAAGATGATAACCAGCACACAATAGCGAGTTATTATCATGTATGGTGTACTGATTGCTTTACTTACATAAAAGAAAACGAGCTTGACCTTGTCAACGAAGACCACAAGTTTGTAAATAATATATGTTCAGTATGTAATTTAGAAAAATTTGTTGAAAAAACAGCCTATGTTTATAATACTGATGGCGATAATTTAAATATGCGTTCACAAGCAAATTCAAGTTCATCAATTCTTGTTAAAATTCCTGCAGGAGCATCTCTTACAGTCACAGGTGATATTATTAATGGATTCTATCCTGTAAAATATAATGGAAAAACAGGTTATGCATCTACTGCCTATATCACATTTACAAAACCTTCTGTAAACAAAACTGCATATGTTTACAATACCGATGGCGCAAATCTCAATATGCGTTCTGGTGCCAATAAAAATGCATCTATTGTCACAAAAATGCCAGAAGGCAGTACCTTGACAGTAACAGGGGATGCAACAAATGGTTTCTATCCAGTTAAATATGGAAATCATAGTGGATATGCTTCTACCGCATATATCACATTTACAAAGCCCGCTGTATCCTCTTCCTCAAATATAGCTTCACAACTTGGCAAAAGAATTGCAAATGTGTATAACTATCCAAAAGGAACAAGTTATATAGGAGAATGTGTTTGGTATGTACGAGGCAGAGCATCAGAAAAATTAGGTGTCAATACGGGAATAACTGGAAATGGTTGTCAATGGTATGCAGGTGCAAAAGCTAGAGGCATAGCTACGGGTTGGACAGTAAGATCAAATTCAATAGCTTGTTTTGGTGCCACAAAAAACAATTCATACGGACACGTAATATTTGTTGAAGAAGTTGTGGGTAACAATGTTTATTATACCGAGGCAAATGTTGAAAAACCTTACAGCGATGGCAAAATCTCTTCATTAGATGGCGTATTGAAGGTTAAATCCGTATCTTCTTTTACTTCAGGAGCATATCAAGGTTGCATTTATCTTAAATAGGAGGTTGTTATGAAAAAAATTTTAATTTCAATAGTAATCGTTTTATGCTTAGTTGGAAACGGATCAGTTTTTGCATACAATGATATTTATGATAACAATTTAAAAGGAATTGTTGACGATTTATCAAAATTTAATATAATAAGTGGCTATGCAGATGGAACTTTTAAGCCAGACAATAATATAACAAGAGCCGAATTTTCTAAAATAATATGTACAACTGGTATATATGATAAAGTTACAGAAAGTACAAGTAAATTTAATGATGTTCCTGATGCACACTGGGCAGTAGACTATATCTATACAGCCCAAAATATAGGAATTATAAATGGAACATCAGACACAACATTTGAACCAGAAGCAAACATCACATATGAACAAGCAATCAAAATGGTTGTTGCAGCTCTTGGATACAACGATGAAGCCGTGGCAAAAGGTGGTTATCCTTCTGGATATATAATGGTAGCAAATGAACTAGGTATATTGAATGGCCTCCAGTTTATTAATACAAATTATGCAACACGGGGCAATATAGCTCGAATCGTTAGAAATGCGTTAAATGTGCCATTTTATTTTTTAACAAATAATAATGGAACTATTTCTCGAGAGTTGTCATCAATATCATTGTATGAGATGCATAATATAACATTTTCTACTCCCATAGTGGAAGACGAAATATTTGAAGATGTAGATTCTGAATTGGATTTTGAAGAAACAGAAACGGATAGCGTTGGTTGATTAGTATGTACAAAATAAACCATGAGACTATAACTAAACTTATCACTACCTGTCAAGAAGACAAGAATATGCTTGATATCTTATATAGTTCCCTAAAATCATTTGAGGAATATCACTCAGTTATATTTGATATGGAAACGTGGATGAAAGTTTTTTCATACAAATCTGTTGATAAAGAAGAATATCAATCCAAAGTTACAGATATGGATAGACGCAGGACTATATGCCATAATTCTGTTTTATCATCGGTAAACATTTTAAATCGTCTTGCTGCTAAGGAAAATTTACCTCTTGTTTACGATGGTGTTGTTTCAGAGGAAAGACCATATCGAAGAGAAGTCGCAAATGCAGTTTTGGAATATGTTGAAAACATAGTAAAAAATCGCAGATAAATCATTTGTATAACAAAGGAGTAGTGCTTTATGAATGATTGTGTTGATGATGAGTTGATTATTGATTTAAGTGAAACAGCAAACATTAATTATAAAAACGATGATAAAGACTATTGGGTTGAAAAACTCCTAGAAGGAATTATATATAATTTAGGGGTAAATGCCTGTAAAGGCGATGCACCTCGCATTTGGCGTTGTGGCACTTATGCTAACAATATGTTAAAGCCGTATCGTCGCAAACTGAGGGATGAATTTAATGAACAAGAACTTAAGATTTTAACTTATAGGTATTATGATGGTGGAAAAACCATATCTCAAACATTGGATCGTTTTCCCGAACTTATACAAAATAGAAACAAGGTCAAAATGCTTGACCAACGATTAGAAAATATTTTAACGAATAAGCAACGTTAGTTTATTCTCTATAACAACATATTTACTAGTAAAAGAAGGTGTGATCAAATGAGCAATCTTAATAATGGACATTTCCAAATTAGCGATTCAGGAACTGTGCGTTGGATAGATTATGGCGAACTCGGAGGTGGAGCGTTTCTAATAATTGCTATTGCAATATTCACAACGGTATTTTCCAAAGTCGGAGAATATATTCTTAATAATAAATGGGTAATAGCAATTGCTATTGGCGTTGCAGTTTTGCTTCGGACAATCATAATAGATCGCGGAGTAAAACCACATAAAAGAGTATTTTTTATTGTTGCAGATATAGTGAAAACTATTGGTATATATGCCATATTAATAGTTTTTTTGGATTGGGTGCTTTGCAGTCATTGGCTAGATAAGGTTGTATTTTCAATATTGGGTGTTGCTATATTTGGGACCATATATTATTTTGTGAGCAAATTCCTTTTGTTTATACGTGCAGCTGATGGAGCAACGGACGGTATTGGATTTTATTGGATTCTATGCATCATTATTTTTGTGATAGGCTTTGCTATTAATGCAAATGTTGAGAGATATTGGTATGGATATGATTACAAAGTATTTATGAATTCAGCAACAATTGTAGATTATGATGATAAAAGAATTTCTGGCGATATTGAAATTCCGGCAAAAGTAAGTACATACAAAGTAACTACAATAGGTAAAAACGATAGTTTTATGGGCGTTTTTAGTGCAGACAACATAAAAAGTGTAACTCTTCCAGAAGGAGTAACAACCATCAAAAAACATGCGTTTAGTTATAGTGATAGCATTGAACAAATAAATCTTCCATCAACTGTTTCAAAAATTGAAGATGATGCATTTTATAGGAACAAAAACTTGAAGTATATAAATGTTCCGCCAGACAATAAATATTTTATATTTGAAAATGGCATTTTGTACACGAAGGATAAAACCAGAATCGTATGGACTCCTTATGTTGAGGAATAGATTTTATAAGGCCTTTTGCATTCCTTCGTTGACTTCCAACATTTTTTGTGACTATCTAAGATTTGTCAATAGTAATTTAAAAATTAATTTTAAAATAAAAAATGGGCATAGCAAACAGAGCTATCTTCAAATATGTAGGTTTACAATTGATATGTTACACTTTTAAAAAATAAATAGCGAATAGAAACTTTTTGTGTTAAAGTTTAAGTACCACCAAAAACCACACAGAAAGGAAATCCATTCGCTATGAATACAATAACACAAGATATGAGGTTTAGGCAAGCATTAATTGAATATTCTTTTAAACATGGTGTAACTAAAGCTGCTATTCGTTACAAAGTAAATCGTCAATATGTTTATCGGTGGTTAAAAAGATATGATGGAACTTTGCAATCACTTGCCGATAAATCACACAGACCTCATCATCACCCCAATCAGCATACTCCGGAAGAATTAAAACTAATTGCTGATATGCGCAAACGGAACTCCCATGCAGGTTTAGTTGTCTTTTGGGTAAAACTTCGCCAAAGAGGATATTCTCGCTCTGTAACAGGTCTTTATCGTGTCTTGCGCAGACAAGGACAAATGGCTATCAAACCGCCTAATCCCAAATACATTCCCAAGCCTTACGAAAAAATGCTTTATCCCGGGCAAAGAGTGCAGATCGATGTTAAAGTTGTACCTTCTGCTTGTATTGTTGGTGATGCTAGTGGCGAAAAATTTTATCAATATACAGCCATTGACGAATATTCAAGGTTTCGTTATCTAGAAGCCTTTAAGGAACAAAGTTCGTATAGTTCCGCGGTGTTTGTTGAGCATTTGATTAAGAAATTCCCTTTCAAAATTGAGTGTATTCAGACTGATAACGGTCAGGAATTTACTAAAACTTATGGAAACACCAAAAATCCAAAACCTACAATGTTTGAAAACAAACTTGAACAGTTAGGTATTCGTCATAAACTGATTAAAGTATATACACCAAGACATAATGGCAAGGTTGAACGCTCACACCGCAAGGATAACGAATATTTCTATGCTACACACAAGTTTTATTCATTTGATGACTTTACAAAACAATTAAAAGTACATAACTATAGCTACAACAAGTTTCCTATGCGCCCTCTCAATTGGAAAGCCCCTATTGATTACATCAAGGCATATCTTGAAGACGGCGAAGTTTTTTAATTAAATTTGTAACACATCATTGACAAACCTACACATAGCAAACAGAGCTATCTTCAAATAGCTCTTGAAAAACACCAAAACTTGATGTATATTAATGATATAGAATGTTTTGCTTGCTCATTGCGAGTAAAATACGTAGTAACTTGGTGCAACAAGCTACTATACAAGCGTGGTGATGTTTTCCTTCACCGCGCTTTTTTTCGTAATAGAGCAAAAGAGGCATTTCACGGTTTGTTTTTCTTGCAACAGTTAGAATGATATTGACAGTGTAAAAAAGCATTTTTCTAGCGGTACTGTTGCCGCGCTTAGATATGGGTCCATTGTAGTGAACACTTTTGCCGGATTGAGTAATTGTAGGATCGAAGCCACAATAGGCAATCAGCTTTTTGTGATTTTCAAATCGCCTAATATCTTTTAACTCAGCAATTAGTGTTGATGCTAAATATGGACCGATTCCTGGGATTGATACATATATCTCATACAATTCTGTTGATTGTGCCAATGAAATAAGTCTCTCTTTTAAAACATCAATTTCCTTTAATTGAGATAAGAGATATAGTGTTGTTTCTGAGAGACAGGTTGTCATTACACTGTTTTTATCTGTAGTGGGGTAACAATCCAAGGCATATACTTTCAATTGTTCTGCTTTTTTAGTGTAATAACTGTTAAATCTTTGGCGAGTAGAGGCTAATGACTTAGCTATCTCATCAACAGATGCCTCTTTGAGCATATCACAATGAGGCCATTTGGCTATGAATGAAAGTGCCGTTTCGCTATACATATAGTCACTGCGAAATACCTCTATGTAAGCAGGATTAAGCATAGAAACCAACTGTCGGAAACGATTTCTGGTTCGCGTGGTTCCCTCTTGTAAATGTTGAATTTGACGTGAAAGAAACTGCATTTCAGAGTATATTTCTTCATGATGAACCTGCATGTTGTATTCCTTTTTGAAGAACACATCGATAAGATTCAGGCAATCCTCTTTGTCAGTTTTAGTTTTTCTTAAATTTCGTTTATGTCTGTTAGAAATGATAGGATTAAGAATAATAATTTCACAGTCGGTGTTTTCACGAAAAAATCTCTCTACTTTCAGATGGTAGGTAGAAGTTGATTCCATAATTATAGAAATCTGCTCCTGTGGGATGTTTTCAAACTTGCTGATAACATCCATAAATCCAGTTAAAGTATGAGGATGTTTTTCTGGCATAAAAATAATCTCACCGGCTTCGGAAATAAGGCAGTACATAGAATCCATAGCTGCAACATCAATTCCTAAACAGTATCTCAAAAGCATCTCCTCCAATATTATTTATTTGGCTATCATCTATCCGTCCTGAGCTCATTCATGTGCCTTATATGGATTCGGTGACCCAACTATCTCAACCAAGCATCAGTAGGGAGATGAATGACTACTCACAACAAATGGATTCAGGGACCCATGGTACTGTCTAGTCTATTCACAGCCATAGTCCAATTATATAACAAATCTTAGAATTATGAAATGTTTGTCTGGACTTTTACTATTATACATGGTA
>JAZSCT010000033.1:0-56224 GCA_045530725.1 Clostridia bacterium
ACCTCATAGTTTGTGTTATTGTATTCATAGCGAATAGATTTCCTTTCTGTGTGGTTTTTGGTGGTACTTAAACTTTAACACAAAAAGTTTCTATTCGCTATTTATTTTTTAAAAGTGTAACATATCAATTGTAAACCTACAGTTTTTTGACTTGTTTTAGATAACAAAACATTGATTTTTGTTTTGGTATGATGTATAATAAAGTGTTAAATTTTCTTGGGGGTGATTATATGCTTCTTGCGGTTGATGTGGGAAATACACATATTACACTTGGGGTATATGACGGAGACAATTTGGTTGCAAACTGGCGAATAGCAACAGACAGACAGAAGTCTGCCGATGAAATAGGCATACTTCTTTTCAATCTTTTTAATATAAACAGTATTGATCCGAAGAATATAGAAGACGTTATCATATCTTCCGTTGTGCCTACAATTATGTATTCTCTTACTCATGCGGTAAGGAAGTATTTCCATATGGAAGCAATAGTGGTTGATGCTTCCACAGTTAAGTCAAGACTCAAAATCAACTATGACAATCCGAAAGAAGTGGGTGCAGACAGAATCGTCAATGCTATAGGCGCCATAGAATACTATCCAACACCATTGGTGATTGTAGATTTCGGTACAGCCACCACATTCTGTGTGATAAGTGACAAAAATGAATACCTTGGCGGAAATATCCTTCCGGGTATCAAGATATCCATGGCGGCTCTTTTTGAGAAAACTGCCAAACTCCCCAGAGTAGAAATCCAGAAGCCCAACGGTGTCATCGGCACAAATACCATAGACAGTATGCAGTCAGGTGTTTACTACGGATATGTGGGAAGCGTGGAATATATGATCCAGAAGATAAAGGAAACTCTTGGACGTGATGATGTTACCGTTGTTGCCACAGGCGGTCTTGCAAGACTTATTTCCAATGATGCAACGGGTATAAATCATATCGATTCATTGCTTACCTTAAAAGGTCTTAATGTAATTTACAAAACTATAAAAGAAGGAAAATAAAATGTTTAGTGAAATCAATGAATGGCAGGGGAAATGGAGCAGAATTCTTCTTGAATTCTTTATATTTATGACAATATACACATTCGGTTCAGCAATTGCCGAAACCATCCTTACAGATCCATCAGGAAAGTTAAGGTACGGGCTGTTTATCGATATCGCCTGCATTATATATTTTGCAATTTCTCTGTGGCTTTTTGTAAGATACAGATTTACAAAATTCCGCTACTCTATAGAGAATGGTATGTTTAAGGTTTATAAAGTAATAGGCAATAGTCAGAGACTTCTTCTGAATGTTGAGAAGGATTGTATTGAGAGTCTGGTCCTTTTTGAATCAAAGGATACATTGAAAGAGTACGGACCATTGATGAATTATTGTGTGATAGACAAAGTGAGCAAAAAGTATGTCTGTGGGATTCAGTATGATGATAAGAAATACAGATTTGTATTTCAGCCCTCAGAGGCTCTTTTAGAACTTATCACTCCTTGACTTTAGAGGGAAATAAGAGAAAGGTTTTGTTGATATGAAACAGTTTTTTATATCCGATAACTTAAAAAAACAAAGAAAGATCAGCACAATTGCTTTTCAACGTCCCGGTTACAGAGGATTTAAGGGGATGATACCTGAGGAGTTTTTTGAGATGGATGTACCTTCGTCTTCTCAGTTTGATCCTATGACTTATATAAGAATGAGTCAGTCAAAGATAGCGGGGATATACCGTTCGCCGAGAAGTTTCTATCTTACAAACGGTGCTACTTCAGGAATATATGCTATGATAAGTCTCTGTACAAAGCCAAATGATACCATCATTGTGGACAGATATTGTCACAGATCTGTTATAGATGCCATTATTCTTATGGGGCTTGTTCCTGTTTTTCTTGATCCTGTATATATGCACAGATTCGGATTTTCGGGCGGTCATTCCAAAGAAACCCTTAAGAAGGTCATAGAAGAAAACCCAAACGCCAAGGCTGTCCTTATCACATCGCCTACATATTACGGCATGGTGTCTGACATCAAGGAACTTGCGGCAACAGCCCACGAAAACGGGATGTATTTTCTTGTGGATGAAGCGTGTGGTGCTCATTTTCAGTTTTCGTCACATCTTCCTGCACCATCAATTCAACTTGGTGCGGATTTCAGCGTGCAAAGTGTGTACAAAACTCTCGGTTCAGTAAGCGGTAGTGCCATATTGCACGTTAATACAAATGACTTTTTGTCAGAGGATATCGAAGATAAGATTTCTCTCTTTACCACATCTGATTTCAGCGTGCAAAGTGTTGCCGTTACTGAAATGGCTATATACAATGCATCGGCAAAAAGCCAGAAATACAAAACTCTTATCAAAGAACTGAGAAAGGCCAGAAACTGCATAAATACAAATACCAATGCATACTGGCTGGACAACGAAATGATAAACACCTGTGAAATATTCGATATGGATACCACACGTGCGGTTATAAATTTCTCCTTTGAGTCATTCTCAGGATATGAAGCAAGAGATATGCTTTTTAAAAACAGTTCCATTGAGGTGGAATTTGCAGACGAACTTAATATAATCTGTGTGTTCACTCCTTATACCAAAGTCAGGGAAATAAGGAAATTTGTAAAAGAACTTCTCAAAATCACCTCCAGAAAAGCCACAAAGGAAGATGTGTCACAGAATATCACTCACAATGTGGATCACGATTTCTCTATGACACCGCAACTTGCGTTCTTTTCTGACTTTGAATCGGTGACAATGGAGAGTGCAATAGGCAGAGTATCCAAAAATATCATATTCAAAGCACCTCAGGGGGTAGCAGTAATTGTTCCGGGTGAGGTGATAACTCCGGTTCATATCAAGATGATAAATGATGTTTTGTCTGATGGCGGAAGGATAGAAGGGCTTAAAGAAGGCAAAAAAATTGACGTGGTCAAAGAATAATAAATGTCAGTTTATGGCTGTACTTGATTTTATTCTGAATATAATGTAAAATAAATTCGTGTGAGGAAAAAATTTTGAAAGAATATATCCCTCCTGTAGGTCAGGATAAACTTAAAGATTTTTTTAAAAACATAATAGATTCAAACCGTCTCGGACATGCATATATATTTGAAGGTGAAAAAGGCATAGGCAAAAAGACAATGGCAGAGTATTTTTCTTTACTTGTTATGTGTGAAGGGCATACCCCTTGTCTTAAGTGCAACAAATGTATGTGCACAATTTCCCGTTCCAATCCCGATATTGTATATGTGGATAAGGGAGACAAGGCTATCATCAATGTTGACAAGATAAGGGATGTTATAAAGGAAATATATATCCGCCCGAAACTGTCGCAGAGAAGGATTTTTATCATAGACGAGGCACATCTTATGAATGATGCCAGTCAGAATGCACTTTTGAAAGTGATAGAGAATCCTCCTGAATATGCCATATTTGTACTTCTTACAGAGAACAAAAATATGCTCTTGCAGACAGTAAGATCCCGTAGTATGATTATAAAGATTCCCCCCCTTAAAAATGAGGAAATCATTAAGATATCTGACAAAAAAAGTCAGATAGGGACACTTTATGCAAAGGGAAATCCGGGCAAATATCTGGAACTTATTGATGACGAAGAATTCTCTTATATAAGAGAAGAATTCTTCAGAGAAATCACAAAACTCTTTTCAAAGGATGAATATGGTGTATATGGCATTCTTGATTTCTTTCTTAAGTATGAAGAGAGGAAAGAAAGTATGTTTGAATTCCTTATTTCGTTTTTTGAGGATATAATGATAAAAAAGAACAAAATCAATCTGGCACTTACCAATGCGGACAAAATTTCTCTGTTTGATAAACTCTGTGCCGGTATTTCAAATAAGACAAGCGTAAATCTTCTTTCTGTGGTGCTTGATGCAGACAGAGAAGCCGCCAAATACACATCGTTTTCTATCTCGATGCAGGCGATGCTTGTGAGATTGTGGGAGGAAATTCATGGTTGATGTAGTAGGAGTAAGATTCAAAAGCGTAGGTAAAATATATTACTTCGATGGTTGCGGACTGGAAATTAAAAAGTCAGATAACGTTATCGTGGAAACATCCAGAGGTGTGGAATACGGTCATGTGGTTATCCCTAAGAAATCCGTTGCTGACGAAGAAATAGTTTCACCATTAAAGAAGGTAATAAGAGTTGCCACCAAAGATGATGACAAAACTCTTGAAGATAACAAAAAGAAAGAAAAAGAGGCATTCAATATCTGTACAGAAAAGATTCAGGCACATGAACTGGATATGAAACTTGTTGATGTGGAATACACCTTTGATCACAACAGAATTCTATTTTATTTTATAGCAGAGGGCAGGGTGGATTTCAGAGAACTTGTAAGAGACCTTGCAAGTGTATTCAAAACAAGAATCGAATTGAGACAGATAGGTGTAAGAGACGAAGCCAAGATGCTTGGCGGCATAGGAATCTGCGGAAGACCCCTTTGCTGTAGTTCATATCTTGGAGAATTTGCACCTGTATCTATCAAAATGGCTAAGGAACAGAGTCTCTCTCTTAATCCTACCAAGATTTCAGGTACCTGTGGCAGGCTTATGTGTTGTCTTAAAAATGAACAGGCAGCATACGAGGGACTTCTGAAGAAGACTCCCAATGTGGGAGCCATCGTAGAAACTCCTGACGGAAAGGGCACAGTTACCTCTGTGGCACTTCTTAAAGGTTATGTGACAGTTTCAAGGGAAGTGAACGGTGAATCCTATGTGGATGAATACTCTGTAGAAGATGTAAAAATCCTCAAAAATGCCTATGTAAAAGAAGATAAAGAGGCTATTGCAGAACTAAAAGGCCTTGAAGATTAAAATCTTTTTATAAAAAACTTGATTTTTTTATAAAAGATGATATAATGTAAGAAACATATGACATAGTCAAAAAGTCATAAAATTTTTCCGGGAGGTGTAATAAATGGCTTATATTATCACAGACGATTGCATCATGTGTGGTGCTTGCGCAGGAGAATGTCCTGTAAGCGCAATTGCTGAAGGCGATGCAAAATATGTTATTGATGCTGACGCATGTATCGAATGCGGCGCTTGTGCAGGTGTTTGTCCTGTAGATGCTCCTAAGGCTGAATAATTATTGATTTATAAGAAGGGACTGTAAATTTTACAGTCCCTTTTTGCTTATTTCAAAAAACCATTGAAAATAAAGTCAAACTATAGTAAAATATAAAGTGATAATTTGTTTTATATAAGGTTGTATAAAATTATGGAAAGAATAGACGATCTGGCGATAAACAATCTTAAGATTATACAGAATACCGATTGGTTCTGCTATGGGACTGATGCGGTATTACTTGCTAATTTTGCACATATCATTCCGGGGGAGACGGCAGTTGATTTATGCTCGGGAAACGGCATCATACCAATCCTTTTAAGTGCAAAAAGTAAAGCAGAAAAGATAATCGGTGTTGAGATTCAGAGTGAATGTGTATCGCTGGCAAAAAGAAGTATTGAACTTAATAATCTTACAGATAAGGTGGAATTTGTATGTGCGGATATAAAGAATATATCCGGGCATTTCTCTGCAGAAAGTGTGGCATCTGTTACCTGCAATCCCCCATATATGAGCGGGGAGTGGGGATTTGTAAGTCCTACCGATATAAAGGCAGTTGCCCGTCACGAGATACTTATGAATCTTGACGACCTTATGAAAGCCTCGTCATATATCCTCAAATTCGGCGGATATTTCAATATGGTTCACCGTGCAGAAAGACTTTGTGACATATTCTGTGCTATGAGAAAGTACAATATCGAACCAAAAAGAGTGATGTTTGTTCATTCGAAAATGGACAAAGCACCGAAACTTGTCCTTATAGAGGGAATGAAAGGCGCAAAGCCTTCTATGAAGATTATGGATCCTCTCTGCATCTATGATGATAATGGGGATTTCAGTCTTCAGTACAATGAGTTTGTGAAAGGTAAGGGTAAATAATGGAAAAGGGAATTTTGTATCTTTGTGCAACCCCTATAGGCAATCTTTCTGATATGTCAAAACGTACAATAGATGTTTTGTCCGAAGTTGATATAATTGCATGTGAAGATACCAGAAATACAAGAAAACTTCTTACACATTTTAATATTTCAAAGCCTCTTACAAGTTATCACGAACACAACAAGGCAGAAAAGGGCGAAGAACTTACAAATATGATTCTTGAGGGCAAAAATATTGCCCTTGTATCAGATGCAGGCACTCCTGCAATATCCGATCCGGGGGAAGATCTTGTGAGACTCTGTGCCACAAAGGATATAACAGTCACATCTATTCCGGGACCTGCCGCTTTTGTAAATGCACTTATACTTTCGGGGCTTCCTACGGGAAGATTTTCTTTTGAAGGGTTCTTGAGTGTAAACAAAAAGAACAGAAATATACACTTGAATGAAGTGAAAAACGATACCCGTACTCTTATTTTTCACGAAGCACCTCACAAACTCTTAAGGACTCTTAAGGATATGCTTGAGGTATTCGGTGACAGAAGGATTTCTCTTTGCAGAGAACTTACTAAGATGTTTGAAGAGATTAAGAGAACTACATTGAGTGAAGCGGTTGAGTTTTACGAAAACAATCCGCCAAAAGGCGAATTTGTACTTGTAGTCGAAGGAGAAAAAAGAGAAAAACTTATAGAGGATATGGCTAAGGAATACGATGATATATCCGTAGAAGACCATGTGGACAAACTCATAAGTGAAGGTATGATGAAGAAGGAAGCCATAAAGCAGGTAGCCACTCTCCGCAATATGAAAAAGAGTGATGTGTATAATTTGTACGAGAAGAAAAATGATTAGTGAGGGATAAAGATGTCACCTACATCAATGAAACTTAGTGACGTATTCAAAGATATATTAATACCCCGTGAACTTGATGATCTTAAGATTATGGGGGTAAATGCTGATTCGGAAAACAGAAAAATCGAAGTGGTATTATTAAGCGGCAGAATCATTCATTACAAAATAATAGAAGATTTCAAAAGCATAGTTGCCAGAAAGTATAATATGGCAAGTGTTATCATAAGAGTAAAGTACGAAAACCTCTCCTTCCGTGATGTGGCAGGGGAGATGTATTATGAAAACCTTAAATTCTATGTGGATTCCATGTGCCCGGGTGCAGGTGCGCTTCTTCAGGGATGTACATGGGTAAATGACGGAAACAGTATCACCATAAAGTGCGTAAACGGTGTGTCTATGCTTTATGCCAACAAGTGCAACGAACTTATAGAAAAACTTGTTTTCGCTCAACTTGGAGATAAGGTAAATGTACAGTTTGACGACTGTATAGAAGTGGAAGATTTCTTAAGACAGACCGAAGAGATAGAAAACAGTTATGACAAAATCGAAGTTACATATTACGAAAAGATAAAATATGAAAAAGAGGATTTCCTTGATGAAAGTGCGGTAATATACGGCAAGGTCATTGAAGAAAAACCCGTACCCTTAAAAAGACTCAATCCACAGTCAGATTATGCAGTAGTGCACGGTGAAGTGTTTGATATGGACACTTATGAGACCAAAGGCGGAAAAATCATCCTTACCTTCTATATAACCGACCTTACAAGTTCACATATGTGTAAGATTTTTACAGGTAAGAAAAGATATGAGGACCTTAAAGATAAGTTTAAAAATGGCGACTATGTGAAGGTAAGCGGCAACCTTGAAGATGATTCTTATGCTCATGAAAGGGTTATTATGGTAAAGAACATCAACCTTGACAAAAAGCCTGTGAGAAAAGATAATGCAGAAAACAAACGTGTAGAACTTCATATGCACACAGCAATGAGTTCTATGGACGGGATGACAAGTGCAAAGACTCTTATTTCCACCGCATCCAAGTGGGGACACAAGGCAGTAGCCATTACCGACCACGGAAATGTTCAGGCGTACCCTGAAGTGATGGATGCAAGTCAGAAATGCGGCATCAAGCCTATATACGGTGTGGAATGCTATCTTGTAAGTGATGATCTTCAGATAGTGTTTAATCCAAAAGACAATATCTCATTAAATGATGAATTTGTTGTATTTGATATAGAGACCACAGGCCTTGACAGAACACTTGATGCAATTACCGAAATCGGTGCTGTGAAGGTAAGAGACGGCAAAGTAGCAGAAGTATTTTCCGAGTTTGTAAATCCCGGAAGGAAGATTCCTCAGGAAGTAGTGGAACTTACGGGAATCACAGACGAAATGGTAAAGAATGCTCCGCCTGTATCAGATGTACTTGATAAATTCTATGATTTCATCGGCGATGCGGTGCTTGTAGCACATAATGCAGACTTCGATACATCATTTATAAGAAACGCGGCACACAACTGTGATATGGAATTTGATTTTTGTTATATAGATACTCTTGAACTTTCAAGAGCACTTGTAAAGGACATCAAGAATCATAAACTAAACACCCTTGCGGCACATTTCGCCATAAGTTTAGAGCATCATCACAGAGCAAGTGATGATGCCACCGCTACAGCACATATATTTATAAAACTTATGGAGATGCTTAATGAAAAGGGCATAACAGATGTGTCAAGCCTTAATTCATCCCTTTCGGGTGATGTGGATTTCAAAGGAAAAAACACTTATCACGCTATAATTCTTGTAAAAAATCAGACGGGACTTTTGAATCTATATCATATTATTTCCGAGTCTCATATGGAGTATTTTTACAAAAGACCAAGAGTGCCGAAAAGTCTTCTTGAGAAATACAGAGAAGGGCTTATCCTTGGTTCTGCCTGCGAAGCAGGGGAACTTTACAGAGCGATTCTTGACGGCAAATCAAGAAAAGAAGTTCTTGATATTGTAAACTATTATGACTATCTTGAGATACAGCCTATAGACAACAATATGTTCCTTGTCCGCAACGGAAGAGTGCCTTCTGTGGATGAACTTATGGACATAAACCGTCTTATTATCAAACTGGGCAAAGACAACGGCAAACTTACCGTTGCCACCTGTGACGTGCATTTCTTAAATCCTGAAGACGAAGTATTCAGAAGGATTCTTATGGCAGGGCAGGGATTCGACGATGCAGATGATCAGGCACCTTTGTATTTCAGAACTACAGAAGAAATGCTTGGTGAATTCTCATATCTCGGAGAAGAACTTGCATATGAAGTGGTTGTAGAAAATACAAACAAAATAGCAGATATGATAGAAGATGTACTTCCTATTCCCGAAGGTACTGCTCCCCCTATCATTGAAGGTTCTGATGAAGAACTGAGAGAAAAAACAATGAGTAAGGCGCACAAACTCTACGGGGACAATATCCCTCAGCTTATCCTTGACAGAATAGATGTAGAACTTGACTCTATCATCAACAACGGATATTCCGTTATGTATATCATTGCAGAACGTCTTGTTAAGAAATCCAACTCCGACGGCTACCTTGTAGGTTCCAGAGGATCAGTTGGTTCATCTTATGTGGCATATCTTTCGGGCATCACAGAGGTAAACAGTCTTCCTGCACACTACCTTTGCCCTGAATGTCAGTATATAGAATTTAACAAAGACCCCGAATATTCCTGTGGATTTGACCTTCCCGAAAAGATGTGTCCCAACTGCGGAACAAGACTTATCGGTGACGGTCACGATATCCCATTTGAGACCTTCCTTGGTTTCGGTGGCGGTAAAGAACCTGATATCGACCTTAACTTCTCAGGTGACTATCAGCCCGTGGCACATAAATACACCGAAGAACTCTTCGGTGAAGGATACGTGTACAGAGCAGGAACAATCGGTACCATTGCAGATAAAACTGCATATGGATTTGTGAAGAAATATTTTGAGGCAAAAAATGAACCTGTCAGCAATGCAGAAATCAACAGACTTGTGGCAGGTTGTACAGGTGTAAAGAGAACCACAGGTCAGCATCCTGCAGGGGTTATGATAGTGCCAAGAGGCAGAGATATACACGAGTTTACACCTATTCAGTATCCTGCAGATAAAAAGGAATCAGGAGTTATCACCACACACTTTGACTATCATTCCATCAGCGGAAAAATCCTCAAACTTGATATCCTGGGTCACGACGATCCTACAGTCATCAAAATGCTTGAGGACCTTACAGGTATCAAGGCGGTGGATATTCCCTTTGCAGACCCGGGGACTATGAGCCTGTTTCTTAACACATCTGCATTAGGTGTTACTCCCGAAGAGATTTTCTCTGATGTAGGTACATATGCAGTACCTGAATTCGGTACAAAGTTTGTACGTCAGATGCTTGTGGATACAAAGCCTACCACATTTGCAGAACTTGTTATGATTTCAGGTCTTTCCCATGGTACTGACGTGTGGCTTGGTAATGCGCAGTATCTTATTCAGGAGGGGATAGCACCTCTTAAAAAGACCATATGTACCCGTGATGATATCATGACATATCTTATCAGTATGGGTTGTGACAAAAAGCAGTCATTTAAGATTATGGAATCTGTAAGAAAGGGTAAAGGTCTTTCGGAAGAGTGGGAAGCACATATGACAGAACATGGTGTCCCACAATGGTATATCGACTCCTGTAAGAAGATTCAGTATATGTTCCCCAAAGCCCATGCGGCAGCATATGTTACAATGGCATACAGAATAGCATATTTCAAAGTCCATTATCCCAAGGAATTTTATGCTACATATTTTACTGTAAGAGCAGACTCCTTTGATGCAGAGAAGATGATATACGGCCGTGACAGAGTGCTCTCTTATATGAGAGAATACGAAGCCAAAGGAAACGAATCCACACAGAAGGATAAGGATGTTATGACTATCCTTGAAGTATGTAACGAAATGTATTGCAGAAACATAAAATTCCTTCCTATGAGTATCTACAAATCCGAGGCTACAAGATTTGTTGTGACAGATGAGGGTATCATTCCTCCTCTTAACGCTATCGCAGGTCTTGGCGTGAATGCGGCTAACAGTATCATAGAAGAAAGAAACAAAAAACCATTCTCCAATATAGATGACCTTCAGGAAAGAGCCAAAGTAAGCAAGACTATTGTTGAAACAATGAAGTCTATGGGTGTTCTTGAAGGTATGAGACAAAGCAATCAACTTAATTTCTTCGATATGATGGGTTGATTTGCGGCAAATATTATCAGAAAGGGCGTATATACAATGTTTGATTTAAAAGAAATGTCAAAATTTCTCAACCGTACCGAAAGAGCAGTCAAGAAACTTGACGCCACAGATATTCTGTTTGTGCTTTTTTCAGGATTGTCTCTGGGGACTGTACTTACATCACTTTCAAAAAGAGTTATGAAAAGCCTTGCGCCTTTTATTGCCCTTATGGGAGTAATCTCATCGGCATTTGTTGTGACCAAACTTTTCTTTACAGATGATGATGTCCCTTATGTGAAGATCAGGAAGGACTGATTCTTTACAATATGAAATACTGTCCTTCGTCGGCAAGTTCTATCATTGTGCCAAAGAATCTTTCGGAGGATATTTCTATCGGAAAAGAAAAGTCCTTTATGTGATATATGGGATTCTGCCCGTTGTATTCTTTGAATGCAATGAGAAGTATGTTTTCTCTTAATGATGCATAGTAGTATCCAGTCTCAAAGAATGAAAGAGCGCATAATCCCTCACTCATTACATATTTTAGTGAAGAAAGATTTACTATGGGAAAAAAATTTTCTACCCTGTAAAATCTTTCAAACATCCTGAAGTTATGGTTTGTATATTCCATTTTTTCAAGATTGTGTTCAATCATATTAATACAGTTTCTTTTAGAAATGCCTTGGTCTTTTGTCTCCGAGGCATTTTTTATTTTTGAAAGGATGTTTCGGGCATTGTTTAAGGGAGACTGATTTTCATCTGTGCAATCTCTATATAAGTCATCAAAAGTAAAGTCATCACAGAAACTGCCCTTTATAACTGTATTTTCTTTCTCTGTCACAGTATCCTTTTTTGTTATCATTATTCCTCTGGGATAAGTTTCATTAGTGATTATTCTTTTTTTAAGGCAGAGAGAATCATATTCTACATTTATCACACCAAGATTTGTTTTTGACATATCATCATTGATGATGTATGCTTTGAGGACTTCGTTTTTGTCAAGTACAAATCTGATACTTCCCCTTATATCTATATTAGAAAAACCATCTCTGTAATTTATGCTTGCTGTAGCAGAAAGTGTGTTGTCATAAGATGTTAAGTGTATTGTCTTTTCATTCATTATCATCACCACTAAAAACTTATGCCGACATAAAAGATTTTTTGACAAATATATTAAAATATGTTAGAATAATTTGTTAAAAAATTTGTGGAGGCAGTTATGGCAAAAAGAGATAAATATTCAAAACCCGGAAAAGGTGTTAAGAAAAATCAACCGGAAAAAAGAGCGTTTTTTGCATTCATAGATCTTTATTTTAGTAAGTTCTGGAATATGATAAAGATCAATCTCATAATGTTTGTATGTTTCATTCCCCTTATTACAGCATTGACACTTCCTTTGTCAGGTGCTGTGTATATTGTGGGGCTTATGATTATTCAGGCACTTCTTTTAGGACCTTGTCTTTGTGGTGTGAGTTA
Source organism: Clostridia bacterium (assembly GCA_045530725.1). Classification (GTDB taxonomy): domain Bacteria; phylum Bacillota; class Clostridia; order UMGS1810; family UMGS1810; genus SIG435. The sequence goes on from JAZSCT010000033.1 coordinate 12,545, forward strand.
TCTTATGAGAAATTACTGTGCAGGATCTCACGCGTGGGTGTGGAGTGACTTCAAGGACGTGTTTATAGACAATTACAAGTATGGCTTTGTAATGGGAGTTATAGATATGGTGGTTGTGTGGCTTTTGTATGTGGCAAATAACTATTATACAAAGATCACAGGGGGCATAATGGGGGATATATTCAGCGCGGTGATTACAGTTGTTTTTGCACTTTTTGTAATGATCAATATGTACGTATATCCTATGATTGTCACCTTTGATAATACATTTTCTTCTCATTTGAAAAATGCCCTTGTATTCACCCTTGCAAACCTTCCGAAAAGTGTGCTTGCATTTGTGATTGATGCGGTATTGTCTTTTGGTCTCGGATATCTTATTTATGCAGTAATTCCGATGCCATTTTCCATTGTTGTGATGCTGATACTTCTTATGTTTTTTGTATTCAGTTTCATCGGGCTTATAAATATGTTTGTAGTATGGCCAAGCCTTAAGCCTCATATAGTAGTGGAGGAAGAAGATGAAGATTGCGGGACGGAAACATTATTTTCTGACGAACTTATCATAAAGGACAAAGAGGATGAGTAGATGAATATTCTTATAGATGCAGATGCCTGTCCTGTAAAGGAAATTGCAGTTGAGATAGCAAGAAGAGAAAGCATCCCCGTTGTTATGATTTGTGATACAAGTCATATATTAAAAAGTGACTATGCAGAAATTATTACAGTTGATAAGGCGGCAGACAGCGTCGATATACGACTTGCAAATCTTCTAAAGAAAGGGGATATTGCCATTACCCAGGATTATGGTGTTGCGGCAATGGCATTGTCAAAGGGCGGATTTGCCATCAATCAAAACGGTCTTATATATGATGATTCAAATATAGACAGACTTCTTTTTGAGAGACATATCGGAAAGAAACTTCGAAAAAGCGGTGGAAGATCCGGCTCAGTACCCAGAAGAAGTGTAAAAGATGACGAAAATTTCCGCATTCAGTTTGAAAATCTTATCAAAAAGGTAAAATTATCCGAAAAATCTTGAAATATGTCAAATGTTGATATATAATATATTGGATACAGAATAATATATAATTAATTTTAAGGAGGAATAAAAATGAGCGCATTTTTGGATCGTATCAAAGAACGTGCAAAAGCCGACAAAAAGACTGTTGTTCTCCCTGAATCAATGGACAGAAGAACATTTGAAGCGGCTGAAACAATTCTTAAGGAAGGCATCTGTAATATCGTTATTATCGGGACTCCTGAAGAAGTGGAAGCAAACAGTAAAGGACTTGACATCTCAGGTGCTACAATTATCAATCCTTATACATACGAAAAGACAGAAGAATATATCAATCTCTTTGTAGAATTGAGAAAGGCAAAAGGTCTTACATATGAAGATGCCAAGGCTCAGGCTCTGGGTGACTATATGTACTATGCTTGTCTTATGGTAAAGGCAGGAGATGCAGACGGTGTTGTATCAGGTGCTTGTCACTCTACAGCAAATACATTGAGACCAAGTCTTCAGATTATCAAGACAAAACCTGGTGTAAAACTTGTATCCGCATTCTTCCTTATGGTTGTTCCTGATTGCGAATACGGTGCAAACGGCACATTTATCTTTGCAGATTCAGGTCTTGAACAGAATCCTGATCCTGAAAAACTGGCTGCAATCGCTGCATGCTCTGCTGAATCATTTGAACTTCTCGCAGAAAAAGAAGCATTCGTTGCAATGCTTTCACACTCAACAATGGGCTCTGCAAAACACGCGGACGTTGACAAAGTAGTGGAAGCAACAAGAATCGTAAAAGAAAATCATCCTGAACTCAACGTAGATGGCGAACTTCAGCTTGATGCTGCTATTGTTCCAAGCGTTGGTTCTTCAAAGGCTCCTGGCTCAAAGGTAGCAGGTAAGGCAAATGTTCTTGTATTCCCTGACCTTGATGCAGGTAATATCGGATACAAACTTGTACAGAGACTTGCAAAGGCTGAAGCATACGGACCTGTAACACAGGGTATCGCAATGCCTATCAATGACCTTTCAAGAGGATGTAGTGCAGACGACATCGTTGGTGTTGTTGCCATCACTTGTGTACAGGCACAGAATAACTAATAAAGGAGATTATAAAAATGAAAGTTCTTGTTATAAACGCAGGAAGTTCTTCTCTTAAGTATCAGTTCATCGATCTTGAAACAGAAGCAGTTCTTGCAAAAGGTCTTTGTGAAAGAATCGGTATCGACGGAAAACTTACACAGAAGGCAAATGGCGTAGAATTTGTATGCACAGATCCTATGAAGGATCATTCAGATGCTATCAGATTTGTTATAGACGCTCTTACATCCAAAGAACACGGTGTAATTTCTTCTATGGACGAAATCGATGCAGTAGGACACAGAGTTGTTCACGGCGGTGAATTCTTTGCATCATCTGTAATCATCACAGAAGAAGTAAAAGACGCTATCAGAAAATGTATGGATCTTGCTCCTCTTCACAACGGTCCGAACCTTATCGGTATCGAAGCATGTGAAAAGATTATGCCGAATACTCCTCAGGTGGGCGTATTTGACACAGCATTCCATCAGTCAATGCCTGACAAAGCATATATGTATGCTCTTCCATATGACTTGTATGAAAAGTACAAAATCAGAAGATACGGTTTCCACGGCACAAGCCACAAATACGTATCACAGAGAGCAGCAAAGATGCTTGGCAAAGATATCAAAGATCTTAAGATCATCACATGTCACCTTGGTAACGGATCTTCCATCGCTGCAGTTGACGGCGGAAAGAGTGTGGATACATCAATGGGATTCACTCCGCTTCCTGGTGTATGTATGGGTACAAGATGCGGTGACATCGACCCTGCTATCGTTACATTCCTTATGGAAAAAGAAGGACTTGACATTGCAGGAATCAATGCTCTTATGAACAAGGAATCAGGTGTTTACGGCGTATCAGGTGTAAGCAGCGACTTCAGAGACCTTGAGGCTGCAAGTGAAGAAGGCAACAAGAGAGCACAGATTGCATGGGATAAGTTCATCTATGACGTAAAGAAATATGTAGGTAGTTATGCAGCAGTAATGGGCGGTGTTGATGCAATCGTATTTACTGCAGGTATCGGTGAAAACACTATCGGTATCAGACAGGGCGTTGCAGAAGGTCTTGAATTCTGCGGAGTAAAAATCGATGCAGAAAAGAACAAGAATATGCCAAGAGGAGAAGAAACTGTTATCAGTACAGATGACTCTAAGGTGAAGATTCTTGTTATCCCTACAAACGAAGAACTTATGATTGCACTTGATACTCAGGAACTTGTTAAATAAGTTGAAAAAAATTCTTGACAAAGGGCATATTAATATGTATAATAGTCTTGTTATGTCGAGGTGAATTATGTTTATTGATATTTCAAAAATCAAAAAATGTGATGGTGCAAGTGTTAAGATAGACTGTGAGATTCCCTTTGAGAACCTTCAGTTTTTCGGCACAGACATAGCCTTTGTTACTCCGGTAAAGGTTATCGGCAGTATAAAAAATGTAAATAACATATTGTATTTGCACTCAAGTGCCGAATGTATTATCGGTGTTGAGTGTGCAAGATGTCTTGAAAAGATTGAGAAGGAATTCAGATTCACAATGGAAGAGCAGTTTTCCGAGACTCCGTCAGATGAAGATGTGACTCTCTATGAAGGGGAAGAAATTGATCTTAAGTTTGTGACAGAACAGCAATTTTGTGCAGCACTTCCTATCAGTTTTCTGTGCAAAGAGGACTGCAAGGGGCTGTGTTTGAAATGTGGAAAGAATCTCAATATCGCATCTTGCGATTGCGAGGATGAGGATATTGATCCACGACTTGCGGTTTTTAAGAATTTCAAGGTATAAACATAGGAGGTGGAAACATGGCAGTTCCAAAGAGAAAAACATCTAAAGCCAGAAGAGATAAAAGAAGAGCAAACTGGAAGTTATCACTCCCGGGTTTGGTAAAATGCCCAAAATGCCAGGAGTTTAAGTTGCCACACAGAGCATGTAAGTCATGTGGTTACTACAAAGATAACGCAGTTATTGATGCTGAATAATTAAATATTTTGGCAATAAGAAGTCCGTCCTTTTTGGGCGGACTTTTTTACGTGGTTTCAAAAAACTATACCAAAAGGGGACGGTCCCTTTTGGTATAGTTTTTTTCAGTACAATTTTTCTGTGATTAATTGACTAAACTATGTATTTGTGGTAGAATACATAGTGGAATTATATTTTGCTTTTAAAGGTGAGAAGTATGACAAATTACAAGTATCTTCTGTTCGATGTGGACGGAACAATTATAGAATCAGGTCCCGGGGTTGAGAAATCCTATCAGTATGCCCTTGATACCCTGGGATATAATGTAAAAGTCAAAAGAAAAGATATCATAGGTCCGCCTATCAAGCAGTCTATGATGGAAATATACGGTCTTACGGAAGAAGATGCTGCCAAAGGTCTCGAACTTTATCGTGAAAGATATGACCGCATAGGCAAAAAAGATGAAACATTTCTTTATGAAGGTATAGATACAGTCCTTAAGAAATGTAAGGAAAAGGGATATATAGTAGCAACTGCCACAAGTAAGCCTGAGTATTTCACCACATTTATCTTAGACAATCTCAATGTAAGTCAGTATATAGACTTCATCGGTGCGGCAACTCTTGATAAGTCCCGTTCTACCAAAGAGACAGTCATAGAATATGTGATAGAAAGCCTTGGGATTGAGGACAAAAGTCAGGTGCTTTTAATAGGAGATACAAAGTTTGACCTTATAGGAGCAGAGACTATCGGTATAGATGCTCTTGCAGTAGCATATGGATATGGCACAATGGAAGAACTCATGTCATACAAATCCATATATATTGCAAAAGATATGAAGGAATTAGAGGATTACCTCTGTTAGGAGTAAGTTATGAACCCACGAGTGGTAAAGAGTGTTGTGCCTTATTCCATTGCAGAAGAATGTGCAATAGAAAAAGGCGATATAATAGAAAAAATTGACGGAAATGAAATCAAAGATTTCCTTGATTTCAAATTCTATACTGCATCCGATTATTACGTGCTTACTGTCATAAAAAAAGACGGAGAAGTGGAAGAAATAGAAGTATATAATGATGACTATGAAGAACTTGGAGTAGAGTTTGAAAACCAACTTATGGACGAGCCAAGAAGATGTAAGAACAACTGTATATTCTGTTTTATGGATCAACTTCCCAAGGATGTACGCCCCACAATGTACTTCAAGGACGACGATGTAAGACTTTCATTTCTTCAGGGAAACTATGTGACACTTACAAATCTTACAGAAGAAGATATAGAAAGGATTATAAGGCTTAAGATAAGCCCTATCAATATATCTGTCCACGCTACTGATCCCCAAGTGAGACATATGATGCTCAAAAACCCTAATGCGAAAAAGTGCCTCGATATAATGAAGAGATTTCGTGATGGCGGTATATATATGAATGGACAGATTGTCCTTTGCAAAGGAATAAATGATGGAGAAATCCTCAAAAAGACCATAACCGATCTTGAAGAATTATACCCTTATATAAGGAGTATATCCATTGTACCTGTAGGTCTTTCCAAGCACAGAGAGGGGCTTTTCCCATTGGAAGAATTCTCTTCTGATGATCTTTCCAAGGTAATCGATCTTGTGACGCCTTATCAGGAAGAGTTTCTTAAAAAACACGGTACAAGTCTGGTATATCTTTCTGATGAATTCTATATAAAGTCAGGTCGTGTCATCCCTTCATACGATCACTATGAGGATTTCCCGCAGATAGAAAACGGCGTAGGTATGGCTGCAGTATTTATGAAGGAATTTAATGACTGTATGGAATCGGGCGATGACTATGACGTAACAAAGGTTAAGAAAAAAACCATCGTCACATCAAAGATAATGCACAAAATCCTTTTGGATATGCTTTGCCGAATGGAAGAAAAATGGGGCAGGCTCCCCGTTAGTTTAAAAGAAATAACAAATAACTTTTTTGGTGAAAATATAATCGTAACAGGACTTCTTTGCGGAAGTGATATTGTAAATCAACTTGAAGACTCAGATATTGGCGAAGAAATTCTTCTTTGCGACAATATGATAAAGAGCGGCACAGAACTTTTCCTTGATGATTATACCCTGTCAATGGTAGAGGAGGAACTTAATACAAAAGTAGTCCTCGTAGCCAATGACGGATGGGATTTCGTAGAAAAAGTAATGAGATAAAGGAGGTATGGCAATGTCCAAACCAACATTTGCAATAGTAGGTAGGCCAAATGTAGGCAAATCTACTTTGTTTAACAAAATAATCGGTCAGAGAATATCCATTGTTGAGGATACTCCAGGGATTACCCGTGACAGAATATACGCTCAAGGCGAATGGAGAAACAAAAAGTTTACCCTTATTGATACAGGCGGTATAGAGCCTGCCAAAGACGATGTGATTCTTACACAGATGGCGGCTCAGGCAAATATTGCCATAGAAATGGCAGATGTAATAGTTTTTATGGTAAATCTTCAGGATGGTCTTACTGCCACAGATATGGATATTGCCGCAATGCTTCAAAAATCAAGGAAGCCCATCGTGGTAGTGTGCAATAAGGCAGACACTCCAGGTGAAGTGCCTATGGGATATTATGAATTCTTCAATCTGGGACTTGATGAACCACTTCTTATATCAAGTGTTCACGGAATGGGAGTGGGGGATCTTCTTGATAAGATGTATTCCTATGTAAACTTTGACGAATATGAAGAGATAGAAGAAGATATTATCAAAGTGGCAGTTATCGGTAAGCCAAACGTGGGCAAATCCTCTCTTATAAACAAAATTCTTGGTGAAAACAGAGTAATTGTTTCAAATATTGCAGGGACAACAAGAGATGCCATAGATACAGAATACGAAAGAGACGGTCAGAAGTACATCTTCGTGGATACTGCAGGTATGAGAAAAAGAGGCAAAATCGATGAAACTGTAGAGCGTTACAGCGTCATAAGATCCCTTGCGGCAGTTGACAGATGTGATGTGGTGCTTATGCTTATAGATGCTACAGAGGGTGTTACCGAACAGGATACAAAGATAGCAGGTTATGCCCACAACGAGGGTAAGGCTTGTATCGTGGTTGTGAATAAATGGGACCTTATAGAAAAGGAAACCAACACAATGAAAAACTATAAGACAGATATCTTAAACGGTCTTCCATTTATGCAATATGCACCATCGGAATTCATCTCTGCAATGACAGGCTCAAGAATAGACAGACTCTTTGATATGATAAAGTATGTTAATGCACAGAATGCTATTCGTATTCCTACAGGTGTACTAAATGATGTTCTCAACGAAGCCATCACAAAGGTTCAGCCGCCTTCAGACAAAGGTAAGAGATTGAAAATCTACTATATCACTCAGGCATCCACAAGACCGCCTACATTTATTCTCTTTGTAAACAATAAGGATCTTGCACATTATTCTTATGTAAGATATATAGAAAATCAAGTAAGAGAAACCTTCGGTCTTAAGGGTACTCCCGTAAGATTTATCGTAAGAGAAAGAGGAGAGAAGGACAATGGATAAAATAATGCTTATTCTTTCAGGGCTTATTGCATATCTTATAGGAAGCATATCCACCTCTATAATTGTATCAAAGATTATGGGAGGAATAGATATAAGAAAGCACGGAAGTGGAAATGCAGGAACCACCAATACCCTAAGAACTCTCGGGAAAAAAGCGGCTCTGTTTGTACTTCTGGGAGACTTTTTCAAGGGTATTATAGCAGTAGTTTGTGCAAAAATTCTGGCAAATGTATCAGGGGCAGATGCACTTCTTTTCGGATGTGTTGCAGGGTTTATGGTAGTTATGGGACACAACTACCCTGTGTATTTCGGATTCAAAGGGGGAAAGGGTGTACTTACATCCTTTTCGGTAGTGCTTATTCTTGACTGGAAAATTGCACTTTTGCTTCTTCTGTGTGAAGTAGTAGTTATTGCAATATGGAAGATGGTATCCCTTGGATCATGTCTTTCTGCGGTGCTCTTTATGGTGCTTTCAGTTTTACTAAGACGATCTGATATTTATTTTGTGGTGTTGAGTTTTGTATTGAGTATTATTCTCATCTTTCGTCACAGAACAAATATTTCAAGAATCATAAAAGGCGAAGAATCAAAACTCAAATTTTAAAAAGGGGAGATTATAGTGGCAAAAATAACAGTAGTCGGCTCCGGTGGATGGGGTACAGCAGTTGCCATTCACTTAGATGGCAAAGGGTATGATGTTACACTCTGGTCATGGAAACAGGAAGAATGTGACAACATCCTTCGTGACGGAGAAAACAAAGAATTTCTTCCGGGAGTGAAAGTGCCTGATACAATAAAACTTACAAGTGATATTTCCTGTGTAAAGGACAAAGACCTTGTAGTGCTTGTATCACCGTCCAAGGTTATAAGACAGACCGCCCACAGTATGGCACCTCATATTACCGAAGGTACTCCTGTGGTTATCCTTTCCAAAGGGATAGAGGACGAAACACTTATGACACTATCTCAGGTGGTAGAAGAAGAAATCCCACAGGCGAAGGTTGCGGCATTATCAGGACCTTCCCATGCGGAAGAAGTGGCAAGAAAGATTCCTACTACCTGTGTGGTAGCATGTGAATGTGAAAAGACTGCACAGTTTATACAAAATATATTTATGTCAGAGAATTTCCGTATATATACAAATACAGATATTCTGGGCGTTGAACTTGGGGGAGCACTCAAGAATGTAATTGCACTTTGTGCAGGTGTTACCGACGGCATAGGCTTTGGTGACAATACCATTGCGGCACTTATGACAAGAGGCATTAAGGAAATAGCCCGTCTTGGGGTTAAAATGGGTGCGGACGTGGAGACCTTTTACGGTCTTGCAGGTATAGGGGACCTTATTGTAACCTGTACAAGTAAACACTCCAGAAACCGTCGTGCTGGTGTGCTTATCGGTCAGGGAATGAAACTTAAAGAGGCTCTTGATGAAGTCCATATGGTGGTAGAAGGGGTATATGCGGCAAAGGCGGCATACAAACTCTCACTTAAATATAATGTAGAAATGCCCATTGTTTCAGAAGCATACAATGTGTTATTCAATGATGCATCACCGAAAGATGCAATAGTATCTCTTATGACAAGAGACAAAAAAGTGGAAACAGAATAGTAAATACTTGATTTTTTATTTGCTATGATATATAATCAAAAAGGAAATTTTTAATTAACAAATTAGCAGGAGGCAAAAAATGGGATACTTAAAACTTGATGTTTCAAAACTTTCACCCTTCGTATCTGACGAAGAAATTTTGAACATGAAATCTACTATCGAAAATGCGGCAAAAACTCTTGAAGATAAAACCGGTGCAGGAAATGACTTTCTTGGCTGGCTTGATTTGCCTGTAGATTATGACAAAGAAGAATTTGCAAGAATCAAAAAATGTGCAGAAAAGATAAAATCTGACTCTGATGTTCTTGTTGTAATTGGTATTGGTGGCTCATATCTTGGCGCAAAGGCAGCTATTGATATGCTTACAACCACATTCTACAACCTTACATCAAAAGAAGACAGAAAGACTCCACAGATTCTCTTCTGCGGAAACAGTATTTCTTCCACATATCTTGCAGACCTTATCGAGTTTGTTAAGGACAAGGAAATCAGCGTAAATATTATTTCAAAGTCAGGTACTACTACAGAACCTGCCCTTGCATTCAGAATCTTCAAGGAACTTCTTGAAAATAAATATGGCAAAGAAGGCGCAAAAGAAAGAATCTATGCTACTACAGACAAGGCAAGAGGAACACTTAAGGGGCTTTCTGACGAAGAAGGATATGAAACATTTGTTATCCCTGATGACGTAGGCGGAAGATTCTCCGTTCTTACAGCAGTAGGTCTTCTTCCCATTGCTGTTGCAGGTATCGACATCGAAGAAATGATGAAAGGTGCACAGGATGCAAGAGAAGAATTCAAGAAACCTTATGAAGAAAATGACTGCTACAAATATGCTGCAATCAGAAATATCCTTTTAAGAAAAGGCAAACAGATAGAAATAATGGTAAACTATGAGCCAAGACTTCTCTATTTCTCAGAGTGGTGGAAACAACTCTACGGCGAAAGTGAAGGCAAGGATCAGAGAGGAATTTTTCCTGCATCTGTAGGATTCTCAACAGATCTTCACTCAATGGGACAGTACATTCAGGACGGACAGAGAATCATTTTTGAAACAGTCCTCAATGTAGAAAAGCCTGAAAAGGATGTTACTATAAAAGAAGCAGAAGGCAATATTGACGGTCTTAATTTCCTTACAGGAAAAACTGTTGATTTCGTAAATCAGAAAGCATTTGAAGGTACACTTCTTGCTCACACAGACGGCGGAGTACCTAATATGGTCTTAAATATTCCTGAGATTACACCATATGCTTTCGGACAACTTGTATATTTCTTCGAGAAGGCTTGCGGCGTAAGCGGTTATACACTTAGTGTTAATCCGTTCAATCAGCCCGGGGTTGAAGCATATAAGAAAAATATGTTTGCGCTTTTAGGTAAACCCGGCTATGAAGATATGAAGGCAGAACTTGAAGCAAGACTTTAATATCCGTATATCGAAACCATCTGATTTATAAAAAATCGGATGGTTTTTTTGTATGTAACGAAAAAACAATCAGAAAATCCCGTAACATTTACTTCACAAAAAATTAATTTTTATGTACTATATGTTGTTTTGATTATCATACCCAAAATAATCAGATTTGAAATTTTGTGTAAACAGATAGGGTTTGGGGAAAATCTTCAAAAAATGCAAAAGAACATATACAATATCTTGTGTTTCAAAAATGTTAAAAACACGAAATGTAGTCAAAATTTAATAAAAAAACTCTTGCAAAATTTAATATATATGGTATAATAATTCATACACGAGTAAATGCAGAACACAATATATAGATATTTTTGGGAAAGGATATGGGAAAATGAAAATCATTAAACGTAACGGAACAGAAGTTACATACGATCTGAACAAAATTATAGTTGCTATCAGAAAGGCAAATGACGGTGTTTTGCCAAGTGAAAGACTTACAGATGAACAGATTGCCGCTATAAGTGAAAATGTTGAAAAAGCATGTCTTAATATCAACCGTTCTCTCAACGTGGAAGAAATCCAGGATATGGTGGAAAACCAGATTATGGATCAGAAGGCTTTTTCCGTTGCAAGAAACTATATAACATACCGTTATACACGTTCTCTTGCCAGAAAGGCAAACTCCACAGACGAACAGATTTTGTCACTTATCGAGTGTAACAATGAAGAAGTAAAACAGGAAAACTCAAACAAAAACCCTACCGTAAACAGCGTTCAGCGTGACTATATGGCAGGTGAAGTAAGTAAGGATATCACAAATAGAATCCTTCTTCCACAGGATATTGTTGCCGCTCACGAGCAGGGACTTATCCATTTTCATGATGCAGATTATTTTGCTCAGCATATGCACAACTGTGACCTTGTAAACCTTGAAGATATGCTTCAGAACGGCACAGTAATATCAGGCACTATGATAGAAACTCCTCACAGTTTTTCTACTGCTTGTAATATTGCAACTCAGATCATTGCTCAGGTTGCATCAAGTCAGTACGGCGGACAGAGTATATCTCTTACTCATCTTGCGCCATTTGTGGATGTAAGCCGTAAAAAAATCAGAAAAGAAGTAGAAGCGGAAGTCCTTGCTATGGGTGCAGATGCAAGCGAAGAAATAATATCTGAAGTGGTGGAAAAGCGCCTGAAAGACGAAATCAAAAAGGGTTGTCAGATGATTCAGTATCAGGTAGTTACACTTATGACTACCAACGGGCAGGCACCTTTTGTTACAGTATTTATGTATCTTGGTGAAGCAAAGGACGAAAGAACAAAGAAAGACCTTGCTCTCATTATTGAAGAAATGCTCAAGCAGAGAATCATCGGTGTTAAGAATGAATCAGGTGTATGGATTACACCTGCATTCCCGAAACTTATCTATGTTCTTGAAGAGCAGAATATCCACGAAAATTCTGAATACTTCTACCTTACAGAACTCTCTGCAAAATGTACAGCAAAGAGAATGGTTCCTGACTATATCTCAGAAAAAATGATGCTCAAACTTAAAGTTGACAAAAACGGAGATGGACATTGTTATACCTGTATGGGTTGCCGTTCATTCCTTACACCTTATGTTGATCCTGAGACAAATAAGCCTAAATACTACGGCAGATTCAATCAGGGTGTTGTTACAATCAACCTTGTTGATATTGCTTTGTCATCAGGCGGAGATCTTGAAAAATTCTGGCAGATTTTCGACGAGAGACTTGACATCTGTTACCGTGCACTTCTTTGCCGTCACAACAGACTCAAAGGCACATATTCTGATGCTGCACCAATCCTCTGGCAGTACGGTGCTCTTGCAAGACTTAAGAAGGGTGAAACCATTGACAAACTTCTCTATGGCGGATACTCCACAATTTCACTTGGTTATGCAGGACTTTATGAATGTGTAAAATATATGACAGGTAAATCCCATACCGATGCAGAGGCAACACCATTTGCTCTTGATGTTATGGAATACCTTAACAAAGCAACAAAGAAATGGAAAGAAAAACACAACATTGATTTCTCACTTTACGGAACACCACTTGAATCAACCACATATAAGTTCTCCAAGTGTCTCCAGAAGAGATTCGGTATTATCCAAGGTGTAACTGACAAAAACTATATTACAAACAGTTATCATGTTCATGTTACAGAAGAAATCGATGCTTTCGAAAAACTTGCATTCGAGTCCAAATTCCAGCAACTTTCACCGGGTGGTGCAATAAGTTATGTGGAAGTACCGAATATGCAGAATAATATCCCTGCAGTTATCAGCGTTATGAAATTTATCTATGATAACATTATGTACGCAGAACTCAATACAAAGTCTGACTACTGTCAGGACTGCGGTTTCGACGGAGAAATCGTTATCGAAACAGACGAAGACGGAAAACTTATCTGGAAATGCCCGAACTGTGGAAATACTGATCAGACAAAGATGAATGTTGCAAGAAGAACCTGCGGCTATATCGGAACACAGTACTGGAATCAGGGCAGAACACAGGAAATCAAGGAAAGAGTATTACATCTGTAATAGGTAAGATACAATGAATTATGCAGCAATCAAAAAATGTGATATTGCAAACGGCACAGGAGTGAGAACATCACTCTTTGTGTCCGGTTGCCGTCATCATTGCAAGGGATGTTTTCAGCCGGAGACGTGGGATTTCGGATTCGGAAATGAATTTAATTCAGATGTGGAAGATGACATTATAGAATCCCTCGCACCTGAATATATTGAAGGACTTACACTTCTTGGTGGGGAACCTTTTGAACCGGAAAATCAGAGAGTGCTTGTGAAGTTTTTGAAAAGAGTAAGAGAAATCTATCCTCAAAAATCCATATGGTGCTATTCGGGTTATCTTTTTGATGAAGAGTTAATTAAGGACTCAAAGGCGAGATGCGAAGTCACCGACGAGATGCTTTCTTATATTGATGTTCTGGTTGACGGGGAATTTGTGCTTGAGAAGAAAAATATTATGCTCAAATTCCGCGGTTCAGAAAATCAGCGTATCATCGATGTGAAAGAATCTTTGAAAAAAGGCGAAACAGTTCTCTGGGAAATATAAGGAGTATGATATGAAAATCGAAATAAAAAAACTTAATGAAAATGCTCAGATTCCTACACGCGGATCTGAAAGGGCGGCAGGATATGACCTTTATGCATGTATAGAGGAAGAAAGCATTACAATACCTGCTCATTCTACCGTCAAAATCGGCACAGGACTTGCCATTGCCGTTCCTGACGGATACTTTGGTGCAATCTTTGCAAGAAGCGGTCTTGCGGCAAAACAGGGCTTAAGACCTGCAAACTGTGTAGGCGTTGCTGATTCTGATTACAGAGGGGAGTATATAGTTGCTCTTCATAATGATACTGATGAGGACAAGGTTATTGCAAAAAACGAAAGAATCGCTCAACTTGTGATTATGCCGTATCTTTCTGTAGAGTTTGAACAGGTGGATACTCTTGACGAAACAGAACGTGGTGCAGGTGGATTTGGAAGTACAGGAAAATAAAAATCAAAAAATATGGGACTGTAAAAATTATATTTTACAGTCCCTGTTTTTTCTGCCTTAATTTCCAAAGAATAAATGCATAAGAGTCATTAATAAGAAATATCGCAAAGCATATTATCATAGGAAAATACCCGAAGTCTTCTATTGTCGCAAGTACCCACAGAATGATAAGTACAATATCGTTAAGCCCGTACCAGAAAGCATAATATGGGTTTCTGTAGTACGTAAGATATGATGCAAGAAAACTTGTGGTAATAGACAATGTGCTTATTGTAATATTTGCAGTATCAAAGTATCTCAGTATATAGTAGAATATCCATGTGACAATGATTGAAAGCAGGGCTGTGAGGACTTTTTCTCTTTTTGTCAGTTTGTGTATGGCAACAGTTGCTTTGTCCTCTTTGGAAGGGTTTTTGAGCCAGGAAACTGTACTGAATACTGCCATGGGAAGTGTCATAAATACATATGTAATCATTTCGCCGTAGTATTTTATCTTAAAGGATATTATTCCGTATAGTGTACAGAATATGATGCAGATAATCTGTCCCCATACATTTCCTTTTGCAAGAAACAGAAGTGCAATTACCCCCAGAGATGTGGCAACAAGTACAAGAGGGGATACATTTCCTGTCATCATATTTGACGTTATCACCACAAACACAGAAACAATAAGCAGTATATAATCATAGAATCTGAAATTGGAAAATGGATTTGTCATTTTTTCCTCCTTGTATATCATATATCATTAAAAAAACACCCAAGTATATCTTCAAAGACCTAACGATATACTGTGAGTGTCTGCACTCTCCACCCGGTGGCGGAATATATTTTTTATAATTGTATCATATTTAGGGTGTGCAGTCAAGATTTTTCTTGATAATAAGGGGATATGTGTGGTAGAATATCATATAATCAAATTTTGGGGAGAGTAAATATGAAAACTGCAATGGTTCTTGAGGGCGGTGCAATGAGAGGTATGTTTACCGCAGGTGTCCTTGATGTACTTATGGAAAATCAGATAACAACCGACGTTACTGTGGGAGTGTCTGCAGGTGCAGCATTCGGTAGTAATTTTAAGTCAGGGCAGATGGGACGATCTATCCGATATAATCTTCGCTTTTGCAGAGACAAACGGTACTGCAGTTTCTGGTCACTTCTTTTTACAGGCAATCTTTATGGTGCGAAATTTTGCTATCATACACTTCCGAATAAACTGGATGTATTTGACACAGAAGCCTTTGAAAAAAGTCCTATGGAGTTTTATGCTGTGTGCACAGATGTGGAAGAAGGCAAGCCTTTGTACAAAAAGATAGACAAAGCAGGGGATGAAGCCTATGAATGGTTCAGAGCCTCGGCATCTCTTCCTCTCGTATCAGAAATTGTTGAGATAGACGGAAAGAAACTTCTCGACGGAGGTATAACCGATTCTGTTCCGATTAAGTTTGCAGAAAGTATCGGTTGTAAGAAGTCTGTAGTTGTACTCACTCAGCCAAAAGGGTATATTAAGAAACCTGCATCAATGATGGGGATTATGGAAAGAGTATTGAAGAAATATCCGAAGATGATAGAAGCCATCAAAGGTCGCCATATAATGTACAATGATACATTAGAGTATATCGAAATGAGGGAAAAAGAGGGAAGTGCCCTTGTGATTCGTCCTAAGGAGACACTTATTATAAAAAGAGTGGAACACAAAAGAGAAAACCTTGAGGCAGTATATAATCTTGGAAGAGAAACTGCACAGGAGAGACTTGATGAGATAAAAGCATTTCTGTCATAAAAAACGGGTGTGCGGGGAATAACCTCGCACACCCTTAAATATTATATAGCGCCGTTTTCTTTCATAAGGTCGTGAAGTATGATTTCGTTCTTTTCTTCCATCCTAGTAAGAGGCAGGCGAAGGAAGTTTTCGCACCAGCCCATCTTTGCCATAGCACTTTTTACAGGGATAGGGTTAACTTCTGAGAAAAGTGCATTGATAAGAGGAAGAAGTTTAAGTTGAAGTTCACAACTTCTTTTTGTATCGCCCTTGAAGAAACTGTCACAGATTTCTACTGTTTCTTTAGGAAGTACGTTTGAAAGTACAGATATGACACCCTTTCCGCCGAGAGACATAATAGGTACTATCTGATCATCGTTTCCTGAGTAGATGTCCATTCTGTCACCTACAAGATGAGCAATTTCTGCTATCTGTGAGATGTTTCCGCTTGCTTCCTTGATAGCACAGATATTTTTGTGTTCTGCAAGTCTTTCGCAAGTGGAAGGTGCAATGTTCACACCTGTTCTTGATGGTACGTTGTAGAGGATTACAGGCTTTTCCACAGAGTCTGCAATCTGTGTAAACATCTTATAAAGACCGTTCTGTGTAGCCTTGTTGTAGTAAGGTGTCACAACGAGAAATCCGTCTGCGCCCACCTTTTCTGAATACTTTGTAAGATCAAGTGCATAATCTGTATCGTTACTTCCTGTACCTGCAATTACAGGCACTCTTCCTGCAACCATTTTTACAGATTCTTTTATAATGTTTTTATGTTCTGCATCTGTAAGAGTAGATGCTTCGCCGGTTGTACCTGCGATTACAAGGGCATTGATGCCTTCATCTATCTGCCAGTTAATAAGTTTTTCCAGTTTGTTATAGTCTATTCCTTTTTCATTAAGCGGTGTTATAAGTGCTGTAGCAACACCTGTAAAGAGTGTATTTTTCATAATGGATTCCTCCTGTGTTGAATATCTATCTATATATAATATCGCATTTTCCCTTATTTGTCAATTTTTTATTGAGGTTTTTTAAGTAATTGAAATAACATTTTAAGTAGTGCTGTGCATCCCTCAACCACATCGTCGTATGTTTCGTCGAAGTTTCCCGTGTACCAGGGATCGGCTATATCTCTTCTCGATGTAAGGTCAAGGAGTTTCGATACTTTACCATCTGGGTCTCCATCTGTTATACGGAGGATATTCCTTATGTTGTAACTGTCCATTCCGAAAATATAGTCATATTCATTGTAGTCATTTTTTGTAAGTTGTACCGCATATTTTCCATCAACGGATATGCCGTGTTCTCTTAGTTTGTTTCTTGTGCCGTAATGGACAGGGTTTCCGATTTCTTCTCTGCTTGTGGCAGAAGATGCCACATATACCTTATGGGACAAATTATTTTTATTTATCATATCTTTCATCACAAATTCTGCCATTGTGCTTCTGCAGATATTTCCGTGACATACAAACATTATCTTTATCATACAAAACATCCTTTCTTTTGAAATCTACTGATTTTTATAAAGTGGTATTCCTGTTGATATCCCTTACATATATGCAAGGGATATGGCATTACCTGCCGTATGCCACTGTCAGATTATATCTGTACATAAAATCGCATCTATACACTAATCATAAGAATATTAAAATCAACAGAGATTTTATATGAACTGATTTGTATCAGAATCGTATTCAAACCCCGCATCAGAAAGTTTCTTTGTGATTTCTTCTTTACTTTCCGAAAGATCATCGCAGAGTGCATCAAGTGACGGATATTTGTCACGAAGACGGGTATTTATAACACTCAGAAGGATTATGGGATCATTTGGCAGATTGTTCATGGTATGCTCCTTTTAAAATTTGATTTTGGTATTGATAATAATCAGAAATGATGTTAAAATATTAGCATATTTACAGAAAGGAAAAATGGCTTTGAAATATTCTATAAAAGATTGTCGCAAAAAAAGTGTATATATATCTGCAATAGTAATATTTGTTATGGTTTCATTATTTATAATGTACCTTGTAAACAGACTTGTTTCTGATTTTCAGGCAGATCCGGTGCTTTTTCGCAATTGGATAGACGGCTTTGGTATATTCGGTCCCGTCATCTTTGTTGGAATGATTGTATTGCAGGTTGTGTTTGCAATAGTTCCTGGAGAGCCCTTTGAGATAAGTGCAGGATACGCATTTGGTATTGTTGAGGGAATACTTCTGTCAGTACTTGGTTTTGTCATAGGAAGTATTATAATATTTCTTGTGGTAAGAAAGTTCGGTGACGAAGTGGTGGAAGTGTTTTTTTCATCACAAAAAACCGAAAGGCTTAAAGCAATGCTTGAAAATAAGAATTCCAGAATGGTTATATTTCTTCTCTTTCTTATTCCGGGCACACCAAAGGATCTTATCACATATGTAGCGGCACTTACACCCATTAGTTTTTCCGATATGATATTTCTTGTTTCAGTTGCCCGTCTTCCATCTCTTGTTACAAGTGTAGTGGCAGGGGATGCATTGGGAGAAGAAAGAGTGGTTGCGGCAGTAGTGGTGTTTGTGATTACAGCGCTGGTCAGTATGACAGGCGCATATATCTATCGGAAAGTATCCGACAGAAAACTTATGAGAAACAGGAACCATCAATAACAAAAAATAAACCTCCACTCTAAGTGGAGGTTCGTTTTTTAAAAGTTACGCGATATTATTAAGTGCTACTGAAAGCTGTGATTTCTTTCTTGCAGCAGTGTTTTTGTGCATAACACCCTTAGCAACAGCCTGGTCAATTTTCTTAACAGCTGCTCTGAAAGACAAGATAGCATTTTCTTTATCTGATTTAGCAACAAAACCTTCGAACTTTTTAACCAAGGTTTTGATGTTTGTTTTAATCATCTGATTTCTCAAAGTCTTTGTGCTTATAACTTTAACTCTTTTCTTCGCTGATTTAATATTAGGCAATTCGTTCACCTCCAAGTCATATTTAACAAAAGAGATTATACCACAAGAATTTTTAAATTGCAATACTTTTTTTGAAAAATATTGAAAAACCTTGCCAAATTAAACACTTTTTATAAAAAAATCCTTCATTATACCTGTTTTTTTGCATAAGTTTGGTACAATTTATAAAAACTTACCCAAATAAACCTTTACATAATTTAGAAGTTGTGGTATCATATGTTGGAAGAGTAATTTGAATGGAGGTAATACTATGGCAAAGAAAAAAGCAGAAACCTGTTTGTTATATAATGGAATTCCCTTGGTAAAAAGAGGTAATGTTATCGTATATGGTGATATGAATGACAAATACCACCTGAGAATGACGATCCTTAAGACAAAGATGGTAAAGGATCTTGAGATTGCTACTCATATATATCTTGAGTTGGTTTCTGATTCCAACAAGACTGTGAAAAAGGCAGAAAGAGAAGATCTCTATGAAGCATTGGATGTTGGCGGATTCTGGCTTGAAGAAGCACTTAACGGTAATTTATAGAATTATATATTTTCAAAATTGAAAAGGAGATGTGAAAAATTCGTTTTTTACATCTCCTTTTGTTAATGGGATAGAAATTCAAATTCTTTCATTATTTCTGATTTTGAAATTCATTTATGTTCAGTTTTTTACGTTCTGGACTTTTTTTACATATCATTTTTAGTTTAAATTATCCATTCTGTATTTGGTCGGAGTAGTCCCCTCGTGAACTTTAAACTTCATACAAAAGTAGTTTGCATCCTTGAATCCTACTTTCTGTGCGATTTCGTGGACTTTGATCTTTTTGTTGGAAAGGAGAAGTTTTTTTGCTTCGCTGATTCTTGTTTCCATCAGATAGTCATTGAACGGAACTCCTATGTGTTTCTTAAAGATCTGCCCTAAGTAAGATACATTGATGAAGTGTTTTTTTGCGAAGTGCTGCAGGGAAATATCCTCGCTGTAATTTATTTTTACATATTCATATATAGCGTTTACGATATCAACACCGTCGTTTTTGGCGAGAGATTTGATATACTCATTGCTCTTTGTAGCAAAATCCATCATCATTACTTTTACTATATCAAGTGTAAGATCCGACAGTTTGTCAAGAGCAAGGTGTCTGTATGTGACATTCTTTATATCTCCGCCAAGTTCAAGTATATGTTTGGTTATGTCAGAGATAACTGTTGTGATGATATTTCTTAGACAATCAAGGGTGACAAATTTGTCGCTGCATTCTTTAAATAGGGCAGTAATAGATGCGGATATATCCTTTTCGTTTCCGTCGATGATGGCGCTTATAAAGGAATTTATCAATGATGTGTCCGAAAGCATTGCAGAAAATGTTATATTGTCTGTCTGATCATAATGAAGAATCACACCTGAATCATTATAGAATTTCACTATTTTCAAAGCGCTGATGCTTTCCTTGGATTTGTTTATCCAGTTTATTGATTCCACGCTTCTTCCCACAAGTACAGATATACTTAAGTTGTTTTCAAAAAACAGGGATTTGATAGCAGAAGCGTATTCATATATTGTCATTCCAAGAGTCCTGAAGTTCTGACTCGATACCACTATGCCGTATTCTGCAAGGCCCACTTTGAATAAGCCGTGACTGTATTCATCCCCGATGAAGTTAAAAAGTTTTATAAACATAAAGTTTTCTATCTGGTCATAGGATGCTACTTTTCCTGACAGGTATTCTTCTGTGGTAGCATCGTATGATACAGTTATATAGTAGTAGTTTTCGCTGTCAATTCTCGGAGATGATGCTTTCTGCATAAACATTGAATAAAATGAGTTTTCTCCCTGATGGAGGTTATTGAGGAAGGCATATTGCATAAAGTGAAGATAGAGCCTTTTTTTGTCCAGATCTTCCTTTGCCCTGTCAAGAAGTGCATAAAGTTCCCTGGATGCATTTGTATCAGGAAGGTAACCAAGTACAGAAGGGTATATGATGTCCTCTGCGTTCTCTACATAGCCTGACACCACAAATAAGGTAGGCTTTGACATTCTCTCTGATTCGGATATGATCTGATTGGAATCAATATTTTCGGAGGAATATTCACACAGTACAAGATGAACATCAGACATTTTGATTACATTGATTGCGGTGGTTGTATCCTGACATACACCGATTATATTAAAGTCATAATTTCTTCTTGAGATGATTGATTTAAGGTTATCTACATCAGATTTTTTTGAGTTAACTATTAGGATTTTCAGCATATTTATTTAATCTCCGACATGATAAGTGCAATTACGGCACATGCTGTGTGGAAGTCATCTCTTCTCACTTTGAGTTCTGAGTCAAAACTTTCGGGGAAGAGATTGTATCTGTTCTTAGAAAGCCTTGAGGGTGAAGTTGTGTTAAAAGCATCATAGCATTCATATACTACACCGTCATTTTTGTACCATTTCTTAATAGCAGAAAGGATTTTTTCTTTGATAGGTTCACATTGCTTTTTGTGTCCAGACTGATGCATACCCAAAAGTGCAAAATAATTGTATATAGGAAACATCGCCCCATACCACATATCGTTTTCAAATTTTTCGTCATCTACAGGCATTGATGCTATACCTGATTCACATATGAACTCGCCATTTTCATCGAAAAGTCCTTTTGCCAAAGGTCTTAAGGTGTTCTGATCGCAAACACCTGCAAAGCATGGCATAAATGCCGCAATTGTCTTTACTTTTTTGAATGCACCGCCTGATGTAAATCTGTCATAGAAGAATTTGTCTTCTTCATCAAAGAGTTTGGTATTAAGATTCTTTCTGATTCTGTCATATACTACATCCCAGTAAAGGAATTCACCCTGACGTTCAAGGATTTTTGCAATTTCTGCCATAGAAAGGGCTTCTTTTGCCATAAATGATGTGAAATCCAATGCTTCGATAGGGGAGTTGTCTTCAAGTCTGGGAGAGTCTTCCATATCACATTCGTGAATGTTTATGAAATTGCCGTTTGTATCTGCATTCCAACTGAAGAGAAATTCCTTGTTGTAGTCTTTGTTTTCCATAATCCATTGCATATACTTTTTCAGTTTGTCGTAGATTTCTGCAAGGAATTCTTTGTTTTCTGTGACTTTGTATGTTTCAAGTGCCATCCAGGCTATGACAGGATAGTGAAGTGCGCTTTTTGTTCTGCCGTAGGTGTCATTTTTGAGAATTCTCCCTGAATTTTCGCCAAGATTCACAATGGTCTTAAGACTGTCCTCTGCGATGTCATCGCCCATATATCTTCCTGCAAGTAAAGACAATGCCCAGTCTGCATAGTCGGAATTTTCTGCATCTGTACGTGAGACAGATGACCATATACCTGAGTATAATCCGCCTCCCGACATATATGATGCCTTCATTACTGAGAAACATTTGTAGAGAAGTCTTTCGGTATCGGCATCTTCAAGAGAAACTATAGGGAGTTTTTCGAAGAAACTCAATTTCTTTGAAATCTCTCTGTTTATATCAAGATCGATAAGCGATTTTGCTTCTTTTTCGGAATGTTTTGAACAACTTAAAACAGTATATGTATAGTCTTCACCGTCTTTTGAAAGAACTGTGACAGTCTCTTTGCCTACGGTAAATACTTTAAGATAATCAGTCTTATATTCTTTTACATTTGATTCAAAATTTATATGAAAGCCTGCGGTTTTCGGATATCTCATAAGGATAGCGGACTGAGTCACAAAGATGATGTCAAGATTTGACGTGGTGGTATCGTCCTCAAGAATATTTGCCTTGATGATATCTGATGCCACAACATCAAAGTCTATACTCAAAAGATTTGTAAATGTGAAATAAAAAGAAAACTTCTCCGGATGGTGGAATTCCACACCCAGTTTGTCTCCAAGAAGATTTCCTACAAGGCTCATTTTCGGTGTGCACGCACCGTCCAATGCAGAAAATGCAAACAGCGCTCCTTGTCCCCATATATTAGGCAAATTCATATTCAAAACCTCCGCATCTATAAATTTTATAGTAGTTTCTATATATTTTAACATATTTATTGTATATAGTCAACAGTTGATATATAAAAGAAAAACCCATTTGAAACTTGTCAAATGGGATGTTTTGCTTTAACTTTATTTACAATTCAAGAAGTCCTTGGGGAAGTGTTACTTTCACAAATCCTTCAGGAATACTCACTTCAAGCACAAATTCCTTTGCGGCAGGAAGCAGGAGGTCTTTTTGCCCTTTTCTCTTAATCACATATATATCGGTGCCGCCGTGAGAAAGTACATCGGAGATAATTCCGTATTCTGCATTTTCGTCACACACTTTAAGACCTATGAGGTCAGCCACATAATATGTGTCATCATTAAGTGGAGGCATATCCTCCTTTTTTACATAAAGAATCGAGTTTTTCATCTTTTCCGCCATTTCTATGGACGTGATTTTGTCAAGATGAAGTATTACCATATTTTTCTGATATTTCACATTAGTAATCTTGTACTCTGTGAGATCCTCAGTATAAACATAGTCGATTTCTTCAAATATTTCAGGATAATCCGCCCATGGAACAACCTTTATGTCGCCCTTAAGGCCATGAGTATTCACGATTTTTGACAATTCCAGATATGATTGTTCCACCGGCACAATTCTCCTTTACTGCATAATTTCAACAATAACCTTCTTGTCTTCTTTTGTAGAAGCGGCTTTGATAACGGTTCTTATTGATTTTGCAATTCTTCCTTGTTTGC
The DNA here is from genome assembly GCA_045530725.1 of Clostridia bacterium. Classification (GTDB taxonomy): domain Bacteria; phylum Bacillota; class Clostridia; order UMGS1810; family UMGS1810; genus SIG435. Next base: position 36,124 of record JAZSCT010000033.1, read on the forward strand.
CTATTACCTTGCCCATGTCACTTTCATTAACTCTTAATTCAAGTACAAGAGCATTGTCTTTTTCGACTTCGGTAACAGTAACTTCATCGGGGTATTCTACCAATGATTTAGCAAGAAAAGTTAAAAGTTCTTTCATAAACAAATCACCCCTCAAAATTAAAAGTGCATTATTTTATAACGCCGCATTTTTTGAGCAAAGCCTTAACAGTATCTGTAGGCTGAGCACCGTTACCTAACCATTTCTGAGCTTTTTCTGCATCGATTTTGATTTCGCCAGGATTCTTGTTAGGATCGTATGTGCCGATTTCTTCGATGAATCTGCCATCTCTTGGGTATCTTTCATCAGCAACTACTACTCTGTAGAAAGGAGCCTTCTTAGCACCCATTCTTCTCAAACGAATTTTTACCATTGTGTTTTCACCTCCGTAAATTTTTTTAAACAATATTTCACAGCCTATCACATAAATCTCGGGAATCCTCTCATCTTGGAGAGTTTCTTGAGTTTTTTTGGATTGCTGAATTGTTTCATCATTTTGGTCATCTGTTCAAATTGCTTTAGAAGAAGGTTTACTTCTGCTACCTGAGTACCGCTTCCCTTTGCAATTCTCTGCTTTCTTGATGAATTGATGATTTCGGGTTTTTCTCTTTCTTTCTTTGTCATTGACTTGATGATTGCTTCCACGTGACCCAGTTTCTTTTCGTCGATGGTAGCACCTTTTAGTGCCTGTGCATTCACACCGGGAATCATACCCAGGATATCCTGCATTGATCCCATCTTTTTGATCTGTTGCATCTGGGAAAGATAATCATCAAAAGTAAATGTCTGTTCTCTGATTTTCTTTTCAAGTTCCATTGCCTGTTTTTCGTCGAAGGCTTCCTGAGCCTTGTCGATAAGGGTAAGCACGTCACCCATGCCAAGGATTCTTGAAGCCATTCTGTCAGGATAAAACATATCAAGATCGGTAAGTTTTTCGCCCTGACCGGCAAACTTAATGGGCTTTCCTGTAACTGCTCTTACAGATAGGGCAGCACCGCCTCTTGTGTCACCGTCGAGTTTTGTGAGGACTACTCCTGTGACTTCGAGTCTTTCGTTGAACGTTTCTGCCACATTTACTGCATCCTGACCTGTCATTGCATCGATGGTGAGAAGAATTTCCGACGGGGAGACGTTTTTCTTGATGCTTACCAGTTCGTCCATAAGTTCTTCATCGATGTGAAGTCTTCCTGCAGTATCTATGATTACAATGTCATTTGCATATTTTTGTGCGTGAGATACCGCCTCTTTTGCAATGTGAACAGCATCTGTACTTTCGTCTATGGAAAATACGGGTATCTCAAGGCTTTCGCCAACTACTTTAAGTTGCTTTCTTGCGGCAGGACGATATACGTCACAGGCTACAAGAAGAGGTCTTTTGCCGTTTTTCTTGAAGTATCCGCCGATCTTTGCGGCAGAAGTGGTCTTACCTGCGCCCTGAAGACCTACCATCATAATGACTGTAGGACCTTTGGAAGAATAATTTATTTTAGAAGCCTCACCGCCCATAAGTGCAGTAAGTTCTTCATTTACAATCTTTATTACCTGCTGACCGGGAGTGAGACTTTCCAGTACATTCTGTCCCAGAGCCTTTTCGGATACGGTGGATATAAAGTCCTTTACGACTTTGAAGTTAACATCCGCTTCAAGAAGGGCAAGTTTTACCTCGCGCATTGCGGCTTTTAAGTCGCTTTCGGATATTTTGCCTTTGCCACGGAGTTTTTTGAATGTATCCTGAAGTCTTTGTGAAAGGTTTTCAAATGCCATACCGCAATCCTCCTTACTATATATATATTTCTTCTATAAGTCTGTCGATTTCTGAAAGTATTTTTTCGTCAGTTGTGTGACGTTTGATTACTTCTGCTTTTTGTTCGATATCTTTAAGTTTTTTTATCATACCGAGTTTTTCTTCAAGAAGTACAAGTTCTGCTTCGCCTCTTTTGATAGCATCTCTTACACCTTGCCTTGATATGCCGAACTGAGTGGCAATTTCAGACAGGGAACAGTCCTGATTGTAGTATAGATCCAATGCTTCAAACTGCTTTTCGGAAAGGATATTTTTATAAAAGTCCAGAAGATTTGAATAGTCCAGATTTTTCATAAATTCTATCATTCCTTTCCAAAGGATTTATATACAAAAAAAGTGTAAAGCAAAAAACTTTACACCTATCATAATATATTATTTTCTTTTTGTCAATAGTTATTTTGAAAAATTTATTGATTTTCATTGAGTTTATCATAAAGACCGGGATATTTCTTGAAGAGTATATGTGCTACACAACTTATATCCGATTTGTCTTTATTTGATATGCGGATGATTTTTCTGAAACAATGTACATACATAAATATCACAAATGCCATAAGCATAATAACCGATGCATTTGTACCCATTGTGCACAAAAAGTCATAAAGCCCGTGTGCAAGAGTAGGGATTATGAGGCATTTCCATTTATGTGATAAGGCAGAAATCCTTCTTCGGGGTTGATTTATGTAGCCTTTTTCAATGAATTCGTCCTCATATTCATATGACTTTTCATATATGTGAATCATACTGTAATAGTATCCCATCATCACCCCATAGAACATATGCCCGGGCACAGAAAGAACAGCACGCATAAGTGCATTCATAAATCCGTACTGTGTCACATACAGCACATTCTCAAGTGCGGCAAAGCCCAGACTTACAAATACCGCATATATGATTCCGTCAAAAAGGGAATCGAAGTCAGGATGATTTTTTGTATATCGGTGCATAATAAAGCATTTCACACCCTCTTCCACAAGAGCAACAACGATGAAGTAATACAAGAAGTCATACAGATGCTTCATTTCATAAGAGGGGAAGTATCCGTTTATCATATATGGAGCAAAAAACCACTTAAGTATATCTTCAAGGTATCCGCTGATTACAACTACCGGAAGACAACCTGCTGCACCGAAGAAAAGGAGTTTTAACAAAAGTGATATTGGTTCTTTTTCTCTTTCGTCCATTATGTATATGTATATACAAAGAACTATCGCAGGGGCAAGTGCCGAAAGCACAAGTAGTGTCATAATGATTTTCCTTTCTGTATTAAGGGTCTGATATAAGTTAATTGTATTATATAAGAAATAAAAAATCAATACGGCAAAAAATAAAAACTGCAGACAGTCTGCAGTTTTATACTGAATATATTATGTACTGTGCAAATATTTGTTCTTTGTGGCAAGACCGCCACGGATGTGTCTTTCTGCTTTGTTTTCGTCAAGGATGTGTCTCGCCTGAGAAAAAAGCACAGGATTTATCTTTCTGAGTCTTTCCGAAATATCCTTGTGAACTGTGGATTTTGATATGCCAAATCTCTTTGCGGTAGCACGTACGGTGGATTTATTTTCTATTATGTATTCTGCCAGAGTGATAACTCTCTCCGATATGTAATCCTTCAAAATACACTCACCTCAAACTTTATCATTTTAATAAATGATATGTAAGGGGTGGGGGATTTATGTTTGGAAAAAATCAGTTATCATATTCAACATAAAAGGCAACCGACATATTATCGGTTGCCTTAATTTGATTTATAATATCTGAATTAAAGATTATAATACTTATCAAACTCAGCAGGATGTGGGATAGCAGCAAGTTCTCTGCATTCTGCACGTTTGGTTGCGATGAAGTTCTTAAGGAGTTCTTCAGGGAATACTCCGCCTGCTGTAAGGTAATCGTGGTCGGTTTCCAGAGCATCAAGAGCAGCATCAAGTGATGTAGGAAGGTGTTTGAGTTTTGCCTTTTCTTCATCACTTAAGTGGAACAGGTTCATATCGTATGGTCCCCAGCCGTTTGCGTGAGGATCGATTTTGTTTTTGATACCGTCAAGACCTGCCATAAGGATTGCCGCATAACAGAAGTATGGATTACATGTAGCGTCAGGATTTCTCAACTCAAAGCGTCTCAGTTCAGGAGCTTTTGCATATGCAGGGATACGGATAACCGCACTTCTGTTGGAAGTAGCGTAACCAACGGTAACAGGTGCTTCAAAGCCCGGAACTAATCTCTTAAATGAGTTTGTGCTTGGGTTAGTGATAGCGCAAAGTGATGCAATATGCTTTAAGAGTCCGCCCATAAAGTAATGTGCAGTTTCGCTTAAGTTTGAATATCCGTTATCATCTGAGAACAAAGGCTTTCCGTCTTTGAAGAGAAGCATATGAACGTGCATACCGTTACCTGCTTCGCCCATTACAGGCTTTGGCATAAATGTAGCACTCATTCCGTATTTTTTCGCCACATTATGAATGATATATTTGATAATCATTGTAGCATCTGCCATTTTTGACATTTCGCCAAGTTCAGGCTCGATTTCATACTGACCTGCAGCGCCTACTTCAGGGTGGTGGTAGTTAAGTGCAATACCTGCTTCCTGAATAAGCATACACATTTCGCTTCTTGCTTCATATGCTACGTCAAAAGGCTTTGCGATATGATAGTTTTTCTGTTTTGGAACTACACATCCTGAGCCTTCTACGCCACTGTTCCAATAGGACTGATAAGCCTCTACTGTTGAAGAAATACTGTTTGGGCTCACATTCCAGCCTACCTGATCGAAGAGATAGAATTCAAACTCAGGAAGAATCATCATTGTATCAGCGATTCCCTGTTCTCTCATATAGTTTTCTGCAGCGAGAACGATGTTTCTAGGATACTGAGCAAGTGGTTTATTTTCCGGACTTGCAATAATCATAGCATTACCTGTCATAGATAATGTAGGGATTTCGCAGAATGGATCAATAACTGCAGTATCAGGATCGGGGATAAATACCATATCACTTTTTTCTACTACTGCATAGCCGTAGTTTGATGCATCAAATCCGATGCCGTTTTTCATGGTTTTTTCTGAAAAGTTTGATGCAGGGATGGTAACGTGACGGTACTGACCGTTGATATCTACCATCTTGAAGTCAACCATTTTGATATCATGTTCTTGGATAAGATTCAGGATATCCTGGACTGTCTTTTTCATAAAAATCTTCCTTTCGTCTGAAAACTTTTAAATTTTATATTATTTTATCATATAAATGAAAGGATTTCAATAAAAAAGGAATGTAAAAAATTATTTTTTAGTCCCTGTTGAATTAAAGGAAATAGGAAAAAGACTTCGTGATAGAAGAAACTGAGCCGAAACCCTTGGTTTCGGGTTACCCGAAGGCGTACAGGGACCGGCGTCCCCGACGGTCCGTTTAAAAGGTACAAAAAAAGAGGAAATATTACATAAGAATGTAATATTTCCCACATAATATATAATTGGTAAGTTTTGTTGCGCATTTAGGTTTTTGATTTTGGTTTATTCTATGCCTTTTTGTGCTCTGGAGTTTTTTACATTCAATTTTCGTTTATTTATCTTTTGAAGCAATCCCTGCACCAGTAAGTGTAAGTATTATTCCAAGTATCTGTATGATGTTTATCGCATCACCAAATACTACTACACCAAGTACGGATGCCACTATGGGTTCTGTATTTGCTATAAGTATAGCCTTTCCTCCGTCCATTCCTGTAGATAATCCTTTTGTATAAAATACATATGGGATAACCGTTCCCGTAAGGCTTAAGAGAAAATATAAAATGATTACCGATAGATCAGGTACGGGTACTGTCCATGGGGGCACCATACATCCGAACACTATTGCCGCCATAATTGTCGGCATAAATGAGTTTAAGTCAGGGTGATATTTCTTAACTGCAGTTTTTCCTATTACTGTAAGCATAGAGTAACTTAATCCTGACAAAAGACCGATTGCAAGCCCAAATCCGTTTAACTTTAAGTTGGATACATCATATCCTTCCGACACGAGAAAGCATCCTGCAAAGGTAAGTAAAAGTGCCGTAAGTTTTAACTTTGTCACAGGCTCTTTGTAAAGGATTCTGTTGAATATTATTACAAATGCAGGTGCAGTATAGAGAAGAACTGCCGCCATTGATGATGAATTCAGCGTTACCTGTGCCTGAGCATACAGATATGTGGTACCGACTATTGCTATTAGTCCGTAAAAGAAATAAAAGGGAATGCATTTAATTGAAAACGTCCCGAATGCTCCTTTTGATAACCCCCATATTATATATATTACTGCAGCAATCATTGCTCTTATTGCAGTAGATGCAAGAGGGGGGATGCCCATTGATGCAAGGGTTCTGTTGAAACAGGGAAATATTCCCCAGCTTACTGCAGCAATGGTCACATATATTGCACCCATGGTATTTGATGATTTCTTCATAATATTGTCCTTTGTATATGTCAGTTCGTTCGTAATTCTTCTACAAGTTTTTCATCAGGAGTCACCACAGCAGTATAGTTATTTACATATATCACCATACCTGGTTTTGCACCTGATGGTTTCTTCACATTTTTCACTTCGGTGTAATCTACTTCCACATTCTGGGAATTTTTGCCCTTCGAAAAGTACGCGGCAATTATCGCTGCTTCTGTGAGAGTTCTGTCAGGCACTTCTTTTCCGCCTTCTGTCTTTATGATTACATGTGAGCCGTGAATATTTTTGGTATGAAGCCAGATATCTGTGGAACGGGCAAGTTTAAGTGTCACATAGTCGTTTTGTTTATTGTTCTTACCTGCAAATATCTCAAATCCGTCATGGCTTACAAACCTTACAGGCTCAAATTTAGGTGATTTGGAAATCTTTTTGCCACTAACCCTTCTTCTTATATATCCCTCATCTGCCAGTTCATCTTTTATCTGATTGATTTCCGATACTGTTTCTGCCTGTTCGATGGATTCTAGCACAGATTTTAAGTATTCGATTTCTTCAAGATTTATTTTTCTCTGCTTCAATGTTTCTTCTTCGGCAGTTTTTTCTTTGGTATATCTTAAGTAGAACCTCTGGGCATTTTCCGAAGGGGTAAGGTCGGTTTTGAGTGTGATTCTTATCATTTCTCCTTCAGAATAGAAGTTTTCAAGTTCCACCACCTCATCGCCTTTTTTGATACGATAAAGGTTTGCGGTGATAAGATCACCTTTGATTTTGTGCTTTTCTCTGTCTGATGAGCGGGACAGGGTTTCGTTCTGTATCTGAAGTTTTCTTTCGCATCTTTCTATATTATTTGATACAAGTTTGTGTAGTGTGGCACTTTTTTGCCTCATACTTTCGCTTTTTGCTTTCTTGATATAGAAACTATCTACCGCTTCATTCATTGTGTCAAATGTTTCCCATTGCACCATGTTTTCATATTGCTGTATCATAAACGGAGCGAAATCGAGAGGTTTTGATGTTTCTTTATCTACTATTATACAGGGTGAGTATCGGTGATTTACAATACTTTCCCTTAATTCTGTGATTTTGTCAGAGACAGGTTTCACACTATCAAGAGAGGGCATTGCGTCGGTATCTTTCAGCGCATTGAATACCACTTCTCTGGCAATTAAGGGGCTTATGCCCATATATTTTGACATAATCTGTTTCTGATATGGTATTTCATTCACTTCTATATCGGACAGTATGTCATAGTCTGCTCTTTTTGTTAAGTCAAGTTTGCCCTGAGAGGGTGGTTCTTCATATATAAATCCCGGAAGAACCTGTCTTACAGAACTTACCGTGATATCTATATGGAAAATGGAATCTATGATTTTTCCGGAATTATTTACAAGGATAATGTTTGAGTGCTTTCCCATGATTTCCGCAATAAGGGTCTTTGTGGAAAGGTCTCCCAATTCATCATAACTTTCTATGTCGAAACAAATGATTCGTTCCATTTCTTTCTGATACACATCAGTTATCTTTCCGCCCAAGATATGCTTTCTGAGTAACATACAGAAAAGGGGAGGGGACTGAGGGTTATCTTTTGAAAGGGTAGTAAGATGAACTCTTGGAAAAGAAGGATTTGCACACAGAAGCATTCTGAAACTGTCTCTGAAGGCACGAAGTCCCAGGATGATTTCGTCTCTTTCGGGCTGATGTATTTTGTCTATTCTTGCACCCACAAGGAAACTTTTGAGTTCATTTGTAAGTGCGCTTAGTGTAATTCCGTCAAGTGCCATATATAAATCCTCCTTTCATATTCGCCTATTATATCACAAAAAGTGTTAAATTATCAAGCAAAATACATCACTTTTCAAAAATATCGTCAAATAGATCACAAACCTTATAAAAAAACCTTGAAAAAATAGGAATGCCGTGATATAATCAAAGTGTTGTCTTATGTGTTTTTGCACAAATGATGAAGTAAATAACAGATGTCTGTCTTTCAGACAATCTGATAAATTGAGGAGGTAGTAAAATTGGCAAAGAAATTTAAGACCATGGATGGTAACTGCGCTGCCGCACATTGCGCCTATGCGTTTACAGAAGTAGCAGCAATTTACCCAATCACACCATCATCAACAATGGCAGAATACGTTGATGAATGGAGTGCAAAAGGCTTGAAGAACATCTTCGGCCAGACAGTTGACGTTGTAGAAATGCAGTCTGAAGCAGGTGCTGCAGGTGCAGTTCACGGCTCACTTCAGGCAGGTGCTCTTACAACAACATTCACCGCATCTCAGGGACTTCTTCTTATGATCCCTAATATGTACAAGATCGCAGGTGAACTTTTGCCTACAGTATTTCACGTAAGCGCAAGAGCAATCGCTGCTCATGCACTCAATATCTTTGGTGACCATCAGGACGTTATGGCTTGTCGTCAGACAGGTTTCGCTCTCTTGGCATCAGGCTCAGTTCAGGAAGTTATGGACCTTGGCGGTGTTGCTCACCTTGCTTCTATCAAGGGCAGAGTTCCATTCCTCCACTTCTTTGACGGTTTCAGAACAAGCCACGAAATCCAGAAGATTGAAGTTATGGATTACGAAGACCTTAAAGGACTTGTGGATTATGATGCACTTAAGGCATTCAAGGACAATGCTTTGAATCCTGAACACCCTGTATTAAGAGGTACTGCTCAGAACTCTGACATCTACTTCCAGGGCAGAGAAGCATCAAACAAATTCTACGATGCAATTCCTGACATCGTAAATGATTACATGAAAGAAATCACAAAGATTACAGGCAGAGAATACAAACCATTCAACTACTATGGTGCTCCTGATGCAACAAAAGTTATCGTTGCTATGGGTTCTGTTTGTGAAGCTTTGGAAGAAACAGTTGATTACCTCAACGCTAAGGGCGAAAAGGTCGGTGTACTCAAAGTTCACCTTTACAGACCTTTCTCAGCAAAATACTTCTTTGACGTTATGCCTTCAACTGTTAAGAAGATTGCTGTTTTAGACAGAACAAAAGAACCGGGTTCACTTGGCGAACCACTTTATCTTGATGTTTGCAACCTTTACATGGGCAAAGAAAATGCTCCTGAAATCGTTGGCGGAAGATTCGGTCTTGGTTCTAAGGATACTACACCTACACAGCTCGTAAGTGTATTTGACAATCTTGATGCTACAGAACCTAAGAAAGGTTTCACAATCGGTATCGTTGATGACGTTACAAATCTTTCACTTCCTGTTGGCGAAAGAATCAATGCTGCTCCTGCAGGTGCAACCAGATGTAAATTCTGGGGATTCGGTTCTGACGGTACAGTTGGTGCAAACAAAGACGCTATCAAGATCATCGGTGATAACACAGACCTTTATGCTCAGGCATACTTTGATTATGATTCAAAGAAATCAGGCGGTGTAACCATGTCTCACTTGAGATTTGGTAAGACTCCTATCAAATCAACATATCTCCTTGACGAAGCAGACTACATTGCTTGTCATAAGCCTGCATATGTTCATCAGTACGATGTACTTGACGGACTTAAGAAGGGTGGTACATTCCTCCTTAACTGTGTATGGGATGAATCAGAACTTGATAAGCACCTTCCTGCAAAAGTTAAGAGATATCTTGCAGAAAATGAAATCAACTTCTACACAATCAACGCTGTAGATGTTGCAGTTAAAGTTGGTCTCGGACCAAACAGAATCAACATGGTAACACAGAGTGCATTCTTCAAACTTGCAAACGTTATTCCTTTTGATGAAGCAGTTACACTTATCAAAGATGCTATCAAAAAGACTTACGGCAAGAAGGGTGACGAAATCGTTAAGATGAACTGTGATGCAGTTGACGGCGCTATCGATGCATTGAAGAAGATTGAAGTTCCTGCTTCATGGAAAGATGCTGTAGATAACGACACCAAGAAGGCTGACGTTCCTGAGTTTATCGAAAAGATCGTAAAACCTGTAAATGCACAGGCTGGTAACAAACTTCCTGTAAGTACATTCCTTGGTATCGAAGACGGTACATTCGAAACAGGTACTTCAAGATATGAAAAGAGAGGCGTTGCAGTTAACGTTCCTGTATGGGATGGCACAAAGTGTATCCAGTGTAACCAGTGTTCACTTGTTTGTCCACATGCTGCAATCAGACCTGTTCTTCTCACTGATGCAGAAGCAGCAAACAAACCTGCAGATTTCGTAACATACCCTGCAAAGGCTATGGGCGAAGGCTTGCAGTTCAGAATGCAGGTATCACCTAACGACTGTCTCGGTTGTGGAGTTTGTGCTCAGGTTTGTCCTGACAAGATCCAGGCTCTTACAATGAAACCATATGACGATGTTGTAGAACCTGATGCTGCTAACTGGGATTATGCAATGACAATTCCTACAAAGCAGGATACAATCGATATCACAAAGAACATCAAGAATTCACAGTTCGCACAGCCAATGCTTGAGTTCTCAGGCGCTTGTGCAGGTTGTGGTGAAACACCATATATCAAACTTATCACTCAGCTCTTCGGTGACAGAATGATGGTTGCAAATGCTACAGGTTGTACATCAATCTGGGGCGGTTCTGCTCCTTCAATGCCATACTGCAAGAACGCAGAAGGCAAGGGTCCTGCATGGGCTAACTCACTCTTCGAAGACAATGCTGAATTCGGTCTTGGTATGGTTAAGGGTGTTACAAAGATCAGAGAAACACTTGTTGCTCGTATGAACGAAGCAATGGATGCTGTAAGCCCAGAACTTGCAGAGGCATTCAAAGAATGGATCGCAGGCAAAGACAATGCAGAAGCATCTAAGGCTGCTGCTAAGAAGATTATGGCTCTTATCAAAGATGCTGATATGTCAAATCCTGCAATCAAGGAAATCGCTGACAGAGCAGACTTCCTTATCAAACGTTCACAGTGGATCTTCGGTGGTGACGGTTGGGCATATGATATCGGTTACGGCGGTCTCGACCATGTAATCGCATCAGGCGAAGACCTGAACATATTCGTAGTAGATACTGAAGTATATTCAAATACAGGCGGTCAGTCTTCTAAGGCTACACCAACTGCAGCAGTTGCAAAATTTGCAGCAGCAGGTAAGAAACAGAAGAAGAAACACCTCGGTATGATTGCTACAACATATGGCTATGTATATGTTGCTCAGATTGCTCTCGGTGCAAATATGCAGCAGGCAATGAATGCAATCAAGGAAGCAGAAGCATATCCGGGTCCATCACTTATCATCGCATATGCTCCATGTATCAACCATGGTATCAAGATTGGTATGGCAAATACTATCCTTGAAGAAAAGAAAGCAGTAGAATGCGGTTACTGGCACTTATGGAGATACAACCCACAGTTGGCAGAAGAAGGTAAGAACCCATTCATCCTTGATTCTAAAGAACCTACAGGTACTGTTACAGACTTCATGAACGGCGAAAACAGATATCTTATTCTTAAGAAAGCATATCCTGAAATCGCTGAACAGTTGTTCCAGAAGGCTGAAAAGGATCTTAAGGAAAGATACGAAGTTTACAAAAGACAGGCTAAAATGGAATTTTAATCTTGTCCTTGGATAAATTTCAATCATAAATAAAAAAGGTGCAGAAGTTTTTCTGCACCTTTTTTATATGATTTATTCCCAAAAACTACACCAAAAGGGACGGTTCCTTTTGGTGTAGTTTTTCATATAAGAAAAGCACGGAAGATGTAATTCCGTGCTTTTAAATATTACATTATTCAGGTCTTTTAAGTGTAGGTTTCGGTTCATTGTCTGACAAATCCACAATCCCTTCTCCTACATATTCTTTCCAACTGTCATCTGTAAGAACCTTGATTGCAGTTTCAAGTTGCTTGTCAGGTCTTACTTTACTTGTTGCAAGGACATTTTCTATCATAAGTTGAGTATTGAAATCCATCACTCCGTATGGGTAGAGGTCTGTAGTTCTCTGAAATGCACAGGTAGCCGCCCACATTTTTTCATCAAAGAGATCGTTTCCAGGATATCCTACATCATATCCTAATATATGAAGTCTCTGTTTGAGTTTAACTACTTCTTCACTTCTGTCACCAATGGTAAGTTTATCTTCAATCTTTAGTGTGCCGAAAATCTCTTTTGAATACTTCACAAGTTCGTTTGTCACTTCAATGTCTGGATAAATACCTATATTGTTGATTCTTCTGCCGCCTGCAGTAAGATATTCAGCATCTGTAAGTTTTACTCCGCCGCCTGTCCATATTCTGCTTATAAATTGTTTTGTTCCTTTTCCAAAGGATTTCTCTCCGATTACTACGCCCACTTTTGTATCCTGAACTGCACCGGAGAATGCTTCTGAAGCACTTGCGCTATGTTTGTTGATAAGAACCGCCAGGGTGTATTTCGGATTTTCGTTTTCGGAATAATAGACATCTTTCTCTTCGGGATCTTTGTAATCCATACTGATTACGGGGCCCTTAGGGAAGAAATGCTGACTTATCTTTACGTATTCATCCAGAGATCCGCCCGGGTTGTATCTTAAATCGATGATTACTTTTGTGATATTCTTTGCATCAAATGTATTAAGTGCCTCTGCAATCATCTTATCACAATGCCCGTCAAAAGAGTCAAGGGAAATGAAACCGATTGAGTCGTTGATTATGTCATAATATCCGCTTACATTCTCTACCTTTGCACGAGTCATTACCTTTTCGGTGTATTCACCGTTATGCATTATGCCTATTGTTACATCTGTGCCTTCTTCGCCAACGATAAATTTCTTGGCTTCATCGGTAGAAAGTCCTTTGAGTGAGTTTCCGTCTGCAGATACGATGATATCGCCTACCATAAGGCCTGACTGTGAAGCAGGGGAGTTGGAGAGTACACTCATTACGAAGAGCCCTTCATCGGTTTCTGATATGATGACACCGATTCCGCAGAATGTGTTTGTTACATATTCCATAAGTTCCTTGTATTCTTCAGGAGTGTAATATTCGCTGTGAATATCAAGTTGGTCAAAGATTGCTCTTAGAGCATCATTCATAAGTTCAGGTTCAAGTGCAAGAAGTCTTGAAATGATGCTTTTGTATATTTCTTCTCTGTCTATTCCGTATCTGTAGGACTTATCTACAGCATCCACCATTCCTTCTACAATGTATCTTTCAAAGGTGTCTTCGTTAAGAGGCTTTTCTTCATTTTCTGCTGTGATTTCCTGAGACTTTTCATCAGGTGCAACAGGTGAATCTTTAGCGAATACAGAAATCTGAAACAAAAGAAGTAGGCTAAGAAGCAAAGATAAAAATCTGTATTTTGTATTTTTCATTCAAATCAATTCCTTCATTATATATAGTTACATTTTTTCAGGTGCATCAATACCAAGAAGGTCAAGTGCATTGCCGATAACGGTTTTTACACAGTTTATCATAAGAAGTCTTGATGCCATAAGATTTTCGTCATCACATTTTACTCTGCAGTCAGGAGCATTGTAGAATGTGTGGAAGAGTGATGCCACATCAAGTACATATCTTGTGATTCTTGAGGGGTCTTCTGTCTGTGCGCTGATTGTTATTTCCTGAGGATATTGTGCAAGTTTTTCTATCAGGTCAAACTCTTCCTGTTTATTTAGTAGTGAAAGGTCAACATCCTTATGTGACTTCACATTGACGCCTTCTTCTTTAAGAGAGTTTATAATACTTGCTATTCTTGCATGTGCATACTGAACATAGAAAACAGGGTTTTCGCTGTTTTGTGCCACAGCAAGATCAAGGTCGAAGTCGAGATGACTTCCTGCCTGACGGAGATTGAAGAAAAATCTTGCTGCATCTACGCCGATTTCTTCGATAAGGTCAGAAAGAGTAATCATCTTTCCTGTACGTTTGCTCATTCTTGCTACTTCGTTGTTTCTCATAAGTCTTACAAGTTGCATAATGATTACGTCAAGTCTGTCTCCTGAGATGCCAACTGCTTCCATTGCGCCCTTCATTCTTGCCACGTGACCGTGATGGTCTGCACCCCAGATGTTGATTGCTCTTGAGAAATTTCTCTTTTCAAATTTGTTTCTGTGGTATGCAATATCTACTGCGAAGTATGTTGGTATGCCGTTCTGACGGATAAGTACTTCGTCCTTTTCGCATCCGAATTCTGTTGCCTTAAGCCACAATGCACCGTCTTTTTCATATGTGAGAGAACTTTTCTTAAGTTCTTCGATAGTTTCCTTTACTTCGCCGTTGTTGTGGATGATGCTTTCAGGGAACCATACATCATAGTGGATTTTGTAGTCTGCAAGTCCTGTCTTAAGTCCTTCAATGTTGATTGGAAGAGCATAATCGATAAGTGCTTTCTGTCTTTCTTCGCTTGTAAGATTTACAAGTTTGTCGCCATTTATATCGATATAGTTCTGAGCATGAACACCGATATCTTCCCCCTGATAACCGTCTTCAGGAAATTCAAAAGCATCTTCCCCCAGAATCTTCTGCATATATCTTGCTTCAAGGGATTTGCCGAATTTTTCTATCTGCGCACCTGCATCGTTGATGTAGAATTCCTTTGTTACATCATATCCTGCAGTTTTGAGCACATTTGCAAGTACGTCGCCTATTACACCGCCTCTTGCATTTCCCATATGCATAGGACCTGTAGGGTTGGCACTTACATATTCCACAACGATTTTTTCGCCGTTTCCGATATTTACCTTACCATAATCCTTACCCATATCACAAACTGCCTTCAATGAATCATAGAGCCAATCTTTTTTTAAGTAAAAGTTGATAAATCCCGGACCTGCGATTTCTGCTTTTTCTATGTAAGTTCCTTCAAGATTGAAATTTTCCAGAAGAAGATTTGCAGTTACAACAGGGGCTTTCTTTACAAGTTTTGTAATCTTCATTGCTATGTTTGAAGAGAAATCTCCGTTTTTCTTTTCTTTTGGAATTTCAATTTCGATTTCTGTATTGAATCCTGCATCACCGAAAGATATCTCTCCCTTATTTTCAAGAGAAACTATTGCCTTTTCTATTACTGATGCAATTTCATTTTTTACATTTGCAATTATGTCCATTTTCTTTTTCCTTTCCTATGCATTCTTTATACTTATGTCAAACGTGTTGGATCCCAGATATTCCTCGTTGATGTCAATGTTGTATTCAATATTGATGTGACCGCCGTTGTCATCAACATCCACATCCACTTTGTCTGTGAGGATTCCCACCACAAGATTTCCGAATCCTGTGTCATAGTATGATGTGGTCTTTTTGTCTTTGATAAAGAGCATCTGATTGTTAACCATACCGTTTCTTATCAGAGTGACTCTTTTCGGTTCGATTTCCAGGGTTGTTGTAGTACCTGTCATACCTGTCATTTCTGTTTCTTCATATGTGGCATAATATTTTGAATTATCTTTATAAAAGAGCCCCTCTGTCACAAGTTCAATATCGTTATTTTCGTCAAACTGAGACTGCAGTCCCTTTATGGAGATAAGTACATTTCTCTTCTTCATATGTCCTCCTAAAAGATTTCTATATCTATTTTCTGTACAGAATCATCGATTTTTCTTCCTAAGAATTTGTCTGCTACATTTATGAAACTGTCAGCAGAATCACTTACAAAGAACTTATACTGCTCTTTTTGCTTATCTGATGAAAGCATATCCATGTTTTTAAGATAATCTGATACAAACTGTGCTGTTGCAGCACCTGAGTCAATGAGTTTCACATCATTTCCCACTACTCTTCTTATAGTATTTGTAAGAAGGGGATAGTGTGTGCATCCAAGGATAAGAGTATCCACTTCGTTATCAATGAAAGGTTTGAGATAATCCTTTGCTATAAGATAACTTGCCTCAGTATCTGCCATATCGTTTTCTACCAGAGGGACAAACATAGGACAAGCCACAGAAGTAGTCTCTGTCACAGGAGCAATTTCTTTTATCGCCTGTTCATATTTGCCGCTTTTTACAGTACCTACAGTGCCGATGATGCCTATTTTGTTATTCTCTGTAGCATTGACTGCCGCAATGGCAGATGCATCTACCACACCTATGATAGGAATGTTGTAGATTTTTCTTAAAGTGGGGATTGCAACGGTACTTACCGTTCCGCAGGCAATGACCACCGCCTTGATGTCGTGTGTCATAAGGAAGTTCATATCGTCAATGGCATATTTTTTAATTGTTTCCTGTGAACGGGTACCATAGGGCACTCTTCCTGTGTCGCCAAAATATACTATGTTTTCGTCAGGAAGTTTTTTCATAAGTTCTTTTACGAAGGTAAGCCCTCCTACACCCGAGTCAAAAACTCCAATATATCTGTTATCCATCCAAACTACCTCTCAAAGGATTATTTCAAGCCGAATTCTATCACATTGTCAAGGATTTCTGCATAAGTCATACCTTCGTTCATAAAAAGTTTCGGATACATACTTATGCTTGTAAATCCGGGAAGAGTATTTATTTCATTTATTCTTATGATGCCTTTTTTGTCATCACAGAAAAAATCTACTCTTGAAAGCCCCGTCCCGTCAAGTGCTTCAAATGCTTTTATTGCAAGATGACGGATTTTATCCCCACAGTTATTCTCAAATTCTGCAGGAATTACGAGACCGCTTTCTACCTTGTTGGAATATTTCGCCTCGAAATCATAGAATTCATTTGCCGCAAGGATTTCTCCCACACAGGACGCCTTGATGTTGCCTCTTCGTCCCATAACGGCACATTCTACTTCTCTTCCTTCGAGGAATTCTTCTACTATTATTCTTCTGTCATATGTAAATGCAGAACGGATTGATTTCTCAAGTTCTTCTCTTGTTTTTGCCTTGCCGATTCCTATGGAAGAGCCTGCATTTGAAGGCTTTACAAACATAGGATATCCAAGTTTCTTTTCACATTCATCCATAATGGAATCAAGGTTTTCAAGTTGGTAGTCGTTGATTGTTACCCAGTCAGCCTGATCGATGCCTGCCTCTTTGAATACAATTTTGGTATATGCTTTGTCCATACTCACACAGGAACAAAGCACACCAACGCCCACATATTTCATTCCCGCCATTTCGAGAAGTCCCTGAAGTTTGCCGTCTTCGCCGTTAGATCCGTGAAGAACAGGGAATACAATATCTGTTTTGATTTTTGTAACCATTCCATCCTTGTCTGTCACTATAAAGGAACTGTCCTTTTCGCCTAAGTCAGGAGACACTTTTTTGAGATCGTCAGAATACCATTTGTCATTTATTATAAGACTTGTATCTTTGTCAAAGAGTCGCCACTTTCCGTCTCTTGTGATGCCTATTGTAGTTATGTCATATTTATTTTTGTCAAGATTTTCAAGTACAGATGTAACGGATCTTAAAGAGATTTCATATTCGGTGGATTCGCCGCCGAACAAAACACACAGATTGATTTTTTCTGTCATAAATATGCCTCCGGAAAAATATAAAAATATACATTATATAATAGTATATCATAAATAATCACAAAATCAAATACTATTGATAAAAAAATTTATACAAATTTTCAAAAAAACATTGTCAACTTTTTATTATTTATGATAGAATAGACTTGATAATGTTATAACTGTTGTATTTTGCATCATATTATAATGATTTTGATTGATAAACGGAGAAAGAAAAATGGCAGGACTAAAGATAAATTTTAAGAAAATTCAGGAGTTTCCATTGTCTGTTCAGTTTGTGGATAACTATATGTGTCAGGCAAATCCCACCTATGTGAAGGTGTATATATATGCCCTGAGGCTCAGTTTCGACAATCATGTACAGTTTTCTCTTGAAAAAATCGCAGAAAGCCTTCAGATACTGGAAAGCGACGTGGTAAATGCCCTTGAATACTGGGATACTCAGGGTGTGGTTAAATTTTTGAAAAAAGATGATAACTATACGTTGGAATTCTGTGATATGACACAAAAGGATGTTCAGAAGAGTAAGGAAACACCCTTTACAAAACCTGTATATACTTCCAGAGAAATCAATGCTACCATTAAGTCTGATTCAGAACTTGCCCAGATGTACAAAGTGGCGGAAAGTATATTTGGAAGACCCCTTTCGCCATCGGAAGTGAAGACTCTGTATGGGTTCTATGATTACCTTTCTTTGCCTACAGATGTGATTCTTGTGATTGTGGAATACTGCACATCAATGGAGAAGACAAGTATCAGATATATGGAGAAGGTGGCAATCAACTGGTCTGAAAGCGGAATAACCACTTTTGATGCTGCACAGACTCACCTTAATGCTCTCAAAGAACAGAATGAAATTCTCGGTGAGATAAAAAAGATTCTGCAGATATCGGGCAGGAAGTTTACCGATTCTGAGATGAAATACATAACCGACTGGCTTGACAATCTTAAGGCAAGTCTTGAGCAGATTAAAGAAGCATACGACATTACAATACTCAATACTACGAAACTATCTTACCAATATATGAACAAAGTACTTGTATCTATTGTAAACGGCACCAAGCCTGAAGTGAAAACCCCTGTGAAAAAAGTGAAGACAAACTTCAATAACTTCTCATCAGGAAGACAAATGACCGACAGGGAAAAGGAACTTCTTAAGAAACAGATGGAAGTTCTTTCCAATAAATAGAAAGAGGGTGACAGAAAGTGAATATTGACAGCGAAGCATTGAGAGAATTAAAAGAGCAACTTTCCAGAGAAAGAGCAGAAAGAGAACAGAATGCCGTAAATGAAAAAAACAGAATATATGCCCTTTATCCTGAGATAGAAGAAGTGGATAAGGAAATTTCCCTTACTGCACTTAAAACTGCCTACAAGATTACCGAAACAGGAAGAACCGTTGAGGATGTTGCATCGGAAATGGTAAATACACTAAACAACCTTAAGGCAAAAAAGAAAGAATATCTTAGAAAATATGGCATTTCTGAGGATTATGCCAAACCGAAATATGCCTGTGAGGAGTGTTCTGATACGGGATTTTCGGATGGAAAGATGTGTATCTGTCTTAAGAAAAAGATTGCAGAATATGTGTATTCCAAATCCACTATATCACTTCTGAATAAAGATGATACTTTTGATAAGTTCAACCTTGCCTACTATTCATCTGATGTTAATCCTGAAATCGGCGTATCACCCAGAATGGCAGCCAACGCGGCATATATCGCCTGCAGGAATTTCTGTGACAATTTCGAAGGAGAGAAGAAAAGCCTCTATATTTATGGCCCTACAGGTGTGGGCAAGACCTTTGTCACAAGTTGTATTACCAATTACCTTATAGAAAAGGGGATTGCGGTATTATATCACAGCGCATACCGCTTGTTCAGTTTTGTAGATGATTACAAATTCAACAGAGTACCGAGAGATAACTATAAGGCGGATTATGATCTTATATATGATGCGGATTTGCTTATAATAGACGATCTCGGTACAGAGTTTATAAACTCCAATTCCCAGGCGGTGCTTTTTGATATACTTAATACCCGTTATCAGACAGGTAAAAAGACCGTCATCAGTACAAACCTTTCACTTGCAGAAATAGATGGTGTATATTCAGAAAGAATTTCCTCAAGAATAGCGGGAAATTATATTACGCTTAATCTGTTTGGGGAGGATATAAGATTTAAATAAAAGAGTGCAAAAACTCCTTCGACGATAATCGAAGGAGTTTTTACTTTAAAGGAACAAAAGAGAAAAATATTAGAATTACAGTTGTAGAGAATATATATCCTTTCTAGAATGTGTCTCAGGGCTTTTTCGCCGTGAGAGTATTCGGGAGAGTGAAAAGGGTTTGAGACGGACAAACAGAGCCAAAGTTGTATGTTTATACTACGCAGGCGAATGTTTGTTCGTAACATTCCGGAGCAAAAACAGAGAAAACCATCTGCGATAAGATGGTTTTCAACCAAAAGGAA
>JAZSCT010000039.1:0-2572 GCA_045530725.1 Clostridia bacterium
TTTGCAATAACATTGTTCTCATTCCATTCCTCAATGTTTTTTTCTCCAAGCATTACCGAAATGAATGATATATCCTCTTTGGGAGCTTCATTAAGTCGGAGGCCAAGCGGTCTTAGGAAGACAAATCCTTGATGCAACTCCTTGGCTCACAGAACGACATGGCTACGATCCGACTTTGATACATTTGCAATAACATTGTTCTCATTCCATTCCTCAATGTTTTTTTCTCCAAGCATTACCGAAATGAATGATATATCCTCTTTGGGAGCTTCATTAACAATAGTATTCGGTGTTTTTTGGCAGGAACAAAGAGAAAGTATAATACAAACCGCCAATCCTATACCTACTGTTTTTTTCATCATAAAAACGACCTCCTTTCTCGTGAAGAAATTCTTCTTCCCAAAGCCCTTCAATCTCATATCGAAGGGTTTTGAGAAGAAGGGAACACTCGGGTTCCCTTCCGCACATTTTAAGACTTTTAAGAAGCAAAAATCTGTGTGAACAAATCTTTTATGTAGTCATCTGAAAGCTCTTCATCAGAAGGAGTAATTTTCAGACCAAAAAGACCGCTGTCTTCTGTGCCTTTGTATTCAAATCCTACGAAGCATGCCTTGTATTCTTCTTCGTCATCTACCTCTTTATAAGTATATCTTATGAGTTTTACAGGCTTTCCTTCAAAATCAATGCCAAGGTCAATTGCTACCTGTTCATAGAATGTATAATCATCCGATGTTGCTCCATCAAAATAATACTCTACAAATGGCTCGTTACTGCTGATACCCTCAAAATGCTTATATCCCATAATTTCTGCATCCCAGGAATAATCGTCAGCAAGCATGATTACAATGTCGCCTGCATCTTCGGCATCCTCTGCATCAACTGAAAAGAATGCACCATCAGGCTTATGCAGTGTAATCTTTGTTTCGTCATCGCCGTAGGTCATATTGATTTTGTCTACTACTTCTTCGGATTCATCGAGTTCTTCCGAATAACCTGAATTGTCTGCTTCTTCCGAAACTTCTTCATTGTTACAACCAACAAGTGCAAAAATCATAATTCCTGCCAATAATAATGCTAATAATTTTTTCATGATATAATTCCTCCTTAAATTTAATATTTTGATAATTTACTGAATTTTTGCTTCCGCCGCATCTGCAGCTCTTGTATACACTGCAAGACCGCCTGTATTGGCATCTTCCATAGCGTTCATATTTGCCTGAATTTCGGCTTTCTTTTCTTCAGACATTTCTCCGCCGTCTTTTGCAATCTTTACTGCGTCAATCGCCGTTTTTGCAAATGCAACAGTTCCCATAAGGTCACGCTTTTCTTTTGTTGACATACCAAAGCTGAACAAGCCCTTTTTATCATCGTTTACACCGAAGATATAATTGAAATGATGGATTGCATTTTCTGCATATTTAAGATAATTTTCCTTTTCTCTGTCATTTGTTGCAAAGCAAACGGCAATCTCTTCGGTTATGTAAGGATGAGCACGAAGTCCTTTTCTCATAGTAGTTATGTCATCTCTGCCGCCAACTAAAGTGATTTTGATACCGCCCTCGCCAAACACTTTTTTGGTTTTTCCGTTTTCATCAGTTTCTTCTGATTCCTCAATATACGGCTCATAGCTTGCCACCTGGTCATAGCGGAATAATTCTTTTGGATACTGTTCCTTGTTGTCCTTTGAACCATCTATGATGCGGAACATTCCAAAATCATCGAAAAATTCAATGCCTTGTCGGCTTGTTGCAGACGGATAACGCTCGTGCTTTTGGACATTCGGTAGAATTACTTCTTTGTAAATTCTGTCAGAGCGTTTCATATACTCCATATGACCTCTTAATTCATCCTTGGTGAATCTGTACTTTTGGATATGGAATGAACACATATCATCGCACTTACCGCAGATATACTCATCCCCCTTAATTTTGGTACGATTTAACATTCCACACTCGCCTCCGCAAAACGCGCAGGTCTTTTTACCAAAAATGTTTTTAAAGAAATCGCCTAATCCCATAATCTTTGCCTCCTTATAAATTTAATTAACAACTCAGTTTACAATATCGCTTGTGTCAACAACGTGTGTAGGCTGATATTTTACTACAATATCACCGCTTGAAGGTATTACGCCTTCGTCTCTGTTAAATACGATTCCAACATTTTCTCCCTTAACGGTTTCGTCCATGGATTTATTAAACATCTGCAAATCTTCTGCAACGCCTATTGCGATAACCTTGCCGTCCCTTATAACAGAAACCTTTTCGCCTTTTTTAAGGATACCGTCTGCCACTCTGCCGATAAGAGTATTCTTACCTGATTCTAAAGTCCAATCATCAACGGGCATTGAGAAAGGTCCGTAAACCTTAACTGTATCAGTTGTTACCTTTGTGCCTTCTGCAGCGGTAATTACACAGTAGATACCCTGACCGAGAAGAGTGTTTTCTTTTTCAACTGAAAGAACAAGTGCAGCACTTTCAGCATCCTTTGCATAATCTCCGTTTTTAATGGTTACTGCATCTCTGCGAACTTTGTACTGCCATTCATATGTGTACGGAGCTTTGCCGCCAAATAC
>JAZSCT010000040.1:0-1759 GCA_045530725.1 Clostridia bacterium
TCACATTTCTTGCAGCTGTATGTATTGCTGTAATATTTCTTCACAACCAGCTTTGCAGGTATCAGCTCGACTTCTTCACGGATATATTTCTTGCCGATAACCTTCATCTCTGAACCACAGCGTGGACATATCTGCTCATCGTCAGGAATAGTGCAGGTGATGACTTCGGTCTCGATGTTTTTGATGAGTTCATCTCTCTTGGTTTTCGGATTTTTTCTTGTATAACCTTTAACTGTTTTCTTTACAGGTTCTTCTGTTTTATCGGCAGATTCAATTTCAGCCTCATTTAAGAACGACTGCTGTCCCTCGCATTCTGTATGCTCGCTGGATTTGCCGAACATTCTGTGTTTGGAGAGTATCAGTGCTTCAAGGTAGATATGACAATCTTTTTTCAGGCACTCAATTTCTATTTCAAGTTTGTCTTTTTCTTTTTCAAGATGTCTGTTTTTTTCTGTCAGCATTCGATTTTCTCTTTCGAGTTTTTTCATATCTGATCTTGTAGCCAGATTTTCGGCAATGAGTGCAGCAATATATTCTGCGTCTGTCATATTACCTTTTTCTATCACTGTTCTCACCTCCGGAAGCATTAATATCACTCTCAAATTATACCACAAAAATCCCGAAAAGTCCAGTGATACCGAACTTTTCGGGTGTAGAAATATTATTGACATTTGTGTATACTTTAACTGTGGAAATCTCAGCATACTGCACCTGTTCTTGCAGGGCGTATTGCTGTTTTCTGTTCAATGGACAACCCTTCCATCAGCCAGCGGAATTCCTGTTTTGTTATCTGCCGTGCTTCATCGGAATCTCTCGGCCATTTGTACTTTCCATTTTCAAGTCTTTTGTACAGCAGTACAAATCCGTCTTCCTCCCACAGCAGAGCTTTGATCCTGTCACATCGCTTTCCGCAGAACAGAAACAGACTTCCTGAAAATACATCAAGCCCCAAATTCTGCTGTATGATAGCTGCAAGTCCGTCTATTGATTTTCTCATATCTGTATATCCGCATACGATGTAAATATGCTCTGCACGGCTGACATCTCCGATCATCTCAGTACTCCGAGCAGTCGCTTGAGTGTATCTTCGTTAAAACTATCAGGCAGTGATATCTTTACATCTCCCACGGATAGTTCTATTTTCTCAGATGTCGGTTCTGTTTCTGAAATTGGTTTTACAGGCACTATGTCATGTTGTTCGATCTCATTACATACCGCCTGACGCAGTCGCTTCAGCCTGTAGTAATATGTCTTGAGATTGATACAATTCTGCCTGCACCAGTCAGTTACGGTAAGCCCACTTTCATTTCGCTGCCTGACCATTTCTGCCCACTGTGCCTGCTTTACTTCCTTTTTTACCCTTGCTATCTCATTCATTCAAATCATCTCCTCTTAGACTTCATTAGATACTTCTAGTTTAGTCTATTTGGACTTCTTTGGATAGGGTGGAAGGTTATTGGGCGGTTACGGATTAGACATAAACCTTGAATAAAAGAAAACAATGAATAAAAGAAAACAATACAATAACAAGTGTCCATTTGTTAAATAGTGGATATTTCTTTAGTTTTTCCATAACCATATCACCTCAAAAAAATAATAAAAAAGCTCCTTTAGAAACCCTAAAGGAGCTGAGTATCGGCATTGACCAATCTTCCCGGGCCGTTGCCAGCCAAGTATTGTAGGCACAGAAGAGCTTAACTGCCGTGTTCGGAATGGGAACGGGTGGAACCTCAACGCTATAAACACCGATTAAAACCTG
>JAZSCT010000035.1:0-1735 GCA_045530725.1 Clostridia bacterium
GTTTGTCAGAAGAATATCATTGTATTGCTGACAATGAAAAATTACGAGCAGATTTTGTAGAGGAATCCATTGCGGATTTAGATGATATCCTTTACGACTTAGAATAATATATGTTTTTTCACAAACTCACACAGAAGTCTTGACAAAATACTTCTGTGGGAGTATAATGTAAATGTATAACTCTACAGAAGTATGGAGGTGCAACAATGAGTAAGTTGTCAATATATCACGGTTCGCCTGAAATCATTGAAAAGCCGCAGTTTGGCAAGGGTAAAACCTATAATGATTACGGCAGAGGTTTTTACTGCACAGAACATATTGAGCTTGCAAAAGAATGGGCGTGTACTGAAGATGTAGACGGCTTTATAAATAAATATGAGATTGATATGTCAAACCTTAAGGTTTTGAATCTTTCTTCTGATAATTATACCATTTTACATTGGCTTGCAATCTTGATGAAGAACAGAAAGGTTCGTTTATCCACCCCGGTTATGAAACGTGGTCGTGAATGGCTTATTGAGCATTTTCTGCCCGATACAAAGGACTATGATGCAATTGTAGGCTACCGTGCAGATGATTCCTATTTCTCATTTGCAAGAGCCTTTGTTAATAACGAAATTTCTCTCAATCAGTTATCCTATGCTATGCGACTTGGTAAGCTTGGTGAACAGGTTGTTTTAAAAAGCAAAAAAGCATTTGATGAGATTAAATTTGTTTCTTATGAAATTTGTGATAACACAATATACTATGCAAGGCGTAAGGCAAGAGATGACGAAGCAAGAGAAGCTTTTAATGCTGAACTTGAAAAAGACGATTTAGACGGACTTTATATGAGAGATATTATTCGTGAGGAGGTAACACCTGATGATGCGCGCTTACGATGAGCAGTATTTAGATGATGCAATGCGAAATCTTGGCGAGGCGGGAGATTATGCTGTGAACGCTTGTAAGATGTCATTGCAGAAATTTTTTGATTTATTTGTTACAACAGGATTCGCTACACAGTTTGGAAACGGTGTACCCAAAATTATTTCGGGATTATCAGGAACCGAGCTTGTTCACGAAATTGTCATAAAGGCAGGTATTGAACAAGACCTCCCGGAAGTACAGACAGAATATGATTGTTCTCCTGAATATTGGTGTGGTTGGATTATAGCTTACTACCAATGGAATACAGGCAGAACATTCAAGGACATTTTTCAGAATATATCTGCAAAAGAAATTGAAAAACTTTATCCAACACTCCACGAAGCACACGAAGATAAATTCGTTGATGTGGTAAATTCAATAATCAAGAGAAAAACCACAACAACCAAATTACAGGAACTCCGCAAAAACATCGGTTATTCCCAAAGAGAGCTTGCCGAAAAATCAGGAGTAAACTTAAGAACCTTGCAACAGTACGAATTGAAGGCTAAGGATATAAATAAAGCTGCAACAACAACTCTTCTTGCACTCTCAAAAACACTTGGATGCAAGATTGAAGATTTGTTAGAGAATGTGTGATTTGGAGGAAAGAAAAAATGGCTGATATAAAATTATTTAATATAAATGGCAAAGTAGAAGAATTGCCTTCAAAACAAGTAACACTTGAAAAAGAACTGCAAAAACTTCTCGAAGAAAACATGTCAACATTTTTCGGAGTGACTTTTCTTAAATCGGAATACCGTATCACAAACGGAAGAATGGATAGTATAGGAATCGATGAAAATAACTGTCCTGTTATTTTTGAATA
>JAZSCT010000069.1:0-1780 GCA_045530725.1 Clostridia bacterium
TCAGACTGTAGACAAAGCAACACCGAGAAACGACGATTTCTCGGTGTTATTTTTCTGTATTCTTGACTTTTTTCTATATGGTGGCAAAATGACGCATTATTACGCCATCTGCAATCCCCATTCTTTCTTGATTTTTGCAAGCTTCTTTAAATTCATACACGCAAAGGTAAGCGCGACCTTCATCTGCATCCGCGCTTTACCATACATCTGTGTATATCTGAAACCATGATTCTCCTTAGCAGTTCCAAAGATTCTCTCAATAGTTTCTTTTCGGTGTGAATATAGTTCCTTCATTCCCACTGTATAACGGATGTCCTCACATACCTCCATATACTCTTCCCATACATGACGGGTAACCACTTTCACATGTTCTTTGCTATGAGTGCATTGTTCTAAGTAGGGGCAGTTTGCACATACATAACCACAGCTTTTGTACTCCCGATACCCTTCACGATTGGTAGTCACATAAGATAGAACCTTGTTGTTTGGGCAAATATAGCAGTCGTTGTATTCATCATAAACATACTCGCGTTTTGGGAAAAATCCGTCTTTTGTCATTGGACGTTTATACGGAAAGACAGGAATTACGCCATCATCAATTAAGACTTTTGCAATGGCAGGTGTTTTATATCCAGCATCCACAACACAGTATTTCATGGAAGTGTTTTTAAGTTTGTCATAAAGCTTCTTGAAGGTACGGCTGTCATGGTCATTACCGGGATGAACTGTAAAATCTAAAATCCATCCGTTTTTGTCACAGGCTGTCTGAATACCATAGGCAAATACATTTTTGTGTTCACCCTTTCGAAACCACCCGCTTTCTGGGTCTGTAGTGCTACATTTTACAGTTTTTCCATCACGTGGAACATCGTCCGTGTAATCCTCAAACTTATCCCCTCCACCGGAAGTTGGTTTATGGTCATCATCATCTTTTTTCTTTAACGGCTTCTTGCCATGTGCTTCTCTGTCAGAATCGATTTCTTTCCGAAGCATTTCCTCAAAGAATAGTGCCTCATGTTCAGCAATACGTTTCTGCATTTTTTTGTTGTTTGCACGGGCTTTTACATGAGTGGCATCCACAAACACTTCGGTGGGGTCAACCAGTTTGAAACGATAGCATTCTTCCAGAATATGGCGGAATATCTGTTCAAACAGGTTGGTATCTTTAAATCGTCTGGTATAATTCTTCCCAAACGTTGAAAAGTGTGGAACGGAATCATAAAGTTCCAAACCAAGAAACCATCGGTATGCCATGTTTACTTCGATTTCCTTTATGGTCTGTCGCATGCTTTTGATTCCATAAAGGTATTGAATCAGAGGAATCTTAATAAGAGTAACAGGATCGATGCTGGGTCTGCCGGTTTCTTCTGAATACCTGTCTCGAACCAGATCATAAATGAAAGTCCAGTCAATTGCCTTTTCAATAATTCGAAGCAAATGATCCTGTGGAACCAGGTCATCTATACAAACAATCTGCATCTGTTTTCTTATTTTTTCATTTTCCTGTGTCATCATGGAAGCACTCACCGCCTGTTTTTGATATTTCCATTATACCAAAAAAGAGCTTAAAAGTCTCATAAATACTGACTTTTAAACTCTTTATCACAGAAAAATCCACGACGGGTGTCGTGGACTTTGTCTACAGTCTGAGACGCTTAAAAGCGTCTTTTTTTGTATAAAAATAAATAGGGGTATTTACAAAATATGGTAAATGATGTAGAATGTAGTAATGAAAACTACATTAAAGAGTTGGAAAACCTATACAATAGATAGGGGTAGG
>JAZSCT010000012.1:0-1931 GCA_045530725.1 Clostridia bacterium
TTTCACACTGCCCTTGAAGTTACCCTTTCCTGTAATTGTAAAGGTCGTATCTTTTAATACCAGAAATGAGGGTGTCCCAAAAGTCATGAAATGACTTAAGGGCTACCCTCTTTCTTGCTGCAAAAAAATAGAGAACGGTTACCACGCCGCTCTCCCTTTCTACCTCATTATGTGATATAATAAGGTATGCCAACATTTAAAGATTATACCATGGAACAGTTACAATTACCACTGTCTTTTGAAGATTTCATTCCTGAAAATCATTTGGTGAGGGTCGTAAATACCGTTGTGGATTCCCTAGAGCTGGAACCACTCTACGACAGATACAAAGAAGGCGGCTGCCCTGCGTATCACCCACGGATGATGCTGAAGGTCATGATTTATTCATTCTCACAAAAAACATACTCTTCCCGTCAGATTGCAAAAGCTCTTCGGGAAAATATTAACTTCATGTGGATTGCAGGTGGAAATAAGCCGGATTTTCGAACCATTAACAGATTCCGTCTGGACATGAAGGATATCATAGAGGATGTTTTCTATGAAGTCATTAAACTCCTGATTGATAAGAAATACATCAAACTGCAGAACTACTTTTTGGATGGTACAAAAATAGAAGCCAATGCCAATAAGTATACTTTTGTGTGGAATAAATCAGTAGATAATTATGATCGTAAGCTGGATGAAAAGATCAAAAAACACCTCCGTGAAATCGACCGTATTGTAGCTGAGGAAAATGAAATTTATCTGGATGATGATTTAAGTGAAATGGGTGAAAACAGACGTATCACAGCCAAACAGGTGGAAGCTGTTGTGGAAAGCATTGATAGAAAACTGGTAAAAAATCCTGCTGACAAAGTATTGAAGAAAAAAGCAAAAGAATTCAAAAAAGATATCCTACCCAGAAAACAGAAATACGAAGAATCATTTGCCCTGTTTAAGGGACGTAACAGTTATTCCAAAACAGACCACGATGCTACCTTTATGCGGATGAAGGAAGATGCCATGCTTAATGGCCAATTGAAGCCGGGCTATAACATACAAATCGGCACCGAAAACAGATACATTGTAGGCTTCACCATTCATCCAAATCCAACGGATACCAAGACCTTGATTCCTCATTTGAACCACTTGGAAGAAAAACTGGGACAGTTACCGGAAAACATCATTGCAGACGCCGGCTATGGCAGCGAGGAGAACTATGAATATTTAGAAAAAAAGCATCTGAACAGCTATGTAAAATACAACAAGTTTCACTGGGAGAAGAAAAAGAAAAACCGTGAGAATCCTTATCTGACGGCCAACTTACCCTATAACCAAGAAACAGACAGCTTCGTCTGCCGAACCGGAAAACAACTAATACATGTAGGAAACCGTAAATATGTAACCGAAGCAGGATACGAGACCAGACGGGATTATTATCGCTGTGAGGACTGTGGAGGTTGTCCCTATGCAGCTGAGTGTAAGAATACGGATAAAAACCGTACAATTCAGGTATCTCACCGGCTGAATGAACTGAAAAGAAAAGCAAATGAGAACCTTTGCTCCGAAAAAGGACTTAAGCTACGCTCACAAAGAGTTGTGGAAGTGGAACAGGTCTTTGGACGGCTCAAAGGCTGTTGGTCGTTCCGACGGTTTCATTTACGTGGAACTGACAAGGTAAAGATAGAATGGGGTCTGCTGGCAATCGCCCATAACATCACGAAAATGGCACTGGAAGGATAAGTATCCAGTGCCATTTTCTGACCAAAACTCTCTTTTCAGAAACAAAAAGAGAGGGTAGCCCTCCCTACAACCTTAATCAGTCATAGTTTTGGGACACCCTCTGTTAATTCATTATGCCACATACATATACATGAAGATGAAGTGGCACACACTACCACCCATTACGAACAGGTGGAAGATTTCATGAGAACCGAAAAACTTGTGCTTTG
>JAZSCT010000045.1:0-80329 GCA_045530725.1 Clostridia bacterium
ACATATGCACACAAAGAAATTGCGATGCATTTCATGTGCTGGTTATCCGCAGATGTAACGCTAAATGTTATAGAGAAATATCTGGAGGTGGTTAGTGATGAAGAAAGTAACTGAGATACCTGCTACAATATTTCCAAAGGCGAAAAATACTAAAGCCAAACTTAATGTTGCAGCATATTGCAGAGTAAGTACAGAAAGCGAAACGCAGGAAAACAGTCTTGAAACCCAGACAATGCATTATAAAAATGAAATAGAAAGGAATCCAAACTGGACATTGGTAGATGTGTTTGTCGATTTCGGTGTAAGTGGCTTGAATGATACAAAGCGTACAGAATTCATGAGAATGATAGAAATGTGTGAGAAAGGTAAAATTGACTTAATTCTTACAAAATCAATTTCAAGATTTGCACGAAATCAGCTTGATTGTTTAAGTTATATAAGAAAATTAAAAGTTAAAAATATTGGAATTAGGTTTGATAAAGAGGGGATTGATACACTTGAACCATCAAGTGAAATTTTCCTGTCTTGGTTTAGTGCTTTTGCTCAGGCTGAAAGTGAATCGATTAGTATGAACATAACCAGAGGAAAGAGAATGGGGTACAAGGAAGGTAAATTTCAGTTTCCATTTTCGTTGTATGGATATAAAAGAGGGCAAAATGGACAACCTGAAATCATTCCTGAAAAAGCCGCAATAGTACGTAAGATGTTCCATCTGTATCTTGAAGGCAATTCTTTAAATGACATACGAAAATGGCTTGAGGAAAATGAAATAGAATCTCCAATGGGAAATAATGAATGGACTGTCAATTCGGTAAGTGGAATTCTCAAAAATGAAAAGTATAAAGGTGATGCACTATTACAGAAAACATATACAGTTGATTACTTAACCGGGACGGTTGCAAAGAATAGAGGAGAAGTCGCTCAATATTATGTTGAGAATAGTCATCAAGGTATTGTATCAAGAGGAATCTTTGATATGGTTCAGGATGAAATTAAACGAAGAAAAAATAGTTCAGTAGGTAAATCAAATTCACATTCATCTCAATATGCTTTAACCGGAATTGTATTTTGTGGAGAATGTGGTGCCAATTATAGGAGAGTTACTTGGTCGAGAGACGGCAAAAAGAAAATTGTTTGGAGATGTATAGAGCGACTTGAAAACGGAATACGAAATTGCAAGAATTCTCCTACAATTTATGAAGACAAATTAAAAGATGCAATTCTGTCCGGACTGTCTCAAATAGCGTTAGATATTTCTGATATAGCTGAAATGGTCAAGAGTGAAATCGGGGCTGTAATTCATAAGAATGACGAACAGAATGAATATACTATAAAATCAAAAATAAAGAAACTCCAAAAGGAAATTCAAGTGTTAAATCAAATTGTGAATGAAGCAGATGATAACCAAGTATATCTTGATAAAATTAAAAAGTGCGAGAATGAGCTTGCAAGATTAAAATCAAAACTTATTGAATGCTCTAAATGTGAAATGAATGACATTGAAGATTTTATAAATTGTAATGAAGTGAACATGCTTGATTATTTCGATGCAGTAGTAAGAAACACAGTTGAATCAGTTTTGATAATTTCGCAGAATAAAATTAAAATCAAGTACGTAGGTGGAATTGAAATAACTAAATCTATTTAAACACTATGTTGCCGGATGCTAAAATATAGAAGGTATATTTCTCCTTATTGCCAATTGCAATATTTGCCGAAATATGGTATAATAAAAAAAGGGGATCTATATCTGCTTATGGAGATATGATTTTCACTTAATGTGAAGATATGGCTAATCAACGACATACGTTACATAGTGACTTAGCAATAGGTATTAATAATTGAACAAACGGGATCCCCTATTTTACTATAAGGAGAAAAATATGAATATAGAAAATTTTAAAAATCAAGTATATACCACAAGAAAAGCAAGAATTAATGCATCAGAAAGACTTATGAAAAAAGAAGGTTTTATACAGGGTATAAACATTTATTATTCTTGCATTTTAATAGCTTTTTCTATATACGGGTTAAAAAACCAATCGTATATATTGTCACTGTTAAGCACTATTGCATCCATTTCACTAACTTTATCTTTGTTGTATGTTGGGGCACAAAAATATTCAGAAAGAGCAGCTGAACTGAAGAAAAATTACATACAGCTACAAGAGCTTTATTTTAAAATAGAAGGTATTACTGAAGAAACACCTGAACTTATAAAATATAGAGAAGAATACATTGAGTTATTGAACAATTCAGAGAATCATAGTGAGTTGGATTATTTAAAGGCGCAAATATCTTTGGAAAAAGCATCTGTAAAGAACACACTTAAGTATTACGCTGTTACTGTGTGGTATTGGTTTTTAAAGATGCTTATGATAGTTGTTCCTATTATTGTTATTGTACTTACATTTGTGTTTTTATAAGTGAGGATTAATAAATGCAGGCATACAAGGTTTTTAAAAAAGCATATTCTGTTGCTAATCTTATAAAGCACTATGAGGAAAAAATATACAATAATTGTTCTGCGGGATTAGATAAGGTTAGCCCTTCAAAATTTGAAGAAGATAAAGAAAATATAATAAAAAAGGCTTCCGAAAAAGTCTTATCTGGGACATACAAATTTACAAGATATAAAAAAATGTTGATTCTAAAAGGCGAGAAGAAACATCCCCGAGTAATATGTTTGCCTACAGTGCGTGACAAATTGGTTTTGAGTTCGTTAAATGAAATGTTAACCAAACTTTTTGGTGATGCGGTAATAACTTCTCTGCCACAGGTAATTATCAATCATATTTTCAATGATTTAAGACTTGAAAAATACGATAGTTTTATTAAAATTGACATTAAAACATTTTATGCATCAATTAAACATGATGTTTTAAGAAAAAAATTAAGAAATAAAATTAGAAAACCAGAAATAATAAGCTTAATAGAAGGAGCCGTAAAGACCCCATCAATAGAAACTCCTGTAAAAACAAGAGAAAAGGTAGAGTTTAGAAAAGTCGGTATTCCGGAAGGAATTTCCATATCAAATATATTAGCAAATATATATTTAAAAGATATAGACAATAAATACGCAAAATCTGAGAAATTTTCATATCATCGTTATGTGGACGATATCTTAATTTTATGTGATAACAACGATCTTGAAACAATAAAAAAAGAATTGCTCGATGATTTAGAACAACTAAAATTAGAAACAAATGAAAAAGAAGAATCAGGAGTGATTGAAAAGGGATTTGAATATCTTGGGTATAGGTTTGATTCAAAAAATATTTCTGTCAGAGAATCTAGCATACTAAAGTATGAGAGTTCATTAGAACAAGTTTTTTCGTCATACAAGCATGCTGACAATCCAAGTATTGAACTATTTGAGTGGAAGTTGAATTTAAAAGTAACCGGATGTATCATCAATGGGAAAAAGTATGGCTGGTTGTATTATTTTTCTCAGATAGATGATATGAATTTAATTACACATCTTGATCTTTTAATTAAACGACTGTTTGATAGATTTAATATTGAAAAGTCGAAATTAAATATAAAGAGATTCAAGCGTACTTTTTATGAAATTAGATATAGATTACATTCATCTAACTATATTCCAAATTTTGATATGTATTCAATTGATGATATGAAGAAAGTTCTTGAAGGAATTTATAAAAAAGATCTTGAGAAATTGAACGAGGAACAGATTATTATTTTATTTAAAAAAATAATTAGTAAAGAAACTAAAGAGTTAGAGAAAGATGTTCAGTTTTTCTCTTAATAAAATAGGGAATGATTTTATGAAATTATTATTGATTGGGAATGGATTTGACTTAGCGCACGGATTACCCACTTCATATAAAGACTTTCTAGAGTTTTGCAAAATTGTTAAGTGGATTTATTCGCCTATCGAACACGATTTTTTAAGAGATTTTTCTCGAGAAGATCTTGATGGTTGGGATACTAATAGTGATATAAAGAAGAGTGTCTTAGACGCTTTCGAAAAGAGAATTGTAAGAAAAAGAAATGACAATGAAAAAAATGTTGATTCTATCGAAACACCTAATAATGCCTTAAATGAATTGTATTTACACATAAAAGAAAATACTTGGCTAGAGTACTTTGAAGAAGAAAGCTTAAGGCTAGGTAATAATTGGATAGATTTTGAGAGTGAAATATCGAATGTCATTCAGGCCTTAGACTCAGGAAGGTACCAAATGGAAAATGGTGGTTCAATAACAAATGTTGAAGGTGATTGCGATAGAAAAATCGTAAGTTTGTTAAAAGCGTCTAAAAAGAATTTAAAATCTATCACAACTATTGAAGCATTGGATGATTTTATTGTGTTTTTAAATGGAGAACTTGAAAGATTAATACGTTCATTAGAAATTTATATTTCTGAATTTATTAATAAGATAGATATTGCTAATATGTGCCAAGATATAGAAAATTTAAATATTGATAGCGTTCTATCTTTCAATTATTCAAACACTTATCAACGGGTATATGACAAAGAGAATAACTTACAGTATGATTATATACATGGTAAGGCCAATATTAGTAAAAGTGTGGAAACATGTGATATGGTGTTAGGAATTGATGAGTATTTAGATGAGGAATGGAAAAATACCAGATTGGAATTCTTATCGTTTAAAAAATATTATCAAAGAATATATAAAACTACAGAAAATAAGTACTTGACCTGGATAGATGAAATTAAAGACGATTATTTGGATTATCAAAAAAAGAAAGATGATGCATATGAGACAACAGTTCAATCTATAAAAGATGGTAGTATTGTGAATTTTCCTTTTCAAAAAACTACTTGCAGTGAATTATTAAATGTGGCGTGTAAAGAACATGAATTGTATATCTTTGGGCATTCTTTGGATGTTTCTGATCGAGATATATTAAAATTATTTATTTGCAATGATAATGTGCAAACAAAAATATTTTATTACCGTGAAAGCTCAGATGACAAAAAGGCCCTGGGAAAAATAATAAGAAATCTAATTAAAATAATTGGGCAAGATGAACTTATAAGAAGAACTGGGGGATTACATAAGACAATTGAGTTTATACCTCAGTCCTTGAAAAAAGAATAACCAGCTATACTAAAATGAATATTTTTGACTCTAGCTTAACATAAATATTCTTTGAAAATTGATTGCATATAAGCCTTTCATCTCGCATTATGGATATGTTGAAATATGTCGAAATCAAAATTAAAATGGAGGATAAATTAATGGCAAATAACATTTTCATTAGTTATAATCATAATGATAGTGCTTTGGTTGATATGATTGCTCGAAGATTAAATATAGAGTTTGGAAAAAATAATATATTTTATGATGCTTGGTCTATGCAACCAGGTGATAGTATTATTGGGAAGATGAATGAAGGGTTGGAAGAGTTTACAACTTTCTTTTTCTTTGTTTCACCAAATAGCCTTGATAGTAAGATGGTATCTTTAGAATGGCAAACTGCATTAAATCGTGCAATAAATAATGATTTGAAATTTGTAGCCGTGAAAATAGCAGACTGTAAAATGCCTGCTATTTTATCAGATAAGCAGTATATTGATCTGTATGGTAATGGTCTTGATGATGCTATTGAGAGAATGAAATGTATTGTTAAATCGGAGAACACTTACAAACCATTAGAAGATGTTCAGAACCTTAAAGCAATATTAATAAAAGAAGTAGACAATCGTTATTTAGTAAAAATAGAAGCTACTACATATGCAGAAAATGCTGCTACATTTGTTTTTGCGTGTGAAAATAAAATTGATGATTTTGCTTTAAGTTTAACAGGGGTATTTAGTTGTGGGGCTTGTGAAATGCAAACTAGTGAAGGTGTGGTTTTAAATGCAAGAACTTGCACCCCTATGCATATGACTTTACGACCAGGATTTCCGTTAGAGTTTAATGTTGAAACGAAAACTTCTCTTATTAATCCAAGACTGTTTATTTTAAAAAATTCTGTTGATGGAAAATGCGATGAAATAGAAATGGTTATAGATATTTAATTTTTTATTCCTAACTTAACACGAAACCTTGACGGACAAGGTTTGCATCTAAACCTTATGTATCGCAATTGCTAAAAAGTTTTGGCATCTAGATTATACAGTCTTTATAAAAGGATGTCGAATAATGTCGAAAAATATAAAACTCTTTTACGGAGGTTATACATATGAATAACAGAATAAAAAAACAAGGTATGTTTATCTTAGGTATTGCTATTTGTACAGCTGTAGCAATCCTATCTATTATGTTTGAGAAGCTGATTCCCGGTGAATTACTGGGTTCTTCCATTATAGCATTGTTTATGGGAACAATAATTAATAGCTTTTTCCATCCGGATTGGATAAAGCCGGCACTCAAGTTTACCTCAAAGAGGATTTTAAAGATAGCCATAATATTGCTTGGTGCATCTCTTTCTGTCAGTACGATTATGTCTGTTGGCAAAATGACTTTTTTTGTAATGGTATTCACTTTTGCTATGTGTTTTGGCGGTGGCTATTTTATCCGCAAACTCTTTGGGCTTAACTGGAAACTGAGCAATCTCATTTCTGCAGGAACAGGAATATGCGGTGGTTCTGCTGTGGCAGCCATTGCGCCTGTAATTGATGCCGACGACAAAGATATAGCTTTTGCATTATCTTCCACTTTTATCTTTGATATGGTTATGGTTGCCGTGTATCCGATTATGGGCAAACTTTTGGGAATGTCTGACATTGCCTATGGTATTTGGTCAGGAACATCTGTGAATGATACAGCCAGTGTGGTTGCTTCCGGATATGCTTTTTCTGAGGTGGCGGGAGATTTCGCAACAATGGTTAAGCTCACTCGCACTATTGCAATCATTCCTACTGTGTTAGTGTTTGCGTATATTGGTACCCGAATAAAACAAAAAGAGTTGCAAACGGTAAGTGAGGGCAAAAAGGTAAATATTTTGAAAATCATTCCGTGGTTCATTGGTGGCTTTTTGATTTTGGCGATTGCAAACAGTGTTGGATTTATTCCGGCAGAAATATCCGGCATTATGAAAGGTGCAAGTAAATTTTTGATGGTAACAGCACTTGCAGCTATTGGACTTGGAACAAGCATTACTGACTTTAAGAAAGCAGGGCTCGCTCCTATGTACTATGGTATAACCATTGATACATTGGTAACATTGACTGCACTTGTGGTTATTTGGTGTATGGGACTGATGTAATAATTCAACGCACGGTTTTGTTAATATGTTTTTTATTCCTAACCTGGCAAGAGCTTGATGCTAAAAGATTTGCATCTAAACCTTATGTATCGCAATCAATACTTTTATCTCAAATTAACAGAAAGAGGAAACTTTATGAAAGTCCAAGTGATTACAGGAATGGTAATCACAATTATTATACTTATTGCAGTAAGCATACTTTCCGGTAAGATATCAAAGAGGGAAAAAGGTGCCAATTCATTCTTGGTTGCAGGAGCCATTATGGAGACTCTTGTGGGCGGATCCTCAACTATCTGTACGGCTTAACTTGCATATCAGTATGGTATGAGTGCCTGATGCTTCACTCTTGGCGGAGGGATATCCTGTCTTATTCTGGCTTTGATATATGCAAAACCTTTCTCACGAAACTGTCATACAACGCTGATAGGGTTTATTACGAAGGAATACGGAACGAAAGCAGGGGTTCTTGAATCTTCGCTTTCATCACTTGAGTATTTCATAAATGTCAGTATGCTAACCTGGAAATCCTCTCAAAAACAGCCCTTACTTATTTTGTGACAGGGTATATGCCACCTGTGTTTTCAGGTGTAGTGCTTGGGGCGTTGTTTATCGCAGTAGTAGGGACAGGTGCAGGACTTGCACTTAGAATCGCAACCGTTGTAAAGAATGATATCTTACCTATGATTAAACATGGCACAAAAGAAAAAATATGCAAAAAAATTGCCGAAAAGAAACTGATAATAATCTTTTTGATGTTGGCGTGTGTTTTATCAATGGGACCATTAGGTAACACAATATTAAACTTCTCTTTTATGTCAATGGGGCTTCGTGGTGCAACAATTTTTGTTCCGCTATTGTTTGCGATTTTTATACAGGGATCAGTTTCAGAGAAATATGCGGCTCTGTTGATAATTTTCGGACCATTGACGGTACTGTTGTTTAACTTGAGGAATGTATTGTCATTTGATCCGATCTTTGCAGGAGTTATGACATCTTTGGGTATTATGTTTTACTGATTGATTAAAAGCCTTTCAAAATAAGTGAAATGAGGGATAGATATGCTAACAAATTATCATACACATACATCTTTTTGCGATGGTGAGAATACACCTGAGGAAGTTGTTCTTTATGCAATAGAAAAGGGGTTTTCTTCCATTGGATTTTCGGGACACGGTAATACACCTTTTGATTTAAGATATTGCATGAAGGATACTGATGGATATATCAAAGAATTGTCCCGACTCAAGGAGAAATATGGTAAACAAATCGAGATTTACTGTGGGGTAGAAGAAGACGCTTTTTCTTATGTAAAAAGAGAAAATTTTGATTACATTATAGGAAGTTCGCATTATTTATGTGTTGATGAGAAGTATTATCCTATAGATTCAGGCGTTGATTACTTTAAGAAATGTCTTGAAGTATTTGATAATGACCCATTAAGACTTGCAGAAAACTACTTCAGTACATTTGTAGATTATATACTCAAAAGAAAGCCTGACATAGTAGGGCATTTCGATATTATAACAAAGTATGATGAAGTTGATACTTCGCTTTTCTTAAATAATACTGAATACTTAAAACTTGCAGAAAAATACATATCAAAAGCCGCAGAGGCGGATGTTATTTTTGAAATAAATTCAGGAGCAATCTCAAGAGGAATAAGAAAGACTCCGTACTTAAGTGAAAATTTACTTTATATTCTTAAGTCAAAGAATGGTAAAGTGATGTTGTCTTCCGACTGTCATAGTCTTGATACATTGAATTTTCATTTTGAAGAAATGGAATATATTTTGAGAAATATTGGTTTTGATTGTGTATATGAACTTCATAAAAATGGATTTGAAAAAAGATTTATATGAAATGTTATGAAGACAGAGGTATTGTTGTTTTAGTATGCAGAGATAAATATTAATCTCTCAGAATGGTTAAGTTAAATCATTTTGAGAGATTTTTTGTATATATGATTTTATTTTGATTTTTGGGCATAATTATCTTGACTGATTAATTTCAAAAATCTCTGTGCGGCAGGGGAGAGTGGTGTGCTTTTTAAATATGCATAACCAATGTTTCGTGGGGGCAAAGGAGGAGTGAGATTCACAGGAATCACATACCCTTTTTGAAGACTGCCTTTTGAAAATTCCTTTATCACACAGGAGACACCAAGATGAATAGAAGCAAATCTTAGGAGTAGGTCATGTGCGGCGATTTCGATCTGTGGTTTTAAGGTGATATTCTTTTTCAAAAACTGACTTTCCACATACTGACGTGAAGAGGAATTTTCTTCAAGGAGAATGAGGGGTTCCTTTGTGATTTCTTTCCAGGTGTATCTGTCTTTTACCTTGTGATTGGGACCGCAGACAAAAATGTCATGAATCTCAAAGCATGGCTCAATGATAAGTTCGTCATCTGTTGCAGGCATATTTACAAAGGCAAGTTCGCTTTTTCCCTCTTTTACAAGAGAGAGCATTTTTTGTGAATATGAGTTTGCAACTTCAATTCTGATGTTTGGATATTCAGAATGAAACTTCTCAAGATAAGGCAAAAGGAAATGACTTGTTATAGTGTCGCTTGCGGCAATGATAAGAGAACCGCTGTCAAGATGATGAAATCTTGCAAGGAGTTCCTCGCCCTGTTCAATGGCCTGGATGGCGCTTTCTACTTTCTGAAATAACAGTTGCCCTTCCATAGTCAATGATACACCACGACGGGTTCTTATAAAAAGTTTATAATTTAGATCCTGCTCCAACTGGTGTATGCATTGGGATATAGCCGACTGTGAGATGTATAATTCTTTTGCAGCCGCCGAAAATGACGAATGTTTCGCAGTTACGTAAAATATACGATAGTAGTCAAACTTTGTTTTCATATAAGTTCTCCTTATCAATGTAATAAGAATTATCTGCTTTACTAATGTCAATAATTGTATTATAATAAGATTGAAATAAGAAGTCAAGTCCTTATGGAGGTATTTTTATTATGAAAAAAGAAAGAAGAGTTGGTACCATTTCAAGAGGTATTCGTTGTCCTATGATAAAAGAAGGAGATGACCTTGCAACTATAGTTACTGAAAGCGTGCTTGAAGCAGCAGAATGTGAAGGTTTTGAACTCCGTGACAGAGATGTAATTTCCATGACAGAATCAATCGTTGCTCGTTCTCAGGGTAACTATGTTACTGTTGATAATATTGCAGAAGATGTTAAAAACAAATTGGGTGGAGAAACAGTCGGTATAGTATTTCCGATTCTTTCACGTAACCGTTTCGCTATCTGCCTTCGTGGTATTGCCAAAGGTGCTAAGAAAGTTGTCATTATGCTTAGTTATCCTTCTGACGAAGTTGGTAATAAACTTATCACAGAAGAAATGGTCGAAGAAGCAGGAATCAATCCTTACTCTGACGTTTTGAGCCTTGAACAGTACCGCAAAGCATTTGGTTATCATAAGCACGAGTTTACAGGTGTTGATTATGTTGACTACTATACAGAACTCGTTCACGAAATGGGTGCAGAAGTTGAGTTTGTATTTGCAAATCATGCAAAGGCAATTCTTGACTATGCTGATTGTGTTATTGCCTGTGATATCCACACAAGACACAGAACAAAGAAGATTCTCAGAGAAAATGGTGCAAAAATCGTATCAGGTCTTGATGAAATTATGAACGCTCCTATAAACGGAAGCGGATACAACGAAATGTATGGTCTTCTCGGTTCCAATAAAGCTACAGAAGAAAAAATCAAACTTTTCCCAAGAGATTGCAAACCTCTGGTTCTTGATGTTCAGAAAAAGATATTTGATGCTACAGGAAAGCATGTAGAAGTTATGGTATATGGAGACGGTGCATTCAAAGATCCTCAGGGCAAAATCTGGGAACTTGCCGATCCGGTTGTTTCTCCTGCATTTACAGATGGTCTTCGTGGCACACCAAACGAAATCAAACTTAAATATCTTGCAGATAATGAATTTAAGGATCTCTATGGAGACAAACTTATAGAGGCAATTTCTGACAGAATCAAATCCAAGAAAGAAAACCTCGTAGGCGATATGGCATCTCAGGGTACAACACCACGTCAGCTTACTGACCTTATAGGCTCACTTTGTGACCTTACAAGCGGTTCAGGAGACAAGGGTACACCTGTTGTTCTTGTACAGGGATACTTTGACAATCTTACTGACTGATTATAAAACTTATTTGTCTGATTCTCTTTATGGGAATCAGACTTTTTTTAAAGTATTGATGCAGATTGAATAAATCAATGTAAAAATATAAAAAAGTGCTTATTTTAAAGAAAAATAAGCACTTTTTTGTTTGACTAAAACTGTAATAAGTGATATAATAAACTGATTTATTATAATATTTTGTAAGTTTCACAATTATAAAAATTATAAGAGTGACAACAGAGTATATGAATAATCATACTATTATATAATAAAAGGATGAAAATTATGAAGATACTGCTTATAAGACATGCGGAGCCTGATTATCCAAACAATACTTTGACAGAGAAAGGGTTTGTGGAAGCCCAATACCTTTCGGAAAGATTACAACACAGCAATATAACACATATTTATTCATCGCCTCTCAACAGGGCTGTTTTGACCGCAACCCCAACAGCCGAAAAAATCGGCAAAGAAGTAGCAATATGCGATTGGCTTACTGAGTTTAACGGAAAAATCTTTTTTAATGAGAAAAAAAGAATCCCGTGGAATATGATGCCACGTGACTGGCAGAAGGAAACTGATATATTTAATATCAATACATGGCATAACAGTAAATTATATACAAGCGAAGATATGCTTGAGAAATATGAATATGTAACACAAAACCTTGATAAACTTCTGGAAAGCCATGGGGCAAAAAGAGAAAATATCATTTACAAAGGCGAAAACAATAATGACACAATAGCACTCTTTTGTCACTTCGGATTGGGAATGGTCATTGCATCGCACTTAACAGGTATTTCTCCAATTCTTTTGTGGCAGTCAATGTTTATGCCAACATCTTCTGTTACAGAATTCGTAACAGAAGAAAGAGTGAAGGGAGAATTCGTCTTCAAATGTAAGCAAATGGGAGATACATCACATTTGTACATTAAGAACGAACCGGTTTCAAATTCAGGATTATTCAGCGAGTTCTTCGGTGGCGAAGGCTCAGGTGCACAGGTGTGATATTCCCTTGGGTGCGTTGAAAAGGAAATTTAATTTATGGAGCGAGACGAGAATTCATGGATGAAATACAATTCGCCACAAGGTTGTTGTCAATTCGTTTCGTTGGCTGGCATCTGGATTATACATTTTTTTATAGGAGATAATTATGATTTTTACAAATTGGTTTATAATTGCTTTAGCGATAATTGTTCCTGTAGCAATATTTATATCTCAAAACATTCAATAATTTTTATACATATAGAATATAAAGAAAATTTTGTAGTAAAAAAGTTTGGAGGACAATTAAATGAAAGAAATTACAAAAGCGGTGGAAAAAAACAGACAACTTATTCTAGATTCAGAGCGTTATATCTGGAACAATCCTGAAACGGGATACAAGGAAATAAAGACTTCTGCTTATATGGAGAAGATTTTTAAGGATCTTGGATATGAACTTGTGATTCCCGGAGATATCCCCGGATTTTATACGGTGATAGACACAGGCAGACCAGGACCTGAAATCCTTATTTTCGGTGAACTTGATTCGCTTATCTGTCCTACACATCCTGAATGTGACAAGGAAACCGGTGCAGTACACGCCTGCGGACACAATGCTCAATGTGCAGCGCTTATCGGTATTGCAGCGGCATTAAAGGAAGATGGAATTCTCGATAAATTTTCAGGTAAGATAAGACTCTGTGCTGTACCTGCAGAAGAACTAATTGAGATAGAGTACAGAAAAGAACTTATCAATCAGGGTAAGATCAAATACTATGGCGGTAAGTCAGAATTTTTAAGAAGAGGATATTTCGACGGAGTAGATCTTGCATTTATGGTTCATACAGGTATCGACTTTATGGCAAAGTCAAGTGCCGTTGGATGTATTGCCAAGGAGATTATATACAAAGGCAAAGCCGCTCACGCAGGAGGAGTGCCATGGAATGGTATCAATGCACTCTATGCGGCAACTCAGGGGTTATCTTCTGCAAATGCACTTCGTGAAACATTCAAAGAAAAAGACTGCATAAGATTTCATCCTATCATCACACATGGTGGTGAAGTAGTAAATGCTATTCCTGAAACAGTAAAAATAGAAAGTTACATAAGAGGTTCAAACTTTGAAGGAATGATAGACGCTAACAAGAGGGTAAACAGAGCCCTTACGGGAAGTGCGCTTTCTATCGGTGCAAATATAGAAATCAATGACTTCCCCGGATATGCACCTTTGATTAATAACAAAGAAATGATAAATGTAGCAAAAGAGGCATCAGAAATGATAGAAGGTGCGCCTGAATTCAAAGTGCTTGATGTTATTAATACCGGCAGTACCGATATGGGGGATATTTCTTCTGTAATGCCTGCAATTCATCCTTATGTACCTGGTATTAAGGGGACAAGTCACGGAAATGATTTCTATATAGGCGATCCTGAACTTGCCTGTGTATTAAGCACCAAGTTTCAGATGGCAATGCTACTTGTGCTTATGGGTAATGGTGCCGAAAAAGCAAAACAGATTGTGGCTGATTTCAAACCTTCTTTTGCATCAAAAGAAGAATATTTCGATTATATAGAAAAGATATATTCACAGGGCGACAGAATTACATATAAGGACAATGATACCTGTGAAGTAAGATTATAATTTTTTTAATGGAGTGATAAATATGAAATTTACTGCTTGCGGCGATGCAATAATTCAGAGACGAATCTACGAAGGATATGAAGGCTTTGAAGAAATAAAAGATTATATTATGAAAGGCGATGCAAGGATATTCAACTTTGAATCCACCTTAAATTACGAAGGAGAATGCTTTGCATCGCAGTTCTCAGGTGGAACTTATATAAGGACAAATCCTGAAATGTTTGGAGATTGTCTGAAATTTGGATTTAATATGACAAGTTTCAACAATAATCACGCTATGGATTTTTCGTACGAAGGACTTCTCAAAACCAGGGATTATATTAATGAATATGGTATCCCACAATGTGGAGTAGGGAGAAATCTTGGAGAAGCAAGTGCACCTTGCTATCTTGATACTAAATCAGGTAGAGTTGCACTTATTTCTGTAAATTCCACATTCAATCCTGCAATGTTGGCAGGTGAACAGTCAAGAAGAGTTGCGGGAAGACCGGGGATAAACGGTTTAAGATTCAATCAGATTATTTATGTGACTAAGGAGCAATTTGATTCTGTGAGAAATCTTGGTGACACTATCGGTATCAATGCATATCGTGATATCATTACAAAAGAAGGTTATCTCAAACCAATGGCTGAAGGTACATATGAAATGGACAACCTTGTATTCAAGGTGGGAGATGAAACAAAGATAGTTACCGAATGCAACAAAGAGGACCTTGAAAGAATAAAGAAATCCATATAT
This sequence comes from Clostridia bacterium, assembly GCA_045530725.1. Classification (GTDB taxonomy): domain Bacteria; phylum Bacillota; class Clostridia; order UMGS1810; family UMGS1810; genus SIG435. The sequence continues at coordinate 14,727 of JAZSCT010000045.1, forward strand.
GAAGCAAAACTTCAGGCAGATTATATCATCATTACACTTCATTCTCACGAGATTTCAGGAACAGAAAAAGAAACTCCTGCAGATTTTATCAAAGAATTTGCACATTTTTGTATTGATAACGGTGCAAATGCTGTTGTAGGTCACGGACCTCATCTTTTGAGACCTATCGAAGTTTATAAAAAGAGACCTATATTCTATTCAATAGGTGATTTCATACTTCAACTTTACAATATTGATTTTGCACCTGAAGATTTCTTCAAGAAACAGGGACTTAATTCAGACGATACAGTTCATGATCTTCTGAAATTACGTTCAAATAATTTCACAAGAGGACTTATGGCAGATAAGAAGATGAATGAAACAGTCATTCCTTATTGGGAAACAGATGAAAACGGTGATCTTACACACCTTGAATTGTTGCCTGTAGAACTATCTATGAACGGCCTTAAATCCCATGAAGGATTGCCGTATATTGCTTCGGATTTTAGTTTCATAGAAAGGCTTGATAAGATATCACGTCCTTACGGCACAGAAGTAAAAATTAATGGAAATGTTGCCATTTGTAAATGGCAGTAATGTATTTTTCTAATAAATAAAGGAGAAAATTTGTTATGTCTTTTGAACTAAATAATGAAATGATCGAATATATTGAATCCAACGTTGATGAAGCAAAATCACTTCTTAAAGAATTATGTCTTATTCCTGCTCCGTCTCATCACGAAGAAAGAAGAGCTGAGTTTGTAAAAAACTGGCTTCATTCAATTGGTGCCATCAATAGTTATATAGACGATGCATTAAATGTCGTTTGTCCCGTAAACTGTGAGGGAAGAGATGATATAACTGTATTTATGGCACATACCGATACTGTATTTCCTGATACAGAATATCCGATGCCTTATTCCGAAGATGATGAAAAGATCTATTCTCCGGGAGTAGGCGACGATACAGTTAATCTTGTTGTCATCCTTATGGCAGTAAAGTATATTTTTGAAAAAGGCTTAAAGCCTCATTGTGGCATGCTTTTTGTAGCCAATTCCTGTGAAGAAGGTCTTGGAAACCTTAAGGGTGTAAAACAGATCTGTAAGGATTTCGAAGGAAGAATCAATGAAGTATATACCTTCGACGGCACCTATGACAGTATTTTTAACAAATGTGTGGGTTCTCACAGATATAAGATAAGATTTACCACAGAGGGCGGACATTCCTATGGTGCATTCGGAAATAATAACGCCATTTGTGAAATGTCGAAACTTATCACAAAACTTTATCAGAAAGAAGTTCCTCAGAAAGAAGATACAAAAACTACTTACAATGTGGGTAGTGTTTCAGGCGGCACAAGTGTCAATACCATTGCACAGGATTGTGAGATGTTGTATGAATACCGTTCTGATGACAGAGACTGCCTTGAAGAAATGAGGATTTTCTTTGAAAACGAAATAGAAACTGCACGAAAAGAGGGCAAGGCAAAGATAGATGTTGAAGTTGTTGGTATCAGACCTTGTGGTGGTGATGTTGATAAGGACAAACTTCATAAGATGACTGAAAATTGCAAAAGAATATGTGAAAAGTATTCGGGAGTTGATTGTCCGCACCAAAGCGGTTCAACCGATGCAAACATTCCACAGTCTCTTGGCATCACTTCTGTATGTGTAGGAGTTTATATGGGTGGCGGAGTACATACAAGGGATGAATGGCTGTATAAGTCATCAATACCTGTAGGTATGAAAATCGGATTTGAACTGATACTTGGATATTTCAATAAATAATTGTCTTGTGAAGTGTAATGATATATGTAGAATTCCCTTGCGGAAAAGAAAAATAAAATATGCATTTAATGAAAAGGAACTTACAAACCTGAATTCAGTCAGGAAGAACATGTAAAAAATGCTATGGAGACCCCTGTAGGTTCACCCAAATTAAGTGAACTTTCAAAGGGCAAGGAAAAAGTGGTTTTGTATTGGTATAAATGACGCATAGAGACAGTTTGATTGTCCCGCAATGACCAATATACAGGTGATGCCTGATGAATACGAAAAGAATGTTGAAGAAATGATAATAAGATTCAAAGACAAGTCAAAAGGGGTTTTTGTACTTTCTCCATATATTATGGAACCAAACAAAGATGATATGATGCGTAAAAGAATGGACGAGTATGTTGCAATATGCAAAAAACTTGCATAGAAATACAACTGCACATTTAGTGATTTTCAGAAGATGTACGAAGACTATTGTAAGATAAGACACTCTTCCTGTGTTGCATGGGACAGAATTTATCCAAATCAGATAGGTGCAACATTGATGGCGAGAGAATTTTTCAAGCATTGTGATTTCGATTATAGTCACGATGTATAACTTAACGACAGATATTTTTTCTACATATAAGGGGTGATTGAATGAAAAAATTTGATATAAAAGGAATGAGTTGTGCCGCTTGTGTCGCAAGAGTGGAAAAAGCCGTAAAGAGTGTTGAAGGCGTAAAAGAAGTATCGGTAAATCTTCTTACCAATTCAATGATTCTTGATGGTGATTATTCATCGGATGATGTGATTATGTCTGTGAGAAAAGCAGGTTATGATGCCATACCTTCTCAGAGCAGTAACAAAGAATCACAAAAAGCAGTCAAAACTGCCGAAAAAGAAGAGCATACTCTTATATCACGACTTATATCATCCATTATCATACTTCTGGTTCTTATGTACTTTTCTATGGGACATAGTATGTGGGGATTTCCTGTTCCATCGTTTTTTGAAGGAAAATATATTGCACAGGGGATTTTGCAACTTGTATTGTCTGCAGTTGTTATGGTAATAAATCAGAAATTCTTTGTTTCCGGTTTTAAGAGCCTCTTCAACAAGTCACCAAATATGGATACACTTGTTGCTCTTGGTTCATCTGCGGCTTTTGTGTATTCCTTGTATGCACTTTTTATGATGACGGGAGATTCTTTGAATGCGTACCATTATATGCATGATATGTATTTTGAATCTGCGGCAATGATCCTTGCACTTATTACTGTGGGCAAGACCCTTGAGGCTCATTCAAAAGGCAAGACCACAAATGCAATTAATTCCCTTATGAACCTTTCTCCCAAGGTTGCAACACTTAAGACAGATGAGGGAGAGAAGATTGTCAGGGCAGATGAACTTAAGGTAGGGGATATATTCATTGTACGCCCTGGAGAATCTGTTCCCTGTGACGGTGTGGTAACTAATGGTGAAACATCTGTGGATGAATCATTCCTTACAGGAGAAAGTATCCCTGTTGACAAAAAGATAGATGACAAAGTGTCGGCAGGATGTATAAATAAATACGGATATATTGAGTGCCGTGCCACCGATGTTGGCGAAGACACTGCACTTTCAAAAATAATTAAGATTGTGTCTGATGCTGCAGCACAGAAAGCACCTATTGCAAAAATCGCTGACAAGGTGTCAGGAGTGTTCGTACCCGTTGTAATATTTATTTCTGTCGTTACTTTTATTATATGGCAGATACTTGACGGAGATATTGGATTTTCTCTTCAGAGAGCCATTTCTGTCCTTGTGATAAGTTGCCCTTGTGCACTTGGACTTGCTACTCCTGCGGCTATTATGGTAGGCAGCGGTATTGGTGCAAAACACGGGATACTCTTTAAGAATGCTACTGCACTTGAGATGACAGGAAAAGCACAGATTGTGGCATTTGACAAGACAGGAACTCTTACCAAAGGCAATCCTGAAATAACGGATATCATACCTTTTGGAAACATAAATTCAGATGATTTGCTTAAATATGCTTACTCGCTTGAGAAACTGAGCGAACACCCATTGTCTAAACCTATAGTGAAAGAATGGGAAAAAAGAAACGAAGAAGGATACAAAGTAGAAGACTTCGAAATACTTTCAGGCAAAGGCTTAAGAGGAAAAATCGAAAGTAAAGAAGTCATCGGCGGCAAACTGAATCTTATAGAACAGATGATCAGCCTTGATGATAATGTAATGAAAGAGTACAATCAACTTTCCCTTCAGGGAAAGACACCCCTTCTCTTTTGTTATGATAATGAATTTCTGGGTATTATAGCAGTTTCCGATACTGTTAAGGAAGATACTTCAGATGCGATAAAAATGCTAAAAGACGAAGGAATGAAGGTTGTGATGATTACAGGTGACAACCCTCATAGTGCTTCCTTTATCGCAAATAAAGTAGGTATAGACAAAGTATATTCAGATGTTCTTCCATCCCAAAAGGAAAGTATCATAAAAGAACTTAAAGAGGAAGGCAAAGTGATTATGGTGGGAGACGGTATAAATGATGCTCCTGCTCTCACAACTGCAGATATCGGTATCGCCATCGGTACAGGAACTGATGTTGCTATTGATTCAGCAGATGTTGTTCTTACAAAGAGTACACCGAAGGATGTGGCAAATGCAATATATATAAGCCGCAAGGTTATAAAGAATATAAAAGAAAATCTGTTCTGGGCGTTCTTTTACAATTCTATCGGTATCCCTGTGGCAATGGGACTTCTTATTCCCGTTGGTATAACACTCAATCCGATGCTTGGCGCACTTGCAATGAGTTTGTCTAGTTTTTGTGTGGTATCAAATGCATTAAGACTTAATTTAATTAAAATAAATAAAAATCAAAAGGGGAATGAAACTATGGAAATCGTATTGAAAATTGAAGGTATGATGTGCCCTCATTGTGAAAAGAACGTAAAGGATACACTTGAAGCAATCGACGGTGTGGTTGAGGCTGTTACAAGCCACAAAGAAGGAACTGCAGTTATCACACTTTCTAAGGAAATTGACACAGAAATCCTCAAAGAAGCAGTAAGACAAAAGGGATACGCTGTGAAATAATACTCTTTTGTATATACTTTAAGAGGAATAAAATATGGATATTGTACAGAATTTTTATGACAATCTTGCCACAGAATATGACAAACTGTTTCTTGACTGGGAAGATACAGTTAAAGAACAGGCTTTGATTCTTGACAAGGTGTTTAAAGATAATGGATATAATATGGAATCAGAAATACTTGACTGTGCCTGCGGTATAGGTACTCAGGCAATAGGACTTGCTGATATGGGATACAGAGTGACCGCATCTGATATGAGAATGAACCTATAGAGGCGAGACAAAGAGCCTCAAGGCATAATGCAGGTATTTCTTTTTGTAATGCAGATTTTTGTGCATTGTCTGATACTTTCGATACTAAATTTGACATTATTATCGCTATGGACAATGCACTTGCTCATATGCATACGGAATCCGATCTTAAGAAAGCAACAAAAAGGATTTTATACTTGCGAAAAGAATGGTTGAAATAATCCTGTATATGACAGCCGCAATTCAACTTTTTCAGTAGTTTTCGGACAGCAGGTATTTTGATCAGTTTCTTATCATTCTTTCTTTGACAGGTATGTGTGTATATGCTTGCGGTGCTTTTAAGTGGTATTGTTATACAATGGATAACTTTGAGACGGAATACTATACAGGGCATAAAGAAATGATGGATTTTCATTCTAACTTTATTGCCAGTATGTTTATCCCGATGATTTTTTTGTTTCATACAGACAATGACATTTTTAACGGTACAACCTAGTGGAACCTTAATTCTATGAAACTGACTATACTTACGATAGCATTTGTTTCTCTCTATATCTCTTTTGTAAATTCTATGCTTGAAGAATTTTTCTTCCGTGGTTTTGCATTTCTTACATTGAAGAGACTGACCGGCAGAAAGTTTGCATATATATTCAGCGCTTCTGTGTTTGCCATATATCATATAGCAATGATGACGGGATGGTTCGTAGTTTCAGTATTTCTTATTATTATGGCAGGGCTTTTTTCAGGTGGACTTATATTTGATTATCTCAATGAAAAGAGTTCGTCTGTTTATCCTTCCTGGATAGTACATATGTTTGCAAACTTTGCTATCAATACGGTGGGATTTATACTTTTCGGAATAATATAATTAAGTCATATTCTCTTGAAAGGAGAGGCTTTTTTTGAAATATATATCTTTTATGAATGATGCCATCAAACAGGCTGAGAAAGCCTTTTTTCAAGGTGAGGTGCCTGTGGGATGTGTGATAGTAAAGGACAATGAAATAGTATCTATGGCACACAATCTTTGCGAAACCAACTGCAATGCTACCCACCATGCAGAATTACTTGCTATAAATGATGCCATTGAGAAACTTGACGGAAAATATCTTACTGACTGTTCTCTCTATGTAACATTAGAGCCTTGTGCTATGTGTGCAGGTGCCATAATCAATTCAAGGATTAAGAGAGTTTATATAGGATGCCTTGACAAAAATGCAGGTTGTGCAGAAAGTGTATATAAACTTTTTAAATCAGGTGTATTCAATCATACACCCGAAGTATATATCGGTATAGAAGAGGAAAAATGTTCGAAAATGCTTAAAGACTTTTTCAAAGACAAAAGGTAATAAGGGGATAAGCCATCGGCATAATGTTTATATAGAAAGGTGGAATATTATGCTGAAAAAATTCCTTATTGTCCCAATTATTCTTTCACTTTTTGTATCTGTGAATGTTTATGCAAATGATATCGATCTGAATCTTACTGCGAAATCCTGTGTGCTTATGGACTATGAAACGGGAGAGGTTCTTTATTCTCACAATCCTCATGAGAAACTTCCCCCTGCAAGTGTTACAAAGATTATGCCTATGCTTCTTATCATGGAGGAAATATCCAACAATCGACTAAAACTTGATGATATGGTTACAGGAAGTGAAAGAGCCAAGAGCATGGGCGGTTCAACCATTTTTCTTGATGCAGGCGAGAGCCTTAGTGTTAAAGATATGCTAAAAGGAATTGCTGTTGCCAGTGGCAATGATGCTACAGTCGCCATGGCTGAGCATATATCCGGCACTGTAGAAGCCTTTGTTGATAAAATGAACAACCGTGCAAAAGAACTTGGAATGAACAATACCCACTTTGTCACATGCAACGGTCTTGATGCTGACGGACATTATTCATCTGCATATGATATTGCTCTTATGAGCAGAGAACTTATGAAATATGATGAAATTTTCAATTTCACTACCATATGGATGGATAACTTAAGAAACGGTAAGTTTACTCTTTCAAATACAAATAAACTTATAAGATTTTACGAAGGTGCCACAGGGCTTAAGACAGGTTCCACATCATTAGCCAAAAACTGCATAAGCGCCACAGCAAAAAGAGATGGTATGCATCTTATTGCAGTTGTAATGGCTGCCCCTACATCAAAGGACAGATTTTCTGATGCGTCAAAACTATTGAATTTCGGATTTAATACATACAAAGTCACAACATTCAGAAAATCAGGTGATTCATCAGGATTTTTCGATGTAAAAAAGGGGAAAACAAATAAGGGGGAAATGCTTTACAAAACGGGCTTTGGATATTTATCAAAAAAAGATCAGAACAAAAAGATAGAAGAAAAAATAATTATTGATAAAGAAATTATTGCACCAGTTACAAAAGGTGATATAATAGGGAGAGCAGAGTTTTATTGCGAAGGAAAACTTCTTGGCTCATCAGATATAGTATCAGGTGCTGATATAGAAAAAATGAGATTAAAAGATAATTTCAAGGATTTGCTTCATAGATTTCTTGCTGAGAAATGATGTGATTTCAAAGGAAAAGAGGATGAAAAATGACAAAAAGAATAAAAGTCGGAAACCTATATATAGGTGGAGGAGAAAAAATACTTATCCAATCAATGACAAATGTCAAAACTGCGGATTATGACAAATGCATTGAGCAGATTATTGCATTGGAAGAGGCAGGATGCCACATTATCCGTGTGGCAGTACCTGATGAAAAAAGTGCCGATGCTATTGCGAAGATCAAACCGAAAATCCATATTCCTCTTGTGGCAGACATTCACTTTGATTATAAATTGGCTCTCAAATGTATGGAAAACGGTGTTGATAAAATAAGAATCAACCCCGGAAATATCGGCGAAGAATCGAGAGTAAAAGAAGTTGCGAAGATGGCAGATTCTCTTGGTATCCCTATCAGAATCGGAGTTAACGGCGGATCATTGGAAAAGGAAATACTCAAAAAATACGGTCATCCATCACCTGAGGCAATGGTAGAAAGTGCCAGAGGACACGTTGATATACTCAATAAATTTGATTTTGACAATATTGTTATATCTCTCAAAGCCTCTAATGTAAAAAACACTATAGAGGCATACAGACTTGCAAGTAAAACATTTGATTATCCTCTCCATCTTGGAGTTACTGAAGCAGGTACATTTCTTGGCGGTACAATCAAGTCTGCCATCGGTATAGGTTCACTTCTTGCAGATGGTATCGGGGATACTGTCAGAGTATCCCTTACAGACGATCCTGTAAGAGAGGTGGAGATTGCACGTGAACTTTTAAAAGCCCTCAATCTTCTGGAGGATGCGCCTGAGTTTGTATCTTGTCCCACATGTGCAAGATGCAATTATGATATGATTTCTCTTGCAAACAAGGTGGAAGATTACCTTAAGTCAGTACACAAAAAAGTCAAGGTTGCTGTAATGGGTTGTGCAGTAAACGGCCCAGGTGAAGCAAGAGAAGCAGATATCGGTGTTGCAGGCGGAAAAGGTGAAGGATTGCTCTTTAAAAAAGGCGAAATTGTGAAAAAAATCCCCGAGTGCGAACTTTTTGATGCAATTAAGAAGGAAATTGATGAATTTTAGTGAAAAACAGTTGCAAGTTAAAGGGAAATATGCTAAAATATATTGGAATTTTTAGTACATAAGGAGAAATCATAATGAGATTATCTAAATATTTAATGCCAACATTAAGAGAAGTTCCTGCAGAAGCAGAGATTGTAAGTCATCAGTTGATGCTTCGTGCAGGTATTATGAGAAAACTCGCTTCAGGCGTGTATTCTTATTTGCCTATGGGACTTCGTTCACTTAAAAAAGTAGAGAATATCATCAGAGAAGAAATGGACAAGCAAGGTGCTATTGAAGTGCTTATGAGTGCCCTTCTTCCAGCAGAAAGTTATCAGGCTTCAGGCAGATGGGATGTTTTCGGTCAGAGTATGTTCCGTTTGAAAGACAGATCAAACAGAGATTTCTGCCTCGGACCTACACATGAAGAAATCTTTACAGAAACTGTTAAGGCTACTATCAAGTCATACAAGCAACTTCCTGTCACTCTCTATCAGATTCAGACCAAATACCGCGATGAAGCGAGACCACGTTTTGGTGTTATCAGAAGCAGAGAGTTCATAATGAAAGATGCGTACAGTTTTGATAAGGACGAAAAGGGCCTTGATGAATCATATCAGAAGATGTACAAGGCATATAGAAGTGCTTTTGACAGACTTAGTATGGACTACATCATTGTTGATGCAGATTCAGGTGCTATGGGTGGCAGCGGTTCTCAGGAATTTATGGTAAAATCGGAAATCGGTGAAGACTCCATCGCATTCTGTGAATCATGCGGATATAGTGCAAATATCGAAAAAGCCGCTTGTGTAACAGATGAAAATACAAATAAAGAAGAAATGAAAGAACTTACAAAAGTTCATACTCCAAATGCAGGCACAATCGAGGAACTTGTTGCGTTTCTCAATACAACCGCAGATAAATTTGCAAAGACTCTTATCTACAAGGCAGAGGACAAACTTGTTGCTGTTATGGTAAGAGGAGACAGAGAAGTAAACGAAGTAAAACTTGCAAACTATCTTGGTGTTACAGAAGTGGAACTTGCTCCTGCGGCTGATGTATGCGAAGTAACAAATGCTAGAGTTGGTTTTGCAGGTCCTGTAGGACTCAAAATTGATGTTATCTGCGACAGAGAAGTTATGAATATGCAGAACTTTGTTGTAGGTGCAAATGAGTCAGATTATCATTTCACAAATGTAAATATTGAAAGAGATTTCACACCTTCACACATAGGTGATTTCAGAAATATCGAAAAGGGCGACAAGTGTCCTTTGTGCGGCAAACCTATTGATATCTGCAAGGGTATTGAAGTAGGACATATATTCAAACTTGGTACAAAGTACTCAAAAGCCCTTGATTGTACATTCCTTGACGAAAACGGCAAGGCTCAGGTGCCTATTATGGGTTGCTACGGCATCGGTGTTTCAAGATGTGTTGCTGCTATCGTTGAAGAGCACAGCGATGAAAAGGGTATCATCTGGCCTATGAACATTGCTCCTTACCACGTAAATATTGTATGTGCAAATATGAAGGACGAGGATGCAGTTAAACTAAGTGAAGAACTTTACAATGAATTTTTGGAAAATAGCGTTGAAGTTATCTATGATGACAGAAACGAAAGAGCAGGTGTTAAATTCAATGATGCTGACCTTATTGGTATTCCGATCAGAATTACCGTCGGTAAGAAGGCAAAAGAAGGCATTGTTGAGTATAAATTAAGATGCTCTGACGAAATAACAGAAGTAAATTCTTCAGATGTAGTAAAAATAGTTATGGATGAAATTAAGGACAAACTTAACTAATATTTGAAAGGAACTGATTGAAATGTCAAAAGCAAGAACAAGATTTGCACCAAGTCCTACAGGATATATGCATATCGGCAACTTAAGAACCGCTTTGTATGCATATCTTCTTACCAAAAATCTTGGTGGCGACTATATACTTCGTATTGAAGATACCGACCAGGAAAGATATGTTGAAGGTGCTGTTGATCTTATATACCGCACAATGAAGGAAACAGGACTTAAGCACGACGAAGGTCCTGATGTAGGTGGGGATTATGGTCCATATATTCAGAGTGACAGAATGAGTATATACAAAGAATATGCTGAAAAACTCGTTGAACTCGGCGGTGCTTATTACTGTTTCTGCGGTAAAGAAAGACTTGAAGAAATGAAAGAAGAACAGGCAAAGAAAGGCCTTGTTCCAAAGTATGACGGACATTGCAGAAATCTTTCAAAAGAAGAAATTCAGGCAAAACTCGATGCAGGTGAACCATACGTTATCAGACAAAAAATCGATCCAAGAGGTACAACTACATTTGAAGATGCTGTATTCGGCTCAATTACAGTAGAGAATTCTTCATTGGACGAAAATGTACTTCTTAAGTCAGACGGACTTCCAACATACAACTTTGCAAATGTTGTAGATGACCATCTTATGAAGATTACACACGTTATCAGAGGTAATGAATACCTTTCAAGCACACCTAAGTACAATCTTTTGTACAATTCATTCGGTTGGGAAATCCCAACATATGTACATGTATCTCCGATTATTAAGGAATCAGGTAAAAAACTTTCCAAGAGAGAAGGAGATGCTTCATATGAAGATTTCACAAACAAGGGTTACCTTAAGGATGCAATCATAAACTATATTGCACTTCTTGGATGGAGCCCCGGCGGTGAACAGGAGATATTTACAATGGATGAACTTGTTGAGCATTTCTCCATTTCAGGTATTTCCAAATCTCCAGCAGTTTTTGATGAAAAGAAACTTGCCTGGATCAATGGTGAATATATCAGAAAACTTTCTATGGAAGAATTTGAAGAACTTGCTAAACCATGGTTCGAAAAGGCTATCAAGAAAGATGTTGATTATAAGAAACTTGCAGTACTTATGCATGACAGAACAGAAAAGTTCATCGACATTGTTGAGCAGCTCGACTTCATTGATGAACTTCCTGATTATGATATCGATCTTTATAATCACAAAAAGATGAAGACAAATCCTGAGAATTCATTAGATAGTCTTAAAGAAGCATTGCCTGTTCTTGAAGCGCTCACAGAGTGGAATGAAGAATCCATTCACAATGCACTCTTTAGCCTTATAGAAAAACTTGGTGTTAAGAATGGTCTTATCCTCTGGCCTGTGAGAGTAGCCTTGAGCGGAAAGTCATTTACACCTGGTGGTGCTATCGAAATTGCAGATCTTCTTGGCAAGGAAGAAAGTATCGAAAGAATCAAAAAAGGTATCGAAAAATTATCATAATCGATTAAGCGGACAAATACTTGTCCGCTTGATTTGAATACAGAGGTATTATATTTTATGTTGTATGTAATTATGTTTGCACTACTGGTCTTTCTTGATCAGTTGACAAAAATACTTTCTCTTGAATATCTTTCACATAAAGGTATTACATTGATTGAGGGGATTCTTTCTCTTTCATTTGTAAGAAACACAGGTGCGGCATGGGGAATTTTTGCAGGAAAGACACTATTTCTTGTACTTGTGACTGTGGTGATATTTGGTGCGGGGTTTATCTATTTTTACAAAAATCCACCAAAAAACGCGCTTTACAAATCCTCTCTTATGCTTATTGCGTCAGGTGGGATAGGGAATATGATTGATAGAATTTTTCGTGATGGTTCCGTCATTGATATGATAAGGGTAGATTTCATAGATTTTCCCGTATTCAATGTGGCAGATATCTGTGTGTGTATTGGCGCAATCCTTTTGTGTATAGCCATACTCTTTTTTGACAAAGCAAAAGAGGAGGATGAAGAGGATGGAGAATAGTATTACAATTATCTGTGGCGAATCGAAGATAAGAATTGATAAATATATCAAGGTTGATGGGCTTACCCGTTCAATGGTACAGAATCTTATCAATTCAGGGGATATATTAGTTAACAATAATACAGTTAAAGTAAACCACAGTTTAACCATCGGGGATGAAATTACAATAAATATCCCCGAGCCCGAGAGCGCAGAGATTGTTCCTGAGGATATTCCTCTGGATATCGTATATGAAGACGATCAACTTCTTGTAATTAATAAGCCCCAGGGTATGGTAGTACATCCTGCCGCAGGGAATTATTCAGGAACACTTGTAAATGCACTTATGCATCATTGCGGAGATAATTTAAGCGGTATCAATGGTATCATAAGGCCGGGAATTGTCCACAGAATCGACAAAGATACATCAGGACTTCTCCTTGTAGCAAAGACAAATCTTTCGCATCTTTCATTGTCTGAACAAATCAAGGAAAAAACTGTCAAGCGAAGTTACCGTGCTATATGCCACGGAGTTTTAAGATCTGACAGAGGAAAGATTGATGCTCCTATCGGGAGACATCAGACTGAAAGAAAAAAGATGACCGTAACAAACAAAAATTCAAAAGAAGCAGTTACGCATTTTGAAGTGCTTGAAAGATTTCACGACTACACCTTTATCAAATGTGTGCTTGAGACGGGGAGAACTCATCAGATAAGAGTCCATATGAAATATATGGGACATCCTATACTTGGTGATGAGGTATATGGTCCTAAGAGCAATGAATTTAAGATCAAAGGTCAGGTGCTTCATGCGGCAGAGATAGGATTTATACATCCTGTCAGTAAAGAATATATGGAGTTTTCGGCAGATATCCCCGATAATTTCAAAACTGTACTTGAAAATTTGAGAGGAAGAGTAGAATAATGGACGTATTTTTGGAATATTTAATCAAAAGAAAATATACATCAAAGGAGTACATCAAGGTAATACTTTTTGCGCTAGGTTCTGTTATCCTTGGGTGTTTGCTGTTTCTTATGAGTATGATTTCGTATCTTTTTAATCCGATATTGCAGCAGATTCTTTTTATATTGCTTATTGCAGATGTGTATTTTGGCTACGTACTTATTACAAGACAGAGTGTTGAGTATGAATATGCTCTGACAAACACATATTTTGATATTGACAGAATCATTGCAAAAAGAAGAAGAGAAGATGTGATAAGTATCGATGTAAGAAGTATAAAAGAAATGAATCTTCTTGATTTAAATGCTTATAATTCAGACAAAAAAAGATATAGTGACTATGAAATATACGGAAATATAGACAGTTCCGCTTATTATATCATCTATGAGGAAGACGGGGAAGTTCATAAAGTAATATTCAATCCTCCTTCAAAGATGATAGAAGGAATGAAAAAGTTTATAAGATAATTTCAAGAGGTGTGTACTATGATAGGTACAGATATTTGCGAAGTAAAAAGATTTGAAAAACTCTCTTCTAAAGATGCTTTTCTGAATAAGGTTTTTACTGAAAAAGAAATTGAATGTTTCGAAAAAAGAAAATTCAACCCCGAAACAATTGCAGGCGCATTTGCCTCAAAAGAAGCCTTTTTTAAGGCGATTGGTACAGGGATCAGTGCATTTTCCTTTAAAAGTATCGAAATTCTTAAGATGGAATCGGGAAAACCATATGTGTCACTTAAGGATGAACTTAAGGTGTTTTGTGAAAATCTTGGGATGACACACTTCGATTTATCTATATCCCATGATTCGGGCATAGCAATTGCGGTTGTATATATTCAGGTTGATAATGATAAATTCCTGTTTGATAAATGTATCCAAAAGGTGAGGGAAGACTGTGATGATATCCTTACTTACCATAAAGTAAAAGACATTCTTCATAAGAGAAAAGAAGACTCTCATAAAGGTGACTACGGAAAAGTTCTTGTGATAGGTGGATCTGAGGGGCTCACAGGAGCACCAATTATGTCTTCTCAGGCTATGCTTAAGTCAGGCTCAGGGCTTATTACTCTTATGTGTGCAAGAAGTCTCAATGTGATTTTTGAAACCGCATTGAAAGAAGTAATGACACTTCCTTTAAGTGATAATGATGGAATAATTTCCCGTGATAATAAAGAGAAGATCCTTGAGAGAATTTCTGCCTCTGATTCTTGTCTTATAGGTCCTGGGATGGGACGAGGCAGAGATGTCAATTCTATTGTAAGATATGTTGTGAAGAATTCCAGAGCACCTCTTGTTATTGATGCAGACGGCATAAATGCTCTCTCTTCAAACCTTGATGCACTTTTAAGACATAATTCGGAAATTATCCTTACACCTCATATGATGGAATTTTCAAGGCTCACAGGCGTGGATATTGAAAGATTGAAAGAACAACCCATAAAATTCGCTACAGAATTTGCTGTAAAGTATAATGTTTGTCTTGTTCTTAAATTCCACAGAACAATAATAGCATTTCCCGATGGAAGATTTTGTGAAAACATTCTTGGAAATCCCGGTATGGCAACAGGCGGCACAGGCGATGTGCTTTCGGGAATTATCAATTCATTTGTGGGGCAATTTAAAGATATAAAAAAGGCAGCAATGCTTGGTGTTTTTGTTCATTCTCTTGCTGCAGATATTGCAAAAGAAAAAACAGGGGAATATTCTCTTACTCCAACCGATATAATAGAAAATATATCAACAGTTCTAAAATATTTATAATAACGGTTGTGATTGTTTGAAAAAATTTATTTGTCCTGTTGTTCTTGCATTTGTATTATTACTATCAGGATGCAGAGCCAATGATTATACAATCTATGAGAAAATAAGCAAAAGGTATTATACGATGCCTTCCTATTTGGCAAAGGGAAGGATTACATATTTTACAAACAAAACAGAAAACGCTTATTCATTTTTTCAGTACTATGATGGTTCAGACAGGCATGTCATACATTATACAGATGACGATCTTATGTTGTATATAAGTAATGACGGAGTATACAGTAAATACAATAATGAAGAAACGGTCAGGATAGCAGATGCCGATGATGGGTATAAATATATATTTCCTGACTGTTTTTTTGAAAGTTATTACTCAAAAGAAACATCATCTTCCAATAATAAATCAAGATATGTGCAACTTGAAACTGAAATTTATAATGATTCTCTGTCATCTTTAAAGATGTGGATAGATTGTGAATCTCTTAATCCATTTAGAATTCAGGTTCTGGATGTTGATTTGAACCCTTTGTGTGAGGTTATCTTTGATGAATTTATTGAAGATGCTCAGATTGAATCAGAAATATTTGAATTTTAATGATTATAAATTGAGAAAAAGAAGGGAATAATATTCATACCGTGGAAAATTGTTTGCAAAATTTGTTGTGGTTTGCATACATATTGCCTGCTCCGTTACCAAAAACTTCATTTGACAGTTTAAATAATTGATTGTATAATCATTATATACAACAGACTATAAATAAGGAATGGAGGCTTGGCTAAATGGCACAACAGAGAAAAATACTTGTCAGCTTGTCAGATAATCTCTTGAAAGAGGCGGACATAATTGCAAAGAATAACAATATGAATCGCAGTGAGTTTATCAGATCGGCCATGAAGCTTTATATCAGAGAACAAAAAAAGGCCTCTTTGTACGATAAGATGAAAAAAGGCTATCTTGAGATGGCTGATATCAATCTTCAGCTTGCAGACGAGTGTTATCTTAGTGATTGCGAACAATTATTAAACTACGAGGCTAAACTTTCGGAGTGTGAATAATTTTGGTTGTAAAAAGAGGAGATATTTTTTACGCAGATTTAAGTCCCGTAATCGGAAGTGAACAGGGTGGGGTGAGACCTGTGCTGATTGTTCAGAACGACGTGGGGAACAGATACAGTCCTACTGTGATTGTGGCTGCAATCACCTCGCAGATTAACAAGGCAAAACTTCCTACTCATATAGAGATATCAGGTCTGGAATACGGCTTAAGCAAAGATTCTGTAATTCTTCTTGAACAGATCCGCACAGTTGACAAAAAACGCCTGAGAGAGAAAATCGGAAGGCTTAATGATGAAGTTATGACAGATGTTGATATTGCTATGAAGATCAGTTTCGGGTTTCCCGAAGAAGTTGATATGTGACATATTATCAGACAAAATTTTTACTCAAAAAAGGTGGGTTACTAATGAAAAAAACAATTTCTCTTGTGTTGGTATTGGTATTGATTATTGGTGCATTGGCATTTGTGGTTTTTGCTGCACCTGGTTCAACAGATGATCCTGTTGTGTCTTTGTCCTATGTGACAGATGTTTTGTGGCCGCAGATTAAGGATTATGTAGCATCTACAGAATCAGGTTCAACGGTTGTTGCACCGCCATCACATATTTCTCCTAAGGGAATGGAGTATGCTGATACTTTTAAGGTGATAAATCTTAAGAAGGGCAGCAAACTTATCGGTGGAGATGGATGTGAAGTGATTGTAAGGACAGGTAGTGTGACTGTTATCGCAAGCGAAAGAGGGGGAGTGTCTGACGTAACTGCAGGACTTGATCTTCCGGGCAATACAATAGCACCTGCAAATCATCTTCTTATTATCCCTGTATATGACGGAAGAGGTCTTATGATAAACGAAGACAGTTATGTAATGGTAAAAGGTGATTACAAAGTTGAATAAATAATATCAAATACCGCAACTTATAAAACAAGTTGCGGTATTTTTGTGCTTTATTATGAGATGTTTTTTTATTTTTCCAAATAAAAAAGACTTGCTTTCACAAGTCTTTCTGGAGCTGGTGGCGTGACTTGAACACGTGACCTTCTGATTACGAATCAGATGCACTACCGACTGTGCTACACCAGCATCAATCACTATATTATACATCATAAATTCTTTTTCGTCAACACGGGTTGTTTGACTTTTTTTAAATTTAGATGTATAATAAAAATATACTTAATTTGGAGGAATATTTTTGCATCATATGATACACATTATAAAGCATTCATTTTTGGATTCGGTAAAACTTTTGCCGATTTTGTTTATAATATATTATCTGATTGAATATCTGGAACACAAAAATAACAATACATTCAATCATTTTATGATGAAAAAGAAAAGATCGGGGCCTGTTTTCGGTTCGCTTTTCGGTTGTGTTCCGCAATGTGGATTCAGCGTAGTTGCCGCTAATCTTTATTCAAAAAAGACTATTACGCTTGGCACTCTGATTGCAGTATTTGTAGCCACTTCTGATGAAGCAGTACCAATACTCATGAGTTATCCTGACAGGTTTATTGATATATTATATGTGTTGATTTTTAAGTTTCTAATTGCCTGTATTTCAGGATTGTTTATTGATTTTCTGTATAAGTCTGAAATAATAAACGAAAATCTCTGTCATCATCATTCACACAGTCACGGTCATATCCATGGTAATTGTGAAAATTGCGACGATGGTCCTTTTGCGGCTACTCTTAAGCATATGATTAAGATATTTATGATTGTGCTTATTACCAATATCATTGTGGAAACAGGTATCAGTTTAATAGGGAAGGAAAACATTTCACATATACTCTATTCAAACAGAGTTTTACAGCCTTTTTTTAGTGCGCTTGTGGGTTTAATACCGAATTGTGCCGCATCTTGTGTGCTGACAGAACTCTATGCAGAAGGACTTTTGTCTTTCGGTGCATTGATTGGTGGACTTTCCACCGGTGCAGGTGTGGGTATGGTGGTGCTTTTTAAGGCAAATAAGGATATGAAGAACAATCTTATGATTGCAGGTATAGTATATATTATAGGGGTTTTCTCAGGATCATTGATACAATTTATATGTAAATAAATATTATTATTTTTAAGGAGGTATGTATTATGTCATTTTGGGAGGAAGTTTATGACAAAGCCAAGATTGGTGCACAAAAAGTTCAGGTATTCACTATGGAAACAGTTGATAAGGTTAAGGTGAAAACCAGAATCACCAAGTTAAACAGTGATATTTCTAAACTCTACACAGAAATCGGCAAACTCATATATCAGGAAAGATGCGGAGATACAGTAGAAGATTATAGCGAAAAATTGGGTGAACTTCTGGAAAATATTACCGCACTCAAAGATGAACTTTCTGAATGTGAAAAACAACTTGAAAATATGTAACATAAAATAAAGACTCAGGATTTTCCTGAGTCTTTATTTGTTTAATACTGATGATGATGTTCTGAATCCACAGCGTTTTCTCTGAAAAGAAAACTTATACACCACAGACCTGCCACACCAACTAAAGTAAATATGATTCTTGATATTATTGCAAGTTGTCCGCCAAAAAGAGTCCCTACAAGATCAAGGCCGAAAAGCCCGATGGAACCCCAGTTGATTGCTCCTACAATTACAAGGATCAATGCTATAGAGTTAAACATAATTTTCTCCCTTACTTTATCGGATAAAAAAGCCCGTTTAAAGTTTATGCAATTTCACAAACTTTAAACGGGAAATTTTTTACATATAATTACGAAACAGATTCTTCGAGAATACTTTCATCGATTTTTGAAGTAGTGGTTTGTTTTATTATCTTTGGAGCAGAGCCTGTCATTACACAGTCTTTGGTGATAATACATTTTTTAATGGCAGAGTCAGATGGAGATTCAAACATCACATCCATCATAGTATCTTCCATTATAGAGCGGAGTCCTCTGGCGCCGGTTTTGAGTTTGATGGCTTTTTTTGCCATTGCTTCAAGTGCCTCTTTGTCAAATTCAAGATTAACATCATCCATTTCGAGAAGTTTTTTGTATTGCTTCACAAGTGCATTTTTTGGCTTAGTCAAAATGCTTACAAGTGCTTCTTCATCTAATGAATCAAGAGTTGCTACTACCGGAAGTCTTCCAATGAATTCAGGGATAAGGCCGAATTTCAATAAATCCTGTGGTAGAATTTCTTTTAAGAGTGCTCCCACATCTTTCTCTTCTTTTGACTGAATGTCAGCACCGAAACCAAGAGACTTTTTACCTGTTCTTGCTTCAATGATTTTGTCAATTCCGTCAAATGCTCCACCGCAGATGAAAAGTATATTTGTTGTATCAATCTGTATAAGTTCCTGATGGGGATGCTTTCTTCCGCCCTGAGGTGGCACGGAAGCGACAGTTCCTTCAAGAGTCTTAAGAAGAGCCTGCTGAACTCCTTCACCGCTTACATCACGGGTGATTGAAGGGTTTTCAGATTTTCTGGCTATTTTGTCTATTTCGTCTATATATATGATACCTCTCTGCGCTTTTTCGATATTATAATCTGCAGCCTGAATAAGTTTTAAAAGAATGTTTTCTACATCTTCGCCTACATATCCGGCTTCTGTAAGAGAGGTTGCATCTGCAATAGCAAAGGGGACATCAATTATTCTTGCAAGTGTCTGTGCAATAAGAGTTTTTCCTGATCCGGTAGGCCCAAGAAGAAGAATATTGCTTTTCTGAAGATCAATATCATCGTTGTCTTTTGCAGAGTCTATTCTTTTGTAATGATTATATACTGCAACAGAAAGTGCTTTTTTTGCCTCTTGCTGACCGATTACATATTCGTCAAGTACTGACTTTATATCTTTTGGTTTCGGAAGGCTATCCAGCGATTTTGCTTCGTATTCTTCATAATCATCTGAGATTATTTCCATACACATTTCTATACAGTCGCTGCATATAAATACTCCCGGTCCAGCAATAAGGCGAGGTACTTCTTCCTCACTTTTGCCGCAGAATGAACATTGAATTTTGCTTTTGTCATCTGATGTTGCCATATGTCCACCCCTTTGTTACAGTTGAATTATTTTCTTTCTGTAATGACTTCATCAATAAGTCCGTATGCTTTTGCTTCCTCAGCAGTAAGGAAGTTATCTCTTTCTGTATCGTGTTCGATAACTTCAATCGGCTTACCGCATCTTTCACTTAAGATTCTGTTAAGAGTGCTTTTCATCTTAAGGATTCTGTCAGCGTGGATTTTGATGTCAGTTGCCTGTCCCTGCATTCCGCCAAGTGGCTGATGAATCATCACTTCGCTGTTTGGCAGGGCATAGCGCTTACCTTTTGCACCTGCGCAAAGCAAGAATGCACCCATTGATGCAGCCATACCGATACAAATAGTGGACACATCACATTTTATATACTGCATTGTGTCGTATATCGCCATTCCTGCAGTTATTGAGCCGCCCGGACTGTTGATATATAAGTGAATGTCTTTTGTAGGGTCCTCAGCTTCAAGGAAAAGAAGCTGTGCAACAACAAGACTTGCAGTTACATCATTTACTTCGTCTGAGAGAAATATAATTCTGTCTTTAAGAAGTCTTGAGTATATATCGTAAGATCTTTCTCCTCTGCTTGTTTGTTCTACTACCATAGGTACTAGGCTCATAGTGTGTTCCTCCTAATCTGTAATTTTATTTATGATATTGTTATTATTTGATGTTTGCTTTCTTTACAAGTAATTCAATTACTTTCTTAGCCTTGATTTCTGCTTTGAGTGAGTCAAGATCAGCATCTGTAAAGAGGGTTTTTACTTTGTCAAGTTCCATGTTGTACTGTTCAGCCATCTTTGTCATCTGTTCTTCTACATCTTTTTCTTTTGCTTCGATCTTTTCTTTCTCAGCGATTGCCTCAAGAACCAATGATGTTTTTACCTGAGTTTCAGCCTGATCCTTGAACTGTTCTTTGAAGGATTCAAGAGTAGAACCTGTCATATTAAGATACTGTTCGAGGCTTAATCCCTGAGCAGCAAGTCTGTAGTTGAAGTCTCTTGCAATGTTGTCAAGTTGAGTGTTGATCATACATTCAGGAATGTTTACTTTGCAGAGTTCACAAACCTTTTCTACTACTTTGTCTTCCTGTTCCATTTTTGCTTTTTCATTGTTTGCTTTTGTAAGTTTTGCCTTAACATCTTTTTTGTATTCTTCAAATGTTTCAAATTCGCTTACATCTTTTGCAAAATCATCATCAAGTTCAGGGAGTTGTTTTTCTTTGATTTCCTTAACGGTAACCTTAAACATAGCATCCTTGCCTTTAAGATCTTCTGCATGATATTCTTCAGGGAATTTAACATTGATTTCTTTTTCTTTATTAAGTTCACATCCTACCAGCTGATCTTCGAAACCCGGGATGAATGCGCCTGAGCCGATTTCAAGGTTGTAGTCTTCACCTTTTCCGCCCGGGAATGCAACTCCGTCACAGAATCCTTCGAAGTCGATTACTGTAAGGTCACCTTTTTTTACTTTTCTGTCTTCTACAGTAATGATTCTTGCGTTCTGTTCCTGTGCTTTTTTGATTTCTGCATTTACATCAGCAGCTGAAGTCTTGTATGTAATCTTTTCTACTTCAACGCCTTCATATTCGCCAAGTTCAACTTCAGGTTTAACTGTTACTGTAGCAGTGAAAACGAAGTTTTCTCCGCCACCGATTTTTTCGATATCGATTTCAGGTCTGTCAACAGGTTCGATTTTTGTCTTTTCCAATGCTTCTTCATAAGCCTTAGGGCAGATGATATTGATGGCATCTTCATAGAATACACCTTCACCATAGTACTGTTCAATAATTTTTCTTGGTGCTTTACCTTTTCTGAAGCCAGGAATGTTAATTTTTTTAGCGGTTTCTTTGTAAGCCTGGTTTACACCTTCCTGAAATGTTTCGTTATCAACTGTGATAGTGAGTCTGATAACATTTTCTTTCATTTTCTTTTTTGTTACTTTCATTCTTTTCCTTATCCCTTCTGTATTTATTATCTGATTTTTCAGACATATTTACTGACGATATATTATACCAAAAAATATTGGAATATGCTACTGTTTTTTGAAAAAATATCAAATTTCTGCAATTTTGACTAAAAATACATAGATTTTATGGCTGTTTATGTAAGTTTTTGTGGTGTAAAATGTACATAATCCGCCGAAACCAGTCTGAAATCTATTCCGTTTAACTTTCCTTCAAATGCATTTCTGTGTGAATTGGAATGAAGGTGTCCGTAAATACAGGTGGAAACTGAGTACTTTCTGAATAACTCCATATAGTCAGAATTGATAGTTTTGTCTTTGGTTACCGGAGGGTAGTGAAGGACAGCAATTATCTTTTCTGGATTGAATCTGATACCTTCTTTCAGAGACAATTCCATTCTGCCAATTTCTCTTGAATAAATCTTCTGATCATCGCTTTTAAAATTGTCAACACTTGGATCTATCCAGCCTCGTGTACCGCATATGGCTGTATTCTCGACGAATATGGAGGTATTGTGAAGAAATTCAATGGTTTTATAGCCCATCTCTTCTGTAAATCTTTTCAGTTTTGTAAGGCTTTCCCACCAGTAGTCGTGATTGCCTTTTAGAAGTATCTTTTTCCCGGGAAGAGATTCTATGAAGTCGAAATCAGGCTTTATATCATCGAGATAAGTTCCCCATGATACATCTCCGCCTATGATCACTGTATCATTGTCAGTTATGGTTTTTTTCCAGTTTTCTTCAGTTCTTTCCATATAGTTTTCCCAACCGTAGCCAAAAATATCCATTGGTTTATCTACGCCAAATGCAAGATGAAGATCAGAAATGGTATATATACTCATTGTTACCTCCTTTCCGTATTGCAAATATTATACTCCATATGGTATAATTATTTTGTAATATTTTGTAAAAAAACTTTCAGAAATATATTACAGTATATAATAAATTCAGGAAATATGCAAGGAGTATAGGGATATTGCGAAAAATATTTTTTATTTCCCTGACAGGGTATGCCATCGGTATAGTTTTGGCAGATGTATTATATGATATAAGAATAATTATTCCTTTGGCAATACTGTGTGTTGCACTTTGCGGTGTTGCGCTGTGGAAAAATATTTCATACGGTTGGGTATTTTTCTGCGTTTTTCTTGTTGCGGGAATATTTTACTGCAACCATATCAGTCAGAATCACATTGAGAATGTAGAATATATCAACAGATTCAGAAAAAGTGTTGTTCTCTTTGTACGGAATAATCCCTTCAGCAAAGGGGACAGAACCACTTTTAATGCAGTTGCAATGAAAGACGGCAGAAAAATTGCCACTTTAAGTGTAAGTGTATCAGGTGATGGTCATCAGAATATAAAATACGGTGATATTATTTTTGTAGATGATATGCAAGTCACCATACCATATGAAGGATACAATCGTGGAGATATGGACTATGATAAGTATCTTAAGTCACATGGAGTTTCAGGGTTAGTGTATGCTGATACTGAAGATGTGTCAATTTTTGGAAATGACGGAAACGAAATAATAAGAGGCATTTATTTTCTGAGTGATTTTACAAAAGATGCCATTATGAGATACATACAGGGCGATGAAGGAGGATTTTCTGTCGCGCTTTTGACAGGGGACAAAAATTACATTTCACAAGATACATATCTTGATATCGAAGTATCGGGACTTTCCCATGTTGTTGCAGTTTCAGGTATGCATATGAATATATTTATAATGCTTGTTTATGTGCTTTTTTCCAGGAGCAGAAAGAGAAGTTATACAGCAACTTTTGTAAATATATTGCTTTGTATATTTATGGTTATATTTACGGGAGGATCATATTCGGTCATAAGAGCAGCGATGATGGTTATTCTTGCAAATATCGGATATTTTTTAGGCAGGGGAACTTACTCGCTTAATTCTGTTATCTGTGTTGGCGGAATAATAATTGTTGTGAATCCCTATGCACTTTTTGATATGTCTTTTATACTCTCTTTTGCGGCAACGTTATCGATTATACTTTTTGAAGAAAAAACAGAGGATTTCATAGAGAAAAAAGCCTGTATAAAAAATAAATATTTCAAGTCTCTGATTTCAGTTACACTAAGTGCCCAGTATCTTGTATTCCCTTGTATTATTGCCATGAAAAATACTGTAAATACGTATTCACTTTTGTCGAATGTGCTTGTTTCGCCTATTATTCCGTTTTATATGCTTTCGGTCATTTTTCTTGTTGTATTTTCCGGTATAGGTCTAATTGCTGATTTTGTAAAATATATAACTTTTATTATGGCAAAGTATGTACTTAAAGTATGTGATACGATATCCGTAATGCCTTATTCTGAAATAGTGGTTTCGGATTTTATGTTTTCAGTATTTATTGTGCTTTCTATATTATCGGTTTATTTGTATTATCTGCTAAGGTTAAATAGATTCAAATACAGGGGGATTATCATAAATATATGGACTTTGTCCGTAATAATATTGCTTACTATCCCTGTACTATTCCCACTCAACACCTATATTGATTTTATAAATGTAGGTCAAGGGGACAGTACACTTATACGTGACAAAGGGGTTAATATTCTTATTGATTCAGGCGGAAGTAAAAGGCTTGATTCTGATTTCGGAAACAGGGTGGTAGGGGCATATCTTAAGAGAAAAGGTGTGAAGAGGATTGACTATGCTTTTATAACACACTATGATACTGATCATTGTCAGGGGATGATTTCTCTTCTTGATTATTTCGATATTGAAAGAATTATCGGTCCACCACCTTCCGGGAAAGAGGATGCAATTCTTCATAATGCAATTATCACAAAGGCGAGGGAAAAAGGCACAGAAATCATATATACAAAGTATGGGGATAAATATGTGATAAGAGAGGGAAGCATACTGATGATTGTTGCACCCGAAAAGTATTCAGGTGATAATTCAAATGCTGACTCTCTTATGATTATGTATGACTGCGATGGGGTAAAAACTCTTTTTGCAGGCGATAATTCCAATGAAGAAAATGTAAAAAGATA
Source organism: Clostridia bacterium (assembly GCA_045530725.1). Classification (GTDB taxonomy): domain Bacteria; phylum Bacillota; class Clostridia; order UMGS1810; family UMGS1810; genus SIG435. The sequence continues at coordinate 39,937 of JAZSCT010000045.1, forward strand.
TGATGCAGATGCTGATATACTTAAGGTAGGTCATCATGGTGCGGTTGATTCAAATTCAAAGGAATTCATACGGAGAGTAAGTCCTGTTATTTCTGTGATAAGTGTAGGAGAGAACAATATCTATTCTCATCCGCACAGTGAGGTTTTGAAGATACTTTACAAAAGCGGAAGTATCGTTATGAGGACAGATTATGATGGTGCAGTATCGGTGCGGATAAAAAACGGAAAGATAAAAGTAAAAACTTCAGGATAAACATTTGACAAAAATAAATATGTTAAGTAAAATATATATTGGTTTCAGAAATTTATGAGGGGAGTGAATGATATGGACAGAGTAAAAGAAGATATAAGATCAGGCAAGTTCAGAAGGTTATATTTCTTCTGTGGAGAAGAAGAATACCTTAATGATTATTACAGCGAAGAAATTGTAAAGGCGCTTGTGCCTGATGGTATGAAAATATTTAACTATCTTTCATTCACGATAGACTTTGATGTGAATGCTTTTGAGAATTTCCTTAGTTCTCCACCTGTTATGAATCCTTCAAAAGTTGTCTATATCAAGGATTGCGCCTTGTGTTCAAAATCCACAAAAGAGGATATAAAAGACAGGATAAAAGATATCATATCAGATCTTCCATCATACGTTACTGTTATAATAAACGAGGCAAATCCCACAAAAACAATGAGTATATATAAGACATCTTCAAAGGTGGGAGTCGTAGTTGAAAATAAGTTTCAGAAGACCAATGTGCTTCAAAGTTGGGTTGTACGTTCTTTTGAAAAAGACGGATACAAAATATCATCAGATGATGCTCTCTATCTTGTGGAAAATGGGGATAACGGAATGTACTTTCTCAAAAATGAGATAGACAAACTCAAAGCCTACAAAGACAAAGAAAAGATAATTACGAAAGATGATGTGGAAAAATCTATTGTCAAGAGTATAGAAGGCAAAGTCTTTGATATGCTGGATTGTATGTTTAATTCCCATATGAATGCTACATTCAGACATCTTACAGATCTTAAAACGCTGAAAGAACCTGTCAAAAGGATACTTGCTATTATTATGACGGAGTTTACTAAAATAAAAAAAGTGAAACTTCTTGATGGCAAATTGTCAAGACAGGATCTTGCAAAGGCTGTTTCGGTAAATCCCTATTTTCTTGACAAACTGATAAAACGTGCAAAATCTTTTTCTTTTGACTATATCAATCAGATGATTATTGAATGTCAGAAAACAGATTTTGATATTATTTCAGGTAATAAAGAACAATGGCAGGCTCTGGAAGATCTTATTATTAAATCACACAATCTTAAACAATGAATATAATACACCAAGAGAGGTGTTTCAGATGTTTGGTTGTCTAAGATACAAAGTTATCTTGTATGTGGTAAGTTCATTTCTTCTGGGGATTATACTCACATCTGTCATGCCGGCTTTTTTGATAGCAATACTGGCACTTATCGCAGTTGGTGTCATCGTTTGCTTGCTCTGTAAATAAAGGGTATAAGGAGTTGGAATAATGAAGATTGTTGTTGTAAAAGCCTCGAAATTCTGGGGGAAGATTTTGAAAAGTGTTTTCAGAATCTGAAGTTTATATACTCCGTAATCCGATGGATTACGGAGTATTTTTGTATAACGAAAACCACGCGACTATCGCGTGGTTTTCGTTATACAATAAATAAAGGAACCGTGAATTCACAGTTCCTTTATTTTAAAGAAAATTATAAACGGATTAGATTAGATAGCACGAACTACCTTATTTGAACGAAGACAACGTGAGCAAACCTTAACCTTCTTTGGTGTGCCGTCCACAATTGCTCTTACGGTTCTGATGTTTGCCTTCCACGCTCTGTTTGATCTGATGTGTGAATGAGAAACTTTGATACCGAAAGTAGTACCCTTTCCGCAGATTTCGCATTTTGCCATATATATACACCTCCTAAAAATTATCGCTTTTCATAAACAATTATATATTCTAACAGAAGTTTTTGCATTTTGCAAGTGTTTTTTCAAAAAAACTGAATTATTTTGAAAAAAATTTATGAAATAAGGTGTATTACGCTAAAAAATAGAAGTTTTTAACAAACTTTCAAAAAAATATTAAAAAACACTTTAAATATTTATAAATTTATTATATAATATATGATGTATTGGTGTGCTAACTAAATTTAGATTTATTTTAAGGAGGGGATTTTATGCCTCTGTCAGAGTTTAAAGTTTCTTTGTTAAAGATAATAAAAGAGTTCAACCTTATTCAACTCAATGAAACAAAAGATGTTGATAAAGTAATGGTGTCAAGTAATGAAGTAAACCGTACTGGACTTCCATTGACAGGCTTTTTTGATTATTTTGACAATCACAGAATACAGATAATCGGAAATGTAGAGACAGCATATCTTTCCACCATGTCGGAAGATCAGATCAGGAATGCAATGGAGTTGCTTTTTAAGAATGATATTCCTGCTATGATCATTTCAAGAGATATTGAGCCTGATCCGATTATACTGGAAATTGCAAATAAGTATAATACACCGGTGCTTAGAACAAATCTTTCCACTTCCAGATTTGTCAGTTCACTTATTGCATTTCTTAATGTGCAATTAGCCCCCAGGGAGACAAGACACGGTGTTCTGGTTGAGGTTTACGGTGAAGGAATTCTTCTTCTTGCGGATAGCGGTGTGGGTAAAAGTGAAGCCGCCGTAGAACTTGTAAAAAGAGGACACAGACTTATTGCAGATGATGCAGTTGAGATAAGGAAAGTTTCTGATATTACTCTTGTTGGAACAGCTCCTGAGATTATCAAGCATTTTATCGAAATAAGGGGTATTGGTATTGTTGATGTTAAAAACATCTTCGGTGTTGGTGCAGTCAAGGATTCAGAAAAGATTGACCTTGTAATCAATCTTGAGAACTGGCAACCGAAGAAACAGTACGACAGACTGGGGCTCAAAACAGAGTACACAGAAATTCTAGGTCTCAAAGTTCCGTCACTTACAGTTCCTGTTAAACCAGGGCGAAATCTTGCGGTGATTATAGAAGTTGCTGCTATGAACAACCGTCAGAAGAGAATGGGCTATAACGCCGCTCAGGCTCTTAATGACAGGTTGATGAACATCGCGGAAACAGAAGAATAAAATAAATTACGGAGGACAGAATTATGTATTATATTGGTGTTGATTTGGGCGGAACAGGTATTAAAATCGGTATTGTTGACGAAAAGGGAACAATTCTCGAAAAAGAAAGTTGCCCTACAAGAGTAAAAGATGGATACAAAGAAATTGTAAAAGATATGAGTGATCTTATTAATTCATTGAAGAAGAAACTCAATATATCAGATGATGAAATTCATTCTATCGGTATTGGAAGCCCTGGTGCTATCGATGACAAAAAAGGTGTTGTAATTTTTTCAGGTAATCTTGAGTTTGACTATGTACCGCTTGCTGATGAAATGAAGAAGTATTTTGATAAGCCTGTATATGTGGGCAATGACGCAAACTGTGCCGCACTTGGTGAATATTTTGCCCTGAATGATAATTCTATAGAAGATTTTGTTGCTGTTACACTGGGTACAGGTGTAGGCGGCGGAATTATAATGAACAAAAAGATTTTTACAGGATTTAACGGTATGGCAGGAGAAATAGGTCATATGGGTCTTGTTATGAATGGTGAGCCTTGTACTTGTGGCAAGAGAGGATGCTGGGAAGCATATGCATCTGCAACTGCCATAATCAGAGAGACAGAAAAGGCAGCAAAAGAGTATCCTGATTCTTATGTTGCAAAACTCGTTGCCGAAAACGGCGGCAAAGGAAGCGGAAAGACTGCATTCATTGCTCAGAGAGCGGGAGACGAAATCGGCGATATGATAGTGAAAAACTACGTTCAGGCAGTTGGTGAAGGTATAATCAATATCGTAAACACAATCCAGCCTCAGGTAGTGGTTATCGGCGGCGGTGTAAGCAAAGAAGGGGACGGACTTATCAATCCTGTAAGAGAATATGTAGAAGAGTATTCTTTTGGACCTTCAACTGTGAAAAAGGCAGAATTAAGACTTGCAACTCTTGGAAATGATGCTGGTATCATTGGTGCTGCATTTCTTGGTAAATAATTTTTATGAGGTGAATTTTTGTGGGAAATCCATTAATCCTGAAACTTAAAGAGGCACTTTCAGATGACAAAAACAGAATAAGAACTGATGAGCCTATGAAGGAGCATACTACATTCAGAATCGGCGGAAATGCAGAGGTTATGGTGTTTCCTGAAAGTATCGGGGAGATACAGAATATAATAAATGCAGCAAAGGATTTCAAGGTTAAGGTGTTTGCATTGGGAAATGGTTCAAATCTTCTTGTATCTGACAAAGGGATAGAGGGGATTGTCATCTGTCTTGACAGCAATTTTTCATCTATCCGTGTTGAGGGAGAGAATATATACGCTTTTTCTGGTGCACATTTGTCTAAGATTGCAAATGTATGTCTTGAGAATTCACTTTCAGGATTTGAATTTGCATCAGGTATCCCAGGCACACTTGGCGGTGCAGTAAAAATGAACGCCGGTGCATATGGCGGTGAGATGAAAGATGTGGTGGAATATGCAGACTGCATAGATATCCATGGAAATCTTTTCAAACTCACCAAAGAAGAACTTGATTTTTCTTACAGACACAGCGCCATAACTGACGATATCATCGTACTTGGTGCTATGATGAAGTTTCATCAGGGTGAAAAAAGTCATATAAAAGAAACTATGCGGGACCTTAATATGAGAAGAAAAGAAAAACAACCTCTTGAATACCCAAGTGCAGGAAGTACATTCAAACGTCCCGAAGGGTATTTTGCAGGCAAACTTATTGAGGACAGCGGATTGAGAGGATATAGTGTAGGCGGTGCTCAGGTGTCTGAGAAGCATTGCGGATTTGTCATAAACAAGGACAATGCATCTTTTGATGATGTGACAAAACTTATAAATGATGTGAAAAAGACTGTCTTTGAAAAGTTCGGAGTGGTACTTTATGAAGAAGTAAAGATTATAAGATAAAAGAGGAGGATATAATATGAAATTTGTGATCATAACGGGAATGTCAGGCTCGGGCAAAAGCCAGGCTGTGAACTTTATGGAAGACATGGGGTATTATTGTATAGATAATATGCCGCCAAGCCTCTTTTCAAAATTTGCAGATTTGTGTAACCGTTCAGAAGGGAAATTTGACAAAATTGCTTTTGTAATTGATACAAGAACAAGGGAACTTTTTACCGACGCTCTTGATGCACTTGATACCCTTAAGGACCAGGGTGAAAGTTGCGAAATTGTCTTTTTGGATGCAAGTGATGAGGTCATCCTTAAAAGATACAAGGAATCAAGAAGAAATCATCCTCTGGCAGATGATGGCAGAGTAATGGACGGAATCAAAAAAGAACGCGCGATCCTTGCCGATATCAAGAAAAAAGCAGACTATATTGTAGATACATCCACAATGCCCACGAAGAGTCTTAGGGCATATCTTAATTCCGTTTTCAATGATCGTGAAGATGATACAAACATTTTTATCAATGTATTGTCATTTGGTTTCAAATACGGCATACCCCTGGATGCCGACCTTGTGTTTGATGTGAGATTTTTGCCTAATCCTTATTATATTCCGGAACTCAAACACCTTACAGGTCTTGACAAAGAGGTTCAGGACTATGTGAACAACTGTGAGCAGACTGAGGAATTCAAGAAGAAACTTGATGATCTCATTAAGTTTACTTTGCCTCTTTATGTGGAGGAAGGTAAGTCTCAACTTGTAATAGCAATAGGGTGCACAGGCGGTAAGCACAGATCTGTCACAATAGCAAATCACGTATATAAGACTATTATTGATATGGGATTTTCTGTGAAGATTTCTCACAGAGATGTGAACAGACTTAAATAATTCGGATTTATATGGTATATATTACATTAGGATAATTTTCTCTTTTTCGGAGGATTTATATATGATAGACGTAGAAAACAAACAGTTGATGAACAAATTGCGTAAATTAAAAATTGTTGCAATTGGTGGCGGTACGGGTATTTCCACAATGCTTCGCGGTATAAAAAAATACACAAAGAACATTACTGCAATTATTACAGTTGCAGATGATGGCGGCGGAAGCGGAATGCTCAGAACTGATATGAATATGGTTGCACCGGGTGACGTGAGAAACTGTATGCTTGCATTGGCTGATATGGAGTCAGTAATGGACAGCCTCTTAAATTACAGATTTGATTCGGGCAGGCTTATGGGACAGAGTATGGGAAACCTTATACTTGCCGCAATGTACAAACTTTCTGAAGAAAATTTCACAGAAGCGGTGAAGAAAACTTGTCAGGTACTTGCTGTCAAGGGTAGAGTGCTTCCTGTTACCAACAGAAATGTAAATCTTGGTGCCAGACTCGCTGACGGAAGTGTTGTACTGGGGGAATCCACAATTCCTGTTTCTGCATTCAAAAATAAACAATCCATAAGTGAACTGTTTCTTATACCCAAAAAAGTTGAACCTGCAGAAGATGTTATAAAGAGTATCAACGAGGCGGATCTTATTGTACTTGGACCGGGAAGCCTTTATACAAGTATTATTCCCAATATTCTTGTGGATGGAGTAAGTGATGCTTTGAAAAATGCCAAAGCAAAGAAACTCTATGTATGCAATATTATGACACAAAAAGGCGAGACAGACGGGTATAGTGCATTTGATCATGTAAAGGCAATCAATCGCCATGCAGGATGCGATATTATTGATTATTGCATTGTAAATGATGAACAGATTCCCGACAATATGAAACTTAAATACAAAATCAACAATTCTCACCCTGTAAACGTTGATGTACCTGAGTTTACAAAGAATGGAGTAGAGTTGTTTTCATGCAAGGTGCTTGATGTATCCAAGGGATATATAAGACACGATTATGACAATCTTGCAGAAGCGGTTATGGATTTGTGCTATTTAATCAAGAATAAAGGAAAAAAGGAAAGATAGATATGTCATACTCTTCAGATGCAAAGAAGGATATGCTTGAAGTAGAACTTAAGCGTAAATGCTGCAAAATGGCAGAACTTTATGGTATTTTGTCCTTTCTTGCAAAGTGTAAAACAGAAGACGGAGAAACAAAAATTATATTCAACACAGAAAATGAAATGCTTTCTCAGAGAATTGTTGACCTTGTCGGCTTTCTTTTTAAGATAAAGTGCGAGAGGCAGACTTATCATGTAAAACATTCAAGATATTCCATATACAGCGTAATTGTTTCCAATGAAAAGTATATACAAAAACTTCTGGATGCATATAATATTAAAATAGATGATAATGGCGATGCTGATTTTCATATTGACATGGATATAATAGGGAAACCTTGCTGTAAGAAGTCATTTGTAAGAGGTGCATTTCTTGCTTCGGGATCACTTATTCATCCTGAGAAAAAGTATCATATGGAGTTTTATACCTCACACAAAAGAGTCAGCGATGATTTTGAAACTCTGATGAAAGAACTTGGACTTAACCCCAAAATCATACTAAGAAAGAAAAATTATGTTGTTTATTTCAAAAACAGCGATGAAATAGCAGATATCTTAAGTATGACGGGAGTTTTTGATACATTGATGGATTTTCACAACATCCGTATAATGAAAGATATGCGAAACAAAAATAACCGTATAATTAATTGTGAAACTGCCAATATGGAAAAAACTCATAACGCATCTATAGAACATATTCTGTGTATTCAAAAACTGAAAAAAAGCAGTAAATGGGACGGGCTTAGTCCTGTTCTTAAAGAAATTGCTGAATTAAGACTTGAGCATGCTGATGCAAGTCTAAAAGATCTTGGTGATATGTTTACACCAAAACTTACCCGTTCAGGGGTAAATCACAGGCTCAAAAGGCTTGTTGAGATAGCAAACAGTCTGGAAGGAGAAGAGTAATGTTTACTCATTTGCATCTGCACTCACAGTATAGTTTACTTGATGGTGCTGCAAAAATTGAAGATGCACTAGACAGGGCGAGAGACCTTAATATGGACTCTCTTGCCATAACTGACCACGGCGTTATGTATGGCGTGGTCGATTTTTATGTTGCCGCAAAAAAGAAAAATATCAAACCTATTATCGGTTGCGAAGTGTATATGGCGCCCAATTCCAGATTTGATAAAAATCATTCTGTTGATTCAAAGTACGGACATCTTATTCTGCTTTGCAAAGATATTAGAGGATATCATAACCTTATAAAAATCTGTTCATATGCTTTTACCGAGGGGTATTATTATAAGCCGAGAGCAGATTTTGAACTACTTGAGAAATACTCCGAAGGTCTTATATGTCTGTCAGGTTGCCTTAAGGGAAATGTGAACAGTGCATTGTGTGAAGGAGACTACGAAAAAGCGAAGAAATATGCTTTAAAATACAAAGAAATCTTCGGTAATGATTTTTATCTGGAAATACAGAATCACGGTATTGAAGATGAAATCAGGACTCATCAGCCGCTTATGAGACTTTCTCATGAACTGGATATTCCTTTGGTTGCAACAAATGATGTTCATTATGTAAAAAAAGAAGATTCTTTTTTGCAGGATGTTCTTATGTGTATTCAGACAGGAAAAAAACTTAACGATACTGACAGAATGAAAATGTCAGGTAATGAATTTTATCTCAAGAGTGATGAAGAAATGAGAAGTGCTTTTTCATTTTGCCCTGAGGCTCTTGATAATACAAAAAGAATCGCAGATATGTGCAATTTGGAACTGGATTTTTCCAGTATTCATCTGCCGAAGTTTGATACTCCCGATGGGATATCTTCAAATGATATGTTACGAGACCTGTGTTATAAGGGACTCAATGAAAAATATCCCGGATGCGATAAAGATATTACAGACAGACTTAAATACGAACTTGATGTTATATTTAATATGGGGTTTTCTGACTATTTTCTCATAGTATGGGATTATATAAGATATGCTAGATCCCAGGATATACCTGTTGGTCCGGGGAGAGGCTCTGCTGCAGGAAGTATTGTTTCTTACCTTATAGGAATAACAGAGATTGATCCTGTAAAACACAACCTTATTTTTGAAAGATTTTTAAATCCCGACAGAGTAAATATGCCTGATATTGATGTGGATTTCTGTTATATGAGACGACAAGAAGTCATAGATTATGTGGGAAGAAAATACGGCAAAGAAAGCGTGTCTCAGATTGTAGCATTTGATACCATGGCGGCAAGAGGAGCCATAAGAGACGTAGGCCGTGTTATGGATGTGCCTTATGCATTGTGCGACAGCGTTGCAAAACTTATTCCCAAGACCCCCGGTGTTACATTGGCAGAGGCACTTGAAGAAAGCTGGGAACTTAAAGAAAAATACGATACTTCATCTGAAACAAAACTTCTTGTTGATACTGCCATGAGAATAGAAGGACTTCCGAGAAATATTACAACTCATGCCGCAGGTGTTGTTATCAGCGACAAAAAAATCTGTGATTATGTTCCTGTTGTAAGTCAGGATGATGTGATTCTTACACAGTATCCAATGAATATTCTTGAACTTACAGGACTTGTGAAGATGGATTTTCTGGGTTTAAGAAACCTGACAATTATACGGGATACGGTAGATTTTATAAAAGAATATCATAACATTGATATAGATATGTCCGTGATTGATTATGAAGACAAAGCAGTATATGAAATGATTGCAAAAGGGGACACAGACGGAGTTTTTCAACTTGAAAGCGATGGTATGAGAGGCCTTTTGAAGGATATGAAACCCAAATGCTTCGAAGATGTGGTAGCAGGCTTGTCTCTTTTCAGACCCGGTACTGCAAAAACTCAGATACCCCTGTATCTTTCCAACAGAAACAAAAAAGTCATTACTTATAAACACCCTTTGCTTGAGCCTATTCTTAAGCCTACTTACGGTTCTATTGTATATCAGGAACAGGCAATGGAAATATGCAGGACACTTGCAGGATATTCTATGTCAAGAGCCGACGGGGTAAGAAAGGCAATGGCTAAGAAAAAAGCCGATGTAATGAGAGAAGAAAGAAAGACTTTTGTATTCGGCAAAACTGACGAAGAAGGAAATGTGATTATTCCTGGTTGTATCCGCAACGGAGTAAGCGAAGAACTTGCCAATGAGATTTTTTCTGAACTTGAGGAGTTTGCCTCATATGCATTCAACAAATCCCATGCGGCAGCGTATTCCAGACTTGCTTTTCAGACTGCATATCTTAAGTATTATTACCCGATGATGTACCTTGCATCACTTCTTAAGAATTCTCAGGGCGGAGCAGACAAATCCAGAAAATATATCCGTGCTTTTCTTAAAGATTCGGCAAAAGTTCTCCCTCCTGATATTAACTCCAGTTCAAATGATTTCACTCCTGAGGGGGATAATATCCGCTTTGGTCTTTCTGTCATAAGGAATGTAGGAAATGTGTTCGGATATAAACTGAAAGAAGAAAGAGATAGTAACGGACCTTTTACTTCCTTTGAAGACTTCTGCGAAAGAATGTGGGACAAGGTCAACAAAAAGTGCCTTGAAGCCCTTGTTTTGTGCGGTGTTTTTGACAGTATTTGTCCGAACAGGAGGTCTCTTGCTCTCACATATGAGGAGATATTTGATCATTCTCAGAAAACAGGCAGAGAAAAATCTATGGGACAGGTGTCTATGTTCGGATCTATGGGTATGGAACTTCCCGTAAATAATTCTTACAAAGCATATGAAGTAATTGTAGATTATTCTTTGAATGAAAAACTGATGCTTGAAAAGGATTATACAGGGATGTTTCTCTCAGGACATCCTCTTGACAGATATCAGTCCCATATTGCTGGATACAACTGTGAGTCTGTTGATGATATCATAAAAAAACAGCCGAAAGAAAACTCAAAGGTACGTATTTTTGCATTTCTTGAGTCATTTTCTGAAAAGATTACCCAAAAGGGAAAACGAATGCTGAATATGGTTTTCGAAGATTATACTTCAGGAATTAACGCTGTAATGTTTGAAGGGGAGTATATCAGAGAAAAGGCAAATATCAGGGAGTATGAATGTTATGCGATAGAAGGAACTGTGACTTATGACTACAATGACAATATACAGATTATTGTGAAAAATCTTGTGAGTCTTGACAAACTACCTGTTTTAAGTAAAAAACTTTACCTTAAATTGAAGAGCAAATCACAACTAAATGATATTCAGAGAATCATTTCACAATTTAATGGGAAAACAGATGTAGTATTTTATTTTGAGGATACAAAAGAGGCTGTTATGACAACCATGGGAAGTGGTGTGAGTATATGTGACGATGTTATCCGTAGGCTTTCGCATATTCTTGGTTCTGATGGTGTAATTCTTAAATAAATACTGTAAATTTTGTTGAAAAAGGTTGATTTTTCCATCCAGTTATAGTACAATAAAAATAATGTTTTTTTATAGAATAGGAAATTATATTTATATACAACTACAGTTTTTGTACAGAGAAGGAGGGCTCTTTATGAGCGAAATAAAGACAATAGGTATTCTTACAAGCGGTGGCGATGCTCCCGGAATGAATGCTGCAATCAGATCCGTCGCAAGATCTGCACTTAACTCAGGATACAAAGTTATGGGTATCAAGAGAGGATATCACGGACTTTTGAAAGGCGAAATTGAAGAACTTACTTCAAGAATGGTATCAGACACTTTGCAGAGAGGCGGTACATTTTTGCAGACTGCACGAAGCAAGAGTTTTGCAACTGAAGACGGTGTAAAAAAGGCAGTTGAGATTTTAAGAATTTTTGGTATTGATGCATTGGTTGTAATTGGCGGTGACGGTTCGCTAAAAGGAGCAAGGGATATTGCCAATGAGGGATTCCCTGTAATCGGCATCCCCGGCACAATCGACAATGATATCGGATGCTCAGATTATACCATAGGATTTGATACTGCTATGAATACTGCAATGGATGCAATTGACAAAATTAGAGATACTGCAAGTAGTCACGAAAGATGCTCTGTTGTAGAAGTTATGGGAAGAAATGCAGGTCACATTGCTTTGAATCTTGGTATTGCAAACGGTGCTGAAACAGTCATCATTCCTGAAATGCCTTATGATATGGATGATATAAAACGCACTATTATCTCAGGCAGAAACAGAGGAAAGAAACATTACGTTATTATTCTCTCTGAAGGTGTAGGCGGAGGACAGGCCCTTTGTAAGGATATCGAAGAAGCAACAGGTGTTGAGTCAAGAGCGTCAATCCTCGGATATATCCAGAGAGGCGGAAGCCCTACAACAAGAGACCGTGTTATAGCATCACAGATGGGCAATCACGCTGTAAAACTTCTTGAAGAAGGCAAGTTAAACCGTGTTGTTGCTATGAAGGATTCAAAGATTGTTGATTATGAAATAAACGAAGCCCTTGATATGAAGAAGGGTGTTGACGAAGATATTCTTGAACTTATAAGAACTTTATCCATATAACGAAAAAGGAGGAATTTACGGTGACTATCCCAAATATAATCACACTTATAAGATTTATGCTGATACCTTTGTATATTGCCGTGAATTTCAGTTCTTCGGCAAATGCAAATGAAATCGCCATATCAATATTTATTGTAGCAATGTTTCTTGATGCACTTGATGGATTCATTGCAAGAAAGTTTGATATGATTACAGATCTTGGCAAAATGCTTGATCCTATTGCTGATAAATGCACTATGATTACAGTTGTAAGTTGCCTGGTTGCCAAAGGGAAAATAAGTCCATGGCTTCTTGGTTTTATCCTTATAAAAGAACTTACAATGATAATATGCGGAGCATTTATTTACAAAAAAGGTAAGATTGTTATCCCTGCCAATATATTTGGCAAGGCGGCAACATTTCTTCTTACCTTCTACATAGTTGATTGTGCACTTTTTAAGTGGCATACAGAGGAACTTTTGTTTGTGGTAATGGGTGTTATGCTTCTTGCATTTTTGTCTTATGTGTTCCATTACATAAAGAATTACGGAAGAAAGGATTCTGTATGATGGATATTTATTCAATACTTTCTCTGATAATTCTGATTTTTGGCGGTGTAATCACGTATCTTTCAAAGAAGATTTCTAAGATTTTTTTAAAAAGTGAAGATGAAGATGCCGAATCAGATAATCTTAAAGTCAAACTTATCGGATTTATAATTGCATTAATTGGTGCAACGGCACTTTTTATAGTAAAAAAATAATAAGATTTACATAAAGCACAGGAGGTTCAAATGGAAATCAAACACGAAATTGAAAAAACTTATAATCCTTCCAATGTAGAGGACAGAATCTATTCAAATTGGGTAGAAAAGGGTTATTTTCACGCAGAGTGCGACCCTGACAAAAAACCTTTCACAATAGTAATTCCTCCTCCAAACGTTACAGGACAACTCCATATGGGACATGCTCTTGACGAAACATTGCAGGATATACTTATCAGATACAAAAGAATGTGCGGCTATTCCGCTCTTTGGGTTCCCGGAACAGACCATGCAGGTATTGCAACACAGATCAAAGTTGAAGAAAACTTAAGAAAAGAAGAAGGTCTTACAAGATATGATCTTGGCAGAGAGAAGTTTCTTGAAAAGGTCTGGGACTGGAAGAAGATGTACGGTGACAGAATCATCAATCAGTTAAAGAAACTTGGTTCTTCATGTGACTGGGACAGAGAAAGATTTACTATGGATGAAGGTTGTTCAAATGCAGTAAAAGAAGTGTTTGTAAACCTCTATAACAAAGGTCTTATCTATCAGGGATCAAGAATCATCAACTGGTGTCCGAACTGCACAACTGCTCTTTCTGATGCAGAAGTAGAATACGCAGAACATGATGGAAATTTCTGGCATATCAAGTATTTCTTCAAAGACAGCGATCAGTATGTGACAATTGCTACTACAAGACCTGAAACTCTTTTTGGTGACACAGCAGTAGCGGTTCATCCTGATGATGAAAGATACAAAGATCTTGTGGGTAAATCACTTATTCTTCCATTGGTAAACAGAGAAATCCCTCTTATTGCCGATGAATATGTTGACAAGGAATTCGGTACAGGATGTGTTAAGATTACACCTGCTCATGACCCTAATGACTTCGAAGTGGGATTAAGACATAATCTTGAGCAAATCAAGGTTATGAATGATGATGCCACTATGAATAAGTATGCAGGAAAATACGAAGGTATGGACAGATATGAATGCAGAAAGGCAATGATCGAAGACCTTGAAAAGATGGGATATCTTGTGAAGATTGAGCCTCATAAGCATAATGTGGGACAATGTTACCGTTGCGGTACAACTGTTGAACCTATCACTTCAAAGCAGTGGTTCGTTAAGATGGAACCTCTTGCAAAAGAAGCAATCAGAGTAGTTAAAGATAATGAAGTTAAGTTTGTTCCAGAAAGATTTTCCAAGACATACCTTAACTGGATGGAAAATGTTCACGACTGGTGTATATCACGTCAATTGTGGTGGGGACACAGAATTCCTGCATTCTACTGTGACGAATGCGGTGAGACAACTGTTTCAAAAGAAGAAATCACAAAGTGTCCTAAGTGTGGCGGAAGTGTAAAACAGGATCCTGATGTACTGGATACATGGTTCTCTTCAGCGCTCTGGCCATTTTCAACTCTCGGCTGGCCTGAAAAGACAAAAGAACTTGACTATTTCTATCCTACAAGTGTCCTTGTTACAGGATATGATATTATTTTCTTCTGGGTTGCAAGAATGATATTCTCTGCTTGTGAACACACAGGCAAACCACCATTTGAACACGTGTTCATCCACGGTATTGTCCGTGACAGTCAGGGAAGAAAGATGAGCAAATCCCTTGGTAACGGAATAGATCCACTTGAAGTAATCAAAGAATACGGTGCCGATGCGTTGAGATTTACACTTGCTACAGGCAACGCTCCGGGAAATGATATGAGATATTATTCCGAAAGAGTGGAAGCAAGCAGAAACTTTGCAAACAAAATCTGGAATGCTTCAAGATTCCTTCTTATGAACTTAAGTATTGATAATGTATCTCTTCCGGATTCGGGCAAACTGAAACTTGAAGACAAATGGATACTTTCCAAATATAACGACCTTGTAAAAGAAGTTACAAACAACCTTGATAAATTTGAACTTGGTGTGGCTGTTGCGAAACTTTATGACTTTATCTGGGATAATTACTGTGACTGGTATATCGAACTCGTAAAACCACGTCTTTATGAAAAAGAAGGAGAAAGTTTCGAAACTGCACAGAGTGTACTTGCTTATGTTCTTATGAATACACTTAAACTTCTCCATCCGTTTATGCCGTTTATCACAGAAGAAATCTTTACTTGTCTTCCTACAGGCGAAGAAAGTATTATGATTTCAAAATGGCCTGAATACAAAGAAGAACTTTCTTTCTCTGATGACGAAAAGCAGATGGAAAAGGTAATGGAAGCAATCAAGAGTATCAGAAACTTAAGAACACAGATGAATGTTGCTCCATCAAAGAAAGCAAAACTCTTCATTGTTACCGATACACCTGAAGTGTTTGAAGGTGCAGAGATATTCTTCGAAAAACTTGCTTCAAGTTCTGAAGTTGTAATCACAAATTCAGAAGATGGTATAAAGGACAATGCACTTACATGTGTTGTAGAATCTGCAAAACTCTTTATGCCTTTGGAAGAACTTGTTGATTTGTCTGCAGAAAAAGAGAGACTTGAAAAAGAAAGAGAACATCTTCTCTCTGAAATCAAGAGAGTAGAGGGCAAACTTTCCAATGCGGGTTTTGTTGCAAAAGCACCTCAGAAAGTGGTTGATGAAGAAAAAGCAAAAGGCGAAAAATACAAAGAAATGCTTTCTAAGGTAGAAGAAAGTCTCAAAAATCTTTAATAGATATTATATAAGGCTGTGGTAGGTAAAACTTTCACAGCCTTATTTAGAATAAGGTGATGAATTATGAATTATGAGAATGCACTTGAATTTATACATTCACTTTCTAAATTCGCTTTGAAAAAAGGACACGATAATATAAAAGCCATTTTATCTTATCTTGATAATCCTCAGGATCAACTGAAGTTTATACATATTGCAGGGACAAATGGTAAGGGTTCCGTTGCTGCATTTGTATCTTCAATTCTTAAGGAACATGGACTAAAAGTGGGTACATTTATATCGCCTTTTATAGAACGGTTCAATGAAAGGATACAGATAAACGCCACTCCCATTAGTGATGAAGAACTTGTTTTATACACATCAAAAATAAAAGAGATATGTGACAGGTTGCCTGATGTAAGACCATTGGAATTTGAAGTCATTACAGCCATGGGGTTTCAATATTTCAGAGACAATAAATGTGATATAGTAGTACTTGAAACAGGACTTGGCGGAAGACTTGATTCTACAAATGTGATTATAAATCCTTATGCCGAAATCATATGTCAGATAGGACTTGATCATACAAATATCCTCGGAGATACAATAGAAGAAATCGCATATGAAAAGGCAGGTATTATAAAGCCTGATACAAAAGTTGTTTTCTATCCTGACAATCCTTTTGATGCATATAATGTAATAAAGAAAACCTGTGATGAAAAAAACTGTGAACTTATTATTCCGGATATGGATAAACTTACAGTACATAATGTATCATCTGAGGGAAGTGATATAGAGTATAAGGGGATGAACATACACATTCCTCTTGTGGGAAAACATCAGATACTTAACTCTCTTTGTGCTATAGAAGGTGTAAGATGTCTTCCTTTCTATATTTCGGACGAAACTATGATCAATGGCATTTCCCGTACAAAATGGCCCTGTAGATTTGAAATATTCGGAAATGACAAAAATATCATCCTTGATGGCGCACACAAT
Organism: Clostridia bacterium; assembly: GCA_045530725.1. Lineage (GTDB taxonomy): Bacteria > Bacillota > Clostridia > UMGS1810 > UMGS1810 > SIG435. The sequence goes on from JAZSCT010000045.1 coordinate 56,797, forward strand.
TATCCGGGGATTCTGAGTTTCAAAAATACTGTTAAAGATGTGTTTGGAGATAAAAAACTTATCTTTGTTCTGGGAATGCTCAATGATAAGGAGTACAAGCGTTCATTTGATGAAATACTTCCTTTGTGTGACAAACTGATTATAACAAGTGTTCCAAGTATAAGACAGATAAATGTTAGGGAAGTGTTTTCTTATGCAAAGGAAATAAAGAACGACGCCTTATATATCGAAGATAATTCGGATGCTTTGAATGAAGCATTGAAATATCTTGATAGTGACAGCGTATTGTGTGTGTTTGGTTCTCTGTATCTTGCGGGTAATATGAGACGTTATGTATATAAGTTTTAATTGAATAATATTGTAAAAACAGTATAGGTTTTGTCGGAATTATATGACTTGTGTCATAATCGACAAAACCTTTCTTTTTATCCTAAAGGAAAATACAGATTTCCCTTGAACATTACTTATATAACAAATACGGGGAGGGGATTTTTTGATTATTACTACAAGGATAAAAAAGGGAACATTGATTGTCAAAATGACAGGCGAACTTGATCATCATAGTGCAGGACCCATACGGCAGACTGTTGACAAAATCATTATGTCAGGCGGAGTAAAGAACATTCTTTTTGATCTGTCTTCATTGTCTATGATGGACAGTTCAGGTATCGGTATGGTTATAGGCCGTTACAAACTCATATCGGGCGATGGGGGAAAGGTGAGTATTTTTGCAAAGACAAAAAGCGTTTTAAAGATTCTTAAAATGTCGGGTATTGAGCGGATTGCACCTGTTTATGAATCAATAGACAATGCAGAAGAATACCTTAATGCATAATGGAGGATAATGGATATGAAAGAAAATATGATGAAAATGGAATTTATGTCAAAATCAGAAAATGAAGCCTTTGCGAGAAGTGCTGTGGCGGCCTTTGTGATGGGACTTGACCCTACAATTGAAGAAATGGCTGATATCAAGACCTCTGTATCTGAAGCAGTTACAAACTCCGTTGTACACGGATACGAAGGAGGAGAAGGGAAGATTTACATAGAGTGCATAATATGCGGAAATGATATAAAGATTATTGTGAAAGACAACGGCAAGGGCATAAAGAATGTAAAAGAAGCAATGCAGCCTATGTTTACCACAAACACAGATAATGAGAGATCGGGAATGGGATTTACTGTGATGCAGACTTTTATGGACAAGGTAAAGGTGGAATCAATTGTGGATGTGGGCACTAAGGTAACTATGTCTAAGTCTCTTGGTGCACAGACTCTGTAAGATGGTTGATATAAGAGAATTGCTTATAAAGGCATCATCGGGTGATGTAAATGCCAGAAATCAGATAGTAAATGAGAACTTAAACCTCATAAGAAGTGTGGTCAAAAGGTTTCTTATGAGAGGGTATGACTATGAGGAACTTTTTCAGGTAGGATCTATAGGACTTATTAAGGCTGCAGAACGATTCAATCCTGAATTTGATGTTCAGTTTTCCACGTACGCAGTACCTCTTATTATGGGAGAAATACAGAGATTTATCCGTGATGACAATCCTTTGCATATATCAAGAAGTTTAAAGGAATTGTCTATCAGGTGTCTTAAAGAAAAAGAAAGAATAGAAAATACTTTTAACAGAGAGGCGAAAGTTTCTGAAATAGCAAAAATATGCAATGTATCTGTGTATGATGTATCAGAAGCCTTAAACGCCTCCTGTCCTCCCGAATCCATTTACAGAGAAATCTGCGGTGATGATGGTAAGAATGTTACAATCGCTGACAGAATAAGGGATGATAAGGCAGATGATTTCATCTCAAAGATAGTGATAAATGAAGCGGTTGACACTCTATCTCTGCGTGACAGAACTATTATTAGACTTCGGTTTATTGAGGACAAAACTCAGGCGGAAATATCAGAATACCTCGGTATATCACAGGTACAGGTGTCAAGGATTCTTAAGAAGGTGCTTTTAGATATGAGGAAAATTTGTGAATAAATTTTTTAAATTATATTTTTGTTGCATTTTAAATATTCCTTGTGTTATAATAATTCTGCGACGTGAAAAGTGAATAATCTCAAAACTGCGGTTGGTATTGAAAAATACTGGCCTTGTTTTCGTGGTTTTGAGAACTTTTCACGTCGCAGTGAGGGCCGGTGTTTTAGCGCATCGGGTTTTCGGTGCGCTTTTTTATTGGCAAAAATTTATACCACAGGAGAAATGAAAATGAAATTTGAAGAGAAGAATATTTCCATATCCCAGGAAGAACAGATAGCAGTATTCAGAAAATTGCTCCGTCAACTTGCTATGCAGATGTTTGACAATACACCCTTTGATGATGAATATACAGAGATTGTTTCCAGATATGACAAATGCAAAAAGGCACTTGAAAAAAATCTTACAGAGGAGTGCAAAACTCTGTTTGATGAATATAATGAACTTGTCAGAGAGAGGCAAAGATATCTGACTCCCATAATTTATGAGATGTATGATATGTATGATTACAAATACAGAAATGTAGAAAAATTTGCTTTTGATATAGGCGGAAAAAAGTGTTAAATAATGCCGTATATCCATTATTTCAGGATATACGGCTATTTTAACGGCAAAAATGCCGTGGAAAGGGGGATAAGGATTATAAATCCTATAATATATGCTATGCAAATGGATAAATATGTGTTAAAATGTATATATCAAAATTACAGGAGAAAAAGTATGTATCCTCATTTGCCTTTGAATAACCCCAGAGCAGTAATTATCAATCCAAATGTTAATAGCAAAATAGTTTCCTTTTTCAAAGAGAAGAACATAGATATCATATTTTCGAAAAAAGTTGATTTGATAGATTCTTCCGTCTCATATCATCCTGATTTGCAGATTGCTCATATAGACGGCGGGTTATATGTGTCGGCACCTGAGTTTTTTGATTATTACAACGAGAATATGTCGCCATATGGCGTGAAGGTAATAAAAGGAAACAGAACAATGGGAAGTCACTACCCGAGTGATATTGCATATAATGTATTAAGGGTGGGAGAGACCTCATTTTCAAAGATTGATTCTACAGATGAGGTCTGCCTGTTTCACTTAAATAACTCAAATGTCAGATGTATAGATGTATCTCAGGGATATTCAAAATGCAATGTGTGTGTAGTGGATGAAAAATCCATCATTACATCAGATATTTCTATATACAAAAAAGCAACAGAAAACAATATTGATGCTTTGCTAATACGTCCTGGAGACATTGTACTTGAAGGATTTGACTATGGATTTATCGGCGGGGCAAGTTTCAAATTAAACAAAAATACTATGTGCTTTATGGGAGATATATCTCATCATAAAGATTATAAAAGAATCGTTGATTTTCTTAAGATAAGAAACATCAATATGATACTTTTATCAGATGATAAAGTGGAAGATTTTGGTAGTGTGATCCTTGTTTTCTGACAGCATATAAATTTGTAATTACGCCATACTATTCTGGAGGGGGCGTGAATTTATTGTGTTATACACTTGCTTTGGAGAACAATCGGTTCTTCGGATTTACTTCTGATAAGTTTCTTGACGGACTGAGCGAATTGAATATCAGTCACAGTATGTTTTATACAAAAAACGAAAAAAAGATAGTTGTAAAACTTTATATAGATGAAGAAAAAAGATATTTGTTATCAGGACTTCTTTGTGAGTATATAACAGAGAACTATTGCAAGAAAACTGCAAATTATCTGATTGATAGAAATTACCCGTATTTTACACAAAAAGAAAAGGCAGATATCTTAAACAGATTGTTTCACAAAAATGAAAAAGAAAAGATAAAAAATCTCATCTCTGATTATCTTATTAATAATGACAGATTTTATCCTGATGGATTTGCTACGTTTCGTCTGAATGAATTCTATCAATGTATGGATGATTCTATATCTGTTATGGTTGACGAAATGCTTCTTAATAAGGAGTATATGGAGTTTGTGAAAATACTCAGGCAGTTTGTATCACTCAATGATTCAGGCGTGTTCAAAGTAAATATATATAAGCCCTATCAGGGAAATTATATTTTGCTTGATGAAAACAACAAGAAGATATCTTCGGATTTTGTAAATGAAGTTTCTTTTGAGATTGCCGAAGAAGAATTAAGTGTGCAGGATATGCTTTTGTCTGATCTTATCAGTCTTTCTCCGAAGATGATAATTGTTCACAACAGAGAAAATTTTGACAATCCGAAACTACTAAAAACACTTGAAATGGTTTTTGAAGGAAGCATGATGTATTGTGAAAGATGTAATATGTGTGAAAAATTTTTCAGAAAATGATGACAAACAACTGTTGTTGTGATATAATAGATCATATTCTACTCCGGAGGAAAAAATGAGGACTTTACTCACTACACTTAATTCCAAATATATTCATCACGCCCTTTCATTGAAATGTCTCAAATCATACGCAAAGGGCTATGATGTAGTGCTCAGAGAGTTTACAATAAATGATAATATAGACGCTGTAATCAGCAACATTTACAAAGTGAATGCTGATATTATAGCGTTTTCTTGTTATATATGGAATGTGGAAAAGACTCTTACCATATGTGATGCACTTAAAAAAATCAATCCTCATCTTATTATTATTCTCGGCGGACTTGAAGTGAGTTTTGATGCACCTGACATAATGAAAGATAACCTGTATGTTGATTACATTATACAGGGCGAAGGAGAAGTACCGTTTAAGAAGTTGCTTTCATATCTTGAAGGAGAAATATCCCATATCAGTCAGGTAGAGTCTGTATGGTACAGAGATGGGGAAGATGTAAAATTTACGAAAATATCTCCTGCATATGATATAAATCAGTATGAATTTGTATATGATGATTCCATATCTGACCTGAAAGGAAAGATCATATATTATGAATCATCCAGAGGATGCCCTTATAGTTGCAGTTATTGTCTGTCAGGAAGGGATAATAAGGTTTCATTCTTAGATGTTGAAAGAGTAAAGAAAGAACTTAAATTCTTTATGGACAAGGGGGTAAGCCTTGTTAAGTTTGTGGATAGAACCTTTAATGCAGACAGACGAAGAGCAGATGAGATTTTTAAGTTTATTTCGGACAATCCTTCATCCACAAAGTTTCACTTCGAACTTGCAGGTGACCTTATAGATGGCAGTACATTAGAGATTCTTAAGTCTGTGCCCAAAGATGCTATGCAATTTGAAATAGGCGTACAAACTACCAATCCAAAGACTATCGATGCCATAGGCAGAAAGATTGACTTTTCTTCCCTGAGTGAAAGAATAAAGCCTATAATCGAAATGGATAACATACACATCCATCTTGACCTTATTGCAGGACTTCCTTATGAAGATATTGTTAGTTTTAAAAAGTCTTTCAATGATGTGATTAAACTTAAGCCCCATATGCTTCAACTTGGATTTCTGAAACTATTAAAAGGCTCAAAAATACGTAATGAAAAGGATAAATACGGATACGTGTTCAAGTCCCATGCACCTTATGAAGTGATAAAGAATGACTTTATGTCCTATGATGATATTTCTTATCTTAAGGATATTGAGCATATTCTTGATATCTACTACAACAGCGGCGGGTTTCAAAATACATTTGAATACCTTCTCGGTGCTACCGATGATCCTTTCAGTATCTTCCACAGAATACATATCTATTTTGAAGATAATTCATTGTATGATGTATCTCATTCTGTAGATTCATTGTTTGATATTATTTATGAAATATACAAAAGTGATTCTCAGGTTTTGAATAATATACTCAAAGACAGATTTATAAACAAAAACGCAAAAATCAAGCCGAAACTTCATACCGACGATGAGTTTTTGCAGAAGTGCTATGACTTTTTCAAGGATGATTCCATGATGGAAAAATATTATCCTGAATTTTACAATGTACCTGCAAAGAAGATTTTTAAGTTTCTTACCATAGAAAAGATTGGTGATAAGGCATATATATTCAGGACAAAGACAGGCGAATGCATAGATATTACCGAAGATTTTATCCGAATTTAACTTGAATTTAACCTTAATTGATATTGACTGGTAATTATATACTCTGTTATAATTTATTTGTGAAAAATTGTTTGAAAGAAGGATTTTGCTATGAATATTATTGTTGTGGGCTGCGGAAATGTAGGCTACAAGATTGTAGAGCATTTAAGTAGTGAAAATGAACACAATATAACCGTTATCGATACAAAAAATGATGTAGTTCAGGATATTGTGAACCGATATGACATCATGGGTGTTGTGGGAAGCGGGTCCAGAATAGACATTCTTATGGAGGCAGGCATTGAACAGGCAGACATTCTTATTGCCGTTGCCAACTCTGATGAATTGAATCTTCTTACATGCTTTGTTGCGAAAAAACTTGCTGATTGCCAGACTATTGCAAGAGTAAGAAATCCCGAATATTCAAAACAGGTTCATATATTCAAAGAAGACCTTGGTCTTGCTCTTATTATCAATCCTGAGCAGACTGCTGCAACAGAAATCGCAAGACTTCTGAGATTTCCTACAGCCATACAGATAGACACATTTGCAAAGGGAAGGGTAGAAATCCTCAAATTCAGAGTAAGTCCCGAAAGTATCTTGTGTAATATGAGAATTGCTGATATGCGATCAAAACTCAACTGCGATATACTTGTTTGCGGTGCAGAAAGAAATGAAGATACATTTATCCCTGATGGTAATTTTGTAATAGAAGAAGGAGATCTTCTGAGTATTGTAGGTTCTCCTGTGAATGTTTATCAATTTTTTGTAAAAATCGGAATCAAAACCAACCGTGTAAAAGATACACTTATTGTTGGTGGCGGCGATACTGCATATTATCTATCAAAGATTCTTATTAGTGATGGCATAAGTGTCAAGATAATCGAAGAAAACCTTTCAAGATGTGATGAACTTTCTGAACTTTTGCCAAAGGCAACTATTATTTACGGTGACGGTACAGACAATGAAATTCTTCTTGAGGAAGGGATTGAATACTGTGAATCATTTGTTTCACTTACCAATTCTGACGAAGAAAACATCCTCCTCTCACTTTTTGCCATGAGCAAAACCAAAGGAAAAACTGTCACAAAGGTAAACAGAATTGCCTATGATAATGTGATTTCAAAACTTGATCTTGATGCAGTAATCAATCCGAAAAGCATTACTGCAGAATATATCGTGAGATTTGTAAGAGCAAAGAATAACTCTATCGATTGCGATATAGAAACAATGCATCTTATCCTTGACGGCAAGGCAGAAGCACTTGAATTTCATATCAAAGAGAATTCTCCTGTTGCAGGCAAAACTCTGGAAAGTCTCTCCCTTAACCCAAATGTGCTTATTGCAAGTATTGCACGTCCGGGCGAGATAATCACTCCCGGTGGTAAGGATGTTATTATGAAAGGTGACAGCGTTATAGTTGTTACTACCAATAAAGGATATAAGGATATAAGTGATATACTGAGGTAATAAATATGAATTACAGAATTATTTTCAATACTCTGGGGTGGGTAATGAATATTGAGGCATTGTGTATGGTATTGCCTCTTATATGTGCAGTTATATACAACGAAAATGTGTTGGCATTTCTCTTGCCGATTGTATTATGTCTTCTTGTTGGGATACCACTTACCATAAGGTCCCCCAAGAACAAAACTATGTATGCAAAAGAAGGCTTTATCATTGTTGCCTTAAGTTGGATTGCCATAAGTATTTTTGGTTCATTTCCGCTTATGATTTCAGGTGCGATTCCTGATTTCTATGGTGCTTTTTTTGAAACAGTATCAGGATTTACCACCACGGGTGCATCTGTTATATCAGATCTTAGTGTTGTGCCCAAGTCAATAATTTTCTGGAGAAGTTTCACCCATTGGATAGGCGGTATGGGGGTACTTGTGTTTCTTGTTGCACTTCTGCCTCTCTCAGGCGGAAGCAATATGTACCTTGTGAAGGCAGAAAGCCCCGGGCCTTCCGTTTCAAAACTTGTACCTAAGGTAAAGTCAACTGCAAAAATTCTTTATCTTATATATATCGGTATGACAATCATTCAACTGATACTTCTTCTTTGCGGCGGTATGCCTTTGTTTGAGTCAATCACTCTTACATTCGGTACTGCAGGCACAGGAGGATTCAGTATAGTTAATTCGGGATTTGCTGATTATTCTTCATATGTGCAGATAGTATGTACAGTATTTATGATACTTTTTGGTATTGATTTTTCTGTGTATTATCTTATTGTACTTGGAAGATTCAAAGATGCCATCCGTTCAAGTGAAGTAAGGACATATCTTTCTATAATTACAGTTTCCATAATTCTTATTGCATCCAACTGCCTTTCTATGTATTCTTCAGTAGGAGAAGCCATAAAGCATAGTGCATTTCAGGTAGGATCAATCATTACTACAACGGGATATTCATCTGTTGACTTCAATTTATGGCCTGAGTTTTCAAAGACAATACTGGTTATCCTTATGTTTATCGGTGCCTGTGCAGGAAGTACAGGGGGCGGTATGAAGGTATCAAGAATAATGATTCTTGTGAAAACTATCGTGAAGGAAATCAAGATCGCAGTTCATCCAAGAGCCACACACAAGGTGACAATGAACGGGCGTGTTGTTGCTCACGAAACAATAAGAGCCACAAATGTATTTATGGTTAGTTATTTTGTGATTTTCTTTATTTCACTTCTTATAATAAGTATAGATAATCTTGGTTTCACTACAAACTTTACCGCTATTGCTGCTACAATCAACAATATCGGACCTGGACTTGATATGGTTGGACCTACATCAAACTTTGGTGTGTATTCATCCTTTTCAAAACTTGTCTTAAGTTTCAATATGCTTCTCGGAAGACTTGAGATATTCCCTCTGCTTACGCTTTTTTCACCATTTACATGGAAAAAATAAATGATATGGAGTGATTCTATATGAAAAAGGTTTTAGCAATAATTGTATCTGTTCTGATCATATCTTCTGCATTTTCTTTCAACACCTTCGCACTTGGAGAGGTAGCGGGAAATGTTTATGGAACAGATATAGTCACATATATTTACGATTGCCCTGTCACTTCATATAATATCGGAGGCAAAACCTGTATAGATGCCGAAATTCTCAACTGGTATTATGGTTTTGATGTGTATTGGTATGCTGATGAAAGAAAACTCACTATCGATGATAAGGGAGGCAGATTTTATTCAGGGCAAGCTGCAAGCGGTGAACTTGTGGAAAAGGTTTCTTCATCTGTTGGCGAGATTGTAGCAAAATATTATACAACAGATATTGTTACATATCTTAACGGCAGAGAAATCACGAGTTACAATATAGGCGGAAGAACAGTTATCCTTGCGGAAGAAATGAAAGATTTCGGTTATAGTGTCAGATGGATGGAAAAAGAAAGAAAACTATTCATCGATAAGCCTATGGATTTTTATAAATACAAAACCCAGATGGGAGATATCAAAACAATATATAAGTATGATTCCTATATTAACTTTGCCATAGAATGTATGGCAAATGTTATGCTTATAAAGGATAAAAACAACTATAATGAAGTAATTATAGATAAGCCTCTCAAAGCAGTTTCTAACGGTATGGGAAGTCAGTATATTAAGTTTACTGATTTCGCGGATATACTTCAGGGCAAATGGATTATGCACGAAGAGATACTTACATCTGAGGATATGTCAGCACAGGGGTTGATTACCAGAAATGACAGATATGTATATAGTTTTGATTTCTTTTTCGATAATACAAAAGACCTTACTACAGTTGCAAAATCTCATAATACGTCACTTGGTCAATGGCCCAATACAAATGGCAAGATAGAAGTTGCATTTCTGTCACACATTTCACAGATCAATATCAACGGTCTTATGAGGTCAATATTTTCACAGCACGGCGGCAGGGTTTTCAATGCATATCTTATGATATATAAGGATGAACTATATATACCCGTTCAGATGATTGCAGAAGTAATGGGATATGATCTGGCAACACTTGATATAGTATCTTATTCTGTTGACAAATAAGGGTAATTTTGGTATAATTTCATATTTAGGAGAGATGATTATGACATATATACTCAAAGGTGCAAATGTGTATAACGGCAAGTCTTTTGAAAAGAAGGATATTGTCGTAAAAGACGGTGTGATTTTTTCTTTTGACAAGTCCGCTGTTTCAGATGCACAGGAATTTGATTTTGAAAACAAATATATATTTCCTGGATTTACAGATGTACACGTACATTTACGAGAGCCTGGATTTGACTATAAAGAGACTATAAAGACAGGTACTATGGCTTCGGCACACGGCGGATATACAAATGTGTTCTCTATGCCAAACTTAAATCCTGTTCCAGATACTCTTATAAATCTTCAAAAACAACTTGATATTATCAAAAAAGACGCAGTAATAAATGTGTATCCTTATGGCTCTATAACAGAGGGTCAAATGGGGGAGAAACTTTCCGATATGTCAGATATGGCACCTTTTGTAAAGGGATTTTCCGATGACGGAAGGGGAGTGCAGAACGAAGATATGATGGTTGATGCCATGAATATGGCTAAGTCACTTGGTCTTCCCATTGTTGCTCATTGTGAGGACAATTCTCTTCTTTTCGGCGGATACATCCACGATGGGGAATATGCAAGACTAAACGGTCACAAGGGAATCTGTTCAGAAAGTGAATGGGGACCTATAAAAAGAGATATTGAACTTATAAAGAAAACAGGTTGCAAATATCACGTGTGTCATATTTCCACCAAAGAAAGTGTGGAAATTATAAGACAGGCTAAGAAAGAGGGACTAGATATCACCTGTGAAACAGGACCTCATTATCTTATCCTCAACGATATGCAACTTAAGGAACATGGAAGATTCAAGATGAATCCCCCTATAAGAAGTGAAGAAGACCGTAAGGCACTTATTGAAGGTGTCATAGACGGTACTATAGATATGATTGCTACAGACCACGCCCCTCATTCCGAAGAAGAAAAATCAAGAGGCTTGGATAAGAGCCTTATGGGAGTTGTTGGTATAGAACAGGCATTCAGTCTTATGTACACTCATATGGTACGGACCGGTATTATCACACTTGAAAAACTCACAGAACTTCTTACCAAAAACCCTTGTGAAAGATTCGGTCTTGACTATGGTATAGAGGTTTCAAAAAAAGCAGATTTATGTGTGTTTGATCTTGACAAAGAATATGAGATCAGGCAAGCCAATATGCTTTCCAAAGGTAAATTCTCGCCATTTATCGGGGATAAAGTGTATGGTGAATGTCTTATGACAATGTGTGACGGAAAGATAGTATATGAAAAGAACTAAAGATTTTAAGGAGAGAAAACTATGTATCAGGGTATGTATGAAATCCTGTCCAACAGATTTATTGCAAAGAACACCTATGAAATGGTTTTGAAAGGTGACACTTCTTCTTTGACAAAACCGGGACAGTTTATCAATATCAAACTTGAAGGAAAATACTTGAGACGACCCATATCAGTTTGTGATTATGATAAGGAAACAACCACAATCATATATAAGGTTGTAGGTGGTGGTACAGAGCAGATGGCGGAAATGAAAAGTGGCGAAATGCTGGATATTCTGTCAGGTCTCGGAAACGGATTTGACATTAATAAAGCAGACAAAGATGCGGTTTTGCTCGGTGGCGGTGCAGGTATCGCACCTATGTATAATCTTTGCAGAGAACTTATAAGAAAAGGCACAGATGTTACAGTTATTCTCGGGTTTAACACAAAAGACGAAGTATATTACGAAGAAGAGTTTAAATCCCTTGGTGCAAAAGTATATATTACCACAGTTGATGGTTCATACGGAGAAAAAGGATTTGTTACAGATGTACTCAAAAATCTTACATATTCCTATTTCTTTACCTGCGGACCTATGCCGATGTTTAAGGCGATAGAAAGTGTGGCAACTACTTCGGGGCAGTACAGTTTTGAAGAAAGAATGGGATGCGGATTCGGAGCCTGTATGGGATGCTCTTGCGAGACCAAATACGGCAACAAGAGAATCTGCAAAGACGGTCCCGTGCTTATGAGGGAGGAAATCATATGGTAGATACAAAAGTAACATTATCAGGTATAGAACTGTCAAATCCTGTTATCCCTGCCAGTGGCACATTCGGATACGGATATGAATTTGCAGAACTATACGACATAAACTGCCTTGGAACTTTTTCTTTCAAAGGTACAACAAAGGATCCCCGTTTCGGCAATCCCACACCGAGAATCGCCGAATGTGAAAGAGGAATGATAAATGCAGTTGGTCTTCAAAACCCTGGTGTTGACAAAGTAATAAGCGAAGAACTTCCGAAACTTAAAAAATGTTTCAATAAACCTGTTATGGCAAATGTATCAGGGTTTTCTGTTGAGGATTATGCTTATACTTGTGAAAGACTCAACAGCGAAGATCAGATAGGGTGGTTTGAAGTAAATATCTCCTGTCCGAATGTTCACGGAGGCGGTATGGCTTTTGGTACATCACCTGAGATGGCGGCACTTGTTACAAAAGAAGTTAAAAAAGTTACAGATAAACCTGTGTTTATCAAACTTTCTCCCAATGTTACAGATATAGTGTCTATTGCAAAGGCATGTGAAGAAGAGGGTGCAGATGGGCTTAGCCTTATAAATACACTTTTGGGTATGAGAATCGATCTTAAGACAAAGAAACCTGTCATTCACAACAAGATGGGTGGTTTCTCAGGACCTGCTATCAAACCTGTTGCACTTAGAATGGTATATCAGGTCTATGAAGCGGTAAAAATTCCTATCATAGGTATGGGCGGAGTTGAAACTGCTGAGGATGTAGTGGAAATGATGCTTGCGGGTGCTACAGCAGTAGAGGTAGGCGCTGCAAATCTTATAGATCCTTTTGCATCAAAAACAATTGTTGACAATCTGCCTATGGTTATGGCAAAATATAACATAGAAAAATTATCAGATATAATAGGAGGAGCACACTAATGGGTAAGGATGTAATTGTTGCTTGTGACTTTTCTTCAAAGGAAGAAGTTCTCACGTTTCTTGACAAGTTTACAGGCAGAAAACCTTTTGTAAAAATAGGTATGGAGTTGTTCTACGGAGCAGGTCCCGAAATTGTAAGGGAAATCAAAAAGAGAGGACACAAGATATTTCTTGATCTTAAACTTTGTGATATTCCAAATACTGTTAAGAAATCTATGGCAGTTCTTTCAAATCTTGATGTGGATATGACAAACCTTCATGCTTCAGGTACAATCGCTATGATGGAAGCAGCACTTGAAGGTCTTACACGCCCTGATGGTACAAGACCTATTCTTATTGCTGTTACACAGTTAACAAGTACAAGTGAAGAAAGAATGAAAAAAGACCTTCTTATCGATGCACCTATTGATGAAGTTGTTATGCATTATGCAAACAATGCAAAGATTGCAGGTCTTGACGGCGTTGTATGTTCTCCTTTGGAGGCAGAAAAGGTTCACGCAAGATGCGGAAAAGATTTCATCACAGTTACACCGGGTGTCAGATTCAAAGACGGCGATATCGGCGATCAGGTGAGAGTTATGACTCCTGAAGAAGCGAAGAAAATCGGTTCTGACTACATTGTTGTAGGTCGTCCTATTACTGCTGCAGAAGATCCTGTTGCAGCATACGAGAGATGCGTAAGAGAATTTATTGACTAATATATACGAAGGGACAGATTAATTATGAAAAAGAAAATTGCAGAAGGACTTCTTAGCATTGGAGCGGTATTTTTGAGACCTGACGATCCATTTACATGGGCAAGCGGTATCAAGAGTCCTATCTATTGTGATAACAGACTTATACTTACAGCACCAAAGGTACGTGATATGGTTGAAGAAGCAATCGCAGAAACTATCAAAAAAGAATACCCTGAGTGCGAAGTGCTTATGGGTACAAGTACTGCAGGTATTGCACATGCTGCTATTGCAGGTCATATCCTTGGTATGCCTATGGGATATGTAAGAAGCGGTGCGAAAGATCACGGCAGAGGAAATCAGATCGAAGGCAAACTTGAAAAAGGTCAGAAAGTTGTCGTAGTAGAAGATCTTATTTCCACAGGCGGTAGTGTAATCGAGGTTGTAGATGCTCTTCGTGATGCAGGTGCAGAGGTTCTCGGTATTGTAAGTATCTATACTTACGGTATGCAGAAGGGACTTGACAGAATGGCAGCTGCAAATGTGAAGAATGTGAGCCTTACAGACTTTGATACAACTGTATCAGTTGCTGCTGATATGGGATATATCAAACAAGAAGACAAAGAAAGACTTATCAGATTTAGAAACAACCCATCAGATGAATCCTGGATTGGAGAAAAGAAAAATGCGTAGTGTAATTGACATTCTTGATCTGACAGTTGAAGAGATAGATGAACTTGTGGGCTGTGCTCTTGATATAATCTCAGAGCCTTCAAAGTATTCAGAGAAACTAAGAGGCAAAAAACTTGCTACTTTGTTTTTTGAGCCATCTACAAGAACAAGACTCAGTTTTGAGGCGGCTATGTATGAACTTGGAGGAAATGTACTTTCTGTATCCGATCAGAAAGCATCAAGTGCTTCAAAGGGCGAGAGCGTAGCCGATACTGCGAAGGTCATCAGTTCATATGCAGATATTATCGCTATGCGCCATCCCAAAGAAGGTGCACCTTATGTAGCAAGTAAAAATGCTACAATCCCCGTAATCAACGCAGGTGACGGCGGACATAACCATCCTACACAGACTCTTGCAGATATCCTTACAATCTACAGAGAAAAGGGTAGGCTTACAGACCTTACAATAGGTCTTTGTGGTGACCTTAAGTTCGGAAGGACTGTTCATTCTCTTATCAATGCTATGGCAAGATATTCAAATATCAAGTTTGTACTTATTTCTCCAAAGGAACTTGTTTTGCCAAGTTATGTTGTAAATGATGTTCTCCTTAAGAATAATATCGAGTATAAGGTTACAGAGGATCTGGAAAGTGTAATGGGTGAACTGGATATTCTCTATATGACAAGAGTTCAGCAGGAAAGATTCTTCAATGAAGAAGACTATCTCCGCTTGAAAGACAGTTATGTATTAACCCCTGAAAAACTTCTGGATGCAAAGATAGACCTTACTATTATGCATCCGCTTCCAAGAGTAAATGAAATCAGCGTAGCCATCGATGACGATCCGAGAGCAGCATATTTCAAACAAGTGCTCAATGGTAAATATATGAGAATGGCACTTATACTTAAACTATTGGGGGAAATATAGATGAATATTGATTCAATAAAAAACGGAATAGTCATAGACCATATAAAAGCAGGTCTTTCTATGGATATATTTGAGTTTTTAAACCTTGAGGAACTTGATGCACCTGTAAAAATATTAAGAAAAATGCCAAGCAGTAAAATGGGCAGAAAAGATGTTATCAAGATAGACAGTGAACTTGATGTTGATCTTAATGCACTTGGATATATTGATCCTGATATTTCTATCAATATTATAAAGGACGGAGTGATTGTGGATAAATATCATCCCACACTTCCCGAAACAATGACAAATATCTTAAAGTGCAAAAATCCAAGATGTATCACTTCCTGCGAACAGGAACTTGATCATATTTTTAAACTTACAGATTCAAAAAACAGAATATATCGTTGCATATATTGTGAGACAAAATCCGAGATAGATTTTTGATTTTGATTCCTTCAGCTCCCTGATTGAGAAACGCTCAATCAGGGAGCATTTTTTTATAAAATTTGATTATAATTCGTAAACAGAATTATTTACATATGATAATTGTTTTTTATATAATAAAACAGAAGATTAATTTGATTTGTGTTGATTTTTATAAAAAATGGTTGAATTTTATATTGTTCAATTTCTATATTTACAATCATGGACTGATGAAGAAACTGCTTCAAAAATCAAACTTCTTGCAGATGAATTTGATGAAAAAATGCTTATCGGTGCAGGAACTGTACTTAATGAAAAGTATGTGGAACTTACAAAAAATTCGGGTGGTAAATTCATTATATCTCCTGATGCAAATGAAAAAGTTATAAAAAAGACACTTGAACTTGATATGGTTTCAATGCCGGGAGCGTTCATTCCTACAGAGGCTCAGGCGGCTCATACATATGGTGCGGATTTTGTTAAACTTTTCCCGACAAACGCATTAGGACTTCCATATCTTAAGGCGATTATGGAACCACTTTCTCATAAGGGATTTTGTAGTTTATATTAATTGTGTGGTATTATACAACAGATTAACTTTTTGTTCAATAAATATATGAATTATATTTAGATTTTGATAAAAAATATTTAATAATCGAAAAGGTGTAGGATTAAATACGAATCTGTGTTTATTTTAAATATAACTCTTTACATTTTATTGGTTATATGTTATAATTTTGACAAATTTATTCAGATAAGGAGTAAGTGAATTAATATGAAATTATCACCACTACAGAAAGCAAGATATGAATACACACCGAAACTTCCTCAGATGCTCAGAAACGGCATTTCTGAAATAAGCGTATCAGAAGGAAAAGATACTCAGAGTGTGGCAGATTGTGAAAAGATTCAGGCTCTTTTCCCAAATACCTATGGTAAGAAAGAAATTACTTTTCAGAAAGGTCAGAATACATCTGAAAGCAAAAAGCAGATTGTAGGCGTTATCCTTTCAGGCGGACAGGCTCCGGGCGGACACAATGTTATCTGCGGTTTGTACGATGCATTGAAATCTACAAATCCTGAAAACGAACTTTATGGGTTCAAGAACGGTCCAAGCGGTTTGATTGACGATGATTTCGTCGTATTTACAGATGAATATATCGATCAGTACAGAAACACAGGTGGTTTTGATATTATCGGTTCAGGCAGAACAAAACTCGAAACAAACGAACAGTTTGCTATTGTTGCAGAAGTTTGCAAAAAGCATGGTATTACTGCTGTAGTTATCATTGGTGGTGACGATTCCAATACAAACGCTGCAGTGTTGGCAGAATACTTTGCTGCTCATGATACAGGAGTACAGGTAATCGGATGCCCTAAGACAATCGACGGTGACCTTAAGAACGAAGATATCGAATGTTCATTCGGATTTGATACAGCAACCAAGACATACAGCGAACTTATCGGTAATATTCAGAGAGATGCTAACTCTGCTAAGAAATATTGGCACTTTGTAAAGGTTATGGGACGTTCTGCATCTCACGTTGCTCTGGAGTGTGCTCTCGAAACTCAACCAAATATCTGTCTTATTTCCGAAGAAGTTGCCGCTAAGAAGATGTCACTTTCGCAGATTGCAGACTACATTGCAGATTCTGTAGAAAAGAGAGCAAACAATGGTATGAACTTCGGTGTTGCTATCATCCCTGAAGGCGTTGTGGAATTTGTTCCTGAATTTTCTGTACTTATTGCAGAAATAAACGAACTTCTTGCAGGAAAGAAAGCAGACGAATTCAATGCACTCCCATCATGGACAGACAAATATGCATTTATTGAAAAAGGTCTTACAAAAGAATCTATGGATGTATTCAAGATTCTTCCACAGACAATTCAGCAGCAGTTATTCCTTGACAGAGACCCACACGGTAACGTTCAGGTGTCTTTGATTGAATCAGAAAAACTCTTCTCTGCACTTGTTGCTGACAAACTTGCAGAAAGAAAGAAAAATGGCACATTCAATGGCAAATTCTCTGCACTTCATCACTTCTTCGGTTATGAAGGAAGATGTGCATTCCCATCAAACTTCGATGCAGACTACTGCTATTCATTGGGTTACAATGCATTTATGCTTATTCAGTATGGCTACAACGGATATCTTTCTAAGATTTCAAATCTTTCAAAACCTGCTACAGAATGGGTTGCAGGTGGTATGCCTATCACAAAGATGATGAATATCGAAAGAAGACATGGCGAAGATAAGCCTGTTATCAAGAAAGCCCTTGTTGAACTTGACGGAAAGCCATTTAAGTTCTTTGAAGCAAACAGAGACACATGGGCAGTTGAAACTGCATATGTATATCCCGGTGCTATACAGTATTATGGACCTTCAGACGTATGTGATCTTACTACAAGAACACTTGCTCTTGAAAAGGAATAATTGAGTATTTTAAGGGACTGTCGTTTTTGAAGTAAACCCCAAAGTTTAGACAAAATTAAATATTAACTAACTTGTGAATGAGTTCGGTATTTTACCGGACTCATTCCTTTTTATTTCATAGAAATTCTTTCGTTGTTGTAATAATGAATATATTTCTTTAATTCACCAATGGAAGGGTTAACACTTTTAAATTTTTCATCATAAAACATTTCAACCTTATGTATTCCAAAGAAGTTTTCCATAGTTCCATTATTCATGCAGTTGCCTTTTCCCGTTCTTTCATTCTTCCGCAAAAACTAAGGCACTTAGTTATTTAAAGTAATTATTCTCCATTTTAACATACTGTAACTGTTGTCTTAGATGCTGATTTTCTGCAATTAAATATAACACATAATTTGAATTCTTCACTATACTTTTGATATTTCTTTCCTGTTTTGCTCATTAAAATATGCACCTCCAAAAGTGTCTAACTTTTGGGGTGCATATCAATGAGTAGGCGCTGTAGTTTTTTATTTGTCACACATAGGTTTCAAATCACAAAAACTTTTTGTATTTCTTAGTTTTTCTTCCATTATGCGTAATGCTTCGCCAAATCTCTGATAATGAACTATCTCCCTTGCTCTTAAAAACTTAATTGCATCGGACACATCAGGATCGTCAGACATACGAAGGATGTTGTCATAAGTTGCTCTTGCTTTTTGTTCTGCTGCAAGGTCTTCGTTTAAATCTGTTATCGGATCTCCTGACACCGCAATAGAAAAGGCATTGAATGGGGAGCCGTTTGAGTTGGCGGGATAGATTCCTGTTGCATGGTTTATGAAATAGTCACCAAATCCTGATTTTTTGACAATTTCAGAGTTTATATCTCTTGTAAGTTGGTAAACTATGGCACCCACCATTTCTAGATGAGAAAGTTCTTCAGTACCTGAATCCGAGATGATTTTGCTTCTTTATATTTTCTGAATCTTTTTTATGTAGCAATTACGTGTAAAAGTTAAAATGCAAGGTAAGAAAAAGATGATTTTAAGGTTATTTTATCTGGTTTGGGCATAAATCGATTCATCTTACATGTATATTAATAGGAGTAATTTAATTATTGATGAAAAAACATTCAACATTGGTTATATGATAGCAATATTCAGTACTAGCACTAGTCAATAATGACAAAAAGAAGGTTGGAATATGTATTTTATGTGAAATATATTGTGTTTGTTGGGGAAATATGGTATAATAACTTAAAATGATTATTTATTTTGAATTTGAAGAAGTTTGTTTGTAATGGAGTGGGTGGAATGAATTATACAGATTTAATTGAGGGAATAAAACGGTTTGGGTCCACCGAAAGAGATATTTGTTTAAAAAGTATCGGCGTTTCACCCGAGCATATATGTGAAAATGTTATCATTGCTCCTTGGTGGGAGCCAAAATCATTAACAGGGTTAGGTGATGTTGAATTTATAAGTCAATCTGAAAATTCGTTTCCTAAAGTATGGAATATAGTTAATGAAAATACCAAAATGACATATATCAAAACGGGGATTGGTGCACCATCGTTAATGGACGTTCTTTTATGTCTTGGCTTGACCTTGTGCAAAAGAGTTATTTTTATTGGTTCTGTTGGTTCGCTTGATAAAAATATTGGAATTGGGGATATTGTAATTCCTGAATATAGCATATGTGGTGATGGAGCAAGTCGATATATTGCATCTAATTCTGTTGAAAATGGTGACGTGTTTGGTGAAAAAGTGTTTCCAGACAAGCAAATGTTTGATAATGTATGTAAATACACAGAAGACATTTGTGTTAATAATAATGTAAGATGGCACATTGGAAAAGCATTCTCAATAGATACTATATTTGCACAGTTTGCACATATAGATAAAATCATGAGTTTGGGGTGTAATGTTATAGAAATGGAAACTGCGGTTGCTTTTCGTGCAGCAAAAATTGCAGGGATTTCTTGTGTGGCGATATATAGCGTTTCAGATAATACAGTTATAAACAAATCTTTAATCAGCGGAAGAACACAAGATGAAATGAATTATAGAAAATTTGTTCGAAAAACAGTATTTCCTAAATTGATTTTAAATATAGTCAATGGTTAATTATATAAATTGTAGAATTAATTTAGCGTAAAATAATTTTAAGTAATTTTCAACAAAAATATTGTGAGAGTTTTATATTTGAAGACGTGCAAGTTAATCTCGGTGTTGAGATTTCAATCTGCAGTTTTATGGTAATTTTGACGAAAGTCAAAAAATCGAGGTTATTGACAAATAATCAGAAATCATTTATAATAGATGCATAGTTAAGCAAGGGTGTTTGACTATGGTCGTATGAGTACGACATCGGCACACTTATAGTTGTTATATAAGGTGGTTGATGGTTGGTGGTGGTCTTGCTGATAGGTCAGCAAGTTATATGATAAGTATAATAGAATAATGCCCTATGGGGTTTGTTTGAAATGTGCCTTACATTTAGTTAGGCACATTTTTTGTGCTTTTATATAGATGATATTTTGTTCAGGGGGTGGTCTATGGCATAGTGTTAAATATAAGACCTTTTGAGATTTGTATTAGCGTTGAGCATCGGTGTTAAATAAGATGTAAAATTTTTTCAACCTAATTAATTTAATGTAGTTATGGGATAAAAGCGTCAGGTCGTACAAGAGAATTTTATGAATTCATCTTGTAAGTGTCATGACAAGTCAGTTGAAGATATTGATGATTTTATGGAATTCGTATATTCCAGACTATATGAGATAAGGGGGTGAAATGAGATGTTATATGCTTATTTGCTTGAAAATACTAAGAAAATTTACGAAATCAATAATAGACCCTTGTTTGAGTTGATAAGAGATTGCCACTTAAAGGATGAACGTATCTTCATTGATTCAATGGGTGCAGATAGAACAGAATTTAAGGAAATGCAGTCAATTATTTCAGGTGGTGATACATTGATGGTTCGTAGTATTATGGATATTGCTGATACACCTATTGAAATTGTAAATTTACTTGAGTGGTTTGGTAGTCGTGGTATAGAAATTGTTTCAACACACGAGCCTGACTATGATTATACAAAGAATTACAATTTAGTAGTAGATGTTATGGGTATGTCAGCAGAACTGACAGAAAAGAAAAGACGTTTAGGTATAGATAAGGCAAAGTTGGAAGGTCGTATGGGTAGAAAATCTAATAAGGAAATTAAGGAAAGAGTTTTGAAATTGAAAGCAGCAGATTTCCCAAGGGATGAAATAATGAAATTGTGTGAAATTAGTTACAGTACGTATTATCGTATGATAAAAAATTAAGATAATTTGCATCTAATTGCATCCGGAAGAGTTAATGTTGGTCAAAATTAAATAAGATTGAAAAAATATGAAAATATTTAATTTTGATATGTCAGGAACATTGTCAAATCAGCATTTTTCATTTTGAAAATGATGATAAGGGTAAATCGTTGATATAACAATCTTTCAAGACATTTTATAAAAAATCAGGAAAATTAAAAGAACAGAATTTAAAAATCAAGGAAAAGGAAACTCAAAAAATTAGTGATTGGGGGTTATCCTTTGATGGTAAATGATTCATTTAGACAAGCAATGGCATCATATCCTTATAATGGTGATGTTATGCTTGATTCAAAAAAGAATTTTGTTCTTTCTACTGATGAAAAGAAAAGATTAAATAGTGATATAAAGATTGGGATATATAAAGAATTAAATAGCAAATCTCTCTTATCTAATGTTCAACTTTCTTTTCTATTAGAAAAAGAAAAGAATAAAAATTTCAAAAATTAGTTGACTTAAGGGGTTGGTCACGTTAGAATGCGTTGACCAACCCAAAGATAAAATAGATAAGTGAGGTATAAAAGAATGAGTAATATTTTAGTAAATAATTTAGTTATGGCAGGTATTCCTGTCAATGTTATGAGTGATAGTGTAGCAAGAGAGTTGCGTGTGGCTGCTTATGCAAGAGTAAGTACAGATAAAGATGACCAAGCGAACTCTTTTGAAAGTCAAGTGAAGTATTTTACAGAATTTATAGAAAAACAAGAGAATTGGCAGTTGGTTAAGATTTATAGTGATGATGGTATTTCGGGTACAAGCACCCACAAAAGAGATGGCTTTAACGATATGATTGATGATGTTATGTCAGGGAAGATTGATTTCATTGTAACAAAAGAGGTTTCGCGTTTTGCTAGAAATACAGTTGATACCTTGCAAGTAACAAGAAATTTGAGAGAGATGGGTGTTGGGGTTTATTTTATGCTTGATAGCATCAACACTTTTGACAAAGATGGTGAACTGCGCTTGACGCTTATGGCATCTCTTGCACAGGAAGAAAGCAGAAAGACATCAGAACGTGTCAAGTGGGGGCAGAAAAGACAGATGGAAAAAGGTGTTGTCTTTGGTCGTAATTTGTTGGGATATCAAGTTAAAGAGGGTAAGTTGTATCTGGTTGAAGAAGAGGCTGAAATTGTCAAGTTAATTTTTCATAAGTACCTCAATGAGGGTAAGGGTACTCACATAATTGCAAGAGAACTCAAAGAAGAAGGCATCAAGCCTTATGACCCAGATGGCAGAGCAAAGTACAAGAATGATTGGAGTAACACACAAATATTAAGAGTGTTACGCAATGAAAAATATGTAGGTGACCTCTGTCAGAAAAAAACTTACACCAAAAATTATCTTGACCACAAAAAAAGGTACAATAGAGGTCAAGAAGAAATGATTTATATAGAAGACCATCATCCAGAGATAGCAATTATATCGAGGGATATGTGGAATGCAACACAGGCGGAGTTACAACGTCGTACAACAACGGCGGAACAGAAGTCCAAGCACAGTAACAGATATTGGGCATCTGGAAAAGTTTTCTGTGGGGTATGTGGCGAAAGATTTGTAAACAAAATCAAAAAGACATCTGTAGGTAGTTCAAGGGCGTGGAATTGCTTAAATCACGTTAAGGCTGCAGCCTTTAGAAATGCTGAATGTTCTATGAGTGAGTGGGCAAATGATAGGAGTTTAAAAAATATAGTCTTGCACATACTCAATGTACTTGTTGATAACAAAGAAGAATTAAAGCAAGAGATTATTAAAGATATAGCAGAGTTGAGCATCGAAGAAAAGACAAAATCTGCTTATGATATACAGAGCAAGATAGATAAGTTAGAACAAAGAAAACTCAAACTTATAGACATCAGGTTGGCTGATGAAATCACACAATCAGATTTTAAGATAAAGCAAAAAGAGATTGAAGATGATATTTCAAAGTTATATGAAGAATTAGATAAGTTAAAAGAGTTAGAAAATACAAAACAAAAGCAACAGGACAAGATGAATAATATTATTGCTGAAATTGATAGGGTGCTGACCTTAAAGGATGAAGATTTAGACCACCTTTTAGGAACAGTTACACAGAGTAT
>JAZSCT010000036.1:0-4144 GCA_045530725.1 Clostridia bacterium
TACGGCATTGTTTTACCAGATCCGTGAAGTGATGGGAACGAACGGTGAGACAGTTGATGAAAATGCACTTTGCGAGACTTTGTATTATGTAGATTTTGAGCAACTGTTCAATGAAAAGTATATGCAGGATTCGGGCGAAGATGATGCGAAAAAGTCGGGCAAAAAAGCTACACGAAAGGCGGATCAAAAAATACTGACGGATACTTATAGTGAGGATCAATTAGATAGTGTTGCATTAGAATATCCAGAATTACGGATAAAGGCGTTGATTGAGAAGGGGTTTACTATCCAATATGAAGGTGGTAGAAAGATAACGTATCAGGTGTTTGATAAGAGTAACAGTATGTCGCGCAACAGTAAAATTTCATTTATTGATTCAAGTGTAGCAAAAGATGTGAGTGAACGTTTGAATCTGGGGATTTGCTTTGATAAGATAGACGTGCCGCTGAGCAAATATTATGCATACAGAGGATTGTACCTTACAACAGCAGACAGAGTGGAGTGTACTGATCTTAAGCTAAATGCAGATACTGTGGTTGTAATCGAAGATAGTTTTCAAAAAGGTGAAGAACAAAAGATTGTTACAGCAGGTCTGGAGAAGGATGGTTATTGGAAAGTTGAGACAAAAGAAAACGAACCGGTAGACATCAAAAAGGTGTTTGATGGTGAAGGTCTGATTTCACCGCATTATGCCGCGTTGATTAATGAATCGCTTGGTAACATGGAAGACAAAGCAAGCTCTTTTCAGGTTCGTATGCCATTTATGAAGGGAATGTTGCATACGGTGGATTTTCATGCATTTATAAAAGATGAGGGGAAAATAACAGGAGAGAGTTTTTGGATAACAGATGCTTATGGTGTGAAACGGGATCTGATGAAAGCAGAAATCATTGTGCCGGTCAGTATGTTCAAATGTTATAAGTGGCTGAAAACATATGCTGCGATAAAAGAGGGGGAAAAAATAGAAGATATTATGAAATACTATTTCGCTATGTTCAGCAAATACAATCATGCGCTGTACATAGGAAATACGGATCTCATTTATGGTAAGTCCTCTTTTACAAGGTTAAGTTATCAGTTTTTGAATACCTTAGATCTTACAGCAGATGAGCTTGATAAATTGGTACAAGCTCATGCAAAGCGGGCAAAGAAGCCGGCAGAAACGTTTAAGGTGTTAAAGGAAACAGATGAGGAAGAAACGAATACGGATGCTGTGGTGTCGGATGAAGAGACCGTGCGCAAGAAAGAAGATGAAGTCTGGAGTTATACCTTGCGTCATAATCCGGTTGTTGCGCATGAACCGGGAGTGAAAACACATCTTGAGCAACTCAGCAATGGTTTGAAGTTGGATATAGCGCGCGGAAGATTTTTGGTAAAGGGAGAAGTGCGTTTTCTGTCGAGAGATCTCTTGGGATTTTTAATTGAGTTGCTGAAAAAAGGAGAAGTATCTTCTGAAAAAATAAGTGAGTTAATAAGAAAGCGTCTTCATAACAACAAGTTTTTTATGCCTGCAAACAAGATAGCGCTGGAGGTGAAAAGAGATTATCCGATTTTTCGTTCCCCACACCTGTCGCGCAATGAACAGTGTGCACTCAAACCGTATTACGTCGGTAAGGATAAGCAAAAAAATGATATCTACTACAAATACTTTGGCAAGTTAAGAGGAGTTTTGATGGTGGCATATAATTCACTTGTGCCTGATACACTTAGCGGAGCGGATTTTGACGGTGATATTGTGAAAGTGATAGACAATAAGTCTGTTCGTAATGCGGTTCTTCGTGGGGTGTATAAAAACTACCAAAGAGAACTTCCGATTATAGTGATTCCTTCAGACGAAAACCTGAAGGATGTTAAAGTATCGGAGAAGATTCCATATGATGTAGTAAAAAATACGTTTTCCAACAAGGTCGGACAAATCTCCAATCTCAGTATCCGAATCGGTAATGTGGAGTATGCCAAAAGTTCCGATAAACTCGAGCATAGCTGTGCAGAGTGTACGATATTGACCGGACTTGAGATTGATGCAGCAAAGACCGGAAAGCATCCGAAGCTGGATAAGATTATAAAATATGCAAAGAATCTGGAGGCGGAATTTGATTTTGATTATATTCGGGATTTTAAAAGCTTAATCGATGATATAGGAGAGGAACGCTATTTTATAAGTAAAAACAGCATTGAAACAGATGGGGATTGCTATTATGCTATTACCCCGAGAAAAGACGATCCAAAAAGTCGGAAAGAGTATGTTTATTCGGAAAAACTGCGCGGAATCAATCGCTTGCCGAAATATTTTTTTGATGCAGTTTTGGACGGGATAGAACTTCCGGGAGAAAAAGAAGGAAATCGGTACATATACTTTGAGTTCCTGCGGGATAAAGCCTGGAAGAAGAGTGTTGATACCGAATTGCAGGAAAAAGTGGCCGCAGTGATAAGTGCTTATCGGAAAGTGGCAGCTTTGGACAGCAAAGCAAACCGTATGCGTACTTATCTGGACAAAAGTAGGTTCGAGGGGCATGTAAAGACAATTTTAAGGTATCAGTATGATGCTAAAGAATTTGCGGAGATGGTGAGAAACGATCTTTATATGCTATGGACATATGTAGACGAGTTGTTTGATAAGAACCAACAGAATGAAGATAATAGGTTCATTACAGTTTTGGAGGAAAATAATTGGCCGTTTTTATTGGATGGTCAAAAGGAACAGATATTGAACGAAGTTTTTGGATGGGATGAGCAAAAGGAACCGATATCGAATGATACTACAGAAGCGGCTAAGTTGATAACGATAAAAAAAATGTTGACGAATTTTGACATCGCCGGATATAACATCTTGTATTATACATTAATGGATGTGGGAAGTATGCGCCGTACAAGGCAGAACTTCGAAGCTTTGTTTAAAGAAGACGAAGAAGTAAGTGCAGGATGCAACAATGGCAAGCAGCAAATGGACAGTGAGCTTTTTGCAAAGATGTACAGAGTTTTGCATCGTATATTTATCGATGGACAGAAACAAAAGAAGAGTGGCGTAAAGAAAGAATTGATGGAACTTTGCAAAGAGGAGTTGAGTAAGCTGCTGGAGAATGTTTCGACAGAGGAAAAAGTTAAACTGCTGTATTCACTCAGAGGTAGTGATCAGCCGGACAGTGGCAGCCGGTTCTTTTGGGAGTGCGTTACAACCGAAGATATAAAAGCTGTTATGGGGACAGTTGATACAAAAGGAGAATGATGTATGCTAAATGAGATTCAGGAATACAAAGAATATACTTCCGATATCAGCGAACTATCAACATTTCGATTGATACCTGAGATATTTGTAAGGGAAAAGGGTAAAGATATAGATTTGATGATGGGGTTGCCACGGGCAGAGACTGTGATTGCAAGAGCAGAGTTGGAAAGGGTAGGATATTTTGAAACGCAGTTGGATGCAAAGGAACAGCGGGAAAAAATCGAGGAAGTGATTGATACACTTCGTCAATGGTCCGGATTTGATACACCGGATACAGCGACTGGTTGGTTGGGACACTATTATAATAAAGCGGTAGAAGGACGGCCGGGATTGCCTACCTGGAAGGAAGCCGCAGAGAAAATGGGAAAACAGTACAATACTACAATTGTGCAAGCGATGAAACGGTCCTGGAATAATCCATCGAATACAATGAAGACAGCTTATTATGAGAAAATAGTTGCCAATGCAGTATATTTTGGTCCGTTAAAGCGCTACTATTTGGTTTGTAAGATGGATGACAAGAACATGGAAAAACTGAAATACAACGGGGATCAAATCAATGTTTCCAAACCAAAACAGTCTGAAAAAATGGATAAAGCGTTGCGACTTGTGGCTGCGTATCTTTTGGGACAACGTTTAGGAAAAATGAAAGAAAGTCAAGTGAACTGGCAGGATTTGGGGCACTGGGCGCAGACAAAGACGATATGCAAAAACGATGGATATTTTAAACAGATAACATACGGAGAAGAAAATAACAGCAAACCCCTGTATCAGGGGCTTGTGCTTCCAAAAGGTATCAATATCGCTAAGATTGTAGTCAATTCCGAGTTCCTGGAAGATTTTGATTTTAAGCTGGTAGAGGAAACAGAGTTTGACAGTGAAAAAATGGAAAAGGAAGGTTATACGTATTTTTCTGAT
>JAZSCT010000060.1:0-1923 GCA_045530725.1 Clostridia bacterium
CTACGGTGAACTTGTTGACATTGCAAATGCTGCAATATGGCAATATCGGGATATGGCACCTCGGCAAATTTTGTGTAAATAGAATTTCCTTTCAGACATAGTACGAATATTCAATGGTGGTTTTCTGGAGAGTGTGAGAAAAAGTCTGTAAAATTGATTCCTTCTATGATAGAATAAAAATATCATAGGAGGAATTTTTTATGGCAAAAAGAAGAAGAGAAAAAATGAGCGAAGGGAAAAAGAATATCATAGCCGGTTTAATTCAGGAATATGACATTAAAACAGCGGAAGATATTCAGGAAGCGTTAAAGGATCTCCTTGGCGGAACAATTCAAGAAATGATGGAAGCAGAGCTTGACGAACATCTTGGTTACGAAGAATATGAGCGCAGCGATAATACCGATTACAGAAATGGAGTAAAACACAAAACATTGCGCAGTTCCTATGGCGAAATACCTATTGATGTTCCTCAAGACCGCGACGGAGATTTTGAACCCCAAATTGTACCTAAGCGTAAGAAAGATATATCTGAAATTGAGCAAAAAATTATCGCAATGTCAGCAAAAGGTATGACAACAAGGCAGATTTCAGATATTGTTGAGGATATTTATGGATTTGAGGTAAGTGAAAGTATGGTAACTGCTGTTACTAACAAAATACTTCCTCAAATCGAAGAATGGCAACAAAGACCATTATCTGCTGTATATCCGATTGTTTTCATAGATGCAATACATTTTTCAGTTCGTGAGGAACATATTGTTAAAAAGATTGCAGCATACATAATCCTTGGAATTAATGACGAAGGAAAAAAAGAGGTGCTAAGCATAACTGTAGGTGAGAATGAAAGTGCAAAATACTGGCTTGGAGTGCTTAACGATCTGAAAAACCGTGGTGTGCAGGATATACTGATTTTATGTGCAGACGGTCTTTCCGGCATAAAAGAATCCATAGCTGCTGCATACCCGAACACAGAATATCAGCGTTGTATTGTTCATCAGGTGCGAAACACCTTAAGGTATGTTGCCGAAAAAGATAAAAAAGCCTTTGCAAATGACTTAAAAAGCATATATCACGCACCAAATGAAGAAAGCGGATATGAACGTATGCAGGCTGTAACTGAAAAATGGCAGGACAGATATCCAAATGCTATGAAGCGTTGGGAAGAAAATTGGGATGTAATATCACCGATGTTTAAATTTTCAGCAGATGTGAGAAAGGTTATGTACACCACAAACGCGATAGAAAGTCTTAATAGTGCACTGCGCCGTTTAAACAGTCAACGAAGTGTATTTCCCAGTGACACAGCACTTTTAAAGGCACTGTATCTGGCAACTTTTGAAGCAACGAAAAAATGGACTATGCCACTTCGTAACTGGGGCAAAGTATATGGAGAATTGTCAATCATGTATGACGGCAGACTCTGATAGCACAAATTTTCCGCCATTTTCAAGGGTAAAATTAACGCCCTCAAAATGAGGGCGCCCTTGACATGGCAAAAAATCCGTGCTATATTGCAGTTAAGGCAGGAAAGCCGAAATACGGCTATTCCTGCCCATAAAATTTGAATATTTTATCATAGAAAAATTGAATTTACAGAAAATTTCTCACACTGCCGAAGATTGGGGATAAGCTATTTTAATTTAATTGTTCATCAATGGAATTGTAGAGTTCGGTTACTTTGCCGTAGTAAATTCGTAGAAACTTGTTAAGTCCCGCAATCATAGCTTCTTTTCCACATTTGCCTTCGCTTCGTTTTTTCTCAATAAAAGCAAACACAGGCTCATCGGCTGGCTTATGCTGAATAAGACTTTGCATAACCTCAAATCCGGTCTTGCGAAGATATCGATTTCCTCGCTTTGAAATATGCCGTTCTGTAGCGTTAAAAGAGCCTGATTGATATGGCGGAGCATCTATTCCTGCATA
>JAZSCT010000018.1:0-43343 GCA_045530725.1 Clostridia bacterium
AATAAGATATTCAGGACAACCTCACACTTTGCCGGCGAAGAAATATCTTTAAGGGACAGAGTAAATAACATCATAAGCCGTGAAGTTTCTTAAATAACTTTTGTGATTTATCTGGATAACGGCTGGGTTATGTGGTATAATTACTATAGCATTTACACAGCCGTTTCCCTTAAGAGAAAGGAGAATTTAAATGGCAAAAAGAGAAACGGTATGGATAGCAAATTTATATTTAAGGTTATCCAAAGAAGATAAGCGTTCAGCAAATGCAGAAAGCATAAGCATAGAAACTCAAAGAATGAAAACAACGAATTTCGCCAAGCAAAATTCCATCATAGTTCGCAAAGAATTCGTGGATGACGGCGAATCAGGAGTATTCTTTGAAAGACCTGAATTTCAGGCAATGATGCGAGATGTTGAAGAAGGAAATGCCAACTGCATAATCGTAAAAGATTTATCAAGGCTTGGCCGAAATGATGTTCAGGCAAATCTATATTACGAGGATATTTTCATAGCAAGAGGCATTCGGTTTATTGCAATAGATGATGGCGTTGATACATACTTAAATGGTTATCAACAAATTGCAACCTTTAAGAATATGTATAATGCAATGTATCCAAGAGATATATCCGAAAAGACAAGGTCGGCATATAAAACTAAATCGGAATCAGGTTGGTTCCTTGGTGCTAAAGCTCCATACGGATACCAAAAGGACCCGAAGGACAAGCATCATCTTGTAATTGACGAAGAGGTTGCACATATCGTAAAACATATCTTTGACTTGGCGAAGCAAGGCTATGGGAAAAGGAAAATAACAAAAATTCTCCATGAAGAAAGAATCCCTACTCCTGCTGCCTATGCAAAAGCTCAGGGAATGAATCATTACTATGCTATGACCGCACACGATGACGAATGTTATTGGTGTGATGATACTGTGGGCGATATGCTTATAAATGAAGTTTACATAG
Source organism: Clostridia bacterium (assembly GCA_045530725.1). Taxonomy (GTDB): domain Bacteria; phylum Bacillota; class Clostridia; order UMGS1810; family UMGS1810; genus SIG435. Next base: position 966 of record JAZSCT010000018.1, read on the forward strand.
GCAATATGGTAAATCACAGAAAAGAAAAACCATTTAAGTCAAAGAAGTTCAGGGATGTGCCAAAGGATGAATGGATTGTGGTAGAAAACACCCATGAGGCTATAATTGATAAGCAAACCTTTGACGAGGTACAAAAGTTGCTTGAAAGTCGGGCAAGAGAAACTAAAACAGGCGAAACACAAATCTTTGCAAAGATAATAAAATGTATGGATTGTAAACAAGCCTTGGTATTCTCCAATGCAACCAAGTCTTATGTATGCAACACATATAACCTAAAAGGTAAGCAATACTGCCCATCACATTACATAAGGTATGACGAGTTGTATGGTGTAGTCCTTGCCGACATCTATGCAAAGACAGTGCTCTTAGAAACCGACAGAGATGCCCTATACAAAGCTGCACTAAAATGCAACGAGCAAAAGATAATGGTAGAAACCAAAGACAATCAGCGAAAGCTTGCAAAAGCCAACAAGAGAATCGGCGAGCTTGAAATCCTTATAACAAAGACATACGAAAATTCAGTCTTAGGAAATTTATCAAGCGAAAGAATGGCATCACTCCTTGCAGGATACGAAGAAGAACAGGCAGAATTAAAAGCCGAGGCATTAAGAATTGAAAGCGAGCTTAATGAATACCACAAATCAAAGGATAACGCCATAGACTTTGTAAATCTAATTGAAAAGTACATTGGAATTAAAGAACTCACATACGAGATTCTCCATGAGCTTATAGACAGAATTGAAGTCAGTGAAAAGTACGAATATCAGGGCGAAACATATCAGGATATAAATATCTACTACAAATTTGTCGGAACAGTTGAAATCTTAAACGATTTGTGTTATACTAAGGACGCAAGTTAATAAGAAACAAAAGTTTAGAGATAAAAGGTGCAATGAGGGGCACTCCCTTAAAAAGAGTAACAGTCCTGTTGTCCGCACCATAAAAAATACACATCCTTATGGATGTGTATTTTTTATATGTATGATAAGACAACAGGACTTGAACCTTATAAACAAGTTTATCTGTCATATGGGTAAAATTTATTTTATTTCTTGACGAATAATCTTATCTATTATATTATATAGAAAAAGGAGGTTTTGGTTATGAATGATAATTACAATGGAGAACTTGATATAGTTACACTTACAGATGAAGACGGGATAGAATATGAGTATGAAATCATAGGGTCAGCTGAATGTGAGGGAGAATTGTATTTTGCACTTGTTCCTGCCGAGGATGAAGTTATAGAAGAGTATCTTATCCTTAAATCTGTGCCTTGTGAGGATGAAAATTCTTTTTCTGACCTTGTGTATATTGATGATCGGGATGAATTTGAAAGAGTGGCAACTGTATTTGATGCAATGCTTAATGAAGAACAGGAGTAAGGTTTTCAAATTTATAGAAATTTTTTAAATAAATTTTAACAAAAACCATTGCATTATTTGGATATTAATGCTACAATATATACAAATAGAAGTTGATATAATTCAACATTACTATTTATCAATTATAATTTAAAGGAGTTGTCGAACATGGTTAAATTAATTGTAGGCAAAAAAGGAACTGGCAAAACAAAGATTTTGCTCGACACAGTTGATAAAGCCGTAGCAAATGCTCACGGAAATATAGTATTTATCGGAGCTAACTTCGATCATTTGCATAACTTAAACAGAGAAGTAAGACTTATTAACGCTAAGGAATATGATATCCTTACATACAGAGAATTCATCTGCTTCCTCAAAGGGGCAACAAGCCAGAACTATGATATTACACACATTTTTGTTGATGGTGTGTTCAAGATTATAGATGCCAAGATTGAAGGACTTGAAGAGTTCGTAGATGGTATCAAGGAAATTGCAGAAAAGTCCAATATAGAATTCACACTTTCATTAAGTGCTGATGCTTCCGAGATTCCGGAATCACTCAAAGAATTGATTGGTTAACATTATAATAAAGCGAGGATGTATATTGCATCCTCGCTCTTTTATTTGTGACTGGTTATCATATCCTGCTTGAATTCAGGAAAAAATAAGGATACGAATTTATCGTATCCTTGATTTTTATCGATATTATTTTCCCATTACATAATCATAATACTGACTCGGTGTCATAAATGTCACATTTTCTTTTAAGAGAAATTCGACGGTCTTTTTGACTTCCTCATAATCCGCTTCATCCCAGCTGTTTCCGTGTCCCTGCATTACGATTACAGGTGCGTCTATATTCTTTTCATATCTTTTGAGGAATTCTTCATATGAGCAAACACCGGTTGATTTTTCAAATCTTACATCTGCGCCAAGGTTCATAGGAAGTGTGGTAGGATTTCCGTTTTCGTCCTTAAAAGCACCCTTACCTGCTTTGAGTGTTTCGCCAAGCATTACAGTTTCCATACCAAGTTCATTGTACTTTTCTTTGAGCACTTTAACAGTAGTAGGGGAGCATGCATTGTATGGAGAACCAAATGTTCTTACTTTATAATCAAATGTTGTGTTGATTATATCTACTGCTTTTTTAAGATTTGAATACTGTGTTTCGTACGAATCAACACTAAAGTATTCATATCCTTCCATTTCTTCTGTCTGAGAAGAGGATTCTCTTCTGTGAAGATAACCGTGGTTCCAGATTTCTGTGCCGTTAGCAATCCATTTTTTGACTGTGGAGACAAAGTCTTCATATCCTGCTTCGCCTTTTCCTGCCTCAACTTTACTTGCTATAGCACCGATGCCGATATTATTGATTCCGTAGGATTTAAAAAACTCATATGCTTCGTCAAACTTTTTGTAGTTTGAGTATCCAAGATCATCGAGTTTTACGATTACAACTTTTTTTATAGTTTCTGTTTGGTTATCTTCTGTTAATATAATAACAGTTTTTGATGCATCATCCCAATCTACTTTGCAACCAAGACTTTCTGATACAAATCTTATTGGAACCAATGTTCTTGAGTTTACAATCTGTGGAGCAACATCAAGGGTAATTTTTTCTCCGTTTAAGAATGCATCTGCATTTCCAATCTGTACGGATACATAATATTCGCCTTTTGTGGCAAGGACCATCTTAGTTGTTCCTTCCCAACCGATTTTTGCACCGAGAGTCTCAAATATTCCTCTCATAGGTACCATAACTCTGTCGGAAATGATAACAGGGGATACATCAAAAGTTTTGTATTCTCCGTCAATTTGGATTTTGATTTCTTCATTTGCACTTACTACAAATGCAAATGTTGATATAATCAACAACGTACAGAGAATAAGTGATATGATTTTTTTCATAAGTATCAGACCTTTCTGTTATTTGGTTGTAGGATGTGAATAGTCGTAGTACTGTGATGGTGTCATAAATGTAACGTCAGGGTTTGACAGGAGGAAGTGAACGATTTTGTCAAGTTCTGCATAGTCTGCGCTTTCCCATTGTGCACCGTGTCCCTGCATTACAAGAACCTTATTTCCTGCATTTACATTTGCATTAAATTTCTTTACAAAATAATCATAATCCATTACACCTGTAGAAGACTCAATTCTTGCATCGTTTCCAAGGTTTACAGGGAAGGTGGTTGGATTGCCTTCATCATCGTGAAATGCGTCTTTTATATCAACTTCACCAAGCATAACTGTTTCAATACCGAGAGATTCATAATTTTCTTGGAGAACTTTTGCAGTTGTCTTTGAACAAGAGTTGTATGGAGCACCGAATGTTCTTACTCTGTAGCCGTTTCCGATACCTTCATTAATGGTGTCAACAGAAACCTGAAGGTTGTAAAGCTGTGTATCATATGAGTCACATGAAAAGAATTCGTATCCTTCCTGTTCTTCTGTTTGGTTTGCTCCTGCCCATTGGTGAAGATTTCCGTGGCTCCAGATTTCTACACCGTCATTAACCCATTTTCTTACTGTAGTAAGAAATGCTGAATCATAGTCAGATTGATCTTTATAATCATACCATCTTTTTGCAATAGCACCGAAACTTATCTGTGAAATGCCATAGGATTTAAAATAATTATATGCTTTGTCAAATTTTTGATAGTTTTTATATCCAAGGTCATCTATTTTCCAGATACAGATGATTTTGTCATCAAATTTTTCAGGCTCTACCTCTCTTGCTGTTGTGTATGGAATAAGAGTTTCTTCGTTGTCCCATGCCATAAACTTAACAAGTTTTGTTCCATCGGGGATAGAGATAGCATCTGTATTCAATATAGTCTCATTTGTATCTCCTGTTGTCTTATTTGGAACTTTATCTACATCAAGAAGTCTGTTTTCTTCGCCGTAGAATGCTACATAAAGAGTGTAGTCAACTTCCAGTCCGAAACTGTTTTCAATCAAAGCATTGAGTTTTACTTTGTCATTGAATGAGTCATAGGATGGAAGCAGTGTAAGTGTAACAAATTTTGAAACTACTTTTGATGAAGAGATAGTGTCTGTTACATTTTCTCCTGCAAGATTGAGGTTTACTGTGTGACTAGTAACCTTTGTGGATGAATAGGCAAGATTGTCACAGTAAAAATCGAAACTGTAGTTACCATCGTCATCTATAGTTGTCTGTTGAATATAGTCAACTTCATTTGTGGATGTGTTTTTTAAGGTAAGTGTTACTTCTTTTCTGTTGAAGTATTTGTGATTTGTACCAAGTTTATCGCTGCCGATATTTCCTTTGATTATCACTCTGTATGACTGATCAAGTGATATTGCCTCATTTTCATAGGCAGATACACTCATACAGAATAATGATGTAATAATCAAGGTGAAAATTAATAGTAATGAAGTAATTTTTTTCATTTTTATTCTCCTTTTTTATTTTAGATTATCTATAACTTTCGCACCGAAAATTGGTATGTGTTTTGAATTATTCACCCAGAACATTACCTTAGCATTGGATGCATCATCAGGGATTATGAGATCGTTTATCTTGATGATATCTTTCTCATTTCCGCTTAAAGATGATGCAGTTTTTGTAAGACCAAGCATTTTACCCGATTCTGAGTAGAATGCTGTATATACAGAAATATCCAGTCCTGACTTGCTTATTAGGTTGTTTATGGTAGCACTCAGGGAGAGTTTTCCTTCGGTTGTGCTTGTATTAAAGTCGAGACTGAGACAGTTCGGATAGATGTCCGATGATACAACTGTGTCTGTTGCGTTTTTTCCGTTTATATTCACTATTATGTAGCAATCGGACATTTCTTCATTTGCCTTGTACTGGAATTTGTCATACACAAATTCAAATCTGTAATTACCATTTGCGTCTATATTTGTCTGCTGAATATTGAGAATATTTGATGCAGAGACAGGATTTCCGTCATTTTTTACAAGAAGAAGTGTTGCACTATCGTGAAGATATTTCGGATTAAGAAGGGAAGAGTCTATAGAGTCAGATTTTCCTTCTACAACAACTTTTCCTGAATATATAAATGAGTGTGCATCCTGTGTGAATTCAGGGACTGCATAGGAATTTACAGTTATTTCGATCGTATTGTCTGTATTGTCAAAGAATACTGCTTCCACAGTTTTCTCGTCATCATATGTGGATACAGTCACATCATAGTTTCCGTAGTATCCTCTGATGGTTGCTTCACCATTTTCGTTTGTATATGCGATTTCGTCCTTTGTCCACCACTTGTTATATACAAGATCCTGATACTGTTTACCTGCTTCTTTAAGCTTCCAGTCGGTGGTATAGAAGGGGGATACTGTAGCATATACTGAACCGTCCCAGAATCCCCAGAACAAAAATCCCTTTACCGCCTCATGAGAAAAAGCAGCAATAAGCATATCTCTCAAGTAACTTGCCTGAAGTTCTTCGTCAAATATTTCGCCGCAGGAAAATTCAGTAACTTTTACATCATATCCGTATTCGTCTTTGATTTTTGAATATGTTTCAAGAGTCTCTTCAGGTGTGTGTGCGCAGGTGTTATAGTGTGACTGAAGACCTATCATATCCACTTGTGCATTATTTGATTTGAGCATATCAAGGAATGCGTAGAATGTTTCGTTATCTATATAGACTGCTTCATTATATACAAGTTTTGTGTCGGAAGATGCATATTCTCTTGACCACTCAAGCCAGTCAAGAGGAATAAGTTCATCATCGAAACTATCACGCATAAGTCTGTTTTTTACTTCTTCGTTTAATACATCCCATTCTGTTATATCGGGGTATTTTTGTATCACTTCTTTGATATGGGCTTCGGTTTCTGTGTCGAAGGTTTCTCTGTCACCGGATTCTATGATAGTGCTCATTCTTTCCGGGGTAAGCCATGTTCCAAGGCTACTTTGCATTCTTTCCCATACAAGTTGATGTCCTCTGAAGTATTTGACACCAAGAGCCTTAAGTGTGTCAATGTGGTCTTGCGCTGAATTATTTCCTGCGTCTCTGTCTGCTTCGTAAGGACCCCATTTAAGTACAGTTTCATGTACCATAGCATTGAAGTTTTCTGCAAAGTAATTTTTGTATTTTTTGGCATCTGCATTAGTTTTCGATACGTATCCGTTTGCACAGGAGCCGAATGGGAACTGATGTTCAAACATATCAAGTTCCACTTTCGCATTCTTTATGGGATTTCCAAGGGTATCCTTTACAACTACCTTAAAGTCACCTTTTCTTATTGTCTCGATTCTTTCTAGTGCATCATTTCTCCACTGCTGATCTTTGGTCAGATAAGGATATTGATTTGGGATATCAATAGGATATTCGGATATATCATATACTGAACCATGATCTGTAATTTTTAAATCTGCGATTTCTACAGATTGTACATTATAACCAAATCTTATATCGTATTTGTATTCTGTATAGTATTCTTCGTCATTGTTCAGCACCGCTTTGAATGGTATGCAATACTTTTTCCAAGTGGAACCAATAAGTGATTGTGCGAATACTGCTTTTGTATATGATTCTGGTTCTTCAGCTTTTGTTTCCTGTACCTGATTCTTGATTATACCGTAACCTGACTCATTACCGCCGGATATAAGCCTTGCATAGAAGGAGATAACATAAACTGAATTTTCATTAAGGGTAAGTAACCCGTCGTTTTCATTTCCTACTCTGAAGAGAAGTTTTGTATCTTTTGATGCAATTTCGTTTGTTGTGAGCCTGATAGCTTTATTAAATGTCTGATCTTCTACATCTACAAGTTCAAAGGAGCCTTTTGATGATTCATCACCACCAATAACCGAAAGTGTGTTTGCCTCATAGGTAGAAAGAAGAGTAGGGTTAATTGTTGGGGTGGTATCCAATGGAAATGTATCTGGTGTGTATTCTGTACCCTGATAAGTGATTCTTAAGTCAGCAATTTCTATTGTCTGGACAGCATATCCGATTCTTATTGAATATGTGTAAGTACTGTAACCTGAAACTGCTTTAAATGGGATATAGTAGGTATTCCATTCTGACTCAATTGTTGTTTCTTTGAAAAGTGCTTTTTTGTAACTTTCGTTTTCTTCAGGTGTATTTTCCTGAATCTGATGTTTGATAGTACCCTGACCATTTGTACCGCCTGAAATTAATCTTGCGGAGAAGGAGAGGAGATAAGTAGCATCTTCATCGAGTGTTATAACTCCATTTTCGAGATTATTTGTACCGATGTTATAAGTGAGTGCAGTTTCCTTGGATGGAATAGTGTTTACAGAAAGACGGGTTGCTTTTGTGAAGTCTGTATCCTCAAGGGTGACAGTTTCTGCTTCACCATATGATTTATCTGTACCTGCAATGACGGAATTGTTGTAGAAATCGTATGTTGTAAGGATTTCATTTCCTATACTTATATTATTGTAAAATTCATCGTAGTTATCTGTTGTATAGTATTTAAGATCGTCTATAGCATTTGACATTTCAAACTCTGTGGGTACAGGGCGTCTTATAAGTTTTGATTGTTCTTCTCCTGATGCAAATACATTAAGTGGAATTAATGAACTTATAATCAGAGACAAAGAAAGAACTGTGGATAATATTTTTTTCATGTTTCCTCCATTTTAAAATAAAAGCAACTTATGTCAGCTCTGAGCAGACTATAAGCCGCTTTTGATTTTTATTATTCGATTTCTTCTGCAATTACTTTTACATCTGTAGGTGAGATGTAAGGACAAAGTCCTGTATAAGAATCAATAAGAAATGCTCTTAGTGAAGAGGTTTCTTTTATTGGTTTGAAGTTTGATACAGATACAGACACTGGAAGTTGTGAGTATGAGAAAGTCTTGTTTTCTGAAGTTTTTACAGAAAGAAGTCTGCCTTCGCTGTCATATTCACCGACAACTAACTGAACAGTTGGGTTACCTGCTTCTGTAGATGAGAGAATTTTTGCTGCGATATCGTATGAACCGTCAAATTTATAAACTGCATATTCTGCCTTTGTACCTGCTTCAATTTCCTGTACTGAAAGATTATCAAAGTAGAGTGTATCTGCAATCTGATCTGTAGCACCAAACTGTGAAATCTGGAGACAGTTTTTAAGAGTGTTTTCACCGTTTTCGATTACAAGGTTGTCTATGCAGTCAGAAGTGATTTCAGAAAGAACCTGAACTTTTGTCCATGTGTCCCATGGAATATCCGTTGTTGAGATTGCTGTGTCATCGTATGATAATCTGTATTTGTAGATATTTCCCATAGGTCCGTTGAAACTTGTCATAAGTTTGACAGGTTTTGTTTTATCTACAGCAACAGGTTCTGCAGATGCATAGTCCTTATCTGATGCTTTGTAAGCGCCCATTTTTGAATCTGCATATACATAATAGGAGATAATCATCTTCTTACCAACATCACTCTTTGATGGGTGAGAACCGAAAATGTTGTTCATTCTTACTGCAGCATTCTTATTGTAGATCCCGGAAGCAACAATCATATTTTTGCCTGAGAAAGCATTTGGAAGAGTTATAACTGATCTCTTCTTTGTGCTTGCTGAAAGTCTGTCTGCTGCACTTAGGTGTTCTGAAGTAGAGAAATATTTATTTCCAGCATAACCAAGACCGAATGTAGCGTCGGTTACACCTGTATCACCAAGAGATGCATCACCTGTAAGGTGATATTTGCCATTGGCAGTACCTGATGTAGGATAAATATATTCGTATTTGTTGTTAGAGTCAATTGTTGTGGAGCCTTTGGCATATTGACTTTTATCATTAGGGTTTGCACTGTCTATATAAGACATATTTGCTTCACCGAGTACTCCGTTGTCTGCAGTAGCAACAGGTGTGACGAAGTGAAGTTTATCTGTAACGGAAGTATCATTTGTAACTTTTGTTCCATCTACAGTATATTTATCGTAAGAATGATTATATCTTTCGAAATCTTCTGTGTAGTTGATTGTACTCTGAACAGGCTGATTGTTGTTTCTTAGTTTTTCGTATGTAAGTCTGCCCATAAATACTGTCTTTGCAAATGGCTCTGTAACACAGTCGATTTTGTCACCATGAATACCCGGGTCAAATTTGATTGAATCCAGAGTAGTATCGCTTACAGTATAGTAAGAATTGATTGTAACCCATTGATTGACAGGGATAGCAGGTTTCGCTATAACTGTACCGTTACCTGAGCCAGTGGTGAGTGCCAGGTTGAACTGAAGGAAATCTACACAGTTGTTGTCAACAGGAACGTCTGAACCATCTGCATTAACATGTGTAACAACATCTGTTAAACAAATTTCAAGAGATATTCTCATGATGTCTCCTATTTTAAGAAGAGACTCAGGGAAAATATTGTTTACACGGAACATCGCAGATGCAAGGTTCTTTTCCCATTTGAGATATTTGTCATTCATAGCATTGTGCTCAAGATGCGGATAGTCTTTAACAATGTCCGCTTTGGAAACAACTGTCCGTATCTGTGTCAAGTCAGGATATGTAATGTTGTTTTCTGTATCCACAAATCCGGTTTTTTGTGTCATACCGGTGAAAGAAAATTTTGCTGTTGAACCTATACTTGTAACCGGATTTTCGTAGTCAGCGAAATCAAGAATACATACAGTTTCCCAGTTATCACCGGATGCATTGATAATTTCATCAGTTGTGAGAGCCATAGCAGGGCTTACAGCCAATGAAAGTACAATAGCAATTGTAAGAATGATTGATAAAAACTTTTTCATTTTTGCATCTCCTTTGGTAGAAAATTTTTTTAATCATTATATAACAAAGTAATTATATCATACAAAATGGCAAAAATCAAGCAAAGTTTTTCAACTTTTTGTAGAAAATTTTAAAAAAATATGTGCACAATTCACAAAGAGTAAATCGTGCACATAAATCAACTGAATATTATGTTTTCATTGTCGGCAACTGCCTGTATAAGACGGTCACCCTTGTATTCGAGTTGCAGATTGAAGAAAGGGCGGTTTTCAAAAAGGAATTCAAGAAATATTTTATCACCTTCCCATAATGGAAGACCAAATATTTCTTCTTTTTTAATCCATCTTAGTTCCCCTTCGTCACAATCCTTTATTTCTCCTGAAAATCCTTTGCAAATATAAAGATGCATCTCTTCGTCTTCATATATATCCGAAATGAATGTGACAATGGCTTTCAGTTCATAATCGGAAAGTGTGAGTCCTGTTTCTTCTTTTGCTTCACGTATAAGACACTCTTCGCTTGTTTCACCGGGAAGAAATTTACCACCTATGCCGATCCATTTGCCTTCATTTATGTCATTTTTCTTCTTTATCCGATGAAGCATCAGATAAGAATCATCTTTTTCTATGTAGCACAGTGTAGTCTTTTTCATAAAGAGCCTCCTTTTACCGAGAAGGAGGAATCCTCTATTTTTTCGTCAGGAATGATTTTGATATCAATATTGTGTTTATCCTTGAAATACTGTATATTGCATCTTTTCTGTCCTGTTGCCTTTGACATATATTTCGGATTTACATACACATCAAATGAAGTAACGGTTTCATCTGACAAAGATGCTTCAAGTTTTTTTCTGAATATTCTTGACTCGGCAAGTTCTCTTATAGCCTGGTGATAGGGGCCGATTACAGTATCTGAATTGATTTCTTCTGTAGTCTGCAGGCCCACACGGATAACATCTATGTGAGACAAGTTGAATTTGTGAATGAGAATACTTAACAGTTCTGTGGTTTCCTCAAGGGAATAGGGGGTGTATATACCTTCTTTGTACATATCATAGAGTTTGGTCCCTTCTAACGTTAGAGTAGGGTATATACGTACGCAAGATGGCTTAAGACTTATAAGATCTTCGCAGGTGCGGATTGATTTTTCAAATGTGTCACCGGGAAGATTTGTCATCATCTGAAGTCCAAGATTGATTCCGTAACTTCTGATAAGTTCTGATGCCTTAAACACATCTTCTCTAGTGTGCCCGCGCTCGGAAAGTCTCAGAACCTCGTCGTCAGTTGACTGAACTCCAAGTTCTATAGTACCTATACCGAAACTTTTTAAGTTGTCCAGTATTTCTTCATCAATACAGTCAGGCCTTGTGGAGCATCTGAATGTATTTACTTTGCCCATATCAATATACTTTTTTGCAATGGCGCAAAGTGCAGTCTGGGTTTCTTTTTCTATAGCGGTGAAACTTCCGCCGAAAAAAGCAATTTCAACATAGTCATTTTCTTTAACTGTTCTAAGATGATCGGTTATAATTTTTTCTGCAGCGTCAAGGGAGAGAGGAGATTTTTGTCCTGTGATTGTCTTCTGATTGCAAAACACACATTGATGAGGGCAACCGTAGTGAGGGACAAAAACGGGTATATTTATATGTGACATTTAATTTAAATCCTTAAGACACTTTCCTGCAGCGTTCTGTTCGGATTCTCTCTTGCTTTTTCCTTCTCCTGATGCCATAAGTATGCCGTCGATATATACCGCACTTTCAAAAACTTTCATATGGTCAGGTCCGCTTTCACCGGTAAGTTCGTAAGAAACCTTCTTACCCAATGCCTGGCACTTTTCCTGAAGGGCAGTTTTGAAATCTGAGTTAATGAGTTTTCCTGTTACAGCATCCTCTATATAAGGTATGATAAAACTCAATACAAATTCTTCTGCCACTTCAAAGGAAGAATCAAGAAAAACAGCGGCAATTACTGATTCCATAGCATCTGACAGGATAGACTTTCTCTTTCGTCCACCGGTAAGTTCTTCACCCTTTGACATATAGATGTAGTCTCCGAGACCAAACTTCTCCGCTATATCCGAAAGGGTATTCTCGCATACTACAAGTGCTCTCAGTTTAGACATTTTGCCCTCAGGATAATCAGGATATTCCTTGAACAGGTACTTGGCAACAGAGAGCCCCAGTATAGAATCTCCGAGAAATTCCATTCGTTCATTACATTTGTTATGTGATTTGTGTCCTGATTCGTTAAGGTATGAACTGTGTGTAAGAGCAGTTGCAAGATAGGAAATATTATTGAATTTATAACCGATTATTTGTTGAAATGCTTCTTTTTTCTTCATAGTATTATTCGCCAATTGCTTTTTTTATGTATTCGCAGGCTTCTCCTACAGTAGAGATTTTTGCAGCATCGTCTTCTGATACTTCAAATCCGTATTCTTCTTCGATTGCAAGAATAAGTTCTACCATATCAAGTGAGTCTGCACCAAGATCATCAATAAATGATGCTTCAGGAGTGATTTTGTCAATATCTACTCCAAGTTGTTCTGCAATAACGGGTTTCATTTTTTCAAACATAATTAATTACCTCCAAAATAAATTTCAGTATAATATATACCCCTGTTTTTTGGTTTAAAACAAAAATCTATTATTTTTTAAAATTGTTTTTGTATATTGTTGAATTTTTGATTGTTTTATGATAGAATACAATAGATATGTTAACTCACATACAGAAGAAATTTTATTTAAAAAGGAGAATTTTTATGAAAAACAGTAAAAAATCTTTATTTGCATTAATCGCAGTAATTCTTGTACTTGTGTTGTGCTTTGCAGGATGTGCAAAGGATACTGCTGATACAAATCCTGAAAACGATAGTACAAAAACACAGTCAACTGAAAATAGCAATGGCACCACTTCTGATGAAAAGACCACAAGTGATGCACCTGTGCTTGGAGAAGATGTAAAACTTAATTCAGGTGAAGTGGTAAAAAAGGCAGATATAGAAAAAGAAGCAGAAGTATATATTCCTGATTCTTTGCCTAAGGAGATTGAAACTGTTGAAGATCTTATAAAATACAATGATTATGTAGAAACATTGCCCGATGGCAGAGAAAAAGAACTTCTTCTTCTCAAAATGCAACTTTTCCTTGAACAAATTCAATAAAAGGACGGAATGCAAATGGAAAACAAAAAATGTAATACAAATAACGAATGTCATCTTACAAGTATAGGCGGTCAGGCAGTAATGGAAGGGGTAATGATGAGAGGCCCTAAAGAGATTGCAACTGCTGTGAGAAAGTCTGACGGAGAGATAATCATAGACAAAAGGCCTGTATCCTCCATCCTTAACAAATGGAAATTCCTTAAACTTCCCATTTTAAGAGGAGTTGTTTCGTTCTTCGAATCTATGATTGTAGGAGTTAAGTGCCTTATGTTTTCTGCTGAACAGGTAGATCTTGAAGACGGAGAAGAACAGATGACTAAGTTTGAAAAATGGCTTGACGACAAACTTGGAGACAAAATCAAAGACATTGTGATATATTTCGCTGTATTTGTGTCACTTATATTCAGTATAGGTTTGTTTATGCTTTTGCCCCACGGTATTTCTTCTGTGATCAAATGGGTATTTCACCTTGAAGCACCCATACTTCTCAATCTTATGGAAGGCATCATCAGAATATCCATATTCATTTTATATATCGGTCTGGTAGGCAGGATGAAAGACATCAGAAGAGTATTTGAATATCATGGCGCAGAACACAAAAGTATTGCATGCTACGAACACGGGGATGAACTTACTCCCGAAAACGCAAAGAAGTATTCAAGACTCCACCCAAGATGCGGAACAAACTTCCTTCTGGTGGTTATGTTTATAAGTATTGTACTTTTCTCACTTATTCCATGGGGGAACAACGCTTTGCTGAGACTTTTGTACAGACTTCTTCTTTTGCCTTTTGTGGCAGGTATATCATATGAAATAATCAAGATAATGGGCAGAAGTGACAACAAAATAGTGAAGATTCTTACAAAACCTGGGCTTATGCTTCAGTATCTTACTACAAGAGAACCGGATGAAGAACAACTGGAAGTTGCTATATGTGCTCTAAAAAATGTTATGACAGGAAATAAAGACGATGATAAATGGTGATACAATAAGGGAGATAATGTATCGCGCAAGAGAAACACTTAAGAACTTTGGCGACGAAACTTATGACATCGATGCCAAAGTTCTTTTAAAACATACACTTTCTTGCAACGATATGTATCTTATAATTCATTCAGACGATATATTAAGTAATGAAAAAAGACGGGAATACCTTTCCTACGTTGAAAGACGAAAATTGGGTGAACCTGTGGCATATATTACAGGCAAGAAGGAGTTTATGGGGTTTGATTTCAAGGTTACAAAGGATGTGCTCATTCCAAGACCTGATACAGAAACTCTTGTAAACGAAGTCTTAAGGTGCACAAATGACAGAAGGGAACTTCGGATTCTTGATCTGTGTACCGGAAGCGGCGCTATCGGTGTGTCCCTTGCAAAGATGCTTCCTTATTCGGAGGTCACAATGGTGGATATAAGCATGGATGCTCTGGAGATTGCGAGAGAAAATTCTATGGACCTTATGGTGGATCACAGATGTGAATTTATGTGTATCGATGTTCTCAATGATCTTTCGGATATTGACGAGCAGTATGATATAGTTGTATCTAATCCGCCTTATATACGAAGAGACGTCCTTGATACACTTGTGAAAGATGTGAAGGATTTTGAGCCTGAACTAGCCCTTGACGGCGGTGACGATGGTCTTATCTTCTACAGAACAATCATATATGAGATGGATAAGATACTGAAAAAAGACGGACTTATGTTTTTTGAAATAGGATATGATCAGGCAGAAGAAGTGTCTCATATGATGAAAAGAGATTTCAGACATATATCTGTTATAAATGATCTTGGAAATAACCCGAGAGTTGTAAGAGGTGTGAAAAACTAAAAGGTTGCAAATAAACTTAAATCTGGAAAGGGTGATAAGATGTTAAAAGTATTTCATATGGCAGATTTGCATCTGGGGACAGAGTTTTCTTATCTCGATAAAACAAAATCCAAGATAAGAAAAAATGAAGTAAGATTGTCTTTTTTGGCTCAGATAGATAATGCTTATTCCAAGGGTGCCAGAGTATTCCTTATATCCGGAGATATTTTTGATTCTTATACTTTTTCTGAGGATGATTTCAATGTTTTGAAAGATGTATTCAATAAATATTCAGAGTGCAATTTCTTTCTTTGCTTCGGAAACCATGATTATCTTGATGAGAAAAGATACGCTTTTTTCATTGATAATATGGGGGACAATGTATATGTATTCGGAAAAGATATTGGAATGTATGAATTCGACGAATACAGAGTATATGGGGTATCCTTTTTTGATGAATTTCAAAAGGAGTCTCAACTTGAAAACTTTGTTGCAATTTCTGATGAAAAACTAAGTATTATGGTTATTCATGGGGATCTTACAAAAGTCACAAGGTACAATCCGATTCTTACCTCTGTGATAGAAGAGTCACGTCTTGACTACATTGCTCTTGGTCACGTGCATATGTATTCAGGTATGAATAAAGCAGGAAATACATATTATTGTTATCCCGGTACCCATGAAGGCAAAGGATTTGATGAACTTGACGAAAAGGGCGGAGTTTATCTTGAAATGGAAAAAGGTAGATTGAATTATGAATTTTTGCCCGGCAGTATCAGAAAGCACACTGAACTTCACATTGATGCTTCTGATATATCCCTTTCGTCTGCTCTTATTAATAAGATCATATCAGAAATCACCGATTCCAAGGACTTGTACAAGGTAATAATTCAGGGGGAAGTCTCAGAAGATCTTATTATAGACACAGATACAATAGGCGGAACTCTCGGAGAGTACGCATTCTTTGTAAAAGTATATGATGAAACTGAACTTAAGATAAATCCTGATGATTATATTGAAGAAAATACTCTTCTCGGCGGATTTGTGCGTGAAGTAAAAGAAAAACTTAAAACCGAACCGTCGGAATGCAAGCATTGGAACAAAGTTTTGAAAAAAGGCTTTCATCTTCTTAAGTAGGCAGGTGATACGATGATTATAAAAGAGATAAGAATAAAAAGTTTTGGGAAAATAAAAGACAAAACCATCAGGCTTAGTGATGGTTTTAATGTGATATTTGGAAACAATGAATCAGGAAAGACCACCATAATCACATTCATACGTTTTATGCTTTATGGCGGTCAGGGCAGAATAAATCCTGTGAAAGATTATTTCCCTCTTGACTTGTCGGAACCATCAGGTGAAATGGTTATTTCTCAGGATGATAAGGAATACCTTATTGTAAGAAAAGGTGTAAAAAAGAAAGGCTCTTATGCCATTGTGACAAATCTTAATAACGGCGAAGTGATTACGGGTGAAAAAGCGGAAGAATTTATCCTTGATACAGCAGGTATAAGTGAAGAGATGTTTTCTTCTACTTTGTATATAAAGGATATTTCGGACAGCACATTCCTTGCAAAAAGTGAAATACTCAAACGTCTTGAAAATCTGTCATCTTCAGGCGATGAACTTGTAAATTATGAAGAGATAATAAACTCTCTCAATGAGGAGAAATTATCTCTTACAAGTCCCAAAAGAAAAGATGCCATTATTCCCGGTCTTATGACTAAGATTCAGGAATATGAAAAAGAAATCTCTGTATTGGAAGAAAGGATTCATTCAAAGGATGAACTTAAAATCAGACTTGATAAAGCAATCAGGGAAGAAAAAGAACTTACCAAATCTGTGGAAAACGCTAAAGACGAGTCGGATGCAATATTGTATAAACTCAATCAGTCGCTGGTGGATTTAAACAATAAGATTTCAGAAACAGAAAAATCAATTCCAAAGGAATTCCTTGTATTTGATGAGGCAGAAGGAGAGATACTGAAAAATAGTGAAAAAATCATTAAGAATAAATGGGAGTATTTTATATATGGAGTAATATTTGTTATAACTCTGATATCTTTTATGGTTTCGTTTCTTCCATATGTGATTCTTTCTTTCGGGCTTTTATTGTGTATAGGAAACTTTGTATATTTTTCATCTCTAAAGAAGAAACTTTCTTTAGCATTTGCCCGTTATAATGCAAAGGATTATGATGATGTTATGGAAAAAGTCTTGTTTTTTAGAGAGAAAAACAATGAACTTTCTCTTCTTAAGAAAAGACGTGATGATATAACAAAAGATATATCCGAACTAAGCAATATCAAAGAGAATAATAAAAATATTTTGGCGGACAATATGAAGAGAACAGTAGATGCTGTAACAAGGAAAAACCGCATACAGACTGAACTTGAGGCAATTACTCTTATTGAAAAGAAACTTAAGGATAAAGAAAAGGAATACAAAGAAATAAAAGAAAGTCTTGAAAAATATTCAGAATATGTTAAAATAATAGATGATACAAAAGAAATGATAGGGAATGCATACGAAAAATTAAAAAAAGATTTTTCTCCCGTTGTGTCAGAGATTGCAGGAAAGGTCTTTTCTTTTGTGACACAGAATGCCGATGAAAAGATTGTAGTATCAGATGAACTTAATCTTTCTTTAAGACGAAATGAGGGATTTTATTCTGTCGCAAACTTAAGCAGATCAACACTTGATCTCATATATTTTTCTTTCAGAATGGCAGTTATCGAAACAGTTGTCGATAATTTAAGTACATTAATTTTTGATGAGGCGTTTATAAGATATGACAAAAACAGACTCAAAAGAGTTTTTAATTATCTTGATTCATCATCTCATCAGATAATTTTTACCACATTTTCTGAGTATGAATTAAGTATTATTTCAGATAAATGTGAGTTTAATCTAATTAATTTATAAATCAGGAGGTGCAAATTATGGCTTATACAACAGTTGAACTGAAAAACGGAAACGTAATAATCGAACTTGATGCTATTGCCAATATTGCAGGTATTACAGCAATGAGTTGTTACGGTGTGGTAGGTATGGCTTATAAGTCCAAAACTGATGAATTTGCTTCACTTTTAAGAAGAGATAAACTTTCGAAAGGCATACATGTTGAGTATAAGGAAGATAAACTCAACATTGATCTTCATATCATTGTTGACTATGGTGTGAATATAAATGCCATTTGCGATAGTATCAAAAACAGAGTTACTTATCAGGTAAATCTTATTACCGGTATAGAGGTAAACAACGTTGATATTTATGTTGATGGATTCAGATTGCAGGATATCGAATAAAGAGGTGCGCCAATGATTAAAGAAATTAATGGTTGTTTATTTGCCGATATGGTTATATCAGGTGCCAACAACCTTTGTAATTATAAAAAACTTGTAGATGATCTGAATGTATTTCCTGTTCCTGACGGAGATACAGGTACGAATATGTCTATGACTATATCAAGTTGTGTCCCTGAACTTCAGGCGAACAGAGAAAAAAACGTATCAGAAGTGGCAAAGGTTCTTGCATATTCCACATTGCGCGGTGCAAGAGGGAACTCGGGTGTTATTCTTTCTCAGCTTATGAGAGGCATATCAAAGACTTTTTCTGATAATGAAGTTGCTACTCTCGGGGATTTTTCTGCTGCTTTCAAAAAAGCAACAGAAACTGCATACAGAGCAGTTATGAAACCTACTGAGGGTACAATTCTAACCGTTGCCAGAGAAACAAGCGAATGTCTTGATGCTATTAAGAATGATTATGAAGATATACTCGAAGCCTTTGAAGTGGTGGTAAAGAAAGCAAATGAGTCTCTTGACAATACTCCAAATCTTCTTCCTCAACTTAAACAGGCGGGAGTTGTGGACTCAGGTGGTAAAGGGCTTGTTCTCATCCTTGAAGGTGCATTGAGTTTCCTTAAAACAGGCGAAATTATTCCTCTGTCTGAGGCAATTGATGTACCGAAGTCATCTTATGAAAAAGCCGATATAGAAGTAGATATCAAGTTCTGCTATTGCACAGAGTTTATCATTGAAAAATCTGACAAAAAGTCTGATGTGTTCAAGTTCAAGACTACTATAGAGCATTTCGGGGACAGTATGGTTGTGATTGATGATGAGGAAATCATCAAAGTTCATATTCATACCAATACTCCCGACAAGGTTCTTTGTGAAGCGTTGAAACTTGGTTCCCTTATAAATATCAAGATAGAAAATATGAAATATCAGCATAACGAAATCATCTCAAACAAAGAAAGTGCACCTATGAAAAAATATGGTTTTGTTGCTGTAAGTGTAGGGGACGGATTCAGAGATAAATTCGCAGAATACGGCATCGACAATATAATCCAGGGCGGACAGACAATGAATCCAAGCACAGATGACATTCTTCTTGCAGTAGATAAGATAAATGCAGAAAATATCATTGTGTTTCCCAATAACAAAAATATCATCCTCTCTGCAAATCAGGTGAAAGATTTATCTGAAAAGAACGTAATTGTTATGGAGACACGTTCTATCCCTGAAGCATTTGCTGCAATGATGGTGTTCGATGAAGAACTTGATGTGGAAGAAAACCTTTCTTCAATGAATGAAATGATTGATGCCATGTCTGTATGTTCCGTTACAAAAGCCGTAAGAGATACAGTTGTTGACGGTCTTGAGATCAAACTTGACAATGATATGGGTATAATCGACGGAAAGATCAGGGTTGTATCTGACAAAGGATGCGAAGATGCACTTTGTGAGTCACTTAAACTTATGGTAAATGATGAAAGCGGCGTTGTGACAGTTTATGCAGGGGAAGAAGTTGAAGAAAGTACCATTCAGGAACTTTCGGATTCTCTGGAAGAAATGTTTCCTGAGTGTGATGTGATTGTTACATCGGGTGGTCAGCCTGTGTATTCATTTGTAGCAAGTGTTGAATAAAAGGTGGAGGTTTTTGTGGAAAATTTTTCAAAAAATTACCGCGATACTCTTAATACAGATATTCGTTTTATAAAAGGCGTTGGTGAGAAAAGAGCCAACGCTTTTAATAAAATGTCTGTTTATAATCTGTGGGATCTTATATATTTTTTCCCACGTACATATGAAGACAGAAGAGAAGTTAAGTGTATTTCTGACCTTAATGCAGGTGAAGTATGCTGTATTAAGGCTTTGTGCACTTCTACTCTTACACAAAAAAGAATTAAGAAAAATATATCCTTGTGTGGTTTCAGAGCATCTGACCGTACAGGGGTTATTTTTGTTAAATGGTTTACAAATCCCAATGTAAAAATCAATATTCAAAAAGGCGAAGAATTTGTAATATACGGAAGATGTACCAAAGGGTATTCGGGTGATGAATTTGAGATGCTTGTGATGGAAAGAGCAGACAGTATCGCAAGTACACTTAAGATTGTACCTTTGTATCATCTGAATAAAGGTCTTACACAGAATGTGGTAAGAAATGCAATAGGTAATGCCTTTCTTAAGTTGGAAAGCCTTGTAGATGTTTTTCCTGACAAAATACTTAAAAAGTATTCACTTATGGGTATCAATGAAGCAGTAGGTATGATGCATAACCCAAAGGATTTTGACATTCTTGGCAGAGCAAGACACAGACTGAGTTTTGAAGAACTTTTTATGCTTCAGTTGTCACTTCTTCTGATGAGGAACAACCGCGAAAAGGACAGAAATCAACCAATCAAAGACATTTTCGTTGCAGATGAATTCATAGATTCACTTCCTTTTGAACTTACAAAAGGGCAAAAAAATGCCCTTGACAACATTCTCGATGATCTTTCATCAGATAAATCCATGAACAGACTTCTCCAGGGAGACGTGGGATGCGGCAAGACTGTTGTTGCTGCAGCAAGTATGTATGTTGTGGCGAAAAATGGCTATCAATGTGCAATGATGGCGCCTACAGAAATACTTGCAAATCAGCATTATGAGACCCTTAAAAAGTTTTTTGGTGACAGAGTCCGTATTGCACTTCTTACAGGCTCTACAAAGAAGAAAAAAGCGTTGTACAAAGAAATAGAAAATGGTGAATATGATGTTGTAATCGGAACTCACGCTGTGATTCAGAAAAATGTGAAATTCAAAAATCTCCTACTTGCCATCACCGATGAACAACACCGTTTCGGTGTAAATCAGAGGGCAAGACTTTTTGAAAAATCAGAAGGGAACTTTGCCAATGTTCTTGTTATGAGCGCAACGCCGATTCCCCGTACATTGGCTCTTATCCTTTATGGCGATCTTGATATATCAATAATTGATACCAAGCCACAGGGCAGGCAGGAAATAGAAACTATATTTGTGAATTCCTCATACAAAAAGAGAGCATATGAGTTTGTAAGAAAGGAACTTACAGAGGGAAGACAGGCATATGTGGTATGCCCATTGGTCTCTGACAGCGAAAGTATGAATGCTTCATCAAGTGAAGGTATGTTTGATATACTTTCGAAAAAGGTATTCCCTGAATTTAACCTAGGATTGATACACGGCAAAATGTCCAATGAAGAAAAGGACACTGTAATGGAAAAATTCAGATCGGGTGATATCAATCTTCTTGTATCAACAACTGTTATAGAGGTTGGGGTTGATGTTCCCAATTCTACAGTTATGGTTATAGAAAATGCAGAAAGATTCGGCTTAAGTCAACTTCACCAGTTAAGAGGCAGAGTAGGCAGAGGGGACAAAAAGTCATACTGTATTCTTATTAGCGATTCCGAAACAAAAGAAAATGCAGAGAGAATGACAATTATGACAAAGAGCAATGACGGCATGGAAATTGCCTCAAAAGACCTTGAACTGAGAGGTTCGGGGGAATTCTTCGGAACACGTCAGCACGGACTTCCTGAACTCAAAATTGCAAATCTTTTTACAGATGTGGATTTGCTTCAGAGTTGCAGAGAACTTTGTGAAGAAATCATAAAAGATGATCCTCTCCTTATAAAAGAGGAAAACAGCCTTATAAGGCAACGTATAATGTCTATATATGAGAAGGCGGACAGAGAAGGTATATTAAACTGAAAAAAAGTGGCATTAAGGTGCCACTTTTTTTAAATTTCCGATGCTTCTTTTTCACATATTTCCACAGGCATATCCAAATAGAAGTGATTCTTTCGGATATGATTTAATTCGTGTTTAAGAATTTTTCTCTGTTCTTCCAGAGAATATTTAGCATTGATGTATATATTATAGAAATCATAATCACAAAGTTTTGTAAATCCTTTTATAACAGCAGGCATATCGATTATATTCACACAAATGTTGTCAGATAAATTATACATATTTTTCTCCAGTCTATTCATTTTCCATCATTTTTAAAAATTTTATTGCCATATTCAACTGATCTTTATTTACCTTGGATGCCAATTCAAAAAGAGCCCTCATATCACGGTCTGAACGGATTTTTTCAAGATAATCATACATATCATAAGAATCAGTCTCGTTTTTTCTTATATGTCCAAGAAGATAATCTGTAGATACATCAAAATACGTTGCTATTTTTTTAAGAAGTCCGTCATTTGGGCTTCTTTTTCCTTTTTCGTACATACTTATTGTACTTGGAGCAACTTTAAGTTCCTTTGCCAGTTCCTTCTGTGAAAGATTGTATTTTTTCCTTAATTCTTTCAATGCTTTGCTAAACACTCCGATCACACCTTTTGTCGATTTATTTGTTTTTATGTTCTGATTATAACACTCATTGTGAATATGTCAAATTGTATATTTTTTAGTCGAATTGTACTGAAAAAGTGCTTTGTTAAGCCAAAAATATAAAATAAAAAATCAAAAAAATACAAGTTTGACAAATGAAAAAACGATGATAGAATGAGCCCATACAAAAACACAAACCGTGAAGTTTTCGAAAATCTACACAATGTGTGATAAAACACCTTTCTTTTGAAAGTTTTTCTTACGTGTTTTGTCAAAATTCAAAATTTATTTAAATAAAATATCTATTGTACCAATTTTCGGACAAAAAGTTTTATAAAATATTGGTATAAAGCATTTGTATTTATTCAAAGGATAAAGGAGTGTTTATTATGACAGGACTAAAAAATAACCTTTCTTTCTACGAACGAAAATTCGCAGATTCCATAATAAGTATGTATCCTAGTTATACTGATAAAGCCATTGCCTTAAAGTTGGGTACATCTGCAAAGACCGTAAACAAAATTGCAAAAAAACTTTCCCTTAAAAGGCCAAGACAGACAGAAATGGCACCTGATGAATTTCAGAGAGATTATATCTTTAAAAATGCTCTTAAGATGTCATTTAAGAAAATGTCCGATGAACTGGGTGTGCCGAGGCATGTTGTTGCAAGATGGGTTAAGGAACTTTTCTCTGACTACAAATTAAGGAAACCTCACAAGACAACAGAGGAAATAATGGAGCATTATTATAATCTGTGTCTGTGGTATCTGAGAGGGTTTTCTCTGCGAAATATTGTGGTAAGTTATTCGGGAGTTGTATCTGAGGATGATATCAGGAAGGCAATCACTTTTGATAACGGCAGAATACTTAAGAAATGTTATTTCAAAATAAAGTTTGCAGGAAATGATGTCTGTATAAATGATGATTCTCATCTTGGAAAAGTTCTTAAAGAAAGAGTCAGTCAATGGGATGAATATTTGTCTAAGTTTGAAGTGAAAGCAAGTTGAATTCATTGAAGGTGTATGTATCCTGATGAAGAAAAACGAAAAAGAGATAAAGGATAAGACAAAGAAAAAACCGCAGAAAACGAATACAGAAACTGTAGGCAGTATGGCAGAAAAAATCCTTGATCACGCTCTTTGTCTTATCGACAAAAGGATATCTTTTGCTTCTGAGAATACAGAGGTCCTTGATGACCTTTCTGATTATATCAACTCTCTTGACAAGAAGGATATGTCAAAAAGTGAAAAGAACAGTCTTATACAGAAAATAAGTGATCTTAAGTTGTCAAAAATATCAGAAATCACATCTGTCATATCTATGTGTAAAGATAAACTTAATACAGATTGTGAAGAAAATGATGACAGAGAGATGATTTTTCTTATTGATTATGGTGACAAGATAAGTGAACTAAGCATAAAAGAGGATTTGAATGAAAATTAAAGTCGGTTTCAATAAGACATTTAAAGATGTGCACAGATCCCGTTGTCGCTACATTGTTATGAAAGGTAGTGCAGGCAGCGGAAAAAGTGTAGATACGGCACAGATGTATATATTGAGACTTCTTAAGGATAAGGGGAGAAATCTTCTTTGTGTGCGAAAGATTGAACAGTCAAACCGTAATTCTACTTTTGCGGAACTTGTTTCCGCTATTGATAAACTTGGTGTCAGAAAATACTTTTCATATACCAGAAGCCCAATGAAGATAAGTTGTTCAAACGGTAATTCCATTATGTTTGCAGGTATGAATGATGACAGACAAAGAGAAAAACTCAAATCTGTCACATTTGAATCAGGCAAACTTACCGATGTGTGGATAGAAGAGGCCACAGAACTTACAAAAGAGGATTTCGAAATCATCGATGACAGACTGAGAGGTAAACTTCCCCGGGGAATTTTTTATCAGATAAAACTTACCTTCAATCCTGTCAGCGACAAACATTGGATAAAAAGGATGTTTTTTGACATAAAGGACGACAACGTGTTTACTCACCATTCCACATACCGTGACAACAGATTTATTGATTCGGACTATTATATGCGTATGGAACGCAGAAAGTTAACCGACCCGGACGGGTACAGAGTCTATGGTCTTGGAGAATGGGGAGAAACAGAAGGGATCATATTTTCTAATTATACTGTAGAAAAACTGAACTATGAATTGTCTGATTTTGACTGTATATCCATGGGACAGGATTTCGGATTTAATCATGCAAACTGTATTCTTCTTGTTGGAATGAAGGATGATGAACTTTTTGTACTTAAAGAACTTTATGTAAAGGAACTTGATTCTTCAGAAATCATAGAAATGAGCGAAGGCGAATTTCCGAAGGATATCTTGATGTACGCAGATTGTGCAGAGCCTGACAGAATCAGAATGTGGAGAAAAGCAGGCTACAGAGTGATTCCCAGCGACAAAAGCACCAGATACTTTAAGAGTTCTTCTGTACTTGATCAGATTGACTTTTTGAAACGTCACAGGATTCATATTGATGAATCCTGCAGAGGACTTATAAGTGAGATAGAGGTGTATCGTTGGGAATACGACTCTGTAAAAGGCGAATACACCGATATTCCTCAATCAGGATTTGATGATGCAATAGCGGCTTTAAGATATGCAATTCAGCCTATGAGAATTGCAGATTTCAGAAGAATGCAAGTTGAAAAAGAGGTATTTTGTGACAAAACTGTTCAGGCAGTAGAAAGAAGCAAAAAGGAAATATTAAAGAGAAATAAGAGGAGAAATATATGGTAAACAATAAGCCTTTAAGAATCAAAATAGCCAAGCACGTATGCAAATTGTGCGGAAAAAGAGACAAAGGCACAGTTCTTAGTGTCTCAAGAGAAAGAGAACACAGAAATTCAATACTTATATGCGACAGTTGTATTGATGAACTCAAACAAAAGGCAGATGAGATTTTTTCAGAAAAGAACATCTGTGAAAAATGTGGTAAAGAATTTGACTCCAGAAAAGGACTTCTCATTCATATGTCCAGATGTGGTAAGGACAAAGAATAAGTGGAAGTATTCTTAAGAGAAAGACGGGGGAGATATTATATTTTTCAAAAAGAACTCCTTCCTTACGAGAATGTGATTGTTGAACTTCCTCTTATTATGAGTAAATTTTTTCACTATGATATGGGATTTGCTGTGTCAAGTGATGATGTGGTTTTATATGTCACTTATTCTCTGAAACCCGATTCAGATGAAGCCATATGGGTAAAATTTCACAAAAGTATATCATACAAGGCGGCAAGAGCAATCAGGATAATAAATAAATGCGAAAAAAAGCAAAGTGTTTGTATCAGGATTGCCTTTTAGTAAAAAAGAGGTGGTAAATCATAATAGAAACTGAAATTATACAAAAGACAGCATTAATTATAAGTTCATTGGGAATTATTGCAGGACTTTTCACCTCAATATACAGATGGTTTTTAAAGCAACAGAGACAGGATATGGAAATCGAAAGAATCAAAAAAGAAAATGCCATTCTTTGTTTTGCTCTATCCGCATGTCTTGACGGGCTGATTCAACTCGGTGCAAACCATGGTGTACCTGTTGCCAAAGAAAAACTTGATAAGTATCTTAATGAAAAGGCACATCTGTAAAGGTGAATCAATGAAAATAAACAAAAATATCACAACTGTTAATTTCAAAAAAGCACATAAGAGAAAAATAGAATTTGTTGTTTTGCATTATACCGCTGGCAAAAGCGACTATGATGGGGCTGCATATGATAATACAAGGTATTTTAAGGATACGTACCGTGGTGCATCAGCACATTACTTTGTGGATTGTTCAGATACCGTATGGCAATGTGTGGAAGATGAACATATTGCATGGCATGTGGGAGACAACAACTTAAAGTCGCATCTTGCACCTTATAACAGAATTTGTACTAATTCAAATTCAATAGGAGTAGAGATGGTTTCGGGATACAAAAACGGAGTTTATTTTATCAGCGAAAAAACATTTAAGAATGCATCTGAACTTTGTGCTCATCTTCTTAAGAAATATTCTATCGGCGCAGACAAACTTATTTGTCATTTTGACGTGACACATAAACTTTGTCCCATGCCGTTTATTTCGGGAAATGAAAAGAATGAACTCTGGAAAAAATTTGTAAGAGATGTGGAGGACAGAATGGAAGAAAACATAAATGAAGTATTTAAGGATATCAAAGGTCATTGGGCAGAAAAATATATTGAGAAATTGTATGATTACGGCATTGTGTCAGGAGATGGATTGGGATCCTATCGTCCCAATGATCCCGTAACAAGGGCGGAAGCGGCAAAAATGCTTTCAAATGCCTTGTTGATTCTTGGAAAATAATACTAAGGAGAGTGCATATGAATAAAAAATTATCAAGACTTGAAAATCTTTTCAGCAGAAAGTTCATTATAAGTTTATCCTGCATTATCGGTGGTATATCTCTCATTAAGTCAGGAGCATTTTTGCCCGGGGTAAGTGCGATTATTACAGCCTGTGCAGGATATCTTGTGGCAGAAGGGCTTATCGATATAAAAAATATCGAAAAAATTACTGCATTATACCAGTCTCAGACTGCAAATACAACAGAAAATATCACAGATCTGAAAAATTTTGATCTTTGATGGGGCGTCTTATGATTGGAGACAGATTAATTTACGAAATGAAAAAGTTGATTTCTAAGAAAGACAGAGAAGTTATAATGAATCACATCGCTGACAATTCAGAGGAAAAAATATATGCAGATGATCTGGTCCGTTATGTGAAGAAGGAACTTTCCAGACGAAAAACCGACAGGATGCCTGTTGAAAGACAATGGCTTTTAAATGCAAATTTTCTTGTAGGCAATCAGTATTGTGATATAGCAGATTACAGAGTGGGTGAGATTGACAACGAGGCATATTCTCCCGATTGGATACAGAAGGAGTCATTCAACAGAATTTCGCCTCTTATCGAAGCGAGAATAGCAAACCTTAAGAAACTTAAGTTCAAAATGAATGCCATTCCCGCAACAGACGAAGATGATGATTTCTCAAAGGCGGAAATTACATCAAAGATAATTCGTTTTAAACAAAAGAATTCAAAATTTGATGAAAAAATTGCTTCCGCTCTTGTGTGGAATGAAATATGCGGCAATGCATTTTTGTTAAGTTGGTGGAATCCCGTATCGGGAGAAGCGGTAGTAAAGGATAATGACAGATATTATTTCGAGGGCGATGTGGATTATAGTGTGATATCTCCTTATGAAGTGTATCCTGAAGATATGTTTTCGTCAGGAATCAGTTCTCAAAGAAGCATTATAATCGAACAAGTCAAATCAGTTGAAGAAATCTATGATTTGTATTCTGTAAAAGTCAGAGGAGAAAAAGTTGATTCACTTTGTCTTTCAATGTACAAAAACAATAATTTAAATTCCTTTTGTTCTGCGGTCACACATTGTATGAAAGAAAATTCCGCCAGGGTAATTACATATTTTGAAGTTCCCTCAAAGAGATATCCCGAGGGCAGAATGATCATTATCTGTGCTGATAAACTTATACATTATTCTTCTTTGCCATATTCTTCAATACCGCTGGTTCAGTTTAAATGCAAAAATTCTGCAGGACAGTTTTTCTCAAAAAGCATTATTGAGGATCTTATTCCTTTGCAAAAAGCCTACAATTCCTGTGTAAACAGAATTCATGAGTATATAAAGAGGATTGCTATCGGCGAGTATTTTGTTGAAGAAGGTTCAATCGATATTGAAGAATACGAAGAAAACGGTCTTAAAGCAGGTGCTCTTCTTGTATATAAGGAAGGTAGCCAGGCACCTATAAGAGTGCCATCATCATCATTTCCCAATGAAGCATTAAGTGAAAGAATACAACTTCAGAAAGATATGGAGTATGTATCGGGCATTTCTCAACTTATGGTTGTGGGATCTGCTCCGTCTGGTGTAGTCAGCGGAACGGCAATGGAGACCCTGAGAGAAATAGACAATATCCGTCTGGCATCAACGGGAGATTATATCCGTGATGCAATTAAGGATATGGCTAAAATATGGCTATCCATATACAAAAGGTTTGCAAAAAATCCAAGAGTATTAAAAACCGTCGGCTCAAATAGTCTGTCTGATGTAATCGTATGGACAGGGGAGGATGTATCCTGCTATGATATTGAGTTTGCTGCACAGAATGAACTGACTGAATCTTACGAAGCACAGAAACAAAAGTTTCTTCAGGGATACTCTATGGGGCTTTTCACAGACGAAAACGGAAAAATTCCTTTGAGAGTAAGGCGTCGCGCACAGGAGTTTTTAAATCTTGATTACGCAATAGATATTGTAGATACCCAGACCCTTCAGGAAGAGAGAGCAAAAAGAGAAAATGTACTTTTTGAAAGAAATGTTGTTCCGAAAATTGAGGAATATGACGATCACAGAATACATTATGAAGAGCATATGAGATTTGCACTTCAGACAAAATTTTACCTTTATGAAAAGAAGAATCCTCATATGGCAGAGATTTTCAAAAATCACATCAAAGAACACAAAAGAATTATGGATGAAACAAAACACATATGAATTAATACCTGAAAGGAGTGATTTTTATATACACCTTCAAAAGAATTAACAGAGGCTTTAACTATTATTTTGAAAAGGTATTGTCTTCAGGCGAAGAAATATATATAAAAATTCCCGATGTTTCTTTTTCGAAGACAAAGATATCGGATATAGGATTTCAGTCTGATACGGGAATAGTACTGAGTGCTACTCTTTGCGAAGATATAGACTCGGCAGATTGGATTGAAATAAATGACGGCGACAACATTAACAAAACAGTAAATGTCATAAAAGCCAAGTCAACCGATGACAATCAGAGGCTTATCTTAAGAGTGATAATGTGTTAGGAGGAAATATGAATTCAAATATAGTAAAATATGGGCTTTCATCTTCACAGACTGACAAATTAATGGATTTATTTTGTCCTACAAAATTACATATTGGAACCGACATTTACGGCAAATGTGCCGGATTAAAGCAATACCTTAAAATTAACGGCAAAGATACAGAACCATTGACGGAAATTCAGATTAATGCAGATGGAAATAATTATATTTTGCCATATGTTTTATTTGGTTTTTCCAATTCAGCAGATGTTTCGTGCAGAGATTGTATTTACGTTGATAACCAAAACAACAAAGTTTATCTGAAAATAAATGTGAATTGTGTTGATTTGAATGCAATTAAAAACTATATAAAAGTCAATAAAGTATATGATACTCATTCTACGTTTCAGTTTCAGACCAACAGTTCTTTAATAAATGGTGTGAAGAAATATGGTGTTTCAAACCTGTACTCAGAACATTTTGTTACCCACAGACAATTATCTACAGGAATATATGATTCAGGTATTGTAGGTGCAGGTAATTCAAATATCGTATATATAAAAATGAAAGCAGATGATGAAAATTATTTTTATCAGGGAGAGAGAATTACTGATATAACACGTTTCAGGGAATGGTTGAGTGATAAAAATATCAAAATCTACTTTGAGAGAGAAACACCAGTTATATCTGATATAACAGATACACACATCGGACAGAAACTTCTCAATCTTCAACCCGAAAAGGATTTTTCGTGGAGTATAAACGGTGCACTGGCTGAAATGAATGTTTATTGCAATATAGATGATGTTATCGCTGAAATTATGGCAATGATATTGGAATAATGACGGAGGATATATGAACAAAAGAGCAGAAAGAATTATAAGTGCTTTTATAAAATGCGTAGCGGATGGAATGTTTTCTTTCAGTTATGCAGTTACATTAATTGAGGATCAGTCCAAATACGGATATCTTTCCGATGAGGACAAAGAGGTCTTTTATAACGCCGCAGGCGAAGAAGAATAAATTAGTATTAATACAATCCCCTTATCCTAAAAATAACCAGGAGGAAACTATTTTGAAAAACAACTTGAAAAAAGAAGTAACAGACGAGAAACTTCAGCAGGAAGCAGTTATACCGACTGAAGAGGTTGAAAGCAACACACCATCGGAAGTCGAAATGAAAATTTTGTCTTTGGAAGAAAAAATAGGTGCTTATGAAGAAAAAATCAATCTTATCGTGTCATATCTTGAAAGCATCAATGAGACCAACAGAAATGATGTGATTGAAAGTGCTACAGAAGACAAAGCACAGCAGGGCTCAGAGAAAAAAGAGTCTTTGGGAACAAGTGAAGAGATTCTTGCAAAAAATGTATATGAAATGGCACGAAAGGATCTTTACGAAGAATTGCTTCCCCTTGTGGAATGTGCAAAGAAGTACAAAAACAGAGAAGAAAGAGATAAGGTTATCAAGATGATGATTCTTACCGAAGAAATGGCAGATGCTGCTGATAAAGCAGATGAAATGGATGAAGTTATTGAAAAATATCCTGCTTTGAAAAATTCAGATGATCTTATGGAAAAATATGTTACGGCATATGTAATTCTCAAAGGAAGAGATGCCTGTCTTTTGAACAAAAAGAAAAGTGTGGAAGAACTTATGGAGATTTTTGATAATGATGAAGAATTCAGAAAAGCAGTATCTTTGAAAATACGTGAAGATCTTCAGAAACAGAATTCGGTTCCGAATATGAATTTCGAAGGCGGAATCACATCTTTGAATATCGAAGAAAAACCAAAGAATATGCAGGATGCAAAGAATGCAACATTCAGACTTTTTAAATAATTTAAGGAGAGATAATATATGCAGAATTTAATAAATTTTGAAAAAGCGTTAAAATACAACTATTTGCCGGCATGGCAGAATCAACTTTCTACAGAGCCGTCGCCTTTTCTTGCAAGTATAAGAAAAGTACCTCTTACATCTTCAAAGATTAAGGCAACAGCGCCATACGGTTTGTCAGGCGGATTCGGATTCGGAACAGAAGGCGGTCAGACTCCGAAATCAGGTGCAGTACCATTTGAAGGATTCGAAATCGACGCTAAAGATATGTATTGTAATATTGAAATTTCAAATAAGGCGGTTCATCTTACAGGTGATGCAGGTGCCATGGCAAATGCCCTTGATACAGAAGTGAATGCCGCTTATGAATCAGCAAAGTGGAATGTGGGAAGATCACTTTTCGGTGATGGTTCAGGTAAACTCACAGAGATTTCTGCTGCTGAAAATACAAATATTATTACTGTATCAAACCATAAGCATTGCAAGGAAGGTCTCATTATTGATATATACGAGGCAGGATCTTCTGTTGCAAAGGTAAGTGCAAGAAGAATCTTAAGTGTGGAAAGAAACACAGACGGTACAGGAAAAATCAAAATCGACGGTACAGCAATCACATGTCAGAAAGGCTTTATTACAGTTCAGAATTCCTACGGTAAGGAAATCACAGGTCTTGGTTCCATCTTTGATGATTCCATTACAAAAATCTATGGCGTAGAAAAGGCATCAAGCCCATATCTTAAACCGACTGTAATTGAATGTGACGGAGACATTGATGACGGACTTATTACAAGTGCCCTGAGAAATGCTAAGCAGTACAAGAATTCAAATGTAAACCTTCTTATGTTTGGCGATAAAGCATTTGATGCATATCTTGAATACTTAAGAGTGAACAACATCAGAAACGAAAAGGGCGATTTGTCACTTAACGGAGGATTCAAGGCAATTAACTTTACATTCTCCAACACAAATGTTGCCTGTGTGAACGAAAGTTTTGTTCCTGACAATGAAATCTGGGGCGTAGATACAAATGTTTTTGAGTTCCATTCTTTTGACTGGCAGTTTGCAGAACTTCAGGGCGGCGGAATCTTTAACCTTATGGAAGATTCATCAAGTTACAGAGCGCTGCTTTTCAATTACGGTGAACTTATCTGCAAGAACCCGGGTGGATGTATCAGACTCAAAAACTGCGCAGCGTAAAATAAAGTTTATGATAAAGGGAGGTTAATCCTCCCTTTGTATAAAAAGGAATAATAAATGATTGTAAAAGATATTTATATTGCTGTATCTGCATATACAGATGTGGATCAGTTTAAATTTCTCGTATGTTTCAATGAAACAGTAAACGAAATAAATCTTATGTATCCATTGATGGATGCATTGAAAAACGCACCTGATATTAATTATGAATGGGTGTATCCCGAAATGTATTTTTCTCCGATAATAGACAATATTCTTTATCTTCTGGGTCTTGGCGACAGACACAAGAGTGAATTTTTAAGAAAGATGAAGTTTATTTTTTGCGCATGGTGGAAAAGCAGAAGTTCAAAGACAGGATTTATAAAAAGGAGTGAACATTGATGCTTAAAGGTACAATGACTGCAAAAAAACTTGTGGATGATATGATCCTTGAGATTGATGTTTCTCTGCCTGATATCAAAAGAAATCAGTATTATGACTGGATAAATGAGGAATTATTCCGTATATACTCATCAGCGGTGAAATGTATCGGAGTAAATGAATACAAAGCCACAAATATGGCGATTGATCTTAATAAGCCATATGTGAATGATTATGATTTTGACATTGGATTTGATCCGGAAAATACCGTCAAGCAGGAAACGATAAATTGTACTGAGGATATCGACACCATATATTACGAGGATGTGTATAAGGTGTTCAGTATGAACAACAATGAATTTGTCAGAAGTACATATGGTTCTCTTGCACCGAAAGGCAAAAGATTCTATTTCAAAAACAACGGCAAACTGTTTGTGAATCATTATGAAAGTGGCGGAATATACAGAGTAATGTTTTATATGAGGCCCAAAAAGATAACAGAAGCAAATGCAGATACTTATATAATTCCTGTTCCTGATGGCTTTCTTGATGTGATAAGAAGCAAGATACGTATGGAAGCATTTATGCTTTCAGGCAATATAACTATGGCAAATGCATGGAGTGATCAGCATATTATTAATTTTGAATCACTCAAAAAATGGTATTCAGAAAAAGAAGCAAATTATATCAGATAGGGGTGGATATCTATGACTGATTATCCGAAAACAGTAAGATTTCCTGTGAACGGGACAAAAAGAATAACTATTTCTACCAATGAAGGACTGATTCGTTCTGAAGTTATTAATATGGGAGGCTTTTCGGCATGTGAAAACCTCTCATACAAAAACTATCCCGTCATATCATCTTCCGATATAAGAAAAAGTATTCATTCACAACAGAGTTACTATAATCTTACATCGCCAAGCACAGTATTTGAAAATGACGGCGGATGCAATATGTTTTCTTTTGGAAATTATATTTTGCTTATTCATTGGGGAATGTGCGGCGAAGATGTTGAAGACGGATATCAGTATGTAAAGAATGGCAGAATCGCATACAGAGATTACAAAAAGGGATGTCATTATGTAATCTGCGATTGTCTCAAACAGGTCAAAACATCTTTTTTGCATATATGTTCTTGTGTGTTATATGATGAAAACGAAGAAAAGGTGTATAATGCGGATTATGAAATGTTTGCCGATCCGAGGAATTTTGTTGAGGTAAGTGAACATCCTGACGAAATGGACAACGCAGATACAACAAGCGTATATTTATATGAAGGCAAATACTATTATTTTGATGAATCCTGGACAGAGATGAAACTTAACCGCTTATATTTTTATAATGCAAAACTATTTTATTACGATTCATATCTTGGATGTTGGCTTGTAAAAAGAGCCTATTCCGACAAAAACAGAGATGCAAAACTATTTTCGGAATGGTCATCAGAGGATCCGTCGCTGATGTTTGGAAAATACAGAAAATATATAGTGATTATGCCTGATGCAGTACTTATTGAACTAGATGAATCAGGGTTTCCGAAAGAAGATACTTATTTTGATGAGGAAATGATAACTGCAGGCATCCAGAGAAGTAACAGTACAACTGTGTATGGTATCAAAAAAAGATATATGGAAGCAGGTATGACTGATTCAGATGGAATCACTCACTTGTTTCCATATCCTGACGTGTCGGCGATTTTGCCGGGGGCAACTCGGATGTTTGCTGTAGGCGAGGGGAGGATATATGCTACTAAGCCAAATACTATGAATGATTTTTCCTACGATAGCGTATATTCTTTTTCTCCTTCAAATGCCTGGGCTGCCGCAGTATCAAATGAGGGGGTATCTTCTTCCAGACTTTGTGCAATATGTGATTATTCAGGCGAAATAATAGCCTTTTCAAATGATACATCATACAAAATTTACGGAAAGACAAATCCTTTCAGGATAAGCACCTTATTTAATCACGGTACATTCAGTCAGAAAAGTATCGCAGAATGCGACGGCAAACTGTATTTTGCTGACAGTAAGGGGATATACTGCTACAACGGGACAAGCATATCATGCATTTCAGACTGTCTTTACCCTGGTAAAATAAATAATGCTATACTTACATCCTGCTCAAATGTACTATATGCTTATATTGACTGTGACACAGACAAAGCCATTTATACTTATGATACACGTCATAAGTGCTTTTTGAAGATTGCTCTGCCATATGACAGTTATATTGAAACCGATGACCGACAGATAAAGGATGTAAGGGATATGATATCGCTAAATGACAATGTATATATATTGACATATGCCAGTTATGATACGAGACCCGGTGGAGTTGAGGCGGCCAATTATGATACCGCCAAAAATCAGATATACTGTATCACATCAGGCTCGGCAAAATACCTTGATTACAAAGAAAAGTGGTATTTCGAGACTAATCCTTTCAATTTGTATATTCCCGATACTCAAAAGGTGTGCAAACTTGAAATGATTATAAAAGGGAGCAAATCATCACGCGTGAGAGCATATCTTCTTTCTGATGAAGAGATTCCCTGTGACAACAATCTTATAACGGATTATCAGTGTAACAATACTATTGAGGCAATAAGATGTGCTCTTAGAAAAAGTGAAGGATTGTATCACAGATTGTATGTAGAAGGAGAAGGAGATGTAAAAATACACTCTATAGAATTAAAACTATCCTTTGGAGGCGATAAATTTGAATCAGATTGATGATTTGTATTTAAGAATGTCTCAGGTTGAAAAAGAACTTGATGAACTTAACAAAGCAATTTTGAAGTTTAAAAAGGACCTTGAAGAAGAAATATATAATGTCAGTACTGTTGTTGATATGATAAGAGATGAAGTAGTTGAACAATGAGGAACAGATATACTTTGATTGAAAATTTTTATATTAAAGGTTACCTGTATGAACAGTTACAGGGAAAGGTTTATACATCTGCATTGCTTGAAGTGAAACTAAATATTGCGCTTAAGTTTGTATCACGGTTTATTATTAAGAGATACCAGTTGGGAGAAGTAAACAATATGGAATATGCAGATTCAGTTGTCTTTGAAAAAAGAGATCTCTTATATAATGAGCCTGAAAGGCTTATTCAGTTTTCCACAAGTGATCTGGGATATGGAAAAAGTATGGGGAAAGTTACATATTACATCTGTGTGATCCCTGTGTTGGATGACGGGTGCATAGGGGAGGATATATATGAAAAATCACGGATTTTATGTGTAACTATACCCCAAGGATGTGATCAGAATACAGACTGAAAAGGAGGTAATTACTATACATAAATATATTCCTGTTAACCAAAATGATGAAAAAGTTCATATACGACCATATTTAAAACTCAAATCAAAACGTTACGGTATGAGTGATAAAGAGACGGATGAACTTATCAAATATGATGACAAAAGAAAAAAGGTATCTGTAGATGGAATGGATGTAAATTATCCGTATGAAAATATTGATTCCAAAACATATTTTAAAAAGTCTGATCTTGATTCTTTGTGGAATGATTATGTAAAACTATCGGGAAAAACTCTTTCTGATGAACAACGCTACAAAGAAAATGCAGATTATATAAGTGATGAATACAGAAAACTCAATGACCACTTTAAATCTGATCCTTTTTCCACGGAGTATGCGTTGAATATTTATAAAAGATATACAGATATAGGTAATAAGACTGCAGGAGATTCTGTTTCAGGTTCAAGAGTTGCAAATCAGGGAAGTGTGGATACAACTGCCCTTGCAGATGCCAAAAAAATCCAAATGGACTTTAAAGATCGTGCATACGAAAAGATTGCCGATTATTCTCTGAAAAAGGCGGATACAGGCATTAAAATTCTCGAAAGTTTTTCAAAAGAAAATCAGAAATTCTTCGAGAATGACCAGACTGACAAAACAACCGAAATGAATATTATTAAAACAAAATCGGATATTTCGGGGGAAATTCCTGATGAAATAAGAGATGACAATCCTTATATCAACCCTGACACAGGCAATGTTTATGATGTTGAATTGGATTATCAGCAAAAGATTGATTCTTTGAAGGAAGAGATGAAAAATGTATCTGACGAAGATGAAAAGGCTCGTCTTATAAAAAAATACAACAATCTGATTGATGCCAGATATGCAAAAATCATCAACAACGATGAATTTATGAAATATATGGATCAGGGAGATATCACATCTCAGTATAAGAATTATACAAATCTTAAGGATCAAAGGGAGAATGATACCCGAATAAAAGAATCCATTATAGATTCTGATACAGAAAAGTATAAAACTGATAAATCCCTTGAAAGTGACAAATATACTCAGGATAAAAAAGCAGAATCAGATATGTATATTGCAGATAAGGACCTTGAAGGACAAAAATATACCTCGCTTAACAAACTTAAAGAAAAAGCACTGGACGGACTTATGCAAAGTGAAATACTTGAAGATAAAAAAGAGGAACGTCAGGCTGAGGAGAGAGAAAAGGAAAGAGAACGTGCCGAAGAGCAGGATTATGACTTTGGGTTGCCAGTAACTACATCATCATATCGTGTTTCAAGTAAATTCGGACCTAGAAACACAGGTATTGAGGGTGCAAGCACATATCACAAAGCCGTCGATCTTGCCTGTGATTATGGCGAAAATGTTGTTTCGTCAAAAGATGGGGTTGTAACATTTGCAGGATGGGTTGATGGATATGGAAATACAGTTGAAATACAACACAACGACGATATTGTGACCAAATACCATCATATGGCTGAATTGCCAAAAGTGAAAAAGGGTGACAGAGTTACCAAAGGTCAGGTCATCGGTATTGTGGGAAGTACAGGTATTTCTTCAGGAAATCATCTGGACTTTCAGATTTACAAAAATGGCGAAGCGGTAGATCCAGAACTGTATCTTAATTTTTAGTAATCGCAATACAAATAAAGGACTGAAAAAATATTTTTCAGTCCTTTTTATAGTCAGAATATTTTTATAGTTCCATATTGGATTTATGAATCATTCTTCATATCCGTTTGGATTTTTTGCATTGAAGTTCCAGGAGTCAGCGCACATTCTGTCAAGACCAAGTTTTGCTTCCCAGTTAAGTTCTCTTCTGGATTTTTCAGGGTTTGCATAGCATGCTGCTATGTCGCCGTCTCTTCTTGGAGCGATTACATAAGGAACTTTTCTGCCTGATGCTTTTTCGTACGCTTCCACCATTTCAAGCACCGAATATCCTGTGCCTGTGCCAAGGTTATATGCATCTACACCTTTTGATGATAATATTTTTTCCAGGGCTTTTATGTGGCCGATACTTAAATCCACTACGTGTATATAGTCTCTTACACCTGTACCGTCTTTTGTAGGATAGTCATTTCCGAATACGCTGAGTTTTTCAAGTTTGCCCTGTGCAACCTTAGCAATATATGGTACAAGATTGTTTGGGATACCGTTTGGATCTTCGCCGATAAGTCCGCTTTCGTGCGCACCTACAGGATTGAAGTATCTTAAGAGTGCAATGCTCCATTCATTGTCAGAATTGTATATATCTGTAAGGATTCTTTCTATCATATGCTTTGTGGCACCGTATGGGTTGGTGGTAGAAAGAGGGAAATCTTCTGTGATAGGAACAGTATGTGGATTTCCGTAAACAGTTGCAGATGATGAGAATACTATCTTTTTTACGTTATGTTTCTGCATTACTTGGCAGAGGATAAGAGTACCTGTGATGTTGTTGTGGTAATATTTCATAGGTATCTGACATGATTCACCTACTGCTTTAAGACCTGCAAAGTGAATAACTGCTTCAATGTTATTCTCTGTAAAGATTTTATCCAGACCTTCATAGTCAAGAATATCGGTTTTATAGAATTTCACATCTTTTCCTGTTATTTTTTTAACTCTTTTTAATGATTCTTCCTTTGAATTGGACAGATTGTCGCATACACATACATCGTATCCTGCGTTAAGTAGTTCCACGCATGTGTGACTTCCTATGAAACCTGCACCGCCTGTTACCAAAATCATTTATATCATTCCTTTCATATGTTGTTTTATTCTATGAGAAATTATAACATCAGGATACATTTTTGTAAAGTACAATAATACAATTTTGTTAAAAATTTGAAAAAAGGGTGGATTTTTGTTCCTGTATGTTGCATAATATAAGTAACAATCTATGAAGGGATGAAAAATATGAAATATGTAGTAATTCTTGGCGACGGTATGGCGGATTACCCTGTAGATTCTTTAAACGGACATACCCCGCTTGAAGTTGCCAAAAAACCAAATATAGATGCTTTGTGCAAAAAAGGAACACTTGGGCTTACCTATACTGTTCCCGATCATCTGTCTCCAGGTTCCGATGTGGCAAATCTTTCTGCTCTCGGCTATGATCCTGACAAGTATTATTCGGGCCGTTCTCCTCTTGAAGCAGTAAGTATCGGTGTGGATATGAAGGATACTGATGTGGTATTCAGAGCAAATATCGTTACATTGTCTGATGATGAAAAATACGAAGACAAAACTGTTATCGACCATTCATCAGGTGCTATATCAAATGAAGAAGCAAAAGAACTTATAGAATGCATCAACAAAGAATTTGCCAATGACAGAGTACAGTTTTATAATGGGGTAAGTTATCGTCATGCTCTTGTAATCCATGATGGTTCCACAAATGTGAAACTCACACCCCCTCACGATATCCTGGAAAGAAAAGCAGGAGACTATATGCCACAGGGGGATGAGGCAGAACTTATCACTCATATGATGAAGAGAAGTTATGAGATACTCAAAGACCATCCTGTAAATATCAATCGTATCAAAAGAGGTCTCAATCCCGCGAATTCCCTCTGGATATGGGGCGAAGGCAGAAAGCCGTCCCTTGATGATTTTAAAGAGAAGTTCGGAATTGACGGTTCTGTTATTTCCGCAGTTGATCTTATCAAAGGTATTGCTATTTGTGCTGGACTTGAGTCCATAGATGTAGAAGGTGCAAACGGTGACGTGGATACCAATTGGGAGGGAAAGGCGAAGGCTTGTATCGATTCTCTCAAATCAGGCAAAGACTTCTGCTACATACATATGGAAGCCCCTGATGAGTGCGGTCACAGAGGCGAAACAGAAAACAAAATCAGATCCATAGAACTTATAGACGAAAAAGTTGTCAAATATGTAAAAGAAAATCTGGATGAAATGGGAGAGGACTACCGCATACTCATAATGCCTGACCATCCTACACCTGTAAAACTGCGTACTCATACCAGAGATGCAATTCCCTTTCTTTTGTATGACAGCACAAAGAATGTAGAAGGTTGCGACTCTTATACTGAAAAGAACGCAGAAAAGACAGGGATTGTTGTAGAGAAGGCATTTGACATTTTACCTCTTTTACTATTTAATTAATTTTTACAAGGAGGCGTTTATGGACAAGAGAATATATCTTTGTATTGACCTTAAGAGTTTTTATGCCTCCGTTGAATGTATTAACAGAAATCTTGACCCTATGACAACAAATCTGGTTGTCGCTGATGTGTCAAGAACACAAAAAACTATCTGTCTCGCAGTTACACCAAGCCTTAAAAAACTCGGTGTAAGCGGCAGACCCAGACTTTTTGAAGTGGAATCTGTTATAAAAGAAATCAATAACCAAAGACGAAAAGATTCACCCATAAGACAACTTGTGGGTGAATCTTATAATTCGGAAGAATTGAAAAAGGATCCCACACTTAAAGTATCTTATATAGCCGCTGTACCGAAAATGGCTAAGTATATTGAAATAAGCAGCAGAATATATGAAGTATATCTTAAGTATGTATCAAAGGATGATATACACGTTTATTCCATAGACGAGGTGTTTATGGATATCACAGATTATCTTCATCATTCGGGCAAAACCCCTGAAGAATTTGCAAGAATGATTGTCAAGGATGTTTATCTTACCACGGGCATTACTGCTACTTGCGGTATAGGGACAAATCTCTATCTTGCCAAAGTTTGTATGGATATTGTGGCAAAGCACAAAACTGCCGACCAATACGGCGTGAGAATCGCAAGTTTGGATGAAATATCTTACAGAAAAGAACTTTGGAACCACAAACCTCTTACAGATTTCTGGAGAGTAGGCAGGGGATACTATGAGAAGTTATCTAAGATGGGGCTTTATACAATGGGAGATATTGCCGCTTATTCTATGACAGAGTTCGGTGAGGACCGTCTGTACAAAATTTTTGGGATAAATGCTGAACTTCTTATTGATCACGCCTGGGGATATGAACCCTGCACATTGAAAGAAATAAAGGAATATAAACCTGTATCTTCAAGTCTCGGTTCAGGTCAGGTGCTTCATTGCCCATATGATTATGAAAAGACTGTTATAGTTCTTAAAGAAATGACAGAAGCACTTTGTCTTCAACTTGTAGAGAAAGGTCTTGTGACAGATCAGATAGTTATTACTGCAGGCTATGACATCGAGTGTCTTACAAATCCCAAGTATATAAATCGGGTGAAAGGAGAAGTAACTACAGATTATTACGGCAGAAAAGTTCCAAAGCATGTTCATTTCACAGTAAATCTGGATAGGTTTTGTGCATCGACGGTGTATATAACAGAAATGATTATGAATGAATTTGAGAAAAAAGCCAACAGGGAACTTTTGTACAGAAGAATCAATGTAAGTGCAAATCATATAAAAAGTGAAAATGATGTTGAAAAAAGAGCCAATATTACTCAGTTAAGTATGTTTGCTGATTATAATCTGGAGAAGATAAAGGAAGAGAAACGTGATGAAACTCTCCGCAAGGAAAAGAATATACAGAAAGCATATATAGACATTAAATCGCGTTTTGGTAAAAATGCCATCATCAAAGGGTCAAACCTTCAGGAAGGTGCAACAGCGATTGACAGAAACAAACAAATAGGCGGACACAAAGCATAGGAGGATGTGTTTTGGACAAATCAGTATTTGATGATATCATAAATCAGCCATATCATAAATCAGAAAGACATAAACCTATGGAAAGGTATATGAGAGCGGCACAGTTTGCTCCATTTTCTGCTTTGACAGGCTATGAGGAAACCGTATATGAAACAGGCAGAGAAACAGGCAAAAAAATCATTCTTGATGAAAATCAAAAAGAAGAAATCAATTATAAACTATCTTATCTTCTTGATTTTCCTGAAGAAAATATTCTATCCCGTATCACATTCTTTGTACCTGACAAGACAAAAAACGGAGGAGAATATGTAACTGTTACAGACTGTATTTATAAATACAACAGTATGAGAAAATCTGTAACTACAAAAGAAGGACATGAAATATTTATAGACGATATTATATCTTTGGAATTCACATAAATAACAGGGACTGTAAAATATTTTTTACAGTCCCTGTTACTTTTTAATTTATCTTATTAGTTATACACCTTTTTACGGTATGGAGTT